>JAIEPH010000036.1 GCA_019749805.1 Mycobacteriaceae bacterium | reverse complement strand
GCTGCCCCCGCTCCGGCTGCACCGGAAACGCCCGCCTCGCCGGCCGCCGCTGCCGCCCCGGGCGATGCCGGACCGCCCGCGGAGGTCCCGCACCTGGCCAGCCCCGAGAACCTGCCGCCGGGCACCAGCATGACCCCGCAACCGAGCGCCGGCGGTTCCTACCTCCGCGACCTCTGGCACGCGGTTCAGACGCAGGAGGTGAGTGGTAAGGACGCTCTGCTCCTGCTGACGCAGCGGCCGATGAATGCCAATGCCACACCGCCACCGGTTACTGCTCCCGCGCCTCCCGCTGCGTCTGCGCCCGCGCCGGCGCCTGCGCCGCCGACTCCGTAGCGGTCAGGATCGGACGTCGCTGCCGACCCTTGCCAGCAGTTCCTGCACCATCCGTACATGAGTGGGCACCACGCGCGCCCAAAGCGCGCGAACCAACGCATTGTCGTGGCGCACGAAGGTGGCAAAAAGCAAGCGGTCGGTCTCACGCCTCAAGAACAGCTCCCCGGGCATACCGATTCGTGACTCAACCCCCAGCAGTACGAAATCCGAGTCTGCCCTGCGGATCTGCCAGCCGAGCACCGATCGGTCTGCGCTTGACAGGCCCACCCTGAGGCCGAGTGCAGACCAGCCGGACATCAGCTGCAACCTCACCGCTGTGGACGCGCCTTCCAAGATCATGCGCATCCACTGCTCGGCGGATCGAGCGGACGGCTCGCAGACGTCGACGACGAACGCATCGTCATAGTCGACGCGGCCGAGCGTGCTCGCCGATCGGGTGCCGGGAGGCGGCGTGATCTGACGGGCGACGGATTGGGCGGTCGCGGCGCGCTTCACCGAAGTCCCCGTTGAGAAGGAGCGGACCCGCTGCGGCGCTCCCGCCAGGCTCGACCGATGTCGCGCATCATCAGCGGGTAGACGATCAGGTGGCGAAACGGAGCAATCGCCGCCATATACACGCCACCGAGTGCGCCGTTGGGCCGGACCAGAACGGCCATCTGTCCTCGAAATCCTCGCGAGCCTCCGGCTGCGTCGGGCACCCACCCGACATGCAGGACACCGTGCACCGTCTGGTTCGCGATCTCCATCGCGAACTCATCGTCGGTGAGGTACAGCGGGCTGAATGGAGACCCGTCTCTCGCGAGTTCGTTTCGGGCGTCGCGCAAGTCGTCTGGAAGCCGGTCCCGCAACGTCTCGACGCGTGCGCCCAGACCCGTGTCGGGTCGGTCGAGGCCGAGTACCCGGCCGAGGGTCCACCGAATGGCGAAGAGGGGCCGCACGACGGGAGAGGACTTTCGCGGATCGAACGTCGACCATAGGTCGACCAGTTGTGTGAAGTCGCCGTCACCACCGGGTGTGGGTAGTGCCCACACATCGAGAACCTGAAAATCCTTGGCGAGGTCGTGGATTCGCCACGGCCGCTTAACATGTTCGCTCTTGTCGAGTATCGCGGAATCAAACATACAGTACTGTATGCTTGGTTGACCGCGGTGGTCAAGCCCCGATGACGCAGCTGGAGGATCATGGTCGCCAGAACCCGCACGCCCCGCGGCACGTGGGTCGACGCCGGGCTGCAAGCGCTTTCGGCGGGCGGACCGGATGCGGTGCGGGTAGACCTGCTCGCGAAATCGCTGGAAGTCACCCGCGGCGGCTTCTACCACCACTTCGACAGCAGGGCAGCCTTTCTCGATGCGCTGCTCGAAGAGTGGGAGCACCGCAGCACCGACGAGGTGCTCGACCGGGTGGAGGCCGAAGGTGGCGATGCGCGGGACAAGGTGCGCAGGGCGGGCATGCTCACCTTCTCCAAGAAGCTACTGCCGATTGACCTCGCGGTGCGCGACTGGGCGCGCCGCGACAAGTCGGTCGCCAAACGGCTACGGCGCGTCGACAACCGGCGAATGGAGTACCTGCGCGCGCTGATCGGCACCTTCGACGATGACGCCGACGATGTCGAGGCGCGCGCCATGCTCGCCTTCTCCCTGGCGATTGCCAACCACTTCATCGCCGCCGACCACGGGACGAGCAGTCGGCGCCAGGTTCTTGAACGAGCTACCGGGCGTCTGCTGGCGGACTAGGCGGTGCTCACCGCTGCGATCCTCGTGGGTACCGCTTCAATACGAGCGGGGACATGTTTGTGCCAGGGCGTGCCGGCGTACGCATCACGCCAGTCAGACGACGTCAACGCATTCGGCGCCACACCAGGAACGTGTTCCCTGCCCTCCCCGTCCACGAAGTCGAGACCGAATCCGTTGGGCAGTGACGCGTGGCCCGGCAGCATCGCCTCGCTGATCTCGACGCTCGCTTCCGCGCTGCCAGCCGCGGTGGTGATGCGGGCTCGTGCACCGTGGACCAGGCCGAGTGCCTCGGCGTCTTCGAGGCTGACCCGCAGCGCGCCGTCGGCGTCGCGCTTGCGCCACGTCGGGTCGCGGAAAATGTCGTTCGCCGTATAGGCGCGACGTTCGCCGGCGGAGAGCACGATGGGGAAGTCGGGTGTCGTGAAGTGCGGATGCACGTCGGACAGACCGCGGATCTCGTCGAGCATCTCCGGCATCGCCAGCGCGATCTTCTTATCGGCGTGCGTGATCAACGCGAAGTCGTCGTCGTACTCGTGCACCGTGAACGTGACGCCGGAGCGGCTCGACAAGATTGCGTCGAACAGCGCGTTGCCGTCGGCGTGCCCGGCCCGTTGCACCGCTTCGGGATAGGTCATGGCCGCCTTCTGGGCGAGCCCCCACAGTGCCGCGGCTCCCGAAAGCCCTTCGGGCAGAGTCGGTCCCAGCGTTTCGTACAGCACGTAGGGGAGGACCTTGCCGAGCATCGGACTGGCGCCGACAGCCTGCAGGAAGGCAACGGTGAATGCTTCGCGACCTTCGGCTGCGGCGCGCCGCAGCGGTTCGAGTTCCTCGTCGTCGACCACGCCGAGCGCCCTCACCAGACGGGCCCAGATCTCCGGCTCGGGCAGGGTTCCCTCGAGGGGCTCCATCAATCGGTGCCGCAGATGGAAGGTGTTGTGGGGAAATTCGAGGTTGAAGAAGGTCGACTCGGCCTTCTCGTACTGCGATGCCGCCGGCAGCACGTAGTGGGCCAGGCGTGCGGTTTCCGTCATCGCGACGTCGATCACCACCATCAGTTCCAGCGCGCTGAACGCCTCGCGGCACGCGTTGGAATCCGCCAGCGAGTGGGCGGGATTGCTGCTCTCCACGACCATGGCTCGGAACCGGTCCGGATGATCGCCCAGCATCTCCTGGGGTATGACGTTGCTGGGGATCAGCCCGCCGACGATGGGGGCGCCGGTGACCGGTGTGCGGCCGACGTCGGGAGTGTGGCGGAAGAGTGGGCCGAACGACGAATGTAGGTGCTGGGCACCGCGTTTCGCAAAATTTCCGGTCAGGATCCAGAGCAGCTTGTTGAGATAGGAGCACAGTGTGCTGTTGGGGGCCTGTTGGACGCCGAGGTCCTCGAAGACGGACACGCTAGTCGCGGCGCCGATCCGTCGCGCCGCCGCGCGAATCGATTCCTCGTCGACGCCGCACCTCAGCGCATAGTCGGCGACGTCGACAGTGCGCAGGATTTCCAGCACGGGGTCGACACCGTTGACGTGGTCGGCTAGAAACTCCTTGTCGCACAAGTCTTCCTGCACGACCACAGCGGCCAGCGCCGCCAACGCCCACGCGTCGGTTCCTGGTCGCACGCGCAGGTGAATGTCGGCCATCTTCGCGGTGTCGGTGATCACCGGGTCGATGACGATCATGGCGCGCTCGGGGTCTTTGGCGATGTCGTTGAGCACCGTTCTTGCCCGCGGGAAACTCTGTGACATCCACGGGTTCTTGCCGATGAACACCGATACTTCGGCGTGCTCGAACTCGCCTCGCGTGTGGCCGCCGTAGAGATGGGCGTCCACCCACGCTTCGCCCGTCTTCTCCTGGGCGAGCGCATTGGAACGGTAGTGCGAGCCGAGCGCCTTGAGGAATGCGCCGCTGTACGCGCCGCCGAGATGGTTACCCTGCCCCCCGCCGCCGTAGTAGAAGATCTTGTCGCCACCGTAGGCGTCGGCGATGCGCTTGAAGCCCGCCGCGATCTCGGTGACCGCTGTGTCCCAGTCGATCTCCTCATAGCTACCGTCGGGACGTCGGCGCATGGGAGAGGTCAGCCGGCTGCGGTTGTTCTGGTAGTGGTCCAGTCGTAGCGCCTTGTTGCAGGTGTATCCCTGCGAGGCCGGGTGCTCTTTGTCGCCGCGGATCTTCGCCAGCTTGCGGCCGTCGAGTTGGACGACGATGCCGCAGTTGCATTCGCAGAGGATGCACGCGGTCGGGTGCCAATCTTCTGGAGCCGCTACGGCGGCGACGTTTTCGCTAGTCATCTCCGGAGTTCCTTTCCGAGGTCTCGGCCAGTACGAGGGCGCGTAGCTGGCCATGAACGAGGTCGAGAGCCGTGAGGTCTCGAGATGCGCGCGCGACGACGATCGCGCCTTCGACGGACGTGGTGGTCAGCATGGCGAGTTCGGCGGCGCGCTTCTTGGGGACGCCGTCCGATATCAGGCGGGTGGTGATGAGGTCCGTCCATCGGCTGAAGGCCGCGGCCGCGCGCTCGATCACCGCGGCGGCGGCGTCGGGCTTCTCGGGGGCACCCGACTCCACACTCACGGCGACGACGGGGCACCCCGCGCGAAAGCCGCTTTTCAGCAACTGCTTTCGATAGTCGGCGAACAGCCTGTCGAGTGCGTCGATGCCGGATTCGGCTTGGGCGATCTTCGCCGCTATGTACTCGCCCGCGTAGTCGATCGCTTCGCACAGCAGCTGGGTGCGGCCGCCGGGGAAGTAATGGTAGGCCGATCCGCGCGGGGCTCCGCTGTGCTCCAGCACGTCGGCGATGGCGGTCGGGTGGGCACCGCGCTCGCGAATGAGGAGAGCGGCCGATACAACCATCCGCTCGCGGGGACTGACCATGCGCGTGGACCTCCGTCCGGCTGGCTATGTATGACACCTTACATAATTGCCCGGCCAAAACAACGCCGAGATGCCGGGGTTCAGCCCGCGAGCGTCAGCCAGACTGCAAGAAATCCCGACAGGCAGGCCAGGCACACCAGGTGGTCAACGCACACCGCCCGCGCCAACCGCGACTGTTCGGCGCGATCATCGGTGCGCGCCCCGAGGCGAACGGCTCTGCGAACCGTGCGCGCCATCGCCAGGGCAATCGGAAAGCCCGCCAGCACGACACTGGTCGCGATCAGCCACAACGGATCGTCACCGGTGAGGGATCGAACGGCGAGCGCGCCCAGCAGGATCGCCATCACCAGCGCGATGAGATAACTCATCGGCCGCGATGTCGTCGTGGCCCGGCGGTAGTACCCGCAGATCGACGCGAGCACCGGCTCCGGCAGGACGTCAGCGCCGCGGTGTCGAAGGACCTGGCTGTCGAACATCAGGTCCATCCACAAGACGGCGATCAGAAAGCCGGCGCACGCGGCGGCGATCAAACAGACGCAGCCTCGTTGAGCTCGTTGAGCGTGGCGGTCGCCTCGAGGTACTCCTGCACCCACCGCTCGATCACGGCCGACGACTTCTCCACCTTGGTGAACTGGCCGACGACCTGGCCGATCGGGTTGAACGCGACGTCGACACTCTCGTTGGGGTACTTGTGCGTGGCTGCAACCGCCATCCCGGAGACCATGTACTGCAACGGCATTCCGAGCGGCTTCGGGTTGTCCGGGTTCTCCCACGCCTCGGTCCAGTCGTTGCGCAGCATCCGCGCGGGCTTACCGGTGAAGGACCGGCTGCGCACGGTGTCGCGGCTCTCGGCCTTGACGTACGCGGCGTGCTGTACCGGGGTGTGCTCGGACTCCTCGACCACCACCCACTGCGAACCGGTCCACGCGCCCTGCGCGCCGAGCGCCAGCGCCGCGGCGATCTGCTGACCGCTGCCGATGCCACCCGCGGCGAGCACGGGAACGGGTGCGACCTCCTTGACAACCTGCGGCCACAGCACGATCGAGCCGATCTCACCGCAGTGTCCGCCCGCCTCGCCGCCCTGGGCGATGATGATGTCGACACCGGCATCGGCATGCTTGCGCGCCTGCGACGGCGAGCCGCACAGCGCGGCGACCTTACGTCCCTCGTCGTGGATGTGCTTGATCATGTCGGCGGGCGGGGTGCCGAGCGCGTTCGCGATCAGGGTGCACTTCGGGTGCTGCAGCGCGACCTCGACCTGCGGGGTGGCGGTCGCCTCGGTCCAGCCGAGCAGCTGCAGTGCGTCGTCGTCGCTGTGCTCGACGGGAACGCCGTGATCGGACAGCACCTTCTTCGCGAAGTCGATGTGCTCCTGCGGCACCAGATCGTTGAGCGTCTTCTTGAGCACCTCGGGGTCGAGGTCGGCCGAGTCCATTCCCTCGTATTTGTTGGGGATGACGATGTCGACACCGTAGGGGTGGTCACCGATGTTCTCGTCGATCCAGTTCAGCTCGATCTCGAGCTGCTCGGGGGAGAAGCCGACCGCGCCGAGCACACCGAATCCGCCGGCCTTGCTGACGGCGACCACCACGTCCCGGCAATGGGTGAAGGCGAAAATCGGATACTCGATGTTGAGTTCGTCGCAGATGGGGGTGCGCATGACTGCTCCTCAATGGGCCCGGATCATGAATTGGAACGTGTTCTAGTTTAGTACGTCGCCCGGGCGGTTGTGACCAGTCGGGGGGTATTGCCGGCCGATGAGGGCTATTCGCCGGTCAGGTCCTCGACGAAGGACACCTCGTTGCCGTCCGGATCGGCGACGTCGACAACCTTGACCAAATCGGCGATCACCACGAGTTCACCGGTCGCGATGCCCTCGGCCTCCAGTGCCGAAATCTGCGCCCCTAGGTCGTCGACCCCGAGTCGCACCGCGGTCCTGCCCGCCCGGTCGTGATCCTCGACGATTTGAAGCCACGCGGTCGCGGCGATCTGCCACTCGCCGACGCCTTCGATCGGTTCCAGGTCGGGTTCGCGGCCGATGACCCGGACGTACCAGGCGCGGGAGGCGGCGTAGTCCCTGGTCGCGATGACCGCGGCGATGTCATTGAATTTGTCCGGCACCGATGCTCCTGTTCAGTCGTAGCCGACGAACCTGCGCAGCGACGGGCGCCGTCGCCCGCGGTTGCCGACGACGCGAAGGACCGGCCAGTCGTGTTCGGCGGCCAGCGAAGCGAGTTTCGGGCGCGGGTTCACTGGCCGGGGGTTGCCGACCATCGCCATCAACACAGCATCCTCGTCGCCGTCGGCGTAGAAGTAACTACGTTGCAGGTCAACCTGATTGACGTCGCAGAAACGCATTGCCGCACTGGCCTTGTTCCGCCCCCAAACGACGGGTTTCTCGATTTGACCGGTCAGGCGGCCGTCACCGTCGAGCGTGAAGTGGTTGCACAGCACGTGGTCGATCTCGAGATAGCGGGCGACCGGGTTGGCGTGGATGGTCACAGCCGAGGTGGTGAGCACCACGCTATGGCCGCGTTCCTGATGCGCAGCGACGATCTCGCGCATGACCGGAAAGACTCGGGTGGCCAGACTGTCGACGAAGATTCGCTCGCAGACGTCGTCGAGGTCGGCCAGCCTCTCGCCGCGGAGATAGCCCGCCGCCCTGGTCAGCAGATGTTCGAACCGCATCCGGCGAACTCGGTAGCGCATCGCCGCTTCGAAGACCCCCAGGATCTCGCCGATGCCGGCCTGCCTGCGTTTGAAGCGGTCACTGGCGTGCGCCGCTGCAGTGAACCCGTCCACCAGGGTGCCGTCGAGGTCAAAAAAGGCACCGACGCGCGACCCCGGTTCACTTGCGGCGATCTCGGCAGTGGGGTCTTCGGCCACGGGCTGCGCGGTCATCGGACCCCAGCCTACGTCGCTGTGACGACACCCTTGCCGGTCACGAGCGGCATGTCCAACGTGGTCCGGATGCCCGCGGGCGCGGCGACGACGTCGGGAATCGCGTTCACGATTCGGCCCGCAGCGGCCAGGATGGCCGCGTACGGGGCGCCGCCGTTGCGGCTCATCGGCACGATGTCGCAGAAGTACGACGGCTCACCGGTGATCTCGACTCGATACGAGCCACCCGGATGTGCGGGCTGGGCCCAGTCCGGACGCAGCTCGGGGTCCAGTCGCGTCACATGCTCGACGACGATCACCGGCTTCCCGCCGACCATGCCCTCGATCAGGAAGCGGACCGCGGCGACGGTGCCTTTCTTGATCGTGCCGACAGCGACATGCAAGTCTTCGGGCGCCGGCTCCTGTTCGACGGAATCGCGGATCTCGTCGACCTCGATGCCAAGTCCCGCGGCAAGCTGACGGATGGCGGTGCCCCACGCGATGGACAGCACGCCGGGCTGATACAGGATCGGCAGATCACCGATGGCGTTGCCGAAACCCATCACGTCGAACATCACCGTCTCACCGTCGTAGGTGGCGTAGTCGGCGATCTCCATCGTGCGTATCTGTTCGATGCTCTGACACGTGCCCGCCAGCGCGAAAGGCAGCAAATCGGTGCAGAAGCCCGGATCGACTCCGGTGAAGAAGACGGTCGAATCTCCTTCGCGCGCAGCGTCTTCCACTTTCCGGATGGCCTTGTCAGGTAGCAGTCCCCACGGGTACTGGAGCGCGCCGACGCTGGACCCGACGACGTTGATGCCCGCGGACAAGAACGTGCGCACGTCGGCCAGTGCCTCGCGGGGGCGCGTGTCGCCCATGGCGGTGTAGACGACGCAGTCGGGCTTGGCGGCTGCGATGGCCTCGAGGTCGTTGGTCGCGGTGACGCCCGTGGAGACATCCAGTCCGGCGAGTTCACCGGCGTCCTTGCCCACCTTGGCGTCGGTCGACACCCATACGCCGGTCAGGTCGAAGCGCGCGTCGGTGATCAATTGCCGCAGCGCCAGGCTGCCGCAGTTGCCGGTGCCGAGGAGCGCGACGCGAATTGCCATGGCGAGCAGTATGCAAGCTGTCCTCCGAAATTGGAACAGGTTCTAGTTCCTCCGGGTGGTGCGGTAACCTGACGCCCCATGGGACGCGTGGACGGAAAAGTGGCACTGATCAGTGGCGGAGCTCGCGGTATGGGCGCCGCTCATGCCAGGGCGCTGGTCGCCGAGGGCGGCAAAGTGGTCATCGGGGACATCCTCGACGACGAGGGCAAGGTACTGGCCGATGAGCTGGGTGACGCCGCGCGCTATGTCCACCTCGACGTCACCGATGCCGAGCAATGGGAAGCGGCGGTGAATGTCGCCGTCGAGGCGTTCGGCAAGGTGACCGCGCTCGTCAACAACGCCGCGATCGTCGCGCTGGGCCAGATCGGCAAGTTCGACATGGCCAAGTGGCAGAAGGTCATCGACGTCAATCTGACCGGCACGTTCCTCGGAATGCAGGCCGTCGTCGAAGAGATGAAGAAGGCGGGTGGCGGCTCGATCATCAACGTGTCGTCCATCGAGGGTCTGCGCGGCGCACCGATGGTGCACCCGTACGTCGCATCGAAGTGGGCGGTCCGCGGTCTGGCCAAGTCGGCGGCGATCGAACTGGGCCCCAAGAACATCCGGGTCAACTCGATTCATCCGGGCTTCATTCGTACCCCGATGACGAAGCATTTCCCCGACGACATGGTCACCGCGCCGCTGCGCCGGCCCGGCCAGTCCGAGGAAGTCGCGCCGTTCGTGGTGTTCCTGGTCAGCGACGAGTCGTCGTTCGCGACCGGCGCCGAGTTCATCATGGACGGCGGACTGGTGACCGACGTTCCGCACAAGCAGCTGCCGATCGGTTAATTCGCGCCGAACGTGGGTTACCCGCACACTTTGGTCCGGAAGTTGTGCATCAAGTCCACGCTCGGTGAGTCGGAGTTCAGTCGACGGCGGCGAAGTTGACCGTCGCCGTGGCACCGATCTGGTCGTCGTTGGCCCGGTAGATGTCCACTTGCACGACGACGGACCGCTTGCCGGTGCGCAGGATGCGCGCGACCGCACGGGCCGGCCCGACCTTGATCGGCCGCAGATAGCGAATGAAGAGATCGGTCGTGGCGATAGCGTGCCCGAACGGCGTGGCCCGGGCGGCGAGTTGGCCCGCGGTCACGTCGGCCATCGTGGCGATCAACCCGCCCTGCAGTCCGCCAGCGGTGTTGATTGTGCGCTCGTCGACGGGCATCTCCATGGTCACGCTGTCGTCGGTCGACGGGACCTCGGCGAGGCCGAGCTGATCGAAGAGTTCCCGCAACGACCTCGGCGCAGTCATGCGGAACGACATTACCGCCCTTCGTGTCCCACGTCCGAGATGCGTAGTGTCGTACGGCGTGAGTGCACGCGCGGGCATCGTGGTGACCGGAACCGAAGTCCTCACCGGAAGGGTGACCGACCGCAACGGGCCGTGGATCGCCGACCGACTCCTCGAGCTCGGTGTCGAACTCGCGCACATCACCATCTGCGGGGACCGGCCGGACGACATCGAGGCGCAACTGCGGTTCCTCGCCGCCGAGGGTGTGGACTTGATCGTCACGAGCGGCGGCCTCGGCCCGACCGCCGACGATATGACGGTCGCGACGGTGGCCCGGTTCTGCGGCCGAGAGTTGGTGTTGGACAACGAGCTCGAGGTCAAGATCGCCGACATCGTGCAGCGCCTGATGGCGCGCTTCCCCAACGTGGATCTGGAGGCGGTCCGGGCGGCCAACCGCAAGCAGGCACTGATACCCGAGGGTGCCCATGTCATCCATCCGGTCGGCACCGCCCCGGGCGTCGTCGTACCGGGGAAACCGACGGTCGTCGTGCTGCCAGGCCCGCCGCGCGAGTTGCAGCCGATGTGGCCGTCGGCTCTGCAAACGCCTGCGGTGCAGGAGGCGATCGCCGGCCGGACGACGTACCACCAGGAGATGGTGCGGATGTTCGGTCTGCCGGAATCGGGGCTCGCCGACACGCTGCGCGAGGCCGAAGCGCACGTCGACGGGTTCGAACGGCTCGAGATCACCACGTGCCTGCGGCGCGGCGAAATCGAGATGGTGACCCGCTACGAACCGGACGCCGCCACCGTGTACGCCGACCTGATGGGACTGTTGCGCGAGCGCCATGGCGGCGAGATCTTCTCCGAGGACGGCGCCACCGTCGACGATCAGGTTGCGGCGCTGCTGGCCGGACGGACGATCGCTACCGCCGAATCCTGCACTTCGGGCCTGGTGGCGGCCCGGCTGACGGATCTGCCCGGATCGTCGGCGTACGTCGCGGGAGGAGTGGTGTCCTACTCGAACGAGGCCAAGTCCGAACTCCTCGGCGTGGACCCGGCACTCATCGAAGCGCACGGCGCGGTGTCGGAAATTGTCGCCGAGGCGATGGCCGAGGGGGCGTTGCGCCGGTTCGCCGCCGACACCGCGGTCGCGATCACGGGAATCGCCGGGCCGGGTGGCGGCTCGGAGGACAAACCGGTGGGCACGGTCTGTTTCTGCGTGAAGCTCGCCGACGGCACTACCGATGTGCGCCGGATGCGGCTACCCGGTAACCGGTCCGACGTCCGTGAACGGTCGACCACCGTCGCGATGCACCTGCTGCGCCGCGCGCTGAGCTGACCGCGACCCAATTTCGCCGCTGCCGGCATTAGCTCTCTACGGCCGGGTACCCAAGTCCGGCAATGACGATGGCACGCCGACACCTCCGCGAAACGGGCATCTATCTGATGGCACCCGCGGAGTTGAACGCATGCCTTGGCGTCGATGCGGCGGCGTGGCACCTTTTCGGTGCTCACTGGGATGAGCTGGTGCCCGACCCCTATGCCGCAGAACTCGGCACGCAACGCCTGCGACGGTATGGCCACTACGTGTACAGCTCAGCGGACCGGACGGCGGAGCCGATGCCGCTTTGCGCATTCGTCCAGCCCGACGACTCCAACCCGTTGTATGTCGACCGTGAGCGCCAGTTTCTGGGCCTGACCGAAAGCTTCATGTCCGATCCGATGTTGCGCGGCCTTCTCGTGCTACTGGGAGAGCTTGCCGTCGAGCTGGATCCCTGCGACGAATGGCACGCCCAGGTGACGCCTTTTCGCGTCGTCGCGACCGCGACCGAAGGCGGCAATCCGACGCCCGAGGGCTTGCATCGCGACGGTGTCACGCTGGTCAGCTCCTTGCTGATCAACCGCCACAACGCGATCGGCGGTACGAGCACGGTGTGCGACCGCGAAGGGTCTTGCCTGATGGAGACGACGATGCACGAGCCCGGCACGCTCTTACTGGGTGACGACCGCAGGACTCTGCACGGTGTCTCGCCGATCCGGCCGCGTGATCCCGACGAGCCCGCCTGGCGCGATGTCCTGGTCCTCACCTTCGCGCCGTCCTCGCCGTCAGATCGTCGACAACGTCGGTGAGGGTGCCTCGCCGCTGGGCGGATGCGCGTTGCATCTCGGCACCGGTTCCGCGTGTCGTCAGGCGGTCCAGCAGCGCGTCGACGACCGACGTGTCACCCGCGGCATCCAGCGCGGCCCCGGCGTGTGCGACGAGATTTTCGAGCTGGGCGGCTGTGGGGAGGATGTGTCCCGTCAACGCGTCGACACCGCTTCCGCACCACCCATCGCGGGCGGCGCGCCAATAGGCGCTGCGAAGCACTTCGGCGCTGATACGCGGACCGGGGTCACCGGCGATGGCCAGGGTTGTGGCGGTGGCGACGAGCGCTCTGACCAATACGGCGACAGCGACGGCGTCGTCGACATCGGCTATGACGTCCATGGCGCGCACTTCCAGCGTCGGTAGCCGCGGGTTCAGGCGGACATCCCAGAATGGGGTCGCGACGTCGAGCATGGCCTCAGAGGCGGCGATCACCTCGGCGAACTCCTCGGAACGCGTCAGCGATTCAGCGTATGGCGGAGGGCCCAGGCATGGAAAACGGCTGCGAATCACCGCCCGCCAGCTGGCATAGCCGGTGTCCTTGGCGTGGTGGAAGGGTGAATTGGCGCTCAGCGCGACGAACAGGGGCAGCCACGGCCGCAGGTGGTTGCAGACCAACACCGCAATGCCTCGATCAGGCAGATACACATGCACATGGAGGGCGGACAGCGCGAAGTCGTCCATCATCGCGCGATACTGCGCAAGCCCGGCCCGGTAGCGCGGATGACTTCCGACGGCGGGAGGCATACCGTCGTCGAGCACGACGGTGCCAGAGGCGCAGATCCGGACGCCTTCTGCCGCCGCTGCCGTATCCACGGCCGTACGCAGCCGTATCAATTCTTCTCGCAGTCGCGCGGCGGTGCTGCAAGGTGGCGTTTTGACCTCGAGCTGACACTGGGTGAACTCCCCGGAGACCAACTCGCCGATCGCGTGCTTCGCGCCCGCGACTACGCGTTCGCCGACTGGTTGCGGCAAGCGGCTTACCGGGTCGATGAGGAAGAATTCCTCCTCAACGCCTATCGTCGGAACATCGGAGACGCTCACGTTCGCGCGAGCTGGGTCATATCAGCGGTGAAGAACTGCGAGCCGATCATCGGCACAAACCTTTCCCGAGGACCCGTTAGCGTAGGCGGGCGACACAGGAGGAATACCCAATGACAGCAGCCACCGAGCGCGGCCAGCTATCCGAGCGCGCCGTGGCAGCCGGGTGGCATCGTCGGGACACGGACCGCACGGACTACTACACCCGTAGCCCGGTGCGCGTGCACGTGATCTGGCAGGGAGACGACAAGATCAGCGGTGGTGCGTTGTACCACGACGATTTTCTCATGACCTACTCCAGAGACCTGGACGCCGTCGCAGCCTGGCTCAAGCGCTGATCGGCTGAACGCGACGGTCCTCGCCGCGGCAAACCGCCGCACGCTAGGAGCCGTATTCGTCCCACACCTTGAGCATCGTGTGCAGGATCTCCTCGGCTCGGCCGAGTCCGGCGAGGTGGCTTTCGCCGGGCATCGGATAAAGCTCGGCATCGGTCAGCCGCGACACCACGTGCTGCCCGTGCGCGTACGGCACGATGTGGTCGGCGTCGCCGTGCCACCAGCGGACGGGCACCTTGATGTCGCTCAGCCGGAAACCCCAGTCCCTGGCGAAGACGACGACGTCGGAGAACGGCGCCGCCATCTGCTTGCGGCTGCCGTTGAGGATGTCGTCGAGGAACATCGCTTTGATCTCCGGGCGGGCCAACAGCCTGCGGTCGGCTTCCGGCGAGACCCGGCCGTACAGGTCGGCGGCGGGGGACGCGACGGGGCGAATCAGCCGGATGATGGCGCTGGCGAGCAATCCGATAGGGGTTCCGGCCACCTGCAGCAGCGGGGCGACCCGCGTGCCGAGATTGCCCATCAGACCCCCGGTGATGGCGTCTGAACCCATGGTCGGGGCGACCCCGCCAATGACGCCGGCGGCGACGATGCGATCGGGCAATGCCGCCGCGCAGCCGAGCGTGTACGGCCCGCCACCGGATAGTCCGACGACGACGAACTTGTCGATGCCCAGCGTGTCGGCGATGGTGCGCAGATCGTCGGCGAAGGCGACGACGGTGTCATAGCTGTGCTGCGTGGACGAACCGATGCCCGGCCGGTCCACTCCGATCAACCGGATGTGCTGTTGTTCGGCGTAGACGCGGGCTTCCATCGGGATCTGGCGCCGCGCGCCGGGCGTTCCGTGCAGCCAGAAAATGGCGCGGCCCTGGGGGTCTCCGAATTCGGCGAATCCGATCTGGCGGTCATCGCCGACAGCGATGTTGCCTTCGAGCTTGGGACGGGCGATTGCGACAACCATGGCCAAAGTGTCGCATGCCGCCTCGGCGCTCTTGCCGCTACACCGGGCGGAACTGGTAGGACGCCGTCGTGATCAACCGGTGGCCGTTCCCCTCGTCGCGCATGAGCACGCGCACCGCGATCATGCCGTCGGCACCGTTCATCGGTTCGGTCTCGACTCGGAACGGACCGACCTTGCCGCGCGCGAGGAACATCACGTGCGTCGAGACGCCCTGGACGCGCTCGGTCCCCGCGAGAATGGCCGCGGCGTCGGCGGCGGCCGTCTCGAGAATGACGAATTGGGGTCCGATGTGCAGCGCCGCGTCGGGCGACGCGACTTCCGCTGCGAGCTCGGGTAGGCCCCAGTCCCCGTCGGGCCGTCGGTAGCCGCCGAACACTTTCCACAGCGGAGGCAGATCTGGGGAGTCCACGACCTCGAGGGGGTTGGCCGCCATCCGTTCGAGCCCCTCGGGCGGCGTCCCGATCGTCACGCCCTGACCTTCGATCAGCGCGAGCACACGGTCGGGACGATCCGCGTCGACGATCTTCGCGCGGCTGTACCCCATTTGGCGACCGACCTTGAGTTCCTCGGAGAGGATCTCGATTCGGCGAACGTCACGGCCGGCGTCGATGATCTGGCATGAGTGGATGACGGGGTTGGGTACGGCCTCCAGGTCCGACATGTGACCGCTCTCTGGCGCTGAGATGCCGTACACGGCGAGCAGCACTCCGCCCGCGGGGTTACGCATGTCATGGCGCAGCGTGACGGTGTTGTCCTCGGTGACCAGATCCATCGACGCGTAACTGCGCCCGATGTAGCGGTAGCTCAACAATCCGCCCCAGCGCCTACGCAGTTCGGCCGCGTACTCCTCCGGCGATTCGGTCAGTTCGCGGATGTCGCGCAGCATTCGGTACTCCGTTTCGTCGGGGTTCGCCTGCGTCTCCAACGAAGCACGCGGCTAGTGCCAGATCACAGAATGGGATGGCGTGGCGTCAGGCTCATCACGTAGTCGGCAGGGAAGGACGCCTCGATCACCCTGATCTGGTCGTTGGCCTTGGATTCCAGCTCGAGAACGACGCAGCTTTCGCCGAGTTTCTTGGACTCCAGGACTATGTAGTGCTGACCGCCACCGTTGACATCGGTGATTGGGTCCCCTGAGCGCAGTGCCCCGACCGGCACCAGGCCGGGGGCTTCAGTTTCTGGTGCAGGGTGTATCTCCACCCTTGAAACGGTAGGTGACTCCGCACAGTCAGAGGCGCGATTCGGCCAATGGCCGGCCGCCTCGGTTCATCCGACGGCGAGCACGTAGCCGACACCTCCGAGGAACACCGTGATGGTGCACAGCGCCAGCGTCGCGACCGCAAACGGCCAGCTGCGCTTCCGGCGGAACAGTTGCACCACGGTCACGACGAGGCCCGCCACGCCGATGACCGCGGCGACGCCGAGCGCCAGCATGACCGCGGTGACGGCTCCCTCAACGCTGCAGCTCGCCGGTGGACACGAGTCGATGAACGCGAGCGAGAAGAGTCCGAGAAACGACGCAACCGCGCCCAGTAACACCGTCAGGACGAGCGCGGTGACGGAGACAGCGATATCACCGCCGGACACCGGAGGCTTCGGTGGCCCGACCGGCGGATAACCGTACTGCGCCATGCCGAGTGATGCTAGCGGTCACGTTGTGCGTTTCCTCCCGAACTGCTGCGGAGATCGGCAATCATGGATGCCTGCCCACCGATGCGCCTTGGGGGTGACATGGACAGCACGATGCAAGACTTTCCGCTGACCGTGACCGGGATCCTGCGGCATGGGACCACTTGGTATTCCGGTCGCAAAGTGATTTCCCGGACGGCCGACGGTTACCGCGAGATCAGTTTCGGCGAACTCGGTACGCGCATCGCTCAACTCGCGCACGGTCTGCGACAGCTGGGTGTCACGACCGGACAGCGTGTCGCCACGTTCATGCCGAACAACCAGGAGCATCTCGAGGCGTACTTCGCCATCCCGTGCATGGGTTCGGTGCTGCACACCCTCAACATTCGGCTGGCCGGTGAGCAGATCGCGTTCATCGCCAACCAGGCCGAGGATTCCGTTGTGCTGGTGGATATGTCGATACTTCCGCTGTTCACCGCGGTGCTACCGAATCTGACGACGGTGCATACCGTGATCACGGTCGGCGAGGGAGATCCCGGACCGCTGGCGGCGACGGGCAGGAACGTCATCCGCTACGGCGACGTACTAGAAGGCCAGCCCACTACGTACGAATGGCCCGAACTTGACGAGAAGTCCGCAGCCGCAATGTGTTACACCAGCGGCACCACGGGAAATCCCAAAGGCGTTGTCTACAGCCACAGATCGACATATCTGCATTCGATGAGCGTCAATACGGCCAACGCGATCGGCCTGGTCGACGGTGATCGGGTGCTGCCGGTGGTGCCGATGTTTCACGCCAACGCGTGGGGGCAGCCGTATGCGGCAGTGATGGCCGGGGCCGACCTTGTATTGCCCGACAGGTACCTGCAGGCCGAGCCACTCGTCGACATGATCGAGCTGCACCGGCCCACCGTCGCGGCGGCGGTCCCGACGATCTGGAACGACGTGCTGCAGTATCTGCACGCCCATCCCGAGCGGGACATCTCCTCGTTGAAGACGGTGTGCTGCGGCGGGTCGGCCGTGCCACTGGGAATGATGAAGGAGTACGAGCAGCAGTTCGGCGTGGTCATTCGTCAGGGCTGGGGTATGACCGAGACGTCCCCGCTGGCCGCGCTCGCGACACCGCCGCCCGAGGTCACCGGGGAAGACGCCTGGACCCTGCGGGCGTCGGCGGGCCGGGTGGCATGCGGAGTCGAGGTCCGCATCGTCGACGACGCGGGCGCGGTGCTGCCGAACGACGGTAAAGCTGTGGGCGAGATAGAAATTCGCGGACCGTGGATCACGGGATCGTACTACCAGAATGCGGATTCCTCGAAGTTCGACCAGGGCTGGCTGCGTACCGGTGATGTCGGTCGTGTCGATCCGCAGGGGTTCATCACGCTGACCGACCGTGCCAAGGACGTGATCAAGTCGGGTGGTGAGTGGATCTCGTCGGTGGAACTCGAGCTGTGCATCATGGAACATCCCGCGGTGCTGGAGGCTGCTGTGGTGGCGGTGCCCGACGAGCGTTGGCAGGAGCGACCGCTGGCGGCCGTTGTGATCAAAAGCGACGCGTCATCCAGTGCGCAGGAGCTGCGAGACCACCTGTGCGACAAGGTGGCCCGCTTCTGGCTGCCCGAGCGGTGGACCTTCATCGACGAGGTGCCCAAGACCAGCGTCGGCAAGTTCGACAAAAAGCGCATCCGTTCGCTCTACGCCGACGGCGTGTACGACGTCGTCGAGTGCCGGGACTGACTCAACTGGTCGCGGTCAATGCCCACCGGATTCCGCCTACGACGACACGACCCGACAGCCGGATGAGCGTGGCCTCGACCGGCGGAAAGTAGGGCAGCCGCAGCGGCAACCGTGCCCATGGCGGCAACATCGCCACCGACGTCGCCGCGAGCAGACCGTACGGAGCTCGCGCGACGACGGGCAGCGGGGGAGTCAACAACAAGTAGCGAGCCGCCTCTCGGGCCGACTGTGTGCTCGTCAATTCCGGGCGGAAGGCTTCGATGCGTTCGGCCAGTTCCCGCTCAGTCCGCGGCGGGTCGACGACACCGAGTGCCGTGGCGACGCGGGCGGTGTCGGCCACATATCCGTCCCGGCCACTCTGATCGAGCGGGTGCGCCCCGTAAAGCTGGTGCGCGAGCAGGAAGCTGTCGACCTCCGCGATGTGTACCCACTCGAGCAGGTGCGGGTCGCCGGCGGTATAGGGCCTGCCGTCGGGAGCCACACCGCTCACCCGTCGGTGGATACCGCGTACCCGATCGACCGCGCGCTGCGCATCGCCAGCCGTACCGAATGTGGTCACCGCAAGAAAGGTGCTGGTGCGCTGAAGGCGGCCCCACGGGTCACCCCGATAGTCGGAGTGCTGGGCGACGCCCGCCATCGCCAGCGGATGCAGGGACTGCAGCAGGAGTGCGCGCAGCCCGCCGACGAACATCGACGCGTCGGCGTGCACACGGCGAATCGGGCAATCCTCGTCGAACCACCGCGGGCCGAGCGTGTCGTGAATGCGGGAACGCTTCGCCGGACCGTCCGGGCCCGCAACCAAACCGAACAGGCTGCGCCCCAGCTGCTTCCGCACGGCTCCAACGTCCGGCAACACCGTCATGACTCAACCGTACGGGAGCGCGACGGTGCTGCCCTGCCGATCGATCGACCGGCCGGAATCGCCCATTGCGCCGCTGATCGGTGCTTTACTCGGGACTATGCGACGAACGACGTGGATTTTGACGCTGACGGCAGCGATGGCTTTGGCGGCGCCTCCTGCGGCAGCGCTCGCCGACGGTACTAACGACGCGGGGGTCGCCGCTGGAGCGGGCGGCACCGTGCTGCCGTTCTCGCAGATTCTGCGCCGCTGCGATTTCAGCGAGACCGACTACAACGGCCCGAGCGGGATGGGGAGGCCGCTCGGCACGTTGCGGTCGGACGGTTCCACGCTGACCGCTGACGTTCAGCTCGCTACCGCCGTGCCGAACATGCGTTACGACGTCAGGATGATCCAGGTACCGCGTACCCCTGCGCAGCATTGTTGGGGTGCCGATCCCGGCGTCGCGCAGAGTTCGTTGAACACCGATGGCGCAGGCGCGGGGTCGACCTCGCTGCAGGACTCCATCGAGCCATGGGCGACGGGCGCCTGGGTGTTCATCAGTCGCCCGGACAGGTTCTCGCAGAACCCGGCAGAGTTCTACACGACGGACTTGATCGCTCCGATCTGACACGCGAAAGCATTAGAGGCGAAGACTTTTCGCAAGAACTCAAGCCGGCACCACTACCGTCAGCTGATCGCCTTCGCGTTCGATGCGCATGCCGGCGCGCCGCCCGATCGTCGCGACCGCGGCCGCGGTGCCGGGCTCGGATCGGGTGGAGGCCAGCGCGCGGGCGAGCCGCCCCTTGTGCGCCTTGTTGAAGTGGCTGACCACGGTGCGCTTGCCGCCGGAGTTCTCCGAGACGACATCGACCCGCACGGCATTGGGCAACCTTCCGAGCGACGCGTACGAGCCTGACCGCAGGTCGACGACCAGCTCATGTGCTGCGGCCTTGTCGAGCGCCGGCTCGAGCAGTGGTCGCCAGCGCGTCGACAGGGCGGGCTGTCCGGGCAGCTTCGATGTGGCGGAGAGCCGGTATGCGGGAATGTGATCGTCGGCGCGCAGTAGCCCGAACAGTGCCGATCCGACCGCGAGCCTGGCCCGGGCACGGCTCGCCGCGACGCGCGTCAGCGATGCGATGTCGAGCGCGTCGTAAAGCACGCCGGTGTAGCGATCGATAGCGGGCAGCGTTGCCGCATCGCTTAGTGCGGCGTTGCGCTCGATCTCGGCGTGTTGAGAAGCCGAGAGCCCGAGTGCGCGACTGCACGCCGACTCGTCGGCGGCCAGCTCGACCAGCTCGTCGACGAGTTCGGCGCGCAGCGGCGTCAGCTCGTGGTATGACAGGGCGTCCAGGCGCAGCGGTGGTCCGTCGCCGCCGGGATGCTTGGTCTCCGACGGCGGCAGCAGCACGATCACGCCGCAGACGTTATCGCGCCCTTCGGGTCAGGCAGGTGGCACCGGGGCGCCGGGGGGTGGGGGCAGGGGCGCACCCGGCGGTGGGGGCAGCGGTGCGCCGGGCGGAGGCGGTGCCATCGGTGGTGCGGGCGGGGGAGGCGGCGCCAACATCGGATCAACCGGGCCGGCCATCGGTGGTGCGGGCGGCGGCGGCGGTGGTGGGGGTGCCATTGGCGGTGCTGGGGGCATCGGCGCCTGCTGGTTCATCAGCACGATCGGGGCGCCGGGGGGCGGTGGCGCCTGATCGGGCGGCATCGGCAGGAACATGTGGTTGGTGAACTGCGGCTGATGGGCGCCGCCGCCGCCGATCTTTACTCCGCCGCCTTCGCCGGAGGACACGGGCGTGCCGTCGGGCAGCGTCGCGGCGGTGTGGCCGCTGTTCCAGCCGACGACCAGGGCGCCGGGCTGCGAGCCGTACTGGAACCCGCGCGCCTTCAGGGCGCTCTCGATGTTCCCGGTGTGGAACCGGTCCCCGTAGATCGGGCGTCCGGTCGCCGCGTTGGTGACCCACGAGACGAGTCCTGAGCAGTCGGTACCGGCCGGGGAATCCCCACCGGTGACGTAGGGCGTGCCGGACACGGAATTGACTAGCGTCAAAAGCGTTGCAACAGCAAACATGACGCCGGACGTTAACAGAGCGATTTGTAAGCTGCCAAAATCTGTGATCACGTTCACCGAATATGGTGTGACCGCGGCCACAATGCTGGAATTCGGTGTGCTACTTCACTCAGCATCCGGCGAAAACTGACGTATTCGCCGATTTGTTTGCTGGTCGTGACCATCGCGTTAGCGATTTATGTTGGGGAGAGCAACTATTCGTGGCAGCGATGTTGTTTGGAATCGGCATAACTTACGAAAAGCACTGCAATTCAACTTGTTACATCAGTAAGTTCAACGTTGAACAGCGCCGCTCAGGCGTAGGCGAGTAGCAGTGGGACGTTCTGCTCGGCGCTCGTCAGCGAGCCATGGTGGCCGATCAACGAAGACTCCAGTGGCTCGACAGTCCGTCTCAGCAAACCTACAGAACCGCGGGCGGCGGCTACGACATCGCCGATGCGGCTTCGCGTCGTGTCGCTGACGCGCTCGCCGAACCAGCCGGCGGCAATAGCCTCGTCGCGCGAGACCACCCATGCCCGACCTGCGAGCGTGGCCTGCCATGTCGCCAACACGTCGTCGGCCGCGCCGGGGACTACATATATGTGCCGCGCCCGAGCCTCGCCCCCGATATCGGTCACACCCACGGTGAGCGAGTCGTCGCTGTCGATGTCGACGTCGTCGGTGCCGACGGTGACCATCCCGTGGTCGGCCACGACTGCGAGCAGTCCTCCGGGCGGAAGGCCCTCGATGATCGATTCCACCAGCCGGTCAACCTGGCGCAACTGCATGATCCACGCGGTCGATCCGGGCCCGTACAGGTGGCCCATCATGTCGAGTTCGCTGTGGTAGGCGTAGCAGAACCCGCCGGCGGCAACGGATTCGCGCACCCGCGCCGACAGATCGCCCATCGCGTGCACGCCGATGTACTGGCCGCCGCGCAGCGCCGCGCGCGTCATCCCGGACCCGGTGAATTCGGCTCCGGAGATGACGCTGACCGACGCCCCCGCCGAGACGGCCCGTTCGAACGTCGTCGGCATCGGCTGCACCTGCTCGGGTGGCGCAGCGTCTCGCACGTCGGCGCCCCACGGGTGCATGCGCCAGCGCAAAGAGTTCACTACCCCGACGTCGGGCAGCCGGAAGGAGTAACCGACCATGCCGTGCTCGCCGGAGCGACAGCCGGTGCCCAGCGCGGCGAGTCCGGCGACGGTGGTGGCCGGAAAGCCGACCTGCAGGTCACGGCCGCGCAGACCGGCCATGACGGGGGCTTCGGCGGCGTGTTCGTCGAGCAATTCCGCGCCGAGCCCGTCGACCAACAGCACACAGGCGCCGGCGACGTCGTCTCTTAGCGGGATGCGGCCGTCGAATCCCGCGACACCCATCGCAAAGAGAACGGACGGAACGACGTCGGCGAGGTGTGGTGTCTCCGGTTCCGGGTGTGGCAGATCCACAAAACGAGCCTGCCATATCCGGTGAGAGCGACGGGGTCACTCAGCTTCGAGCGTCTCCTTGATCGCCGCGATGCCAGCGACCATCATCGCGTCCACATTCCCCGCGGCGTCGTCGGGCAGCAGGTCGGTGGTCCAGACGAAGCGGCTACCGTCGGGATGGTCGAAGACCTGCGCAGCGCCGTTGTAGTGGACGAACTGCTGATCGATGATCGCCCAGACGACTCGTCGAGAGGCGTCGTCGACTGTGACGATTTCCTCTCGCACAACCATGCCGTTGGCGAAGGTGACGACGCGCGTGTTTGAGTCCATTTTGGTGTCGACGACAAACCCCGCCGCGAGTCGGGTGTGCAACGCGCCGACATCGCTCAAGGCCTCCCACACCCGTTCGGGCGACGCGTGGATCTCGATTTCCTTCTGAACCGTAGCCATGGGGCCATCCTGACGCACGCCACCGACATCTTTACTAAACCTTGACCGCATGCGGATTCGCCCGAATGACGATGGCTAGGTGACTACGCTTCAACAGGTGGAGCTGGGGGTTTTGGGACCTCTACAGGTCCGGCAGTATGGCCTGCCGGTCTCCATTCCCGGCGCCAAACCCCGGACAATCCTGACGATGCTCGGGCTGCACGGTGGTTCGGTCGTATCGGCCGACACTCTCGTGGAACTCCTCTGGGACGATGATCCGCCGCGCACCGCTGCCAAGGCCCTGCAGACCCATATCTCTTCTCTGCGTCGCGCCCTGGGCGACGGCTTCGTGTTGACCGAGGGAACAGGCTGGACCCTGAGCACCACGGAGATTGACGCCACCCGCTACAAGTCAGCCGCCAAGCTGGGCCGCGCCGCCCTCGCCGTCGGCGACGTTAATCAGGCGGTGAACCGCTTCGACGAGGCGCTATTGCTCTGGCGCGGTATCCCCGAACTTCCCGAGAGCCAGCGCGGAGTGTCCGAAAAGACGCGGTGGATCGAGGGCCACGCCGCGTTAGTGGAGGATCGCGCCGAAGCGCTGCTGGCGACCGGTCGCGCTGCAGAGATCATTGGAGACCTCGAGGCTGGCATAGCCGACGCGCCACTCCGCGAAAGGCGTTGGGGCCAGCTGATGCTCGCTCTCTACCGCGCTGGCAGGCAGGGTGAAGCCCTGGCCGCATATCAACGTGCTCGGTCGCTGCTCGCCGATCAACTTGGCGTCGACCCCGGACCAGACCTTCGCCGCCTCGAGGTCGCAATCGTCGCGCAGGACGACACATTGGAACTAGCTGTATCACAGCAACTTTCGACAGTCACCAAGGCGGTGACCTTCCTGCTCACCGACATTGAGGGGTCGACCGCCGCCTGGGAAGCCCAAGCCAACGCCATGGCGGTGGCTCTCGCTCGGCACGACGAGATGGTCGAACAGGTCGTCACGTCCCGGGGCGGGCGCCTCATCAAGACTCGCGGCGAGGGCGATGCGACGTTCTCGGTCTTCGACCGACCATCGGGGGCGGCCGCCGCCGCGATCGAGCTGCAGGAAGCGATCCGTCACGAACCGTGGGCGCTGACGGGGCCCATGCGCATCCGGGTGGCACTGCACACCGGTGAGGTCGAGCTACGCGATGGCGACTACTTCGGCCGCGCGGTCAACCGTGCCGCGCGCCTGCGCTCGTTGGCCGCCGGCGGGCAGATCCTCTGTTCGGGCGCCACGGCCGAACTCGTCATCGACACCCTTTCGGACGACGTCCTCCTCATCGATCTGGGATCGCGCCAGCTGAAGAACCTGGCTCGCCCGGAGCATGTGTTCGAACTGCGCTTGGAGACCACCGAAGACCCCGCCACTCCCACGACCGAAGCAGTACCCATCGAGCGACCCGACTTGCCTGCGGTGCTCGCCGGACCAGGGCCGTTCGTCGGGCGCGCTCCAGAACTCGAGCGACTTCTCTCTGCATGGCAACTAACACTCGATGCCGGCACCCGCGCCGTGCTGATCGCCGGTGAACCAGGCGTTGGCAAGACGCGGCTGTCCGGTGAATGGGCGCGGCAGACCTACGAGCAGGGAGCGGTCGTCCTTTACGGCCGCTGTGACGAGGACCTGGGCGCGCCGTACCAACCGTTCGCGGAGGCGCTGCGCTCGCTGGTGCCCTGCCTCGGCGCCAGCCGGTTGCGCGGGTTGCGAGGAGTCGAAGCACTTCTTGCATTGGTTCCCGGACTGACCGATGTGCTACCCGATCTGACAGCGCCTCCCCGCGCCGACGCGGACACCGAGCGCTACGCGCTTTTCGATGCCGTCGTTGCGCTGCTGGGAATCGCCTCCGCGAGTGCGCCTGTCGTGCTGGTTCTCGACGATCTCCACTGGGCGGCCAAGCCCACACTGCTGCTACTGCGGCATCTTCTGCGGTTCGGAGAGCACGCCCGTGTGCAGATCGTCGGGACGTACCGCAGCACCGACCTGGACCGCTCCCACCCCTTGGCGGCGATGCTCGCCGACCTGCACCGCGACGGCTCCGCGAATCGCCTTCAGCTCAGCGGTCTCGACGAGGACGACGTCACCGCCTACGTCGCCGAGGCGGGTTACGACGACGAAGAGCTCGGACGGGCGTTGGCGTCAGTGACGGGTGGAAATCCGTTCTTCCTGATCGAGGCGCTGCGCCACGTGGATGAAAGCGGTGGCCATTGGGATCCGAGCACCCTGCCACAGGGCGTCCGGGAAGCCGTGAGTCGCAGGCTTTCTCGGCTCCCAGCGGAAACCAACAAGGCCCTTGCGGCGGCGGCGGTCGTCGGCAGCCGGTTTGCGATCGACCTGGTCGAGCGTGTAGTCGGCGAAGATCTCGTCGACGCGTTCGACGAAGCGTCCAAGGCCGGAATCGTCATTGAAGAACCGGGCGGTCGGTATCGGTTCAACCACGCCATCGTCCGGCAGTCGCTGCTGGCCGAGCTTGCCTCGGTCCGTCGGATGCGGCTGCATCAGCGGATCGCCTCGACGCTCGAAAGCGAGCAGGGTGCCGACGACGAACTGCTCGCCGAACTGGCTTACCACTACTTCGAGTGCGCGTGGGCGGGCAACGCGGTCAAGGCTGTCGACTACTGTCGGCGCGCCGCGGATCAGGCGATGGCACGCCTGGCCTACGAAGGCGCGGCCGACCTCTACGACAAGGCATTGCACGCACTCGATGAGCTCGACGATGAGTTGCCCGACCGCGCCGACCTGCAAGCCGAGCTGTTGGTCGCTCGTTGTGAGGCGCTGCTGGCCGCGGGTGATGTGGGAACAGCGAGGGGCGCGGTCTCGCAGTTGCAAGGCGCCGCAAACGATTCCGCGCGCCTGTCGGCCTGGGGCACGTGCTTCGACGGCCAGCTGTCGATGCTCACCGACCCCGAGCGCCTGGACGAAATCGAGGCCGCGCTGGGCGCGGCGGCCGAGGAGCTCGCCGGGCTCGACGACGCCGCAGGGGAGGCCAAGGCTCACACGGTCCGGGCCGGATGCCTGGCCCGCCTCGGGCGGATCGGCGATTGCGAAACCGCGTTGGATCAAGCGCTCACAGCGGCGCGACGGGCAGGTGAGCATCGTCGGGTGAACGCCGTGCTCGCGGGCGCACCAGTCGCGGCATTGTGGGGACCGAACCCGGTTCCGCGCGCGGGCGGGCGGTGTCTGGATGTCGTTCGGCTGCTTCGCATCACGACGGGATCGCCGGTCGTGGAGGCCACGTCGACGCGGTGCCAAGGCGTGCTGGATGCCTTTCGCGGGCGCGCCGCCGCGGGCCGTCAGCTGATTGACTCTGCTAGGCGTTCACTGACCGAGCTCGGTATGCGGCACGCGTTACTCGAGGTCGACCAGTTCGCGGGGATCGTCGAGTTGGCGGCCGACGATCCCGCTTCTGCCGAGCCGCATCTGCGACGGGCTTACAAGGGGTTCCGCCGCATGGGCCTCGAGGCCGACACGGCCGAGACCGCTGCATTGTTGGCGCGAGCTTGTCTGGTGCTCGGCCGAGATGCCGAAGCCGACGAACTATGCGCGGAGAGTGAGGATCTCGCTGGCCACGCGTTGAAGCCGTCGATCGCGTGGCGGACGGTTCGGGCGCAGCTGCTGGCCCGCGGCGGTGCCCATGACGAGGCGCGACGGGTGGCCAAGGAGGCTGTCAGTTGGGCCGAGCGCACCGACCTTTTGGTCGACCACGGCGATGCCTGCCTCGCGATGGCGGCGGTGTTGGGGATTGCCGGCGATGCCGCGGGGGCGCGAGTCGCGGCCGAGAAGGCGGTCAGCCTATACGAGCTGAAAGGTGCAGCAGCACTTGCTGAAAAAGCGCGCAAGCTGTTGGGCGCTGAAGTCCCGTCCCCCCCCCGCTCCACCGGAAACTCAACTAGCCGCGCTGGATAACGCGTGCACACGAGTGACCGGTCACTTGATCGCTGCTCTCAACCGCGGTGCGTGGAGCGAAGTCGAGGAGTTGAGCGCAGCCGACGTGGAGGTAGAGAGCCGCCGAAAGTTCATCACGTTCACACGCGATGACCTCTTCTCGGGCAATTGGATACAGATCTTGAGGCGGCTTTCGGGTGAGGCGGGCATCAATTATCGTCACGGGGTTGTCGCCGTACGAGGCGAGCGACTGGCGCTCATCCGACTGGAACTGGCAACTGCTGATGTGAGCTCCGGCGCACCACACTCTGAAATGCTTCAGCTGGTAGGTCTTGATCAGTCAGGCCGCATTGCGCTTGGGGTGTGGTTCGACATCGAAGACGTGGACGCCGCGATAGCCGAGCTCGACGCCGCGCACGCCCGATTCTGGCAAGAATCTTCGGCGCCGACTACCGAACCTGAAAACGCATGCGTACGAACGCTCGGCCGGCTAGGTGACGTAGCCGCCCGCGAGGCATGGGACGAGGCAGAGCAGCTGTTTGCCCCGGACATCTCGGTCGAGAGTCATCGGAAGATCGTCGGTTATCCGCGAGTCGACCTTCCGTCTGGCCAGTACTCACATGAGATGGGGCATTATCTGGCGACAGGCATAGTGCGATACCACTACGTTCCCATCGCCGTCCGCGGCGAACGTCTTGCCCTCGCTCGACTGCTGGTAGGCACTGCCGACCTGAGTTCCGGGGCGCCGCAAGACGAGATGCTCCAGGTAGTCGGAGTGGACGAGCAAGAACGGATCGCACTGCAGGTTTGTTTCGACATCGAAGACATCGATGCCGCGAGAGCCGAGCTCTACGCCGCGCACACCCGGTTTGAGGAGCAACCGACGCGAGGGCCGCTCGAGAACGCCGCGAGTCGCGCCGATCATCGATTCAACGCTTTCTTCGCAGACAGACGCTTCGATGAAATCGGCGCGCTCTTCACCGATGACCTTCGGGTCGAGGACCGGCGCCGAGGACTGCACCGGACAGGCACCGACCGCGCCACCGAGCTCGCGGAGGTACGGGCGATCGCCGATCTCGGGACAGCGACCATGACGTCACAAGTCATGGCTGTTCGGGGAGAGCGCCTCGCCCTCGCTCGCACCATCTACTCGGGCCGGGACACGCGACCCGACGCGTTCCACACCGAGCTATTCCGTCTCGTCGAGATCGGCGCCGACGGGCAGATCGTGGCGTACGTCGCGTTTGATCTCGACGACATCGACGCCGCCATAGCCGAACTCGACGCCCGGTACCTCGCGGGCGAGGCGGCGCCGCACGCGCACACCTGGTCAGTCATCACGGATGTCTACACGGCACTCAATCGGCATGAGCTGTCGCCCACAACGGCGGATTGGGTCAACATCGACCACCGTCACGGGGCACCGTTTGCACCCGGCGCCCTCATCGCATACCTCCGTGCCTCCTGGGATCAAATTCCGGACATGAGCTTCCGCATCGAGGCTGTACATCGGCTGAGCCACCTCGGAGCGGTCTTCGTGCAGGTGATGAAAGGGACCTCACACGAGGGCTTCGATGCAGAGTGGCGGTTGGTCGAGATCATGACGGTCGAAGGAGATCTGATAAGCCGCGCCGAGATCTTCGACGAGGCCGACACCGATGCCGCGCTCGCGAAATTCGACGAGCTCAGTCGGCCCGTGTCACGGGTGAAAAACGCGGTAAGCCAAGTGGCCGAACGCTTTACGATGTGGTTCGCAGACCGCAACTTTGACGCAATCGCTGAGATCCTGGCCGACGACTTCTCCATTGACGATCGCCGACGTGTCGTGAACTCCGGGACCCGAAACGGCCGAGATTACTTGATCGAAGACCTGCGAGCGTCCGTCGACGTCGGGTTCACTAACGTGATATGGGTCGTCATCGCAACCCGCGGTCGGCGCCTCGCCCTAACTCGGATCCAATGGTCGGGCCCAGACCAGCGGTCCGAGGCGTTCCGCAATGAATGGCTCGGCGTTATCGAGATCGACGCCGACGAGCGACTCACGGCGGTCGTGATAGTCGACCTCGACGACATGGATGCCGCATTCGAGGAACTCGACGCCCGGTACATTGTCGGCGAGGCGGCGGTGTACGCCAACACCTGGTCGGTCGTCACTCGTGGGTTCGCCACGGTAGACCAGCAGGACGCTCCGCCCACGGCGCCGGAATGGCAGATCGTTGACCGCCGACGACTTGTTCGGGCGGAGACGGCTGACCTGACCGCATACCTGCGTGCCGCACGGAGCGTCGCGCCCGACTTGACTAGCCGCATCGAGGCTGTGCATCGGCTTAGTGCCCTCGGCGCGGCCGTCACGTATACGGCGTCCGCGACATCAGAAGTGGGGTTCGGCGCGGAATGGCGGTTGATCGACGTTGTGACAGTCGACGGCGACCTCATCAGTCGCGTCGAGTTGTTCGACGAAGCAGACCTCGACGCCGCGCTTGCGAGGTTTGACGAGCTCAACCGGCCGGCGTCTCGGCTGGAAAACGCGGCAACCAAGGTGGAAGAACGCTTCCAGGAGTACTTCGCGGCCCGCGACTGGGCCGCGATGGGCGAGTTACTGGCCGACGACATTTTCGCAGACGATCGTCGGCGGGTAGTGAACGCCGGCACCCGACACGGTCGACACGCCAAGATCGCGGACATGCGGGCGACCGCCGACCTCGGGACCAAGAAGGGGACGTCGACCGTGATCGCCATCCGCGGGGAGCGCCTTGCCCTGGTGCGTATCCGCCTCTCGGGGAGAGACCAGCGGCCCGACGCATTCCACACCGAGATGCTCGGCATCGTCGAGATCAACGGCGATAGCCGGATGGCAACCCGCGTCCTTTTCGACGCCGATGACATCGACGCTGCCATCGCGGAGCTCGACGCCCGGTACCTCGCGGGTGAAGCGGCCGCCCACTCGCACACTTGGTCGGTCATCGCCCGGAGTCTCGCGGCGTTCAACCGTGGCGAGCGTTCCACGACCACCCGGGACTGGGTCACCATTGATCACCGTCGTGTTTCGGTATTCGCGCCCGGAGAATTGGCCGCCGCCATCCACGATTCCATGGATCCGACGTCGGAATTCCGAGCCCGCAATGTCGCTGTGCATCGACTAAGCGATTGCGGCGCGGTCGTCACCACCCTGTCACATGGGAACTCGCCGCAGGGCTTTGAAGCCGAGTGGAACGTGATCCAACTCCTGACTGTCGATGGCGAACTGATAAGCCGTTGCGAGCTGTTCGACGAAGCAGACCTCGATGTCGCGGTCGCAAGATTCGACGAGCTCAGCCGGCCTGCACAACAGTTGAACAACGCGGCAAACCAACTACTCTTGCGCTACCTTTCGCACTTCACGACCCGTGACTGGGATGTCATGGCGCAAGCACTGGCCGACGACTTCACGGCCGACGATCGTCGCCACGTGGTGAATCGCGGAGTCCAACATGGTCGGGACTCCGAAATCGCGAATGTCAAAGCCATCGCGGAAATCGGATGTACAGAAATGACGACGACCCCCATAGCGATCCGTGGGGAGCGCCTCGTCCTCTCTAGCCACTTTTTCATCGCGCCCGATTGGCCGGGGCTGGATATCGAAATCATCGATGTTGTCGAAATCAACACCCAGGACCAGATCGTGGCGGCGATCGCGTTCGATCCCGACGACATTGCGGCCGCGTTCGAGGAGCTCGATGCCCGGTACCTCGTGGGCGAAGCGGCCGCCCACTCCGACGCGTGGTCGGTCATCACGCAGGCCTACGCCGCGCTCAACCGGCATGAGCTAGCCCCGACGGCGTCGGACTGGGTCCACATTAACCACCACCGACTCGCCCTGTGGGAGGGCGACTTCGCGGCCAACATGCGTGCCGCATGGGAAGTCTTGCCGGACTGGCGTATCCAGATCGCGGCGGTCCATCGGCTGACTGAAATCGGGGCAGTGGTCACGTGTGTCGCACGAGGAACATCGCAGCAGGGTTTCGGCGCTGAACAACCGGGGATCGCCATCCTGACGGTCCAAGGAGAGTTAATCAATCGCTTCGAGTATTTCGACGAAGCCGATATCGATACCGCACTCGCGAGGTTCGATGAGCTCAGCCGGCTGGCGCCGCGGCTGGAAAATGCGGCAAGTAAAGTGGCCGAGCGCTTTTGGCTGCACTTCGCCGCCAACGACCGCACCGCTGTATCCGAAACCATGGCTGCCGACATTTCCATTGAGGACCGTCGTCCGGTGGTCAATTTCGGACTACGACAGGGCCGGAATGCCGTGATCGACGATATGCAGCTACGCGCCGACAGCGGCGTCAGACAGACAACGCCGTCGGTCATCGCGACCCGCGGCGCGCACCTCGTCCTCGGTCGTATCGGCTACACAGCCGAAGACGAGTGCCCCGATCCGTTTGTCATCGAAATCCTTTTCATCATCGAGACCGATGCCGACGATGTGGTCTCGGCACTCGTCGTGTTTGACCCGGATGACATCGACGTCGCCTTCGACGAGCTTGATTCCCGTTACGGCGCGGGAGAAGCGGCCGGCTACTCGCGCACATGGTCGGTCGTCGCGAATGTTTTCGCCGCGCTCAACCGGCATGAAATCCCCGCCACAACAGCGGATTATGTCGACGTCGATCATCGGTCGCTTACACCGATCGAGTCGGGCGACCTGGAGGCTTATGTACGCGCTGCGTGGGAAGTGATGCCGGACGTCCGTATCGGCATTGACGCTGTGCATAGGCTGAGCAATATTGGGGGAGTCGTCACGTTTACGGCGCGTGGGACCTCGCGAGAAGGCTTCAATGCCGAGTGGCGAGAGACAATGGTTCTGAAGGTCGAAGTCGACCTGGTCAGTCGCTGCGAGATCTTCGACGAGGCAAACCTCGACACTGCGCTCGCAAGGTTCGAACAGCTCAGTCGTCCGGCGCCGCAGCTGGAGAACGCGGCAAGCCAAGTGGGCGAGCGCTACTGGACGCATTTCGCGGCCGGCGACTTGACCGCCTTGGCGGACACACTGGCCGCCGACGTTTCCGTCGACGATCGCCGAAGGGTCGTTAACGCCGGCATCCGACAGGGTCGAGATTCCCACATCGAGGATGTGCGAGCGGCCGCCGCCCTCGGGTTCTCCAACGTGACGTCGGCCGTGATTGCGACTCGCGGCGCACACCTCGTACTCACGCGTGCCCGCTATTCGATTCGAGACCAGAGACCCGAGGCGTTCCACAACGAGGTCCTCCATGTCGGCGAGACTGACGCCGAAGATAGATTCGCAGCTTTCGTCGTGTTTGACGTGGACGACATCGACGCCGCCTTCGAAGAGCTCGACGCTCGATATCTCACCGGCGACGCTGCTCTCCATCCATACACCTGGTCGGTCATCACACGGGCATACGCCGCGCTCAATCGGCGCGAAATGCCTCCGACGACGCCAGATTGGGTGAACATTGACCACCGCCGAGGCACATCGTTTGCGTCGGGTGATATGCCTGCATTACTTGATGCCGCGTGGAACCTAACGACTGACCTCCGCAACTCCATCGAGGCTGTGCATCGTCTGGATGACCTCGGAGCAGTCGTCACCAACGCCTCGCACGAGACCTCGCAAGAAGGCTTTGACGCCGAGTGGCGGGTGATCACGACTGTGACGGTGGAAGGCGACATGCTGAGCCGCTGCGAGGTATTCGACGAGGCCGACCTCGACGCCGCGCTCGCCCGTTTCGACGAATTACACCTGCAGACACCGCGATTGAAGAACGCCGCAAGCCAAGCGACCGAGCGCTTGCTAGCGAGCTTCGCAGCGCGCGACTGGACCGCAATGGCGGAGATACTGGCCGACGACGTTTCCGGTGACGATCGCCGTCGGGTGGTCGGCGGGGGAGTCCGATACGGCCGAAATGCGGAGATCGCCAACATGCGGGCGAGCGCCGACCTCGGGTCCACGAATAGAACGTCGACCTCCATAGCCACCCGAGGGGAGCGCCTGGTTCTCACGCGTGCCTGCTACTCGGGTGGCGCGCAGGGGACCGATGCCTTCCTCGCGGAGGTGCTCACCGTCTACGAAATCGACGCCGACGAGCGAATCGCCGCGATCGTCGTGTTCGCCCCCGACGACGTCGATGCCGCCTTCGAGGAGCTTAATCGGCGATATCTCGCTGGAGAAGCGGCTGCGTACGCGCAGACATGGGCGGCCGTCGCCGGCGCCGTCGCCGCATTCAACCGGCGCGAACTCCCCGACGAGACACCGGACTTTGTGTTCGTCGACCACCGGCAGTTTGCGATCATCGAGGCGGGTGCCCTGGACGGGTACGCCCGCGTCGCATGGGATCAAACACCGGACCTCACCATTCGCATCGAGTCTGTTCATCTTCTGAACGGCGTCGGATCGGTGTTCGCCCTTGTCGCACAGGGTACCTCGCAAGACGGCTTCGATGCCGAGTGGCGAATGATCGAACTTCTGACGGTCGAGGGGGACCTGGTCAACCGTATCGAGCTTCGAGACGAGGCCGACGTCGACGCCGCGCTCGCGCGGTTTGACGAACTGAGTCGATCGGCACCACGACTACACAACGCGGCAAGCCAAGTTAACGAGCGCTTCTGGACGTCCTTCGCGGCACGCGACTGGGATGCAATGTCGGCACAACTGGCTGACGACATGTCCATCGACGATCGCCGTCGGATCGTGGGCGCTGGGATCCGACATGGTCGAGATGCCGCAATGGCGGATATACGAGCGGTCGCCGGCGTCGGGGTCACGAACGTAAAATTGACCGTCGTCGCAACCCGCGGCGCGCGGCTGGCCCTCAAGCGTGTTCGCATGATGGGACGGGACCAGCGCCCCGATGCATTTCACACCGAGTCGCTTCGCATCGTCGAGATCAACACTCGCGAACGGATCGCCGCCGTAATCGAATTCGACCCTGATGACTACGATGCCGCCATCGAGGAACTCGACGCCCGTTACGCCACAGGCGAAGCCGCCGCCCACGCAGATATGTGGTCCCGCGTCACGCGGAGTTTCGATTCGGTCAATCGAGGCGAGTTGGCCGCCAGGACCACGGATTGGGCGTTCGTCGACCACCGACGACTCGCGATGGTCGACGCAGAAAGTATGCCCGCATCTTTCCGCGCCGTGTGGGACCTCACGTCACAAGCCCGCATATATGTCGAGAGTGTCCATCGGCTGAGCGATCTAGGAGCGGTTGTTACCCACTCACTGCACGGAACCTCGCGAGAAGGCTCGGAGCTCGAATGGAGATCAATTGATCTGTTGACTTTCGAAGGCAATCGGATGAAGCGCAGCGAAGCTTTCGACGAGGCAGACCTCGGCGCGGCGCTCACGCGCTTCGACGAACTCAGCCTGTCTCAACCGCGGCTGGACAACGCGGCAACTGCAGTAATAGATCGAAGCCGAGCGTGCTTGGCCGCCCGCGACTGGGGCGGAATGCGCGCCATCCTTGCAGACAGCTGTTCGGTCGACGATCGACGGCGGACTGTGAACGGTGGGATCCGATACGGGCGCGAAACCACGATTGATGACGTGCGCGCAGCCGCTGATGTCGGCTTCACGAACGTGATCGAGGACGTGGTGGCGATTCGCGGCGCACACCTCGCCCTCACGCGAGCCCGCTACACAAGCAAGGATCAGCGACCCGAAGCGTTCTACGCCGAAGTCCTTCATATTTTCGAGACCGACGCCGACAACCGAGTCACCGCGACGGTCGTGTTCGACCCCGACGAAATCGACGACGCATTCGAAGAACTCGATACGCGCTATGCAGCAGGCGAAGCGGCCGCCCACGCGCACACGTGGGCGCTCGTTGCGCGAGCGTACGTTGCGTTCAACCGCCACGAGTTGTCCGCGATGACGTCGGATTTCGCGAGTATCGACCACCGCCGCGGGATAGCTTCCGCGCCCGGTGACCTGTTCGGTCTCACCAGTGCTGCTTGGGATGTCGCACCAGACCTCAGCATCTACATCGCGGCCATTCATCGTCTGAACACTCTCGGAGCAGTCGTCACGGCCCCGGCGCACGGGAAGTCGACGCAAGGTTTCCATGCGGAGTGGCGCGACATCCACCTTTTGACATTCGAAGGCGATCTGATCAACCGCTGCGAAATATTCGACGAGTCAGACCTCGACGCTGCACTCGCACGGTTCGACGAACTAGGTGCGCCTGCGCCACTCCTTGAGAATGCCGCAACCCGGACTCGGGCACGACAAGTAGATGCAATAAATCGACGGGACCTCGACGGATTTGTTGGCCTGACAACTGCGGACGGAAGATACGAAGACCGCCGCAAGGGTTTTCGTGACGAAGGGCCCTTGCGAGAGGCCGCGCGCGCCGTGATCGAAACGCTACCGCTCGCTTGGCGCGCAAGAACAGAGCCTGTCGCGGTTAGGGGAGCTCACCTAGCGCTGACCCGCGACACCTATCGCGACATTAGCGATGTCGAGCAACCGATAACGGTCGAGCGTCTGGTTCTCATTGAAGTCGCTGACGATGGCCTGATGCGCCGAGGAGTCCTTTTCGATCCGGACGACCTCGACGGTGCCTTCGAGGAGCTCGATGCCCGATACCTCGCCGGTGATGCAGCCGACCACGCGCGGACGTGGTCGGCCATATCAGGCGCCATCGCCGCGGCCAACCGTCACGAAGCTTTTTCGACGACGCCAGACTGGGTGAATATCAATCACCACGGAGCGACGTCATTCGAGCCCGGTGAGCTAAACGCGTACATCCGATCTTCGTGGGATGACATGCCCGACGGTCGAACCTACATCGAAGCTGTGCACCGTTTGAGCAATCTGGGAGCGGTCATCGCTCACAGGGCGGAGGGGACCACACAAGGGGGCTTCGAGGCGGAGTGGCGGGGGATCGACATAATCATGGTCGACGGCGATCTGATCAACCGCAGCGAAATGTTCGAGGAGGCAGACCTCGACGCTGCGCTCGCGCGGTTCGACGAACTCAGTGTCCCGACACGTCAGTTGGAGAACGCCGAGACGCGGGTTTTCGCGTCCGCGATGGATGCGTTCAACCGCCGCGACCTTGACCGCTACCTTGCCCTTGTCACTGCAGACGGGCGGTATGAGGATCGGCGAAAAGGACTGCGTGACAAGGGCTTGATCCAGCCGGACTTCGCGCGCACGTTCTTCTTCGAGGCGCCTACCAGTTGGCAAGCGGAGGTGGAACCCATCGCCATCAGGGGACCTCACCTGGGGCTGTGCCGCTTGGTGTTCCGCGATCACAGCGAGGTCGATCGGCCGATCGCTGTGGACGCTCTGCTACACGCCGAAGTGACCGCTGACGAATTGATCTCCGGCTTTGTGATTTTCGATTCCGACGATATCAACAGCTCCTTCGGTGAGCTCACTGCACGCTGGATCGCAACGCGAGCGGTCGCCCATCCCGAGGTGATCGAGGCGTCGCACAAGGTGAATGAGGCCTATAACCGTCATGACTGGGATGCGGTCGCGGCGATTGAAGACGGTGCCACCTATGTGAATCATCGGCAACTGGCAAGCGGAGTCATCGAAACGATCGCCGATCATTGGAGGTCGATGCGCGCCTTGGAGTCGCTGATCCCAGACCTATGGGTTGAGGGCCCCGAGATCCTCGCACAATCGGCGACGGGCGTTGTGAACAGCGTTGTTGTTAAAGGCACCACGGCCGAAGGCGCAGCAATCGAACTTCCGGCGATCATCCTTCTCCTCTTCGACGGGCCACGCGTCATCCGCATGGAGGCCTTTGATCTCGACCAGCGGGATTTGGCTCTCGCCCGCTTCAAAGAACTCAACCAGCGGCACTGACCCATTGACATGCAGCCGCAAGGCTGCCTATGGTGGAGATGCAGCCAGACAGCTGCATAAACGGATATGACACAAACGGACGAGGTATTCAAGGCGCTGGCTGATCCCAGCCGTCGTCTGCTGCTCGACAGCCTCAATGCCCGTAACGGGCAGAGTCTGCGCGACTTGTGCGCGGAACTGTCCATGGCACGGCAGTCGGTCAGCAAGCACCTGGCGGTGCTCGAGGCAGCCAACCTGATCACCACGGTGTGGCGGGGCAGGGAAAAACTGCACTACCTCAACGCCGAACCGATCAACGCGATCGCCGATCGCTGGATCAACCAGTACGACCGTGCGCGGGTGCAGACACTCGCCGACCTGAAGATTGCATTGGAGAGCGAACCTATGAGCAATAGTCCCGCATTCGTCTACACGACCTACATCCGCACCACGCCGGAGCGGTTGTGGCAGGCGATCACCGATCCCGCCTTCTCCAACCGCTACATGGGCCACGCGTTGGTGTCGGATTTCAAGAAGGGCTCCTCATACGTGTGGTCTGACTGCACCGGCCTGGAGATCGCGGACTCCGAGCAGGTGATCCTCGAGTCGGAGCCATATCGCAGGCTCGCGTTCACCTTTCATACCTTTGTGCCCGAGTTGACGACACTGGGCCTCGCTGAGGACGTCGTGAAGAAGGCGGCCTCGGAGAGGCGCTCCAAGGTGTCCTTCGATATCGAGCCAGCCGATGACGGTCAAGTGAAGCTCACGGTCATCCACGACGACTTTCCGCCTGAAAGCACTGTGCGCGAACTCATTTCTGGCGGGTGGCCCTGGAAGCTCGCTAACCTCAAGAGCGAACTGGAGCTGGCGTGACGGGAATGCCAATGATCGCCGACCGGGTGACCTGGCAGGCGCAGATCGACGCGCTACGGGTCCGGGAGAAGGCACACACGCGAGAAGGGGACGCGATCGCGGCGGCCAGGCGCCGACTACCGATGGTCGAGCTGGATGCCTCGATCCCGTTGCGCGGCGCCGACGGACAGGTCACGCTTCTCGACACCTTCGAGGGCCGTACGCAGCTGATCGCGTACTACTTCATGTGGCACACAGGGCATTCCGCGGCCGAGCAATGCGAAGGCTGCACATGGTGCGTCACCAGTGTCCAAGAGTTGTCGTACCTGCACTCGCGCGACATAACCTACGCGGTGTTCTGTCAAGGCCCGTATGACGAGAGCCGCCGCTACCGCGACTTCATGGCCTGGCAGATGCCGTGGTACTCCGCAAGAATCTCTTGACGCCCTGCTCGTCGGACGGCAACAAGGTCTCATGCATCTGGTCTGCTACCTACGCGACGGCGACCGCGTGTTCGAGACGTATTGGACCAATTACCGCGGCGTCGAATCGATGGACTACAGCCTTGCGCTGATGGACCTCACCGTCAATGGCCGCCAAGAGGAGTGGGAGGACTCGCCGCGCGACTGGCCTATCTACCCGCTCGGCGATGATCTCGAACCGATGCGCTCGGGCGGACGCCCGATTGCGCAGTGGTCACGACTGCAGGCGGGCCGCTCCGACGACCTGAGATGAGAAGGGAGAAAGGCGAATGAAGACTCCACCCATTGTGTCGGCAGGGGAGTGGGATGCCGCTCTGAACGACATGCTCGTCAAGGAAAAGGAAGTTCAACGCGCCCGCGATGCGTTGGCCGCCCAGCGGCGTCGCATGCCCTGGACACCCGTTGAAAAGGAGTATGTCTTCGACGGCCCTGACGGCAAGCTGAGCCTTCTCGATCTGTTCGACGGCAGACGCCAGCTTATTGTCTATCGCGCGTTCATCGAACCAGGCACGGGCGGCGACGATGTCCCCGGGCACCCGGGCTGGCCTGAACACGGTTGCGTGGGTTGTTCGTTGATGGCCGACCATGTTCCGAATCTTGCTCATCTCAACGCACGCGACACAACGTTCGTGTACGTGTCGCGTGCCACGCAACCCGACCTGGAGCGGATGAAGTCGAAGATGGGGTGGCGGCACCCGTGGTACTCGCTAACCGATGACTTCGACACGGACTTCGGTGTCGACCTCTGGCACGGCACCAACGCCTTCATCCGCGACGAGAACGACCGGGTTTTCCGCACCTACATGATCTCCGGCCGAGGCGACGAAGTGTTCGTCGGAACGTGGAACCTGCTCGACATGACCGCACTTGGGCGACAGGAGAATTGGGAGGACTCGCCCGAGGGCTATCCGCAGGGTCCGCCCTATGAGTGGTGGCGCTGGAACGACACTTACGCCGAGCAGGGCCACAGCCCCGGCGGATGCTGCTCCTAGGACTTCACGCTCGCCAGTGCTTGGTCGATGATCTCCGACCACCGCGTCTCGTCGACAACTTCGACCGCCGTGTCGCCGGCGAACGCGCTCGAGATCACGATGTCGGGTTTGAGGGTTCCCAGCAGCTTGATGCTGTCCCGCATTGCCGCCGCATCACCTCGACCGGGCACTACGAAGGTCGACCAGGTGCCGTCACCGGCGGGAAATATGGTGTCGCCGGTGAAAAGATAGCGGTCACCGCCCGCGCCTGTCACGAGGTAACAGGTGCTTCCGGGTGAATGACCCGGTGTGGGAAGCACTTCCACGTCGTTCGCGTCGACATGCCGCACCGGCTCCAGCGGTACGTCGACCGAGCCGTGTGCGCTCACCTCTCCCAGTTCGGCCGCGGGAGCGTGCAGCCGGTGGCCGAAGCGTTCGGCGAGACGGGCCAGGTTCGGGCCTGCCTCGTCGAGGTGCGAGAGATATTGAGCGCTGACACCACCCAGTGCGTCGATCGCGTCGAAGTCCGCATCGCCGGCCGGACTGTAAAACAGCACATTCCCAGCAGGGCGCCGCCACAGATAGGCATGAGTGGTCAAGCCGGGGAAGGGCGAGTCCATCTGGGTTTGATAGAGATCGTCGGTGATCTTCGTCAAGGTAGCCATGACTCCAGCCTGCTTCCTCAACCATGGTTGAGGTCAAGCAAGTGACGGGGCCGGAGGTTAGATTTGACCCCTGGCGGCAACAGAGTACCTAGCCGGCGGCTTTCGGCGGCTGAATCGAACTGCTCTTTGAAGGGTGTCATCTTGGGTCGCATAGTCGTCGCCGCCAGCTCGCTGTCTGGGCATGTCCTTCCGATGATGCGCATCGGTGCGCACCTCCAGAAAAGCGGCCACGACGTCGTCGTCATCTCGGCGCCCGATTTTCGGGATGACCTCGAGCGTGCCGGCCTGCGTGTGGTGCCTCTCGGCCCGGACGCCCGCGTCCAGCCGCCGTCTCAACAACCACGCATCCCAATGCCAAATCTTCTGCGCCGCTATCTGCTTGGGCTCGCAGAATTGGAGTCGACATTCGTGTCACCGCTGGCTGCCCAATACGACGCGCTCGAGCAGGTGCTGGCCGAGGAGCCGGTGGATGTCGTACTGGCTGATCTGACCTTCACCGGGGTGCTTGCCCTGTTGCTCAGAGATCGGCCCAGGCCGGAGGTGTTCGCGATCGGGGTCGGGCCGGTCACTCTGTCGAGTGCGGACACCCCGCCGTTCGGAATGGCTTGGGAGCCGCGCCCCGGCATGGATTACGACGGCGTTCACCGCGTGGTGCAGGGGCTCATGCTGCGGGGCGTACAGAAGTCGTTGAATCGTGAACTCGAAGCGCTTGGTGCACGGCCGTCGCCCGTCGGCCTCGTCGACTGGCCGCGACTGGCCGACCGACTGGTCCAACTGACCGTGCCGGCGTTCGAGTACCCGCGCCGGGATCTGCCTGCATCCGTCGATTTCGTCGGACCGGTGCTACCCGACGAATTGGGAACTTTCGACGCGCCGGATTGGTGGCCTGAGGTTCTTGCCGCGCGGACCGTCGTGCACGTCACCCAGGGGACGTTCGACAATCACGACCACGACCGGCTGATCGGTGCGACAGTCTCCGCCCTGAAAGAAACGGACATCGTAATCGTGGCGACGACGGGGCGACCGTTCGAATGCACCGACATGCCACCCAACGTCTTCGTCACCGAATGGCTGCCCTATGCAGCGCTTCTACCTCACGTAGACGTCATGGTCACCAACGGTGGCTACGGTGGCGTGCAGCATGCGTTGCGCTACGGCATTCCGTTGATCGTCGCCGGGGAGTCGTCCGACAAGGCGGAGGTCGCCGCACGCGTCGCGTACACAGGAGTCGGCGTCAACCTCGGTACCGACGCGCCCTCTCCGGCGCGGATAAGGTCGGCCGTCGGCCACGTTCTGGCGAGGCCCGACTATGGCGCTGCAGCCCAGCGTATCGGCTCCGACATCGTGGGATCGCAGGCGCTCGACAGTATTGGCTCCCTGGTCAGCGGTGTGATGCGCACGCGTGGCGTCCACAACTGAGCAGTCTCAAAGGCGCGCCGCACGAGCGATATTCGCGATTCTCTCCGCCACAGCCTCCGCAATGACAAGTGCCTGAGCATCGCTCGCGGGCAGGTAGCGGTCGTCGGCCTGGTCGTAGGCCGCCCCCGCGATCGCAGCGTGATCTGTCGGCAGTTCGGTGAGCTCGACGGGCCACCCGTTGCGTCGAAGTAGCGCAGCGAAATCACGGCTGACATCGACCGGGATGACCTCATCGTGGACGCCGTGCATCAGCGTGAACGGTGAACCCGCGCCGAACTCCGTCAGGTCGGTGGGCAGTGTCTGTCCGGAGACCGACTCTGCGACCATGAACGCGCCGGCAAGGCAAACCGTTTGTGCCAGTTCGAAATCGAACTTGGCTGCGTGGATCGTCGCTCCCGCTGCGGCTGCTCCACCGAGCGACCAACCGACCAGGACGATCGGTGTCGCCCACCGTGCGCGGACGAACTCCAGCGATCCCAGCAGGTCGGCACGACCGCGGTCTGAGGCTCGGGAATTCCAGTCCGGCACGACGACGCCGGTGCCCCGGTCGGCAACCCTTTCGGCAAGCGGGCCCATCGTGGCCCGCGCATCGACCTGCGCACCGTGCCACATCAGGACCGTGCGTTGTGCGGGATCACCGTATACATCTGCAAACCGACCTGGTGCGTATTCGACCGTCTCCATGTATCGGGGGTTCCCGACCTCTACGAACTTATGCATAGCGCTCGGCGAACCGCCGCAGGATCATGTGCGGATGGCGGACATTCCATTGCCGCGCTTCAGTTTTGAGCTGCTCAGCCGACTCGGGGGCGAAGTAGCCGTGATTCTTGTAGGCCTCGACGCGGGTGTAGATACCGGCGAGGTCGAGTTCGGGATGGAACTGCGTGGCATAGACGTTCTCGCCTACCCGGAAGGCCTGGACCGGGCATTGCGGTGAGGTGGCCAGACACGCCGCGTCGTCCGGCAGCGTTGCCGCGGACTCCTTGTGCCCGCCGTAGGCGTCGAAGACATCGGGCAACTCGGCGAACAGGGGATCGGCTCGTCCAGCGTCGGTGACCGTGATCGACATGCCGCCCACCGGTTCCGGGTATGTGCGGTCGATGCCCGCGCCGATGACGGTACCCAGCGTGCCGACGCCGTAGCAGCAGCCGAGAAACGGGAAATCCTCATCGACGATGCGCTCGATCAACGTGAACAGCTCGGACTCGACACGCTGCTGCGTTGCGGATTTCATCTCGGCTGCGTCGCTGACGTTGTACGGCCCGCCACCGAGGATGATGCCCGACCAGTCGGCGAGATCAATGGTGCCCAGCTCCTGATGAGTGAGCCGGATGCGGTGCACGCGCGTCGCATCCAGACCCGCGAAGCGCATCACCGCGGCGTACTCGTCGTCGGCCGCCTCATCCTCGCCGCGGATCGACAACAGCAGGAATGGCGCAGACAGCACGACACCCCGCGAGCCGTCAGAGCCCGCGGGGTGTCGCATGAACCTAATTAGGCCAGATCGAACCGGTCGTTGTTCATCACCTTCACCCACGCGGCGACGAAGTCCTCGACGAACTTCTGCTTGTTGTCGTCCTGGGCGTAGTGCTCGGCGAGCGCCCGCAGCTGCGAGTTCGAGCCGAACACCAGATCGTTGGCCGTCGCGGTCCACTTCGGCTGGCCCGACGCGCGGTCCACACCCTCGTAGACGTTCTCCGCCGTGCCCGACTTCCACTGAGTGCTCATATCGAGCAGGTTGACGAAGAAGTCGTTGGTCAACGCGCCGACCTTGTCGGTGAACACACCGTGCTTGCTGCCACCGTGGTTGGCGCCCAGCACCCGCAAACCGCCGACCAGCGCCGTCAGTTCCGGTGCTGTCACGCCCAAGAGGATGGCCTTCTCCATCAGCAGCTGCTCCAGCGGATTCTTCTCGCCCGGACGCACGAAGTTGCGGAACCCGTCCCAGCGCGGCTCCAGCACCGCAAACGACTCCACGTCGGTGTTCTCCTGCGTCGCGTCGGTGCGACCCGGCGCGAAGTGGACATCGATCTCGAAGCCGGCATCCTTCGCCGCCTTCTCGACCGCCGCCGAGCCGCCCAGCACGATCAGGTCGGCCAGCGACACGTTCTTGCCGCCGGCGCCATTGAACTCCTGCTGGATCTTCTCCAGCACCGGCAGCACCTTGGCCAACTCGGACGGCTCGTTGGCCTCCCAGTTCTTCTGCGGCTCAAGGCGAATCCGCGCACCGTTGGCACCACCGCGCTTGTCGGTGCTGCGGAAGCTGGCGGCAGACGACCATGCCGTCTTGACCAACTGCTGCACGGTCAGCCCCGAGTCGAGCAGCTTGGCCTTGAGCGACTTGATGTCCGACTCGTCGATCAGCTCGCCCTCGACGGCAGGAACCGGGTCCTGCCACAGCTGCGGCTCGGCGACCCACGGGCCGACATAACGGCTGATCGGACCCATGTCGCGATGCAGCAGCTTGTACCAGGCCTTGGCGAACGCCTCGTTGAGTTCCTCGGGATGGTCGAGCCAGCGACGGGTGATCGCGCCGAACTCCGGGTCCTCCCGCATCGAGACGTCGGTGACCAACATCGTCGGTTTGCGGTTCGGCCCACCGAACGGATCGGGGATGATCGCCTCGGCATCCTTGGCCTCGAATTGCCATGCGCCCGCGGGGCTCTTGGTCAGCTCCCACTCGTGGCCGTACAGGATCTCGAGGTAGCGGTTGCTCCACTGGGTCGGCTTGTCCGTCCACACCACCTCAAGCCCGCTGGTGATCGTGTCGCCGGCCTTACCCGAGCCGAACGGGCACTTCCAGCCCAGGCCCTGCTGCTCGATCGGAGCGCCCTCGGGTTCGGGGCCCATACCTTCGTCCGGGCCGGCGCCGTGGGTCTTGCCCAGCGTATGGCCACCGACAATCAGCGCGGCGGTCTCCTCGACGTTCATGGCCATCCGGCCGAAGGTCTCCTTGATGTCGATCGCAGCGGCGATCGGATCCGGCTTTCCTTCGGGGCCTTCGGGATTGACGTAGATCAAGCCCATTGTGGTCGCGCCGTAAGGTTCGGCGAGATCGCGCTCACCGGAGTACCTCTTGTCGGTGCCGAGCCATTCGTCCTCTTCGCCGAAGAGGATCTCGACGGGCTCCCACACGTCGGGCCGGCCGAAGCCGAAACCGAAAGTCTCGAAGCCGGCCGACTCCAGTGACACATTGCCGGCGAAGACCAGCAGGTCGGCCCACGAGATCTTGTTGCCGTATTTCTGCTTGACCGGCCACAGCAGACGACGCGCCTTGTCCAGGTTGGCGTTGTCCGGCCAGCTGTTCAGGGGCGCGAAGCGCTGCATGCCCTCGCCGCCGCCGCCGCGGCCGTCGTAGATGCGGTAAGTACCGGCGGCGTGCCAGCTCATGCGGATGAACAGGCCGGCGTAGCTGCCGTAGTCGGCGGGCCACCAGTCCTGCGACGTGGTGATGACGGAAAGCACGTCGGCCTTGAGGGCCTCGGGGTCGAGCTTGGCGAACTCCTCGGCGTAGTTGAAATCGTCGCCGTACGGGTTGGAGAAGGAGCCGCGTGCGTGCAGCTTCGACACGTCGACCTGGTCGGGCCACCAGTCCTGGTTGGTCCGGGGCGCGTGCTCCTTCGGCTTCGGCGTATCGATTACAGGGTTTTCACTTTCGCTTCCGCTGCTCGCCGTGGGCTTCTCAGGTGACGGCGGCTTGGCGTCAGGTGAATCAGACACAACATTCCTTCCGATGGGTGAAATGGGCTGTGATCACGTATGTGATCGCGACGTTTCGGATGCGGAACAATCCGGGCACAGGCCCCAGTAGATGACCTCGGCCTCGTCCAGGACGAAGCCGTCGAGGGATCCGTCTGGATCGGACGGTGTCAGGCAGGGGGTGTCGCCGACCGCGCAGTCGACGTCGGCGATGACCCCGCACGAGCGACACACGACGTGGTGGTGGTTGTCGCCGACGCGCGACTCGTAGCGCGAGACGGAGCCCGACGGCTGGATACGACGAATCAGATTCGCGGCGGTCAACGCCGCGAGCACGTCGTACACGGCTTGACGGGATACGTCGGGAAGGTTGACCCGCACGGCGGAGAAGATCGTCTCGGTATCGGCGTGCGCGTGCGCACAGACCGCCTCGAGGACAGCGAGGCGTGGACGGGTAACGCGGAGGTCTGCAAGCCGCAGTTGCTCCGAGAAATCCGTCGTGGGAGACACGAAGACCATCATGCCCCTTTTCTGGAATCAGTCAAGACTTCATCATCGGCGTGTTGGGACGACTTTGACTCATCCAGCCGATGAAGTGCGCTTCGGATACGTCAGAGCGCCTGGTTGACAACAATTTTGGTCATCGCACAACCGATTCACAGCGTGTCTGAGTGTGTCGGGGCGGTGTTGCCACTGGTAGCCTGCCAAACTGCCGGAAGCGTGGTCGCGGGGAGGCGTACCGCCCGGCAGACGATCGCAACTGTTCGAGTCCCTCACGAAGAGAGTGTTGTGCGTACCGGCGAGATCAAGGCCCTGTCCGGATTGCGCATCGTCGCAGCCGTATGGGTCGTGCTCTTTCACTTTCGTCCGCTGCTCGAGCAAGCCGCCCCGGGATTCAGGTCGGCGCTTGCGCCGGTGCTCGACTGCGGCGCCCAGGGCGTCGATCTGTTCTTCATCCTCAGTGGGTTCGTGCTGACGTGGAACTATCTCGACCGGATGGGCGACTCCTTCTCGTTGCGGTCCACGCTGCACTTCCTCTGGTTGCGGCTCTCTCGCGTGTGGCCCGTCTACCTGGTGACGATGCATCTGGCGGCGCTGTGGATCATCTTCACGCTCAACGTCGGCCATGTTCCGTCAGAGGCGGCCGGATCGCTCACGGCGATGAACTATGTCCGGCAGTTCCTCCTCGTGCAGCTGTGGTTCGCGCCCTATTTCGACGGCACCAGCTGGGACGGACCCGCCTGGTCGATCAGCGCCGAATGGCTGGCGTACCTCTTGTTCGGCGCGCTGGTCTTGGTGATCTTCCGCATCGCCCGCGCGACGCGGGCGAGGGGCCTGTTCTTCCTCGCCGTCGCTGCGTCGCTGCCCCCGGTGGTGCTGCTGATGGCTACCGGCCTGTTCTACACACCATGGAGCTGGTTGCCGCGGATCATCATGCAGTTCACCGCGGGGGCGCTGGTGTGCGCGGCCGTGCGCAAGCTGGATCCGAGCGATCGGGCCCGCATGGGCGCCGGTATCGCGTCACTTCTTCTCGCGGCGACCATCGTCGGAATCCTGTACTGGCTGGACGCCCACCCCGTCCCGACGATCTATGACTCGGCCGGGTTGGTCGACGTGCTGTTCGTCCCACTGGTGTCGACCCTGGCGATCGGTGCGGGCACGTTACCGGCCATGCTGTCCCTTCGTCCGATGGTCTACCTCGGACACATCTCATTCAGCCTCTACATGGTTCACGAGTTGGTGCACACGACGTGGAATTGGATGGTTCTGCAGTTCGAACTGCAGCTCGGCTCCGACCTCGCGGGCAAGGCGTTACTGCTGGCACTGTTCGCGATTGCGGTCGCGGGCGCCGTGCTGCTGTACCACCTCGTCGAGGAACCCGCGCGTAAGTGGATGCGCAGCATGATGAAGCCGCCCCGCGACACTCGCCAGGACTCTGGCCACGGCAGACTGCAGACCATCGATGGTCAGCGTGAGGACCGTCGATCTGTGGTTTCCGCACGTGCGGGATGAGTTCGCGCGTCATCGACGTCGATTTGGTCAAATGAGTCCTAGGCTGGTCCGGTGAGGCGGTTCGTCACGGTCCTGACTGCGCTCGCGCTGCTGGTGAGCGTGGGCGGCGAGGGCCCAATAAGGATGGGCCACAACGGCTCCGATGATGTAGTGACGTTGAATTCGTCCGTGAATCGGATCGCGGTCGTCGGCGATTCCTATACGACGGGTACCGAACTCGGCGGCCTCGGCCCGACCGGGTGGACCGCCCGTGCCTGGGACGAGCTTGCGTCGCATCGGATGCCGATCTCGGCGGACGTCGGCGCCGAGGGCGGTGCGGGATACGGGACGCGAGGTAACCGGGGCAGTCTGTTCGAGGGTCTGACGGCGCGGACGGTGAAGCCAGATGACGAGCTCATCGTGTTCTTCGGCTCCCGTAACGACCTGGATATTGATCCCGCGCAGCTGTCGATCCTGGCGTACGGCACCTTCCAATTGGCCCGCCGCATCGCGCCGTCAGCGACGTTCCTGGTCATCGGGCCACCGTGGCCGACCGTCCATCCGCCCGCGAACCTCGTGCGGATTCGCGATGCACTTCAGTATCAGGCCGGGGTCGCCGGCGCGACGTTCGTCGACCCCATCGCTGAACGCTGGTTCGTCGGGAAACCCGGATTGATCGGCTCCGACGGCGTGCACCCGACCAACGCCGGACACCAGTACATGGCGGATAAAATCGCGCCGCTCATCGCGGCACAATTGCCTGTCCGCTTATGAAACTCGGCGAACGTGTCTTCGAACTGTTGACGCGTGTGCTGTCACTGCGGGTGATCGTCATCGTCGCCGCGCTTTCGGTCGTCGCCTTGGTGATCACGCTCGGCGCGTGGGTGTGGTTCGGCGTGACGAACGACCAGTACAGCCAGCTGGATCGCCGACTCGATTCGGTGAGCAGTCTGGGCGACATCAGCACGCTGCTGCAAACCGCACAACAGGAGGGAGTCGATCAGCCGCAGGCACCGGACGGCAACGTCGTACGCACCGCGCGCGTCGAAGGCATAACCGTGTCGATGCCTCGCGAAGTGGTGCTGCCGGATTTCGACGTCGGTTACGCCAACACGACCATCGGCGGTGTCGAGTACCGCGTCCGCACCTTCACCGCCGGCGACGCGAAGATCGCGGTGGGTGCTCCGCTCGCCGAAACGCAGCGCCGCATCAATGAACTGCACCGGCGGGTGCTGCTGATCTGCGGCGGCGTGATCATCGGTACCGTCCTGGTCGGCTCGGTGATGTGGTCGATCATGATCAATCCCTTCCGGTTGCTGGCTCAGCAGGCCCGCGCGATCAACGCGCAGTCCAATCCCGATGAAGTCAAAGTGCGCGGTGTGCAGGAAGCGGTGGAGATCGCCGAGGCCGTCGAGGGAATGCTTGCCCGCATCGGTGACGAGCAGCAGCGCACCAGGGCGGCTCTCGAATCAGCGCGCGACTTCGCCGCCGTGGCCTCTCACGAATTGCGTACGCCGCTAACGGCTATGCGCACCAACCTCGAGGTGCTGTCCACCCTCGAGATGCGCGACGATCAGCGCCAAGAGGTGATCGCCGACGTCATGCGCACCCAGACCCGTATCGAAGCGACGCTCACTGCGCTGGAGCGCCTCGCGCAGGGCGAGTTGACCACCGTGGACGACTTCGTGCCCGTCGACATCACCGAGCTGTTGGATCGTGCGGCGCATGACGCGATGCGCAACTACCCCGATCTAACCGTCTCGCTCGGATCGTCGACCACGGTGCTGATGGTGGGCCTGCCCGCCGGCTTGCGGCTGGTCATCGACAACGCCATCACAAACGCCGTCAAGCACGGCGGCGCAACCGAGATCTGTCTCAGTGCGGTCAGCTCCGGTGAGGGTGTGGAGATCGTCGTCGATGACAACGGCGCCGGCGTGCCGGAGGAGGAGCGCGCCGCCATCTTCGAGCGGTTCTCCCGCGGGTCGACGGCCGCGCGGTCCGGCTCAGGACTCGGCCTTGCACTGGTGGCCCAACAGGCCGACCTGCACGGCGGCACGGCGGCCATGGAGGCCAGCCCCATGGGTGGTGCGCGGCTGGTGCTGCGGCTACCGGCGCCGAGTTGATCTTGCGCCAGCGCCTTAACGCAGCAAACTAGCCGAAGACGAGGGTGCCACACCGGGGCTTCGCTCTGCAGCAGGAGAAACCTGAGAAACTAGCACACGTGTCAATTTGGTTTCCACGTCTGTAGCTGGGAATTCAAGAATTTTCTCAAGAATTTGTGTGAGTTTCTATTGATCTTGGGCGGTACGGGGTACGTCTGTCAGCACAAAAATGATGGTCGGACGGCCGGTCATCAGCAACCACTCGACGGTCGGAACACGGGAGAAGGCGCAATGACAAGTCAAGGACTGACTCCAGAAGAACTCGAGGCTGAGTTCGCGACAGTGCTACCGGATAAGGAGGTTGTGTCGATCCTCGATCTCAACGTCGACGTCGACGTCTTCATCGACGCCGCCTCACCGATCGACCTGGCCGCGGCCGCCCAACTGAATGTCGCGGCGCCGATTGACGCGTCCGCCGCGGCGAATGTGTTGTCGGAGGGCTCAGGCGCACAAGCCGAAAACTTCCAGACCGGAACGGTCGATCAGATACTCATCGCAGACGCCTATGCCACGTCGGATCAGCAGAGCGACGTCATCCAAGCCGACGAAGCCGACGGCGACCCCACGCCGCCGCCGCCTGACGATGGCGGAACCGTCGAGGTGGGGGATCTGGCCACTCTTGAGGGCCCGCTGCTGAATGTCGATGTCAACGTCGACCTCGATGCCGACCTCGCGGCACCGATCGCCGGCGCCGTGGCGGCCAACGCCAACGTCGCCGCGCCGATCAGCGCCAGTGTTGCAGCCAACGTCGGCACAATCGATTCCGACGCTATCGCGTACACCGATCAGGAGGTGTCCATCACGCAGGAACTGCGGGGCACGGCTGAAGCCAACGCAACGCAGGACTCCACCATCGACCAAGGCACCTCGCAGCCCGATGGCGCCACTGATGGCACGACCGGCAGCGAATCCGTTGGCGGCACAAGCGGTACTGCCAGCACCGGTGACAGCGGCGGCGGTGACAGCGGCAGCGGCGGTGGCAGTGGCGGCGACAGCGGCGGTTCGACCGGCTAACGGCGCCGGCCCGACCGAAAGGCCCTCAGATGACTGCGACCTTTGCGGACGCGGCGACGGTACAAGCCGTCCTCACGCGCGCGGACGGCCTCGTACTCATCGGCGAGATGGCGGGATCCGGATACCGGGTTCCGCCATCGCTGGTGCGCCGCGCCGATGGCCAGACTATTCAGCTCACCCCGTTGTTGTACGCGATCCTTCGCGAGATCGACGGCCACCGATCGGCGGCCGAAGTGGCATCGGCTGTGTCCGAGTCGACCAGTCGAAACCTCACCGCGGAAAACGTCGTGCAGCTGGTCGAGGCAAAGCTGCGACCGCTCGGCCTGGTAGTTGGCGCAGATGGAAGCGAACCGTCGCTTAAGAAGCGAAACCCCCTGTTGGGGTTGCGCTTCCGGTACGCCATCACCGATCCTGACCGCACGCGGCGGCTCACCGATCCGTTCCGGTTTCTGTTTCGGCCGTGGGTGGTTGTCCTTGTGCTTACCGCGTTCGCGGTGGTGTGTTGGTGGGTCTTCTTTCGCAAAGGACTGGCGTCAGCGGCATACGACGCGTTCGAACGTCCCGGCCTGCTGATTTTAGTCTTCGCGGTTACGGTGCTCTCGGCCGGTTTCCACGAATTCGGACATGCGGCGGCCGCCCGGTACGGCGGCGCCACGCCGGGTGTCATGGGTGTCGGTCTCTATCTCGTCTGGCCTGCGTTCTACACCGACGTCACAGATTCGTATCGGCTCGGTCGGGGTGGACGCCTGCGCACCGACCTAGGGGGCCTTTACTTCAATGTTGTTGTAGCCGTCGCGATCACGGCTGTATGGTACTGGCTACGTTACGACGCCCTGCTGCTTGTCGTGGCCACTCAGATCATCCAGATGTTGCGCCAGCTCGCGCCGCTCGTGCGGTTCGACGGCTACCATGTGCTGGCCGATCTCACTGGCGTTCCGGACTTGTATGGCCGCATCGGGCCGATCCTGGTCGGTCTGCTGCCGTGGAAGCAGAACGATCCCCGGGTGCGGGAACTCAAGCCGTGGGCCCGAATAGTGGTGACCGTATGGGTTCTCGCCGTCGTACCCCTCCTGCTGGCGTCACTTGCGCTCGCCGTCTACGCGTTGCCCCGATTGATAGGGACCGCATGGTCGAGTCTCAATAAGCAGCAGGACGTCTTCGCCGGCGCCATCGCCGAGGGCGACATGGTTCAGGCGGTCGCCCGGGTACTTGCGATGATCGCGATCATCATCCCGATGGCCGGCATCATCTACCTATTGGTGCGTTTCACACGCCACGCGGTGGCAAGTGCCCGGCGTGCTACCGACGGTAGACCTGTGATGCGCCTGTTGGCAGCAGTTTTCGGTGCAGCGGTGCTGGCTGGCGTTGGCGTCGCCTGGCTGGATGGGAACAATTACCGACCAATCCAAGCAAATGAGCGCGGCACACTCGGCGACATCGTGTATGCGCTGGGTGTCAGGGAAACCGGCAACTCCGCAGGTACGGCCGACACGACCCGGCCCGTCGCAGCGACCAGAACCCTCGCCCCCGGACAGCGGGGCGCCATCTGGGCCTTGTGGGACACCGCCTCTGCGCCACCGACCATCAATAATCCGCAGCTCGCCGTGATCCTGATTCCAAGAACGCCTTCCGGGGCGGTCCCCAACAGCGGCTACTCAGGCTCGACGGGTGCCTTCGTGCCGACAACAACCGCCGACCAGGGTTGGGTCTTTCCCTTCGACAGGCCGCTGGCCCCAGAGGAAGGGGACACTCAAGCGCTCGCGGTGAACACCACTTCGGGCACCGCCGAATACGATGTGGCGGTGGCGATGATCTGGCAGACCGACGAAGAATATGCGGAGAACGTCAACGAGGCGCACGCCTACGCGTCGTGCTTCTCGTGCTCAGCCGTCGCGGTGTCCTACCAAGTCGTGTTTGTCATCGACGAGGACGACACCAACGACAACGTGGCGGTTCCCCAGAATCTGGCCGGCGCCCTCAACTACGAATGCGTCAACTGCCTGACATACGCGTTCGCCCAACAGCTGTTCATCACTCTCGACCGGCCGCTGTCCGCCGCGGCCATGGCCGAATTGGACGTCCTGTGGAGCGAGATCCAGTCGTACGGCGAAGCCATCGACAGAGGTGAGGTGCCGTTAGAGGAGATCGCCCCGCAGTTCGAGGAATACACGAACGAAATCAAGGCCATCGTCGAAAGAGACCAGCCGGGCACATTCCCGACAGAATCGTCGACAGCTCCGCCCACCAGCTCCTTGACAGTCGCCGTGACGACCGCGGCGCCTACCTCGACAGCGATCCCACCACCAACGCCGGAAACGCCAACGCCGGAACCGACTGAAACTGGCGACCCCGAAACCGACTCCACGTCCGAGCAGACGACCGCCGACCGAACGAGCGGTGAATCAACGACGTCCAGCGATCCGTCAGCCACCAGCGATCCGTCGGCCACCAGCGATCCGTCGACCACCGCCGATCCCACGTCCGACGCCAGCAGTTCGGAGGGAACCACCACGGACGGCAGCGCCTCCGACGCATCCGCCTCGGACGGCTCCACATCGGACAGTTCGGCCACGTCGCCCTGACCTGCGCCGAGTTAGCTTGTGTCGCCTATGAATTCGGCGATGACGGCGGCCAGTTCCGCACCCTTCTGTTCTGCGATGAAATGCCCGGCGCCGGCGATGATCGTGTGTGCCTGGCGCTGGGCTCCGGGAATCTGCTCCTGAAACACCTTGTCCCACCCGCGAGTTGGGGGATCACCGTCCGAATACGCGGTCAGGAAGGGTCGTTCCCACTGCCGCAGCGCGGCCATCGTGTCCCGCCCGATCGCCGCACCGGGATCGTTACGTGTCAGCGGGATGAGCGCGGTCGTTTGCCGTAGTCCGGCTTTGTAGCTGCGGTCGGGGAAGGGTGCGTCGTACGCCGCGAGCACGTCGGCATTCAGCGGGCCGGCCACCGCGTCGAGGAACATGCTCGGATTGATGTCCGGCGCGCGTGCGTACAACGCGACATAGTCGAGCAGCGTCTCCTGCAACATCACCCGGTCCTCGTCGACACCGTGATGCGCCCACGCGAGCTTGCCTGCCAACCCCGGGTCGCAGGTGTGCAAGATGGTGTTCGTTGCGACGACCCTCGCGAACCGGTCGGGTTCGCGGGCCAGCACGCTCAGCCCGATCGGCCCACCCCAGTCCTGCACCACCAGCGTCACCTCGCGCAGGCCGAGCCCGTTGATCAGACTCCGGGTCCAGTCGATGTGCCGGCGAAACGTGTAGGCCGTCGCGTCGGTGGGTTTGTCGGAGCGACCGTAGCCGATGTTGTCCGGCGCGATGACTCGCATTCCCGAGTCCACAAGGGCCCGAATGACATTGCGGTACATGAACGACCACGTCGGCTGCCCGTGCAGGAGGACGACAACGGGCCCGTCGGCGGGCCCGGCATCGACGTAGTGCATCCGCACCGGGGGTACGTCGCGGGTCTCGACGACGGCGTAGCTTGGCGGAAACGGATAATCGGGCAGGTTGTCGAATCGCTCGTCTGGGGTTCTGAGAACGTCCATGGGGTTGACGTGCGGTCCGCTCAGTCCTCCTTGGCGATCAGCCGCTTGAGCGCCTCGCGATCGGGCGCGAGGAGTTCATCGATGCGCGGCTGGTTCACATCGGCGACGATGATCTCGCCAATCTCCTGGTACACGTTGCTGAAGATGCCGTGGGACTTCATCTTCTCGGTCTGATAGATGTTGTCCTCGGTCGGCGTCACGTAATAGACGATCTCCGGCTTGAAGCGGTGGATCAGCCAGAGATGGATGACGTCCATCAATCGCTTCTTGCGCATCTTCTCCGAGAAGGTGTTCTGATCGCGCACCGTCAGGATGTTGCGTCCGTGCCGGTCCTTGATGGGATCGACCACGACGTTGGCGAGCGGATCTTCGCCGTCGCCGAGGATCTGCAAGTCGAGGACATCGGAACCGGCGCGACGCGGCCGTAGCTGCACTCGAAGTGTCTCGCCGAGCTGATAGTGATCGCTCCACAGCGCCAGCCACTCCTCGAGCAGCTTCTTCGGCACCTCGGTCTGCACCAGGTGCTGGTGCTGGGTGGAGCCTTCGCCCATGGACTTGGTGGTCGCCGTGCGGCCCGACGACGCGGCCAGCGCGGCATCGCTGCGCGGCCCGCCGACCAGGGTTTGCGGTGTGCGGTAGGGAGATTCGACCAGTCGCATCTTTCGCTGCAGGCGAGCCAGCGCGAGCATGCCCTCCTGCCGCAGCGACGTGGCGAACTCCTCGCAGGCGACACCGTCGACCTGGTGGCCGCCGTAGGTGATGAAGTTGAAGACAAACCCCATCTTGCCGAGTTCCTCAGGGAAGGCGCGCATCTCGTCGTCGCTCATGCCGGTGGTGTCCCAGTTGAACGAGGGAGAGAGGTTGTACGCCAGCATTTTCTCGGGGAACTCGGCGTGAATCGCGTCCGCGAACTGCTTGGCGTCGGCGAGGTCGGCGGTCTTCGTCTCCATCCAGAGAATGTCGGCGAACGGTGCGGCGGCCAGCGATTTGGCGATCGCGTAGGGGATGCCGCCACGGATCTGGTAGTAACCTTCCGGGGTTTTCGCCCGCTCGCAGTCCCATGCGGCGTCAGCGCCCAGCTCCTTGGCCTTTTGCCGGGCCGAGTACAGCGACGCCTTGGCGGCGAACTTGCGCCAGTCCGCGGCGCTCGTCTCGGCCGGCTCACCCTCTCGCTCACGGAAGTCGAGCAGATCGCCGACCGCCTCCCCATAGGTCTGCAGGCCGGCGTCGATCTGCCAGGCGTCGACGAACTTCGATTCGACCCGGTCGAATATCGCATCGATCGAATCGTCGGCGCCGTCCTGCCACTCCTTGGCGGCGTCGGCAATCATGGCCTGGATGCCATGGCGCTGTAGCCACGCGTCGGCGGCCGCGTACTCACCGTCGGGCAACGCGTAGAGCAGATGGCCCCTGAGTTCTGTGACCCCCGCGTCGTGGAACTGCCGCATCATGGCCAGGAAGCAGGCCTTGTACGACGGGATCTTGAGGTTGGTGACGCCGAGCAGGAACGGCTGATCGCGTTCGTCGGCGCGGCTGTCGAGAAGGTTGGCGGCCTCGGCGTCCGTGCGGGCCACGATGATGCCGGGCACCCGCATGATGTCGAGCTGGAAGCGAGCGGTGTTGAGGCGCTTGATCTGTTCGTCGGAGGGGACGAGAACCTTGCCGCCCTGGTGACCGCACTTCTTCGTGCCTGGACGCTGGTCTTCGATGTGGTAACCGGGCACCCCTGACTCGACGAAACGACGAATGAGGTTGCGTACGTGGGGATCTCCGCCGTGCCCAGTGTCGGCGTCGGCGATGATGAACGGTCGGTAGTCATACGCCGGGGTGGTTTCGCGTTGTTCGGGGGTCATGCGCAGCCGTAGGTACTGCTGATTGCGGTCCGCGGTCAGCAGCGCGCGCACCAGGCCGGCGGCCTCGTCGGGCACCTGACTCAGCGGGTAGCTGGCCAGGTCGGGTCCCGGGTCTTCGCTGATCGACCCCTTGGCCGATGTCGCCCAGCCGCCGAGGTAGATGCCCTCGATGCCCATCCGCTTCATGACCACGGCCTGGCCCGGCGAATAGGGGCCGAAGGTGGTGATGCTCTTCTTTTGGGCGAACAGTTCGCGCAGGCGCGGGTGGAATGCCTTGGCCGCTTCGCGGGCCACGGTGTAGTCGGTCGGGATCGTGCCGCGCTGCTCGACTACCTGGCGGGCTGAGTAGAGACGAATGATCCCGTCGAATCGCGGGCTGTCGAAGTACTGCTGGGTCTCTGCGACATCCCGATCAAACTGGGTCTGGGGCGCTGCATCCGCTTCGATAATGGCCATACTTCACAGTACGACCGACGCCTGTGTGTCGATGGCGTTATCGCCTACGGTCTGCCACGCCAGGAGCGGGGGGACGAACCGTGAGTGCGACGAAACACCCTGCTGAAGTACCCGGGATCGGCAATGCCGACCCGTCGGGCGACCTCCTGGATGGGTAAGTCGGTGTCGGCGAGCAGGCGCCGGCTTTCGGCCATTCGGCGGTCGATGATCCATTCCTGCACAGTCCGGCCGGTCCTACGGCGAACGATGGTCGTGAGGTGTCCGGGCGTTATGCCCACCTCGCGCGCCACATCGCGCAGGGACAGGGCTTCGGCGTGGCGTCGTTCGATCACGGCGAAGACGTCGGCGAGCACGGGTTCGCCGAGGTGTCGCAGGTCTCCCACCACATCGTCGGCGATCCGGGCGAGATCGATGAGCAGCAACAGCAGATGCGCAAGGGCGGCCTGCCGGTAGCCCTCCAGCCGCGCGTCGAGTTCTGCTTCGATCGCGGTGATCGAGGCGTCCCACGCAGCCCGTCGTGTCGTGGGCAACGTCAGCTTGAGCAACCCGCCCGATTCACCGTGCAGGAACGGAAACAGCAGAGGATGGCCACGCCAGACCGGCCAGGCCGCGTCGCCGTCCGAACCCAGTGCTGCCGGGTCGAAGAACACCCCGATACCGCCGTCGAACCGGTCCAACTGAGTTGGGTCGAGGACCTCACCTGCCGCCGCCACGTAGACGAGCCCCTTCCCCTGCACGTACCAGAGCGCGGGAAAGTCGTGAATGTGGCGGCCGTGATCGAGCATCGCCTTGCGCGACGCGCGCACCACCGACACCGGCGGAGTATCAGGATCGGTTGGATACCGGTACAGCGGTACGCCGCTGCGGAGTCCGACCAGGCGGGATGCCACCGTCATATGACCGAAGATAGTCCTATTTTTGCCGAGGATCACCCGACTTGCCTCGTACTCAACGATTCACCATGGGGACATGACCGAAAATCCTCCTAATTTGGTGAGGCGACATGGCGCAGACGGCCATGACTATCTGCCCGCAGCTGGCCGCGACGCATTGCTTCCGTTCTACGATCTACTGACCCGAGCGCTGGGCATGCCCAAGGTCTACGGCAACCTCATAGACCAGGCCGCCGTTGCCGAGGGGATGTCCGTCCTCGAAATCGGTTGCGGTACCGGCAACCTCACTGTCCGAGTGCACCATGCCCACCCGCGGGCCACCGTCGTCGGTGTCGACCCGGATCCGCGGGCTTTGGCTCGAGCGGAGCGCAAGGTCAGCGTCGGAAACGGAATCCAGTTCGTACGAGGCTACGTTCAGAAGCTACCGTTCGGTGACGACGAGTTCGACCGTGTCCTGTCCTCGATGATGTGGCACCACCTGGATCAAGAAACGAAAACCACGGCGGCGAGCGAGATATTTCGCGTTCTGCGGCCCGGCGGCAGCCTCCATCTCGTCGATATCGGGGGTGACATGACGCCCTCCGACGGGTTTCTGGCCAGGAGGTTCCTACGCAGCGAACATGCGGCAGGGAACCTCGGCGATGCGATTCCGTCGCTACTGCGTGGGGTCGGCTTCGATTGCACGACGGTTGCCTCGCAACGTCATCGGGGTGTCGGCCGGCTCACGTACTACCGTGCGACGCGGCCGGCCGCCTAGCGTTTACCGCACCGGGTTGGTCAGCGATGCGAGCTCGTCGCCGAGTTCGCAACGCACCACGTCGCCGGGCTCGATCGCGACCGCGCCGGGGGTGCCGGTGGACAGGATGTCGCCGGGGTAGAACGGCATCACCTGGCTGTGGAAGCTGAGCAGTTCGGCGGGGGAGAACATCATCCCCGAGACGGTGTCCTTGCGGTGCACGGCGCCGTTGTGGATGGTCGCGACGCGCAGATCCGCCAGCGGCCCACGGGCCAGCACTTCGTCGAGCGTGATCAGGTCCGGGCCGAAGGAGAAGAACGTGGGGTAGTTCTTGACCCGCGTGAGATAGCGCGGGTTCTCCAGCAGCACCGCCTCGGCCGTCTGATCGAGCACCGGCACAACGCCCGCCACATAGGCCATCGCGTCCTCGACGGAGACCTGGTAACAGGTACGTCCGATCACCAGACCCAACTCGGCTTCCGCGGTCACCTTGCCGATCCCCGGCGGGACGATGATGGGCTGACCGGGGCCGACGACGGTGTGGTCGCCCTTGATGAACGACGCAGGCGAGGTGCGCGGCGCCTGCTCTCCGAGATCGCCGGCGTGCGCGCCGTAGTTGAGCCCGATACCCAGAATTTTCCGAGGCCGCGTCCAGGGCGCCAGCACGAGCGCATTCGGATCGACACAGTGGTCGTCGTCGACCCCGGTGTTCACCGCGGCGGCGAGTGCATCCAATTGTTCACCCGCCAGGAGCGACAACAGGTCCGCCGGTCCGCCGGGCAGCACCTGGTCGATGCGGGCGAGGCGGCCGTCGGGCAGGGCTACACATGCGAATTGTTGATCGCCCAGCGCTACGGTGCGGATGCGCATCAGGCGACGCCTCGGATCAGGCCTCCGTCGACGCGCACGACGGAACCGGTGACATACGAGGCTCTTTCGCTGCACAGGAATGCCGCGACGTCGGCGTACTCCTCGGGACGGCCGTATCGTCCGACCGCCATCGTGGCCGCACTGTCTCGCATCACTTCTTCTGTGGTGCGCCCTTCCCGTTCGGCCCGGCGTTCGTCGAGAAATCGGGTCCGGTCGGTCTCGATCCGGCCCGGCACAATGACATTGCACGTCACGCCGTCGCCTCCCACCTCGTCAGCGAGCGTCTTGGACCACGCGTGCAAGCTCGCCCGAAGCGTGTTCGACAGGCCGAGGTTGGGGATGGGGACCAGGGCACCCGACGACGTCGACGTGAGGATGCGGCCCCACCGACGCTCGCGCATCCCGGGCAGAACGCGATCGGTCAGCATGATCACCGACAGCACCATTTGGTCGAAACTCGATCGCCATACCACGGCCTCCTGACCGGCGACGGTCGTCGGCGGTGGGCCGCCCGTGTTGTTGACCAGGATGTCCACCGGTCCGAGCGTGCTCTCGACCTCCGTCACGACGAACTCCATGCGATCGAGATCGCCGAGGTCCCACGCGACTGGCAAAGCCTTCGCGCCGGCGGCCTCCACCCGGGCAGCGGTTCTGGCCAGCGCATCGGCCGAGCGGCCTGCGGCAGCGACGTTCACCCCTTCCGCGGCGAGGCGCGTCGCGATAGCGCTGCCGAGGCCGCCGCTGGCGCCCAGCACCATTGCAGTTCGTCCGGAAATGCCGAGATCCATTGGGGCGCTCCTTCAGTGGTGTACGTGGTCGACGGAAAGGCCGCTATCCACCCATACTCTTGTGCTCGGTGAGGGTGCGAACGACGTGTTCCGCGATCGCCAGCGCCGATGTCGCGGCCGGCGACGGAGCATTGCGCAGCAATACGATGCGGTCGCGGACGCTGATCCGAAAATCGTCGACCAGCGCTCCGTCGGCCTCCAGCGCCTGCGCGCGGATACCCGCCGGGCCGGGTACGACATCGTCGTCGCGGATCTCTGGGACATATGCGCGGGCGCCGGCGATGAACCGCCGCTTGCTCAGCGAGCCGTACATCTCGCGGATTCCGGTGCGCCAATGCTGACGGGCGAAACGCCAGAATGCCGGTGTACGAGCGATTTCCGCGAGGTCGTGCCGTGAAGCTGTGCGCCAGTTGTAGCCCTCGCGCGCCAGCGCCAGTACCGCGTTGGGGCCGACGAGGACCTCGCCGTCGACGCGCGGGGTGATGTGGACTCCAAGGAACGGGTAGCGCGGGTCGGGCACGGGATACACGAGCCCGTTGACGAGGCCACGTCGCTCCGGCTTCAACGCGTAGTACTCGCCGCGGAACGGCATGATCACCGGATCGGGCCCGTCTCCTGCGAGTTCGGCGAGTCGATCGCTTTGCAGCCCGCCGCAGGCGACGACCTGGTCGAACGCGGCCTGGTAGGTACCGCCTGCCGTGCGCGCGGTGACGACGACCTCGGTGCCGGTCGAGCGCAGGCCGATGACTTCCTGTCCGAGCAGGACTTTCGCCCCCGCCTGGACGGCGTCTTCGGCAAGCGCCTGAGTCACCTCAGCGAAGTCGACGATCGATGTCGACGGCGAGTGCAATGCGGCCAGACCACGGACGTGCGGTTCGATCTCGCGTAGTTCCTCCGGCCCGATCGTGCGGACCCCGGGGACACCATTGGCGAGTGCGCGCTCCTCGATACCGCCGAGCCGTGCGCGTTCGGTTTCGTCGAGCGCAACCAACACCTTGCCGCATTTGATGTTCTGGATTCCGCGTTGCGCACAGAACTCTTCGAGGAGTCCGACGCCGCGACGGCAGAGGACCGCCCTTTTCGAACCGGGTTGGTAGTAGAGACCGGCATGGACCACGCCGCTGTTGCGCCCGGTTTGATGGGCGGCGAGTCGGTCTTCTTTCTCGAACAACGTCACCTGTGCGTCGGGACGCCGAGCGAGGATCTCGCGCGCTATGGCGACACCGACGATCCCACCACCGATGACGGCAACCCGGTCGGTCATCGGCCGTCCCCGGCGCGCACGTAGTCGGTGAGGCGCACCGGTGAGCTGGGAACGTCGAGGTCACCCAATGTGGGATGCGGCAATTTCAGCACCATCGATTCACGAACGTGGTCCCAATCGTAGACCTCGGGTATGGCGGATCCTGATGCGGGAACTCCGGCGGCGTCAAGTGCGGCGAGAACCGCGGGGCGGTAGTTCTGTGCTCGCCGGTTGAGCGGTCTCTTTTCGATCACGGTACGACAACTCATTGGCCATGTGCCGTGCCGCAATTGGGCTGCAACCACTTGGTGGCTGTAAAAAGTGGATAGCGAATCGTGGGTCGGACGGTGACCCGCACTGTTTGCGTCGTATATCGAGAAAGTGAAAGTCCGATGAGAAGGATCTACGCCTTGGCGATCAGCCTGGCGCTGTTGGTTGCGACACCCGGTCTGGCGACCGCTCAGCCGTTCCCGCGGCCCGCCAGTCAGCAGCAGGCGATCCAGACGGTGATCGCGCGTGGACTTGCCCAACGGGGCGTTCCCTTTTCGTTCGGCGGCGGCGACGTCAACGGACCTACCCGCGGCAGCGGCCCGACCGCCAACGCGCTCGGACTCGACCCCGAGGGCAGGGTCGTGGGACTGAACCCGGCGGCGGACGTCGTCGGATTCGACGCGTCCGGCCTCATGGTCTATGCCTTCGCCGGAGTCGGCGTGAAGCTGCCACGATCGTCGGGCGCGCAGTACAAGGTCGGCCAGAAAGTCACACCCGCACAAGCGCTTCCGGGCGACCTCATCTTCTACGGGCCCGAGGGTAAGGACAGTGTCGCGCTCTTCATCGGCAATGGGCAGATGCTCGAGGTCGGCGACGTCGTCACGGTGTCACCGGTGCGTACCAACAACATGACGCCTTACCTGAGCCGCATCATCGCCTAGCGTCGCGGAAAATCGCGCGACGCAGGCCGCAGGCCATCAGTAGTGTCGTGCGGATGGCGGTGCTGACGGCACAAAACTACGACTTTCCGCGGTGGTATCAGGATGTCCTGACCAAGGCGAAGCTGGCTGAGAACGGCCCGGCCCGCGGAACCATCGTCATCCGGCCCAACGGCTACGCGCTGTGGGAGCGTATGCACGCCGAGGTCGACGGCCGGATCAAAGCCGCGGGGGCGCGGAACGCGTACTTCCCGCTGCTGATCCCGATGAGCTTTTTCGAGCGCGAGGCGCAGCACGTCGAGGGATTCAGCCCCGAGCTCGCCGTAGTGACGCATGGCGGCGGTAAGGAACTGGCCGAGCCGCTGGCCATCCGTCCGACCAGCGAAACCGTCATCGGCGATTACATGGCCAAGTGGATCGACAGCTATCGCGATCTACCACTGATCCTCAACCAGTGGGCCAACGTAGTCCGCTGGGAGATGCGGCCCCGAATCTTTCTGCGCACCACCGAATTCCTGTGGCAGGAAGGGCACACCGCCCATGCCACCGAGCCAGAGGCACGACAGTACGCCCGCCGGATCCTGCGCGAGGTCTACGAGCAATTCATGCGCGACATCCTCGCCATGCCCGTGATCGTCGGCCGCAAGACGGCGCGCGAGCGTTTCGCCGGCGCCGCGAACACGATGACCTGCGAAGCAATTATGCAGGACGCCAAGGCATTGCAGATGGGCACCTCCCATGAGCTAGGGCAGCGGTTCAGTCAGGCCTTCGATATCACGTACTCGACTGCCGACGGCACCCACGACCATTGCTGGACCACGTCGTGGGGTGCGTCGACGCGCATGCTCGGTGGGCTGATCATGTGTCACGGCGACGATTTCGGCCTTGTTCTGCCGCCCGCGCTCGCGCCCGTCCAGGCCGTGGTGGTCGTCGTGAAGGAGTCCGACGGTGCCGTCGCCCGCGCCGCTTCGGCGCTCGCTGACGAACTGACTGCGCGCGGAATACGAACGAACCGGGACGACAACAGCTCTCAGGGCTTCGGCTGGCGTGCCACCGAATGGGATCTGCAGGGGGTGCCGATCCGTGTGGAGCTGGGCCCGCGAGACGTCGCCGACAATGCCGCGCTGCTTTTCCGCCGGGATACCCGAGAGAAGTCGACGGTGGCGCTGAGCAGCGTCGTGGACGAGGTGCGGAAGCTGGCTCCTCGTATCCAGGACGACATGCTGGCGGCTGCCACCGCCCGCCGTGACGCGGTCATCGTGGACTGCGCGACGTTGGACGAAGCGCGCGAGGTTGCTCAGTCAGGCGTCGCCAGGGTGCCGTGGGAATCGGTCGGAGACGCGGGCGAGGCCGAGCTGGCGGCGGGCGGGCTGACGGTCAGGTGTCTGCAGCGCAGCGACGGGTCGTTGCCCGAATCCGACGATGACACAGGCGTGCTCGCCTACGTCGCGCGGGCTTACTGAGCGCGGGGCAACGTCCCGTCAATGACCAGTGCCTGCAGCGCCTTCCGATTGAGCTTCCCGCTCGCGAGCGTGGGGATCTGCCCACTGGTGGCAAGCACCCAGTACGTGGGAACTTTGTAGGCGGACAACTGATCCCGCGTTCGCGCCGTAAGTGATTGCACGTCGATCTGCGCACCGGCGGGCACGACGACCGCGCACACCTCCTCACCGCGCACCGGATCATCGATCCCGAGGACAATGCATTGCGAAACGTCGGAGAACTGCTCAACCACCGCCTCGACCTCCAGCGGCGACACGTTCGCGCCCGCCGCCTTGATGAGCTCACTCGTCCGGCCCACGTAGAACAGCCGCGGATCGCCTTCCTTGCGGTAGACGCGGTCGCCGGTGTGATACCAGCCGTCCTCGTCGAACGTCTCGGCCCGTTCGCGCTTGTTGTAACCGGCCATCACCCCGACGCCGCGAACGAGTAGCTCTCCGACACCGCCGTCGGTGGTCGGTTCGCCGTCATCGTCCACGATGCGCATGTCGGTGAACGCGAATCCGCCCGCGGTTTCAGACATGGTGCGGTGCACGGGAAATCCGTCGGGGACGTTTGTCATCGCGATATCCAGTGGTCCCGCGCGGAGCATCGGCGCACTGGACAGGTCGCGTTGTTCGAAGGTCGGATGTTCGCGCAACTGTTGGGTGAATGCGGGCCATCCGACGATGCCCGTCGCCCGCTCACGCTCGACGAGATCGAGCGCCGTCTCGGGGTCCAGTCGGGGCATGACGAGCAGGGTGACGGGATCGTGCAGGGCCCCCGTCGTCGCAAGGAGTCCGCCGACCCAGAAGAACGGCATCGCGCACAGAATCCTTGCGCGAGCGCCGGAACCGGTCACCGCGCGGATCGCTTCCGGCCATGTCGAGGTCTGCCGTACCAGGGTGCCGTGGGTGTGCAGCACGCCCTTCGGGTCTGCCGTCGAACCCGACGTGTGGATCATGATGGCCAGATCGGCCGGCGAGACCTCCGCTTCGACAGCCGTCAGAATGTCTTGTGACACCACGGGTTCTGCCTCGTCGTAACGCGTGGCCCAGTGCCGCTCTGCGTCCCCGGTGAACACGATGCGGCGCAGGTACGGCGCCGCGGTCAGCGCGAGCCGGCCGGTGGGTTGGCCGCGCAGCTCACCCAGTGCCTCTTCGAAGCGCTCGGCGACGTCGATGGTGAGCACCTGCGTGGGGGCGATCAAGATCCCGACATCGGCGAGCCGCAGTACCTTGGCGATCTCCGCCGGTGCGTACAGCGTGCTCAGCGGAACGACCACCGCGCCGATCCGGGACGCGGCCAGCCACCAGGTGACCCACTCGACGCCGTTGGCGAAGAACAATCCGACCCGCGAGCCCTTGCCGACGCCCTCGGCCAGGAGCCAGCGGGCGAGCCGCGCCGACCGCTGCTGCGCTTCGCGATAGGTGAGCCGGTCCGTCGGCGTGACCAGGTACGTCTCGTCGCCGAACTCATTCGCGCTGCGCTCCAGCAGCGCGGGAAGGGTCAGATGTGGCAGGTCCACGTGCGAAGTCTATGGCCCCGAAAATTACGCGTCGTTCAGTATCGAAATTGCCGGTTGTCCGGCTAAGGTCACCACATGACGTCCACAATCGACGCGGCCGACCGAGTTGTCGGGCTCGCACGAGGCATGCGCGAGCTCGTAGGTGAGCAGGCCGCTGAATCCGAACGGGCACGCACCCTGACACCGGCGATCGTCGACCAGATGTGGGCCAGTGGGCTGATGACAGCGTTCAACCCGGTGGAGGCCGGGGGAGCGGAACCGTCGTTCGCCGAGATGATCGAGACCTGGATCGAGATGGCCTGGCAGGACGGCTCCTTCGGGTGGGTCGGCATCGCGAACCTGCCGTCGTCCTTCGCCGCGGCGGCGTACCTGCCCGACGAAGGCTTCGCGGAGGTTTTCACCAAAAACCAGAACCACGTGACGATGGGTGGCCAGTTCTTCCCGAACGGGCAGGGGACGGCGGTCAACGGCGGCTTCACGCTCAGCGGGGCGTGGAGCTTCGGCTCGGGGACCGGGCATTCGGAATACGTCGCCGCAGGCTTCTTCCCGATGGACGACGGCGAAATGCGTTGGATCAGTGAGGGGGTCCCCGACATGAGGGTGGCGGTGATCCCGCGCGAGCAGATCACCTTCAACGACGGCTGGTTTGTGCAGGGGCTCAAGGCCACCGGGTCCTACGACTACAGCGTGCAGGACCTTTTCGTCCCCGAGTACCGGACGTTCGCCTTGTTTTCGCGCGACGCGCTGCGGGGCTCGTCCCCGGCCACCCGTATGGGGCTCATGTCCGTCACGGCCGCAGGTCACGCGTCGTGGGCGTTGGGTGTCGCGAAGAGCATGCTCGACGACGTCCAGGAACTCGCGGCGACCAAGTTCCGGATGAGCGACATGGCGTCGCTGGCCAGTCGGCCCACGTTCCAGAAGGGCCTCGCGCATCATGTCGCGGCGTGGCGTGCCGCGCGACTGTTGGTGATCGACGCGTTCACCACCGCGGAGGCCGCAGTCGCATCGGGGGAGGCGTTGACACCCGCACTGCGCGCCGACATGCGCGTCGCCGCCGTCTACGCGACCGATGTCTCCCGGGAGTGCGCGGAGTGGGCGCATCTGGTTGCGGGCACGAGTTCGATCCGGGAAGGCAGCCGCCTCGAGCGAGCATTCCGGGACTTGTACACCGGCAGTCAGCACGCGTTCATCAGCGAGAAGGTGGCCATGGACGCGGCACAGATCTGGCTGGGAATCGTCGAGGATCAGTTCGGTCTCTGATCGGGTTGCTGCCAGACGTCCGTCGGCATGGGGTAGGCGACGGCCTGCGCGATCCTGGTCGCGACGGCGTCGCCGACTTCGCGTTGTACGAGCCACAGCGCGAGGTCGATACCGGAGGTCACCGCACCCGCGGTGACCACGGTGCCGTCGTCGACGACGCGGCTGTCCCGGAGGACCGCACCGTATTTCGAAAGCTCATCCAGCGCTGCGGGGTTCGTGGTGGCATTGCGGCCGCCCAGGATTCCGGCCTCGCCGAGCAGAAGTGCGCCCGTGCACACCGACGCGACCCACCGAACCGAACCCGCCATATCGGCGATGACGCGCGGCAGTGTGCCGCGCCGAAGCTCGCGTGGCACACCGGTGTCTGTTCCCCCTACCCAGCTGCCACCGGGCACGAACAATGCGTCCGGGGAACCCAACTCGTCGGTGACGTGCAGTTGCAGGCCTTCCGCGGCGGACACCACCGGGGGACCGTCGACACGGACCAGGCCGACATCAATGACGGGATCTATGGTCGACGCCCGGGCGAAGATCTCCCACGGAGCGACGACGTCCAGGGCGTCGAATCCCTCGAACACCACGATCTCAATTCGCATCTGCTCAGTCTTGTCCTGCCATAGGCTGCACGCCATGTCTTTGGACCGCGCAGCTCTGGTCGTGGGCGGTATTCGTCTCGCGTCGGGCATCTCGTTTCTCGTCGATCCGCTCAGGGCCAACAAGCTGTGGGGAGATTCCGGCGAGCCGGCCCCGACGGCACAACTTCTATTGCACTCGATGGGCTACCGCGACGCGCTCATCGGAGGGTTGATGATGACGGCCGCGGTGCGCGGTAAGGACACCCGAGGCTGGTTTCTTGCATCGGGTGGCGCTGATGCGTCCGACCTGCTGGGCGGGTTGCGGGTGCACGACGATTTGTCCCGCTCGCAGCAGCTCATCGGTCTCGGGGGAGCCGCAGCCGGCATCGGGGTTGGACTGTGGGGTGCGATGCGCCGCCGGCCCAAACCGGCTGCATCCGAATAGGTTTAGGTCGACGACCTAGCCGTCCGGCCCCGTGATGTGCTTCGGTTTGGCGGGTGTCAGGCGGCGACGCACATAATTCTTGAGCTCGGCGGAGAGCGCATCGGCGGCCAACAGCTGCGGAAGCAGTTCGGGCTCCGACATTTTGGCGCGGAATACCAACTCGATCGTCACGTGGTGGTCCGGTCGATCTTCGACCACGATCGTGTCGCCGGCTTGCACCGTTCCCGGCGAGATGACTCGCAGGTATGCGCCGGGTTTCGCGGTCGCGGTGAAGGTCTTCATCCAACCGTCGATATCCAGGAACGCGGAGAACGTTCGGCATGGAGTTCGCGGTGCAGACACCTCGAGCACCAGTCCGCCCGTCCCGATACGCCACCGTTCACCGATCCGAGCCCGTGTCACTTCGACGTCCAATGTGGTCAGGTTCTCACCGAACATCCCGTCGATGATCGGGCGGTCGAGTCGGGTCTGCCATTCGTCGAGATCCTCGCGGGCGTAGGCGTAGACGGCCTGATCGTCGCCGCCATGGAGCTTCTGGTTACCGATGGTGTCGCCGAGCAGACCGCTGCCGAGGCCGGCGCGCATCGGGCCTGGCGCCCGTACCATGACGGCCTCGTCTGTCGCGCGCTTGTCGATACCCGTCTGCCTCGATGGCGCATCTGGATTTGCGCGGACACGAGCCAGGTTGACCGATACCACCTTCGCCACGGGGTTCAGGGTAGTGGCCTCATGTGGGGCGTACGAATCCTAGGCAGGCGGCGCGAACGCAGGATCCGGTGGTGGCGGCGGCCCCATGGGCATCTGACGAACCGGCGTATAGGGCACGGCCGGATCGGGGAAAAGGTTCGTCACGATGCTGTTCGGATCGCTGAAGTTGGCGCGGACGTCATCGAGTGATCCGAGTCCACCAGGCTGCTGACGCATGTCTGCCGGGATCGCCGGCACGGTCGGCGCGCCTGGCGGAGGCGGAGGAGATGCCGGCAACGGTCCGTCAGCGGTCACGATGCTCGTCACGACACCCGGGATCTGCGGTACGACGGGATCGATCGGCGCCGGCTGCGCATACGCCATGCCGACACCGGTCACGGCGCAGGCAATCGCGAGCGTGCCGCCCCCGGCACCCATAACCCAGCGTCGCGGTCCACTCATGACATCGAGTTTCCCACGTATGTCGAACGTCCGCAGCGATACCCTTGGCGCACCAAGGCGCTATTGCGGTTCGCCGGTGGGAATGGTGTAGGGCGCCGTGGTGATCGGTGGAACTGCCACCGAAGTCTCCGGTGATGACGGTGCTGTCGTCTCCGTAACCGTTGACCGGTGGTGATCCCGGCGGCAGACGGAACCGGCTGGGGGACAGCCGCATTCACGTCACCGATCGCGACAGTCGACATCCCCGCCGCAAGCACGGCGCCGACACCGGCCGTCGCCAACATGAATTCCCGTCCTGCAAAATCGGCGACGTCACCAATCGGCGTGGATCAGCAGCTACCTGCCCGGATCGCAACGCTCGCACGCTTGCTGTAATAGCCTGCAACGCAGGAGAACTCCAGCTCAACGAAGTTGCTCAGCCGGAATCGTGGTTCGCGTGTGCGTCAGCAATCGAGCTGAACGACGGCGGCGCTGACGATTTCGCCCGCAGCAGAAATCGACACGCCGAGATCGTTTCGCACCATGACGACAGCCTCCGATGCTGGTGTGCCGGTGCGAAGAGTGCTGCAGATCTTTGCGCCCTCGGTCCGCAACTGCTGATCGGTGAGGAACGCATAGGTGGCCTGCATCGACCGTACGAACTCGTCTTCGTCCGCCGCGGCGGGGGCGGCCAACACCACCGCCGCAGGAACTACCGACATGAGGGCCCCGACCCTGTAGTTCAACTCAAACACCTCTCAGAACACGCGCGGTTAATCGCACTCGTAAGGAGCGCTGCGAAGAATAGCGATTAACATAGCGACGCCCGGCGTGGTCGAAATGCCAGTACATCGACATTTCGGGTGCGCTATGTCTAGCCTAGCTTACTTGTTGAGGTCCCGGATCGTGGCGCGTAGGAGGGCAAGCCGATGTCCGAGAAGACCGACCACCGCCCTCCGCGGCCCGCAGAAGGGGAGAAGGCGACCTTGGTGGAGTTCCTCAACTATCTGCGCCGCGCGATGGTTTCAAACCTGGACGGAGCGCCGGAGCCGGCGGCGCGCACAGCCGGGGTCCCATCGGGGACGAGCGTGCTGGGCCTGGTGAAACACGTGAGCTATGTCGAGCGGTTCTATTTCCTCGGAGAGGACGTCAGCGACTGGAGTACGACGTTCCGGCCGAGCCCCGAGGACACCGTCGAGAGCGTGCTGAACTCGTACCGGGACGCGGTGTCCCGCGCGAACGAGGTCATCGATGCGTGCGAGGACCTGGAAAAGCCGGCGCCACGCTCAGCACGACCGCAGTCGGCACCGACGATGCGATGGATTTTGGTGCACATGATCGAGGAGACGGCCAGGCACGCCGGTCACGCCGACATCCTGCGCGAGCAGATAGACGGCGCGACCGGGCGCTGACTCGCAGCTACCCCGCGGCGTCGAGGATCTTGATCGCGAAGACGAGCGTGTCGCCCGGCAGGATCCCGGCGGAGGGCTGACCGTCGGCGTAGCCGTCGGCCGACGTCATCGCGACGGCCACGGTGGATCCGACTTTCTGTCCCGCGATGGCCTTCTGGAAGCCGGGGACGACGCCGGTGAGCGGGAACTGTTCGGGCGCGCCGCGCTGGTAGCTGCTGTCGAAGACCGATCCGTCACGCCCGTTGACGCCCATGTAGCAGACCGAAACCGTCGCCGTGGGTGAGACGACTGGCCCGTCACCGGCCTGCAACGTCTGCACCTGGGTCTCGGTCACGCTGAACGGCGTGCCCACCTTGACGTCTGGCGCCGTCGTGCCCGTGGAGCCGGTGACCGCGACATTGCCGGTGGCACCGTCCAGCGTCCATTCGGGCGTGCCGCCGGTGGGGGCCACGGTCGGGCACGTGGTGGCTGCTGCCGACGGTGCCGGTTGCGCCGGCATGTCGGATTCGACCGAGTACAGGTCCGCGGGGTCAGCGGCAGACGACGTCGCCGATGAAGCTTCGGGTTCAGAGTCCGAGCCGCACGCCGCGAGGGTGGTCACGAGCGCGGCGGCGATGCCTGCGAACGCGAGGGTGGAAGACAGACGAGTGGAATTCACGGTCGTCACGGTACAGACGTGACGCTCGGCGACGGTCGATTGGGCAATGTGCTGCGTGTTTCAGCAGAACTGGTACTCGACGGCCCAGTTCTCGCCGCTCCACGTGGCTGCGAAGTGACCACCGAGGTCCGGGTTGGCGTCATGAATCATGCCGGTGCCGCCCTCTGGGGTGAATCTGGGCGCATCCCAGGTGACGGATTCGAAGACAGGGGAGACGTCGGGAGTGCAGACCGCCTGCATGGCGATGTATCCGTCGGCGATCGCGAACTCCGCGCTGTCCTGGGTCTGAGCCGGAGTGTAGGGGTCCGCGCCCGCCGCGGGCGCATACGCTGTCAGCGCGACTGCTGCAGCGGACAGCACGGCGACGGCCCCGCAGTGGAATGGCTTGCGCATCACGGCTCCCTGATCTTGAACTTCTGCAAAGTATCCACGGCAGTTGTGGTCAACGATGATTTTGTCCGAACTCGGCGGTCTGCATTCAGGAGATCGACACGGGACGGAGGGTCGAACGATGGGAAAGAAGCCGTCGCGCGGTGGACATCTACCGATCAACGGGCTGCACCTTTATCACGAGGTATACGGCGAGCTCGGCGACTCGAAGCCGCCGCTGTTATTGATCCCCGGTGCGTTCATGGGCGCCGATTCGATGCTTGCGTGGGTGGAGGCGTTCGCGTGCGATCGCACGGTGATCGTGTTCGACCAACAGGGACACGGCCGGACACCGGACACGCCACGTCAGATGTCGTACGAGCAATTCGCCGATGACGCCGCGGAGTTGTTGGGCGCCTTGGGACTCCACCGGGCGGACGTGATGGGTTACTCACAGGGCGGTGGGGTGGCGCTGCAGCTGGCGATCCGTCACCCCTCGATCGTGAACAAGTTGGTGTCGCTGTCGGCGACCTTCCGCAAGGACGGTTGGTATCCGGCGGTGTTCGAGTCCATTGCGGGACTGACTGCTGACGACTTCACGGGTACACCCGTCGAGACGGCATTCAAGGCGCACACGCCGGATGCCAAGGCGTACGAGACCTACCTCGAGAAGATGAAGGTGCTGAACATCGACGACCAGCAGATCACCGACGAGGAGATGCGCGCGATCTCGGCCAAGACGATGGTCATCGTCGGTGACGCGGACGGCGTGACGCTCGAACACGCCCTGGCGATGTTCAGGCTGCGCGGTGGAGGCGACGAGGAAGCAGCGGCAACAGGCGTGTTGCAGAAGACACCCGACGCCCGCCTGGTGGTCCTGCCTGCGATGTCGCACATCGGTGTGTCGGGTGAGACGGAGCTGTTGGTGCCGATGATCAGTGCATTTCTCGATGACGCCCCACCGAGGACGCCGGTGCTCTTCTAGCGTGTGATCATCGCGGTTGTTCCTCGCGCGCAATGACTATCGTCGTGCAGATGTGGGCGGCTGCGGCGGGTATCGGGCACGTGGACTGCGAGCACGTCGTGCAGGGCACGTTGGCTCAGCCAGTTCTCGCGGTCACCAGCGTGGCCTATGTCATCGTGGGTCTGGCAGTGCTGGCATTGGCGGCGTCAGCCAGGGGAGCGCTGGCAGCCGCCGCCGGAGTGGTGCTCGTCGCCGTGGGTGCGGGCAGCGTCATCTATCACGGTCCCCAGCCGACATGGGCGGGCGCTGCACACGACTGGCCGATCATCGCGATGGGGGTGGTGTATGCCATCGGTTTGGCATTTACGGTTCGACGTGAGTGGCGAGTGTGGCTAGCGGCGATCGCCATCCTCGCGATCGCTCTAATCGCCTATGTCGCAGGTCGTTCCGGGTCGCCACTGTGCCAGCCGGCCAGCCTCTGGCAATTTCACGGCGCCTGGCATGTCCTGTCCGCGGCCGCTGCAGGCTTGGCCGCTTTGGCGATGGCTCGGCATGCGGTCCTGGTACGGGTTGAATCCGCTCAGCGGGTTGCGGCGGGTGGTCAGTAGTCCCAGGAGGCGGGTACGCAGCGGAAGACGTCGCCGTGGGTCGCCACATGGCAGACCGACGGGAACGGCAAGTGGGTGGCCACCAGCGCCTCTCCCGTCGCGGCCAGCTCCCGCAACAGCTCGATTCGCACACGTGCGGATTCCACAGGGTCGTGTTCGAATCCGTTGTGCCACTCGGGATTGTCGAATCCCGGCGCGAACACGGAGTCGCCGGCGAACGTGAGGGCATCACCGCCGGACGCGAGGCGCACGATGCTGTGGCCGGGGGTGTGACCTCCGTTGCGGGCGACGAGCACTCCTGGCGCGATCTCGTACTCCGTCTCGAATGTCTTGATCTGGCCACGGTATTCGTCCAGGAATCGCGAGGCGATCTGTCGGAGCGCACCCGGCACCGGCGCCGGCATGTCGGTGTGGGAGAAATCGGGGGCCTCCCAGAACTCGGCCTCCCGGGTCGCCACGTGGACCCGCAGATCCGAGCGCAGCCGCTCTTTCAGTCCTTCGGTGAGCAGCCCACCCACATGGTCCATGTGGAGGTGGGTGAGGACCACGTCGGTCACGGCCGAGGGATCGATGCCTGCGGCCTCCAGTCGATGGACCGTCTTCCCGGCCCGAGGGAAGTCGGGGAACTCCACGCCAAGGCCCGCGTCGACAAGGACGGTCCGGCCGCCGCTGCGCAGGACGACCACGTTCAGCGGCCAGTCGAGCACGTCCTGTGGCAGGAACTGGTCGTCGAGCCAGTTCCCGTACTCGTTCGGGTCGGCGTTCGTCGCCATCGTCCTGGCGGTGATGGGTAGCACCCCATCGCTGATCACCAGCACCTCGATGTCGCCGACCTGTACCGCGTACCGCGACGGAACGAGTTCGTCGAGGCCGGCGCTGCCGAGTGAAAGGCTGTCCACGCTCATGAGTTTCTCCTTGGGCTGACCTGCGAAATGACCTGTCATTCCCCGGGAACGCCGTCGGGCGTCGGAATTCATCCACCCGCTAGGGCTCCTCAGCTGCGGCCCGAGTCACCTCGGCCGGCCCCGGCGGTCCGGGAGGCGCTGCCGCGTTGCCGCAACCAGCGCCGGCAACTTCTAGCAAACCGAAGGTTGTGGTAGCTGCGAAGAATGTTCGGATCCGTGTATCCGTCTGGCAGCTACCTGTGTTGCCGAGCCAATAGAAGCCTATGAGCGCTCATCTGCGTTGCTGGAGTATGTCGAGCGGGTGTGCTTGCCTGGCTGTCTGCGGGATTACCGTGCACCGGAGGATTGCGGAACGATACGCTCTCGCCATCCAGTCCGACCACCTTCCACGCTCAACCGTGCTCTTAGCCGCGATGTCGATCGCCGCTGGGGCAGCAAGCTTTTGCCGGAAGGTCGAGTCAGGTCTGGGGGTGAGGGGATGGCCTCGCGGTCTAAGCGGTGGTTGAAGCAACCGGATCAATACGACTGGCTCAGCGCTTTTCTGAGTGAGCGTGGTCTGCAGGTGCTGTGGCGTCGCGCCACGTTCGGCTTCACCGTCACAACAGCGGCGCTGCCCATCGTGATGCTCTGGAGTCCGTTCGGGCCGGACAATCCCACCCGGGTCGCGCTCGCCGTCGCGGCGGCAGCGGTAGCCGTCGCCGGTGGATTCCTCTGGCTGCTTCGGTGGCCCACGCGGCGGCAGTCCGTCATCTTTTCGACGATGGCTACGGTGGCCATTGCGGCGACCTGCTTTACGTTTTCCAACCCGTACTCGGGGTTGGGCGCGTGTGCGACCTTCGCCGTCATCGGCGGTTTTGCCGCCTACTTCCACACGATTGGCCTCGTGGTCGCGAACCTTGCCGTGGCCGCGGTGTGCTCGACGATCATGGCGTTCCGACTCATCGCTACCACCGGCGACGTCGCGCTGGCGATTGCCACCGTGGTCACAGTGGCCTCGCTCAATATCGGCGTGCCGTTTGGAATCCTGTCGTTGGTGCACACGTTTCGCTCCGATTTGCGGGGTTCGGCTCGTGACCCGCTCACCGGGCTGCTGAATCGACGTTCGTTCCGCAACTCGGTCTACGAACTCATGATGCTTCATCAGAGTCCTGCGGGCATTTACGTAGTGATGGCGATGATCGACCTGGATAACTTCAAGCAACTCAACGACACTCGTGGCCACGCCGCGGGGGACCAGGCACTGGTCAGCGTCGGGGCGGCGCTTCGCGAGAACTGCCGCGCCACCGCGGTGATCGGCAGGGTGGGCGGCGAAGAGTTCGTGGTCGCCGACATCGATACCGCTCCGAACCCCGCCAACCTGGCCGAGGAGCTACTGCAGGCTATTGCCGGAATTCCTTTTCCGGTGACAGCAAGTGTCGGCACGGCGGCCGCCCCGCTCGACACGGACTCGGCCAGCGCCAACCTCCAACTCATCAACGATCTCATCCGCACGTCGGACACGGCGATGTACGAGGCCAAGCGCGCGGGCGGCAATCGGGTGTGTCACTATCCGACGCTGCTGCCAGCAGCAGGAAGTTGAGCCCGAGGCCGCGACCGAGACGTGTGGGATCGGGCAGTTTTGGGCAGTGTGGAGGTATGAGCAACAACCAGAAGGTCACTGTCGAAAGAACCATCACGGCGCCCGTTGAAGCGCTATTCGACGTCCTTTCCAATCCCGAGCAACACCCGGCGCTCGATGGCTCTGGATTTGTGCGCAGCGTGGACCACGCCGATCGGATACAAAAGGTCGGCGACGTGTTCACGATGAACATGCAGGGCGATCACATGGGTGGCGAGTACAAGACTGACAACCACGTGTCCGGCTATGTGAAGGACAAGCTCCTGGCGTGGAAGACAGCCCCCGCCGGCACTGAGCCTCCCGGATGGGAGTGGCTGTGGGAGTTGGAGCCGCAGGGGCCAGACGAGACCTTGGTTCGCCATACCTATGACTGGTCGAAGGTCACCGACAAGAAGCTGCTCGAGAAGGTGAAGTTCCCGCTGGTGACCGAGGACCAGCTGACGGATACGCTCGCTCGACTCGCCGAAGAGGTTTCGTCCTGAACCCTGCGCGGTGATCTGCCAGCGCTGCGTCGTGCCCTCAACGTGAAATCGGAACACCGACAGTGAGATCGCGCATCGGATGCGGGTTCACCGAGGTCGCGCGGGCCGTGGAGGGCACGGCACGGGCGGATGCTGCGGAACATGCAGGTCCGGAGCTGACCTGAGACCAGGGGAGACACTCATTTCATGAGGAGAGCCAAGCGTTTGTGCGTGTCAAAGCGCACGATTGAGCGTGACATCCAGTCCTTGGGTTGGGCCGGCGTAGCTCGTCATCGTCCTGGCGGTAATGGGTAGCACGCCGTCTCTGATCACCAAGACCTCGATGTCGCCGGCCAGTACCGCGTAGCGCTGCTGAATCAACTCGTCGAGTCCCGTGCTACCGAGTGAAATGCTCTCCACGCCCGTTGCTTTCCTTCAGAGGCTGTGTCCCGAGGACATGGTGGGAATGACCTGTCCTTGTCGTGGAACGCCCTCCAGCGGCCGGATTTATCCATACCGGCGGGAGGGCACACCACCATCCGCGTAGGACTGCGCTTCTTACCCAGCGGATAGCAAACCCTTCCCTTTGGGGAGTGGAATCTGGCGTCCCAGCGATTACGGAGGGATGGCCGTCCGTCGGACACTTACGTTCACCACCGAAGAAAGCGGCTTCCGCCGGACGCCGATACCAAAGATTTAAGGAGACACCACCATGAAGCTTTCGAACTCCGCCCGCCCCGTCACAGTTTTCGCGCCTGCACGTTGGACGGCACGCGCCACGCTGACCGCAGGTGTACTTGCCCTCGCCGCAATCCCGTTCGGGGCTCTGGCCGTCGCGAACGCCGACTACAAGGAAGTCGACTTCGCATCATGTCTGGAGCGCGATATGCCGACGGACTATTGCTGCGAACACGCCGGCGGCGTTATGCGCAACGGCGCCTGCATCAATCCGGAGGATCTCCTGCAGCCAAGCGGAGGAGCCGTCCTGGAGGTGCAGCCGGATCCGCCGACGAACCGCCCGCCGCTCGTACACGGCGATTTGTCGGGAACTTTTGTGGAGGTCCAGCCGGCACCGCCGACGAGGGTTCCGCCACGCGTAATCGCCGATGGGCCCGTGCTGACCACCTTCCGGTGAAGCTCGCCTCGAGGGGGCGCACCGTTCCTAGCCACGTCATGACCGAGATGCGTGTGTGCACAGCCGACCAGGACCTCGATGCGCTAGTGGACACGCTGGCCGGCCGGATCATCCAGTCCAACCTGGAAGGGCAACGAGGCCTCGTACCCAGAGCTTGAGGCGGACGTTCGTTTGCTGGGATGAATACGCCATCCGCAATCGACCACATGTCTACAATTCGTCTACACTAGGCCCATGGCAGGAGAAACCACAACCGTCCGAGTCCGCCGGCCAGATTCCGAGCGGCTCCAATCGCTGGCCAAGGCTCGCAAGACCGCCGTCATCGACGTAGTGCACGCGGCCATCGACGCCTTGGAACGACAAGAGTTCCTCCGGGGACTCAACGCGGATTACCAGCGCCTACGTGGCAATCCCGACCTGTGGGAGCAGTACCTGGCCGAGCGTCATGAATGGGATGCCCTGGCTTGATCTGGCGCGGGGAGATCTATGTTGTCGATCTCGGCCAGCCGGTCGGCCACGAGCCGGCCTTTCGACGCCCAGCGGTCGTGGTGTCGGTCGACATTCTCAACAACGGACCGGGCGGGCTGGTGGTGGTCGTCCCAATTACCACCACTGGTTACGGGCTGCGAAGCCATGTCGAACTGGAGCCACAGGACAGCGGGCTAGACCACATTTCATATGCTCGCTGCGATCAACTGCGAGTAGTCTCCGTCGAACGACTGTCATATCGCCAGGGCATGATTAGTCCAGAACAGATGCGGGCCATTGACAGAGCGCTGCGCTTTGTTCTCGATCTTTGACACACGGGCGGGCGAGCGGACTTTCAAAACCATTAAGCCACAATCGAAACGGCGTAGTTTACTGGTAACCCGCCATATTCGATCCCGCCGTATTCGTCTCCGCATGGAGCAGCGCATGACGCGGACACTTGGCATTTGGCGCTGGCTCAATGCTGGCTGCAGCGCGACTGGACCGTCCCGGCGCGCGATGCCGGGTGGGGCGTTGGCCATGCTATGCGCGTGGAGTACGTGTCCAGAGTGCAGCGAACCGCCGGCTGCGTGGTCACGATGCCCACCCGTGCGTGTCAGTTCGGCATGTGCTTGCGATTAGAGCTGATTCATCTGATGAACAGGGCGGCGGTAACTTGACATAATGTGGCTTATCGGCACTTGACCAAGGCGAGTTGCACGCGGTGCAAGGACTCGCACCTCTGAGCGATGGCGACGTTGGCGCAGCCGAAAAGCTTGGCCCGCCCGTTGCATCCCCGGCAGCCCGTCGTGTCGTGTTTGACCGTCGCCGCAGCTTTGAAGTCGCTTTCAATCACTAACGATTCGTTGTTAGGTGACGAGATGCCGATGCTGGTTTGCTCAGGGCCGCCTGCCAAATTCCTCAGCGGCCTCCCCTCCTCCCCGTCGGCAGTCCTCGAAACGTCACAGTGACGAATTGCCATGGCCCGCTAGGTCATTGACCATTCGCCGTGCGACATCGAGGTCGACATTCCGAGCGGCATTCACGTGGTTGGGCCGGCTGTCAGGCGGAGTCCGCGGCGGCTTCGCGGCCTCCGTGAACCTCGTCCATTTTCTCGCGTGCTACGCGCCTGCCCTCCTCCCCCCGGTTGCACTGCCAATACGTCACTGTGACGGAATGCTGTGGGTAAGCCGGATGGATCGCCTCGGTGTTGAAAGACGAATTAGATTCCTACACAATGTTTTTCAGCGTCAAGCACTGTCATCAAAGTTTCGCGAGTTGAGAGATTCTGCCGCCGACCGATCTCTTGCGCGCGGAACGACGCGCGAAAGCCATGACGACAACGAACGCGGCTTGCTTCCGTGGCCGCTGGGGCCAAGGGGTCAGTACCGACTCGATGTCCCGGCGCTGCGGGCCGAAGTTCCCCGACTACGTCGACATGTTCCTGCGGGCCTTGGAGGACGGCATCACCCGGGTTCTTCCCGCGGCCGTAACCGAGAGGGCTGCCGCAAATCCGCTTCACGAACTGGCGCCCCGATAGCCGCAGGGTTGATGCGTCGTCACGGCCCGGTTGCGGGTCCATCCTCGACAGGCTCGACCGGTGCTCGGGGCGCCTCGTCGTTGGACACTTGATCTGCCAACTCCAAACCCGCGCCGGCATAGACATTGAAGGCGATGTCGACGCCGTGCTCCTTGGCCCACTGGACTTCATCGTCGTACCGGGCGACCGCGGCGACCCTGCCGTCGAAACCTGACTCGCGCAGACACGCCAGCGCGGTGACGTTGGCACCGTGACGCGGCATCGCGAGCACCGCAATCCGCACCGACTCCGAGTGTCGGAGCTGGTGCCAAAAATCAAGATCTGTCGCATCGCCTTCGATGACGTTCAGCCCGTCCTCCGCGAGTCGCTGGACTCGGGGACCGTCGTAATCAACCCCGATCACTCGCAACCCGTAGTGCTCGGTCATTCGTTGGTAAGCCGCGAACCCGACCCGGCCCATGCCGATCACCACCACCTCGGCGTCGCCGGCGTCGGCCGGGCGTTCCTCCGGGACAAGGGTGCTTTCGTCCTGGGCGGGTAGCCGTGCCGCGATCTTCTCCACCATCAGGTGTCCGCGACCGTTGACCAGCGCCGCGAGGACGAAGCTCATCGCCACGGCGATCGACATCTCCACGAGCCAGGCTTCCGCCAGCAGCCCTGCGGAAACACCGACCGAGACGACGATCAAGCCGAACTCCGAGTAGTTCATCAGCCCGAGTCCGGCGAGCAGTGCGGTGCGACGCCGCAACTTCATTCGCGATAACAGCAGCACGTACCAGCCGGCCTTGAACGGCAGAAGCAGCACCATCAGCAGTGCGACACCGATGGTCGGCAGATCCGGCAGACCGGTCAGGCCGATCGAGACGAAGAACCCGACCAGCAACAGCTCCTTGATGTGGAACAGCGAACGCGACAGCTCGGAGGACGCCGCGTGCGAGGCCAGCAGGACGCCGATGATCAGGGCACCGAGGTCGCCCTTCAGTCCCACGGCGGAGAACAGCGCGTACCCGGGCACCAACGCCATCACGATCCCGAACAGCGATTGCATTTCGCCGTGGCCCAGCCGGCCCCAGATCTTGCGCGCGATTCGGGTCAGTGGCCACAGCAGCACCAGCGTCAGCGCCCAGGGGCTGGGCAGATGACCGCTGGTGGCGGTCAGAAACACGACAGCGACGACGTCCTGCATGACCAGGATGCCGATGGCGACACGGCCATACAGCGCGTGCGATTCGCCCCGTTCCTCGAGAACCTTGACCACGAAGACGGTGCTGGAGAACGACAGCGCGAAGGCCAACAGGGCGATCGTCTGCACGCTCTGCCCGGACAGCATCGCGACCCCGGCCACGGCGCCCAGCCACATGGCGACACCCCCGAACACAACGCTGAACAGCATGTGCACCGACGTGGTCAACCACACCTCGCGGCGCAGCAGAATGCGAACGTCGAGCTTAAGGCCGATCGCGAAAAGCAGCAGCGTGACGCCCAAATCCGCCAACACATCCAGCTGTGGCATGTCCTCCACATTGAGGGCGTTGATGACGAACCCCGCTGCGAGGAACCCGACGAGGGGCGGCAGCCGCAACGCCATCGCCAGACCGCCGAGACCGAACGTGATGACGAGATAGATGGCGACTGCTGTCACGCGCGGCCCCTTGTCCTAGGTGTCAAGTTCTCCAAGTATCCCGGCAATCGCCGGATTCCTCTTTGGACGTGCCTCTGACCGCTCAATCGCGTGGACTGGAGGGCGAGGAATCTGTGGGTCGACTCCCCTAATAGCATTGTGCCGCAGGTCAATACGTCACAGCGACAGTTTCAGTCCCATTGGACGGCGCAATTACGGGTCCACAGACTCACCCGAGATATCGGCCGAGCCGATCGGCGAAAGGACAGACAGTCCCATGAACGTGCGGCACAGTTAACAGATGGCGAGCAAAGTTCCGGGCCCGAAAGACATCTTGGCGGCCGCGCAGGCGGCGGCGGACAATGCGCAGGCCGCCGCGCGGGAGGCCGCGGAGACGGCGCAGTCCGCCGCCGGCGCAGCGCTACGCATCCCGCCCGCATCGATCCAGCTCGCGGCTCAGTTGCCGGATCTGATCGAGAACTTGGCGGTGGCGACGGAGCGGCTCAATCAGGCGATCGACCGCGCCGAGCGCTACCTGGCACTCGCCGATCCGATGATCCGGACGATGGACGCCGTTTTGCCGCAACTAGAAGCACTCGTCGCGACGGGTAACGAGGTGTACGGCGCCGTATCGTCCCTACCCGGTGTGTCTCACCTAGGACGGCTGGCCAATCGCGGATCAGCGCCTGACGCCAAGAAGCCCGGGGGGCGCACAACGCCGAGGAAGACCGGCCGGTGACAGCGGCGGACGCTTAGGCATCCTTGTGGTGCAGCCAATCTTGTGACCGTATGCGCCACGTCGCCTTCGCGTAGTCCAATTCCGAGTGCGGCCATTGTGTGACGATCCGTCCGGTGGGCGATCGGTAATAGCTGTCGCACTGCGTCCAGATCGTCTGCTCCAGGTCGGCCGAAACCTGCTCGTTGTACCGTTGTTCGACGTCTGGACGCACGTCGAGGTAGCCGCCGCGCCCGGCCAACCGGCAGACCGCGCTGGCCACCAAGCGCGCGCCGGCTTCCAGGACGTAGATGATCGAGTTCGCGCCCTGGTTGGTGTTCGGCCCGTACAGCATGAAGAAATTGGGAAAACCGCTCACGGCGACGCCGAGATAGGCCTGAGGATCCAGACCCCAACGGTCATGCAGGCTTTCGCCGCCGAGTCCGACGACCTCGAGTCCCGAGAGATAACTGCTCGTCTCGAAGCCCGTCGCAAAGACGATGGCGTCGACCTCGACGACGCGGTCGCTCTCGGTGACGACGGCTGACTCAGTGACTCGCCGGATCGGATCTGTCACGAGGTCGACATGCGGGTGTTGCAGTGCCAGATAATACTTCTCGCCGAGCAGGACGCGTTTGCACCGAAACGGATACCGCGGGGTCAAAGCGTCACGCATCGCACCGTCGTCGACGTGGCGGCGCAGAAAGTTCTCCGACAACTCCTGAACCACCGCCATTCGTGGATGATCGGGTGTCAACGCCGTGTTGTCGTGCTGCAGCTTCCACAGCCGCCACCGCTCACGTAGAGCGGCCCACGGGATCCGGCGGAAGCGGGTGAGCTCGTCAGGGCTGTAGGGCCGATCCTCCTTCGGCACCATCCACGGTGGCGTGCGCTGGAAGACCGTCAGCCGCCCTGCGATGGCGGCGAGTTCCGGGATGACCTGCACGCCGCTGGCACCGGTGCCGACGACCGCGACCCGTTTTCCGGTCAGGTCGACACCCGCGTCCCATTGCGAGGTGTGCATCAGCTCGCCGGTGAACTCTGCGATGCCCTCGATATCGGGATAGCGTGCCGCGCCGAACAACCCCACCGCGCTGACGACGGCGTCCGCGACAAGGCTCCGGCCGTCGGCGAGCTCGATGTCCCAGTGTTTCTGCTGCTCATTCCAGACCAGCTTGTGCACGCCGGTCCCCAGCATCAGGTGGCGGCGCAGGTCGAAGCGATCGGCCACCGACTCCAGGTACGAGAGGATCTCGGGCTGGTAGGCATAGGTGCGGGTCCAGTGGCGGTTCGGCGCGAACGAGAACGAGTACAGGTGGCTCTGGATGTCACACGCCGCCCCTGGGTAGGTGTTCTGCCGCCAGGTGCCACCGACGCCGTCGGACCGTTCGATGATCACGATGTCGTCGATACCCTTGCGTCGTAACGCAACCGCCGCGGCGATCCCGCCGAAGCCGGCTCCGATGATCGCCACCCGGGGAGATGTGCCGCGGCGGGTCAACGCTCGGAGACGACCGACGAGGTATCGCCTCCTCATCGATGGATACCTGTGCGGACCTCGAACCCTTCCGGTGCGCCGTTCGCGCGCGACGCTTCGAGGATGTCGGCGTATTCGGTTGGCGTGCCGTAGAAGAAGCTGCCCTGTCGCGTCTTCGCGTTCGCCTGCCCCTCCCGGTTGTAGTAGCCCGGCGTGCAGGACTTCGCGCGGTCGGCGCTCGCCCCCGAACGTGCGACCACGGTGTCCACCCACGCCGATTCGGCGTCGGCCGTCGCCTCCAACTCCGCTGCGTCATTGTTCAGCGCCCACGCGATGACCTCTGCGGTGTGGCGCGCTTGCACATCAAGGAGGTACGGAAAGTTCACCGTGAACCCGGATTGTGCGATGGACAGGATGAAGCAGTTCGGGAATCCGTTGACCGCGAGGCCGTGCAGTGTCTGCACACCGTCTTGCCATTTGTCGGTGATCGTGACCCCGTCCCGGCCGACGATCTCGAAGCCGGTCCGCCGCGAGTAGTCCGTGCCGACCTCGAAACCCGTTGCGAAGATCAGACAGTCGATGTTGTGTTCTGTGCCGTCGACCACCACACCGTCGCTGGTGATGCGCTCGACACCCTTACCTTTTGTGTCGACGAGCGTCACGTTGTCCCGGTTGAACGACTGGAGGTAGTCGTCGTGAAAGCAGGGCCGTTTGCAGAAGTACCCGTACCAGGGTTTGAGCGCCTCTGCTGTGGCGGGATCGGTCACGATCGAATCGACGCGGGCCCGGATTTCCTCCATCTTGGCGAAGTCGGCCAATTCAACTGCGCGCAAACGGTCTTCGTCGGACATTCCCTCGATACGGGTCTGCCGCATGACGAACAGTTTCTTGACGATGCTCGTCCATGCGTCGTCGACGAGATCCTCGTCGGCTTCGCCGCCGGCGGTGAGCAGCTGGAAGTTCTCGATGCGGCGGCGCTGCCATCCGTCTTGCAGAGACCCCGACCAATCCGGATCGGTTGGGCGATTGCCACGCACGTCGACAGTTGAAGGGGTGCGCTGAAAGACGAGCAGATCCTTGACGGCCTTGGCGAGGTGCGGCACACATTGGATGGCGGTCGCGCCGGTCCCGATGATCCCGACCTTCTTGTCCGTCAGATTCGCCAGGTCGGCCCCGGTGTAGTCGTAGTCCCACCGGCTGGTGTGGAACGTGTGCCCGGCGAAATCAGAGATTCCTTCGATGCCGGGCAATTTCGGCTTCTGCAGATATCCGTTGGCCATCGCGACGAAGCGGGCGCGGATGCTGTCGCCGTGATCGGTCGCGATGATCCAGCGCTGAAGTTCGGCGTCCCAGCGGATCTGCTGCACCTCGGTCTGCAGGCAGATGTCGCGGTACAGGTCATAGTGTTCGGCGATGCTCTGGCAATGCGCGAAGATCTCAGGGCCCTTCGCATACTTTTCGGTAGGAACGTAGCCCAGCTCCTCGAGCAGCGGCATGTACACGTACGACTCGACGTCGCAGGCGATGCCGGGGTACCGGTTCCAGTACCACGTACCTCCGACGTCGGCGGCCTTGTCGATCAATCGGATGCTTTGTACACCCAGTTCGCGCAGGCGAGCCCCGGTGAGCAGCCCGCCGAACCCGGCGCCGATGATCGCGACATCGACCTCATCGGACAGCGGGTCGCGGGTGAAGTCCTGATCGCTCCAGGGATCGGTCGCGAACGCGGCAAAGGCGCCTGCGATCTCGACGTACTGCTCGATGCCGTCGGGACGCAGTCGGCGGTCCCGCTCCTGGGCATATTTCTGCCGCAGCGCATCTACGTCGAACTCCACGCCCGGCATCTTGCCGCGAAACTCAGTCAGGCGTCGACGTAATCCGCGAGATGTTTGCCGGTCAGCGTGGACCGCTCGGCGACGAGGTCAGCCGGCGTTCCCTCGAAGACGACCCTGCCACCGTCGTGACCGGCTCCGGGTCCGAGATCGATGATCCAGTCGGCGTGGGCCATGACCGCCTGGTGGTGCTCGATCACGAGCACGGACCTACCGGCATCGACAAGGCGGTCCAGCAGCCCCAGCAGCTGTTCGACGTCGGCGAGATGCAGGCCCGAGGTTGGTTCGTCGAGGACGTAGATGTCGCCCTTGTCCCCCATCTGCGAGGCGAGCTTGAGCCGCTGCCGCTCACCACCGGACAGCGTGGTCAGGGGCTGGCCGAGCGAGAGGTAGCCCAGACCGACGTCGGTGAGGCGGTCCAGGATCTTGTGCGCGGCCGGGTTGGCGGCATCGCCGTCACCGAAGAACGTGAGGGCGTCGGCCACCGACATCGCCAGCACCTCGGCGATATTGCGACCGCCGAACCTGTACTCCAGCACCGACGCTTGAAACCTCTTGCCCTCGCACTCCTCGCACGGCGACTCGACGGTGGCCATGACGCCCAACTCGGTGAAGATCACCCCGGCGCCGTTGCAGGTCGGGCAAGCCCCCTCAGAGTTGGCGCTGAACAGCGCCGGTTTCACGTCGTTGGCTTTGGCGAACGCCTTGCGGATCGGGTCCAGCAAGCCGGTGTAGGTCGCGGGATTGCTCCGTCGCGACCCGCGGATCGGCGTCTGGTCGATCACCACGACACCGTCACGGCCTGCGATCGAGCCGCCGATCAGAGAACTCTTGCCGGAGCCGGCGACGCCGGTGACCACGCACAGCACGCCGAGTGGGATGTCGACATCCACCTTCTGCAGATTGTGGGTCGACGCGCCGCGAACCTCCATTGCATCGGACGACGCGCGCACCGAGTCTTTGAGCGATGCGCGGTCGTCGAGATGGCGTCCGGTCACGGTCTTGCTCTTGCGCAATCCGTCGATCGTGCCCTCGTAGACGACCTGGCCGCCGTCGCCACCAGCGCCGGGACCCAGGTCGACGATGTGATCGGCAATCGCGATCACCTCGGGTTTGTGCTCCACCACCAGGACGGTATTGCCCTTGTCGCGCAACTGCAGCAGTAGCTCGTTCATACGCGCGATATCGTGTGGATGCAGCCCCACCGTGGGTTCGTCGAAGACGTAGGTGACGTCGGTCAACGCCGACCCGAGATGGCGAATCATCTTGACGCGCTGGGCTTCACCGCCGGACAGGGTCCCCGCGGGCCGACCGAGCGACAGGTACCCCAAGCCGATCTCGACGAAGGAGTCGATGGTGTGCTGCAACGACTTCACCAGCGGGGCCACCGACTTGTCGGTGATGCCGCCGATCCATTCGGCCAGATCGCTGATCTGCATCTCGTAGACATCGGCGATGCTGCGGCCCTTGATCTTCGACGACCGCGCGGTGTCGGATAGCCGGGTGCCGCCGCAGTCCGGACACGTCGTGAACGTCACCGCCCGTTCCACGAAGGCGCGAATATGTGGCTGCATCGCCTCGACATCCTTGGCGAGGAAGGATTTCTTGATCTGCGGAATCAGCCCGAGATATGTGAGGTTGACGCCGTCGATCTTGAGCTTGGTCGCCTCCTTGTGCAGCAGGGCGTCCAGTTCCTTCTTGGTGAACTTGTTGATCGGCTTGTTGGGGTCAAAGAAGCCGCAGCCGTTGAAGATTCGACCGTACCAGCCCTCCATCGAGAAACCAGGGATGGTGAGTGCGCCCTCGTTGAGCGACTTGGTGTCGTCGTACAGCGCGGTCAGGTCGATGTCGTTGATCGAACCGCGCCCCTCGCAGCGCGGGCACATGCCGCCGACGATGCTGAATTCGCGGCGCTCCTTCACGGTCCGACCACCCTTGTCCATTGTGACGGCGCCGGCGCCGCTGATCGAGGCGACGTTGAACGAAAAGGCTTGTGGTGAACCGATGTGCGGCTTACCCAGACGGCTGAACAGAATGCGCAACATCGCGCCCGTATCGGTGGCGGTGCCGACCGTGGAGCGCGGGTCGGCGCCCATCCGCTGCTGATCGACGATGATCGCCGTCGTGAGACCCTCGAGAACGTCGACCTCGGGCCTGGCCAGCGTCGGCATGAAGCCTTGGACGAAGGCGCTGTAGGTCTCGTTGATCAACCGCTGGGACTCCGCGGCGATGGTGTCGAACACCAGCGAGCTCTTACCCGAACCCGAAACCCCGGTGAATACGGTGAGCCTGCGCTTGGGAAGTTCGACGTGAACATTTTTGAGGTTGTTCTCTCGGGCGCCGTGCACGCGGATCAGGTCGTGGCTGTCGGCGGCCTCTGGGGCGCTCTTCGACGTACGTGTCTTTGCCATGTCGTTTCGCATCTCCTCTAAGTTAGAATCAGCGCGTGAAATTGCTGGGACGTCGCCCGGCTTTCCAGGTTTGCGCTGCGGCTGTTAGTGCTGTACTTCTCGTCGCCGGGTGCACGGAGGACTCGTCAACGGTGACGACCTCGACCGTCACCGTCACCAAAGAGCCTTCGGGTTCGTCCGCACCCGCAACACCTGGAGCCACAGAGCCCATGAGAGAGTTTCCCGCCGGCACGTTCACCGCGGTCGATTTGGCGGCTCCTTATGCTCTCGTAGTCACCATCGGAAGTCCGACATCGGTACGCGCGCAAGGGGACCCGGCCGCCCTGGAGCTGCTCGACATCCGGGTGGAGGGTGACACGCTCATCGCGACGGTAGAGCCGAACGCTCAGTGGCCGGCGAACGCTCTCGTCACCGTCAGCGTCACAACGCCGACGCTCGAGGCGGCGCGACTCAGCGGATCCGGTCAGATCCGCATCGGCTCGCTTCGGACCGACCGGCTTTCGCTCGAGCAGAGCGGTTCCGGTCTGATCGAGGCGCCCGAAATCGCTGTCGCGCGTATGCAGATCTCTTCGTCGGGCGCCGGCAAAATCGTCGCCGCGGGCACTGCAGACGACGCGGATATCCGGCTCGTCGGTAGCGGAGAGGCCGCGTTGGGAACGCTGACCGTCAAGCGAGCCCTCATATCGATGGCCGGCGCTGGAAGTCTCACAATCGACGCGACCGAGACGGTGCGTGGTAGCACGGCCGGCTCGGGTGGGGTCAGGGTCACGGGGGGTGCCGACTGTTCGATCTCGAGTATCGGTATCGGTGACGTGACGTGCGGCTAGCTCCTGGTTCACGGTCGACCTGAGGGCTGCTCCTGGATGCGGACTGTGTTGCCGGCGGGATCACGGAATGCGCAATCGCGCGCGCCCCAGGGCTGGTCGGTAGGCTCCTGCATGACGTCGGCGCCGCTGGCCTGCACCCGCTCGAACAGGGCGTCGAGGTCGTTGGTGGCCAGCATGATGCTGGCGTAGGTGCCCTTGGCCATCATCTCGGCGATGGTGCGGCGCTCGTCTTCGGTGACGCCGGGATCGGCGGCGGGCGGCGTGAGGACGATGTTCATGTCAGGCCTGCCGGCCGAGCCAATGGTGATCCAGCGCATGTCCTCGTATCCGACGTCCTTGCGGACCTCGAAGCCGAGTGCGTCGCGATAGAAAGCCAAGGACTGCTCCGGGTCGGTGTGCGGGAGGAAGCTCGCGTTGATCGTGATGTCCATGACGGTCACGCTAGTTGCGGCGCGGAATCCGGCGCTTCTCGATTCCTGATCGGTCTGGTCACCTGCTTGGCGACACACGAAGGAACCCCGGCTGCCTCGTCGGGGGCGTCGCGCCGGTAGGTACTGGGCGGAACACCGACCAATTCGGTGAACCGGGTGCTGAAGGTGCCAAGCGACGAGCAGCCGACGGCAAAGCAGACCTCGGTGACGGACATGTCGCCGCGTCGTAGCAGCGCCATCGCCCGCTCGATGCGCCTGGTCATCAGATAGGAGTATGGCGATTCACCGTATGCGCTCTTGAATTGGCGCGACAGGTGCCCTGCCGACATGTTGACCCCACGGGCAAGCGCCGCGACGTCCAGCGGCTGGGCGTATTCGCGGTCCATGCGGTCGCGGACAGCGCGCAGCAGTCTGAGGTCGCGCAGGCGCTGTTCTTCCACCGGCCCGCTCGTCATGTACGCGATCGTACAAACCGCGACAACAGCGTTGGTGAGCCGGTTATTCGTAGTTGAGGCCGGTTGGCGGAAAAGGCTTGTTTGCGAAGTCGATTTGCGCTGCTGGATTCGCCACGGCTGTCGTCATTGCCGACCCGAATGCACCCTCGTGGTCGAACAGGGTTGCCGTCCCGACGGAGATTCCGTCACAGGCCCAGTGCGAGTCACCCTGAATGCACGTCCAATCATCAACCGGCAGACGGGATAACGCGACTGTCAGGTCGCCGTTGATGTATCCGATCCCCTCGGTGCCCAGGTTTGTGACGAGGCTGGTGGCCTCGGCGACCATCGACGCTCGTACAAAGGGCGAGACGTTCTCCCCGGCAACCACATTGATACCGTCGTTGAAGAAACGCTTGCGCGAGTCGTTCTGGTGCTCCCCCGGGCTGCGAGTCCAGCCGGCGGCGTCGCTGCCGACGAACGGCATCACCTGATCATCGGCAGGCGGAGGTGACGGGTGCGGTATCGGCGCCGTCCACAAAACCCCGGGTGGCGCCGACGAGCGTCGGTACTGCACCAGCGTCGCGCGTGCGACCGCCCGGCCGTCCTGAAGCACATCGCATTCCGCACTGCGCACCCGGCGGCCGTCGCGCACCACCCGCACCTCAACCTTCGTCGGCGCCGAGCGGGCCGCCCGGAACAGGTCGACGGTGAGGCGCGTGGGCATGAAGTCCGGCGATCCGCACTGGCTTTCGAGGACCTGCGCCGTCAACCCTACGACGGCGGGTCCGTTGAGATGGTCGTCGCCCCAATGGCTCAGCGCAAAGCGGGTCGGCAGGAATCCGCCGTCCTCGGTTCGCGTGAAATGTGCGGATTCCGTTGCCATTCGCGCATCCTCGCACAGGCGCGCGAAGGCCCCTCAGCCGGAAGCGGCCTTTTCCTCGTCGCGCGCATCATCTTCGGCCGGGTCGCTGTTGTCACGTCGACGCTCACGCAGCACGAAGGCAGCCACCGCCAATACCAGTACCGCGACACCGAGCACCGCGACCTCGACGATCGCACGCGAGAACTGTGGACCATCCTTCAGTAGTGTTGCCGCCTCCACGGACAGCACCACGATCTCCTTGATACAGGCCAGAATTCCGACGATGATGAACGGCTCCGCGACGATCTCACGCGACCGGAGACATGAGCGGACCGCGTACAACAACTCGACGAAGATGAAGATCAGCAGCAGGCCGTCGAGCACCTCGAGCATGACTGTTTTGGCCGGTGCGCTTCGCAAGCCCAGCATCGTGTTGAACTGCGCCACGAGCAGGGCGACAGACCCGATGATGAGCACGACAGCGATCGCCCAGTACACGACGTCTTCAAGGAACCCGAGCGCGCGATCGGCGAACTGCTGACGTTCTTCCTCGTCGCCATCGCCGCTCTTCGCCTTGGCCATGCGCACCTCCGAAAGGCCCCGGGTTCTACCTGACCGTCAGTTACTACCCCGAGGTGGACTCGACCAATCTCTCATGGCCGGACGGCGATCACGGTCCAAACGCTGCGACGGCCATGCCCGTGTTGGCCGACCGCCACGTCGGTGAAGCCCGATGTGCGGCACTGGGCGGCAAATGATTCCGCTTGCTGTTGTGTCCACCCGTGGCTTGCCAGACCCGTCGCACCAGGCTGCACCCGACGTTCGACGGCAAGCAGGCGGCCCTTCGGCGCCAGTAGCCGTCGTGCCTCACCAAGTCCCATGCCGACGTTTTGCCAGTGATGCACGGTCGCCAACGACCACAGGACCGTCGCCGAACCGTCCGGCAGCGGCACACTCTCTGCGGTGCCTTCGCCCCACTCGATACTCGCGTCCCGGGTGAAGGTACGGGCCAACCGCAACATGACCGGAGCGGGATCGATACCGGTTGCGCTCGCGCCGCGACGAGCGGCTTCCCGCACCGCACCACCGGGACCACACCCGATGTCGACGACCCGGTCGCTGGCCGACACTCCGGTGACCTCGACGGCCAGGCGCGCGTTGGCCCGTCCCATCCACAGCAGCATCAACCCGACAACCGCCCCGGTCACACCAGAAAAGCCCGGGTGATCGGCGTGATGGTTGACCGGAAGTGTTTCTGGAGTCGTCATCCCACGAGCTTGCAGGTTCAAGTCGGCTTGAAGTCAAATGGGAAGCGATGGACCTCGTACCGATCGGCGAGGCGGCGGCCCGGCTGGGATTGTCGACCTCCGCGCTGCGCTACTACGACGAGCGCGGGCTCGTCCGTCCGGCGCACCGACGGGCCGGCAAGCGGATGTACGGGCCCGACGACCTCCGCCGTCTGGCGTTCATAAAGATCTTTCAGCAGCTCGGCGTCTCGCTCGATACCGCCGCTGCCGTGCTCGATGCGCCTGGCCCGCAGTGGCGTGAAATGGTGCGAGAACAGATCTCCGCGTTGGACGAAGTGGTCAGGCAGGCGCGGGGCGCGCAACAGTTCCTCACCCATGCGCTGCAGTGCCCGACTGAACACCCCGCGCACGAATGTCCCACCATGACCGGCGCGCTGGACCGGCTCGTCGACGGTATGACCGTGGCTCAGCTGGCCGACGACCACGCCGACGACCCGGCCTGACGTCGGCGCCGACGTTCCCACGGCCACGTCATGGCCGCCCACACGCCAGCGACCAGGACCGCGCCGACCAGGACGTACCACGGCCACCGCCCCATCACATCGAGCAATGACGCGGTGGCGGGTTTCGCGTTGAGAAAGCCGTAGTTGGTGCCCGCGATGGTGTTGAACGTCATCGTCACCGCCACCCACGTCAACGTCACCACCACCACGAACCGATAGCTGCGCCACCCGGGCCGCATACCCCGGCCCCAAGTGAGATAGATCGCCGCCCAGACGACCAGCAGATGAATCGCCCAGAACCCCAGGAATTGGTAGTGCGGGAAGTCGGGACCGGTCAGCACCGGCGAGATCAACGCCTGCACGCTAAGTACCAGGCCCCAGTAATAGGTCAACGTGTAGGCCCACTGCCGCTGCGACCACATGGCGTAGGCGGTCACCATCGTCGCCAGATCGGTGAGATGCAGGGGCACCGACCACCGCACGTCGGGTGGGGACAACGCGTTGACGAACGCGGCGGCATAGATTGCCGCGGTGAGCGCACCGACGATTCGGCCGAAGACCCGCGCCTGGCGCTCGGTCTGCCTGCGGCCGAGCCACACGACGGCGACCGCCCCCGCGACGAAGACCGCCAGCGCAGCCCAATGTGACGGGCCGTACACCGAGAACTCGCCGATTGCATTGATCTCACAATTCTGACGCAGCTTCACCTGCCGCGCTTTGGGGTAGATAGTGACTGGAAACCACGAGGGGGCCGTTCAGGTGAGTGAGATGAAATATCTCGAGCTGCATGGGGACCGGGTGGCCTACCAGGACGTAGGCACCGGCCCCCAAACCTTGGTCCTGATTCACGGAATGGCCGGCAGTTCCGGGACGTGGCGGGCGGTGATCCCCCAGCTGTCCCGCAAGTACCGGGTCGTCGCACCCGACCTGCTCGGTCACGGGCGATCCGCGAAGCCGCGCGGCGACTACTCGCTAGGCGCGTTCGCGGTGTGGTTGCGGGACCTGCTCGATGAGTTGGACGTGTCGCGGGCGACGATCATCGGCCAATCGTTGGGCGGCGGCGTCGCCATGCAGTTCGTCTACCAGCATCCCGACTTCTGCGAGCGGCTGATACTCATCAGCAGCGGCGGCCTGGGACCCGATGTCGGCTGGACGCTTCGCATGCTCTCCGCCCCCGGCGCCGAGTTGATCCTGCCGGTCATCGCGCCGCGCCCGGTGCTCACGGCAGGCAACAAACTGCGCTCGTGGTTGTCCACCGCCGGGATTCAATCACCTCGTGGCGCCGAGATGTGGAGCGCCTATTCCTCGCTGGCCGATGGGGAGACGCGACAGGCCTTCCTGCGGACTTTGCGCTCGGTTGTCGACCACCGCGGCCAAGCGGTGAGTGCGTTGAACCGGCTGCACGTGACCGCTGAGATGCCGATGATGGTGATCTGGGGCGACCAGGACCGCATCATTCCCGTCGAGCATGGCTACGCCCTCCACGAAGCACGCGCGGGAAGCCGGCTGGAGGTACTCGCCGGCGTCGGTCACTTCCCTCACGTCGAACGGCCGGACGAAGTGGTGGATCTGATCGGTGATTTCATCGACACCACCGCTCAGCCGACAGACGCGCCGCGCCTGCGCAACAATCGGTAACCGCCGTAGAGGATTGCTGCCACCAGCAGGTTCACGAAATACGCGATATCCGCGCCGTGCCATGCGTGCGCGATCGGCCCCTGGAACAGCGACGTGTGCATGAACGGGATCGCCGCGGCGTATGCGAGGACAAACACGATCAGCGCGGCGACGGCGTTTGGACGGTCGGTCGGTTCCTCTGCGGGGTTGATGCTGGCCCTGCCGCGGATGCGCAGCGCCCAGTCGATCACGACAACTGCGACGAACGCGGGAATCCAGTAGCTGACGATCAACAGCACATCCTGGAAGCGTGTCGCGGTGTCAGCGGCGTGCAGCCATAGCACGAGGGTGAACGCCAGGGCGGCGACGATCAGCGCCGACACCGGCCGGCGCACCCTGACCCCGATGGTCTGCAGCGCCAGCGACCCGCTGTAGTCGTTCATCACCCCGGAGCCGATCGAGGCCAGCGCGATGATCAACAGCGCCAGCGCGCCGAGCGATCCGCCGCCCATCACCGAGTGCACCCCCTCGGCGGTGTGCTCGCTGAGCAGATCGCCGGCCGCGATCCCAATACCTTGAACGAAGATGTACGCCAACACCATCCCGGCGAACGTGAACCCGAATACGCGCGCACGCGAGGAACTCACCGGCAGGTAGCGGCTGAAGTCGGCGGCATAGCTCCCCCACGACACTGCGAGGCTGAACGCGATCGTCACCTCGAGTACGAATGCGCCGACGAGGTCCGCCCCGGAAAGGGCTGCAGGTGTGACGATCTGATGCCCACCAACAAGTTTCACCGCAAACACGACGAAAGTGACGAACAGCACCACTGTCAGCACCGCCTGCAGTCGGTGGATCAGCTCATAGCCGATGAATCCGACGGCGCCCTGCACTCCCAGCACGATCAGCACAGCCATCCAGAACGGGATGCCGAGCAGCACGGCCAAGGCCTCGCCCCCGAACAAGGCGACGAGTGCGTCCCAAGCGATCGACGACAACCATTGCAGGACAGCGGGAACCACCACCGTTCCGCCGAAGGCCATCCGCGAGTTCGGCAGCTGGCCGGCACCTGTGCGAGGCCCCCAGGTCGACAAGTAGCCGACGATGAGCGAGCCCAGCACCGTCCCGATCACCATCGCCGCAAGGCCGAGCCAGAACCCCAAGCCGAGGACGATCGCGAGCGTGCCAGTGAACACCCCGGCCATGTTCACCTGCGGTGCGAACCACACCGTGAAGAGCCGGACAGGTGTTCCGTACCGCTGATCTTGCGCGATCGGTGCAATGCCGTGTGTCTCAACCGACAGGTCTCCGGCGTGCGCGGGACGCCGACCGGTGAACGTCGGCTCCGTCAAGGGGCTCCAAGCGTCCTGCTGCGGCATGGCGTCATTCGATCACGACGGGCGACTGTTCGCGCGAATGGGCGTGGGCACATAATCGGTAGAACGAAGATGTACTAACGATCGGAGCGGTGGGTGGTTGAGACCGAATCGACACGGTCGACCACCGCCCGCGACGAGCCGCACCGCCTGCTGGTCGCCGGGCTCAGCATCGTGGTCCTGACCGTCGCCGTCCTACAGACCGCCGTCGTCCCGGTGCTGGGCATCATCGCCGACCAACTTCACGCCTCCGACGTCGGCGTCAGCTGGGCGGTCACCGCCAACCTGCTGGCCGCGATCGCCGCGACGCCGTTGATCGGCCGACTCGCCGACCTGCATAGCAAGAAGCTGGTCATGCTGATCGTCCTCGCTGTTGTGTTCCTCGGCTCACTGCTCGCGGCCACTACGACGTCGCTGCCGCTGCTCATCGTCGGCCGTGTACTCCAGGCCGCCTCCTTCGCCCTTTATCCGGTCAGCATCGCGATTCTGCGTGAGGAACTGCCGGCCGACCGCCTGATGTCGGCGATGGCGGTGCTGTCGGGCACGCTGGGCTTCGGCGGCGGCACCGGTCTCGTGGTGGTGGGTCTGTTGATGAACGGCAACGCCGACTATCACCGGGTGTTCTGGCTGACCACCGTGTTCACCGCAGTCGTCATCGTGATTGCAATGTTCGTCGTCCCCCGGCGGCCGCGCAGCGTCACCGGGACGATCGACTGGATCGGCGCGCTCGGTCTGGCGGCTGGCCTGTCGGCCGTCCTGCTGTCGCTCACCCAAGGCAAGTCATGGGGCTGGAGTTCACCGGCGACACTCGGCTGCGCCGCGGGCGGTGTGGTCGTGCTCGTCGGCTGGTGGGTGTGGGAACGGCGCGCCAAACAACCGCTGGTCTCGACAGCGATGTTGACGCGGCGCCCGATTCTGCTGACCAACCTCGCCACCATCTTCGTCGGGATGGGCCTGTACTTCGCCTTCCTCGGTCTGACACAGTTCGTCCAAATACCCAGGGAGGCAGCGGGATACGGCTTCAGCGCCACAGTCCTGGAGGCCAGTGTGGTCTTCCTGCTGCCCGGGGCGGTCACGGGCTTCCTCATCGCTTTGGTCAGTGGCAGGTTTATCGACCGCTTCGGCGCTCGCCCCGTACTCCTCGTTGCGGCCGTCGCGGGCATCGCCGGCTTCCTGTTCATCGCGTTCGCCCATTCGCAGGCGTGGCAGGTCATCGTCGCGGGCATCTTGGCCAACGCCTACATCAGTCTGGGCTACGGTGCCCTGCCCGCATTGGTTGTCAGCGAGGTCGACGCCAGCGAGACGGGCGTCGCCACAAGCATGAACGCGATCGCCCGCACGATCGGGAGTTCGACGGCCGCAGCCCTGGTCGCGGTGCTGCTCAGCCAGCTGGTGGCCGGTACGGGTGTGCCGATGGAGAGCAGCTTCTTTGCCATCTTCATCGGGGGCGCCGCCACAGCCGCGCTGGCCATGGTGCTCATCGCGCTGTCGCGCCCGGGAACACCGCCGCCGGAATCCGTCGAGGCGCGCTATGAATCCCGTGCCATGAACCATGAATGGGGCTGAGAACTACCTCAGTGCCGCCAGGTTCGTCACGGATTTGCGAACGTCGGACTCGAGGACCTTAGCGACCAGATTGCCGACCCTGGTGTTGAGCAGACCGCCGGTGAGGTCGGCGATCACTTGGAATACGGAGCCGGAGGCGACATCGTCGGCGGGGCCGGGTACCTCCTTCACACACAGGCGCAGGGCGATGCACACGGCGGGCTTTCCTCTGCCGACCAATTCGATGGCCTTCGGCTCGTCGTAACGCGTGACGCGCCAGTGGATGACGTTGCGGAAGCCTTTGACCTTGATCGTCGACGACACCGTGGTGCCGACCTCGACTTGCGTCGGCACCGCGCTCTTCCAGCCGCCGAAAATGGTCAGCCAATCGTCGAACCGGCTCAGATCCGACGCGAGCTCCCACGCCTTCTCCGGGCTGAGATCGGACGACACCGACACATCCACCGTTGCCATGTCCTCACCACTACCCGGGTAAGCCACTCGGATAAACGAGTCATCAGATTTCCCCGACTCCGCGGCCAACGGCTGCGAAACTGATCATGAGCGCATCCTCTTTACCTCCACAGCCGGCTGTTCAGACCGCCCGGCCGCGGGCCCGTTCGCGCGTTTCAGCGGATTCTTTTGGTTCCGAGTCCAGTTGACGAAGGATTCCATTGTCGGAATGTAAATTCGTTGCGGAATCGCTTGCGAAGGTCAGCATGATCGGCGATTGTTTATCCACAGCTTCGGGGGTTTTTGAGGAGGATCCGCTCTGACCGGCTCACACACCACCGCCGTAGATCAATCGACGGGACGACACGGGGCCGACCGCACCAAGGGCGGTCCGGTCATCGAGATCGACCACGTCACCAAACGCTTCTCGGACTACGTAGCGGTCGCCGAGGCGGACTTCTCCATCACCTCGGGTGAGTTCTTCTCGCTGCTCGGCCCGTCGGGCTGCGGAAAGACGACAACGCTGCGGATGATCGCGGGATTCGAGAGCCCGACCGAGGGGGCCATTCGGCTCGAGGGGGTCGACGTCTCGCGGGTGCCACCACACAAACGCAATGTCAACACGGTTTTTCAGCACTACGCGCTCTTCCCGCACATGTCCGTGTGGGACAACGTCGCGTACGGACCTCGCAGCCGCAAGTTGGAGAAGGCCGATGTCCGCAAGCGGGTCGACGAACTGCTCGAGGTTGTCCGGTTGACCGACTTCGCCGAGCGCAGGCCCGCCCAACTGTCGGGCGGCCAGCAGCAGCGTGTCGCGCTGGCCCGTGCGCTGGTGAACTACCCGAGCGCACTGCTGCTCGACGAACCGCTGGGCGCGCTCGACCTCAAGCTGCGGCACGCCATGCAGTTCGAGCTCAAGCGGATCCAGCGCGAGGTCGGGATCACGTTCATCTATGTGACCCACGACCAGGAAGAGGCGCTGACGATGAGTGACCGCATCGCGGTCATGAACGCAGGCAACGTCGACCAGATCGGCACGCCGACCGAGATCTACGACCGCCCCTCCACGGTGTTCGTCGCCAGTTTCATCGGACAGGCGAACTTGTGGGCGGGCCGCCAGACCGGCCGCACCAACCGCGACTTCGTCGAAGTCGAAGTGCTCGGGACGACGCTGAAGGCCCGTCCCGGTGACACGGCGATCGAACCCGGCGGCCACGCGACGCTGATGGTGCGGCCGGAACGACTCCGGGTATCGGTCGACGCGCCGACCGGAGATGTCGCGACCGTGGCCGCGACGGTCAAGGATCTGACATTTCAGGGTCCGGTGGTGCGGCTGATGATGGTGGCGCCCGACGATTCGACGATCATCGCTCACGTCGGTCCCGAACAAGACCTGCCGATGCTGCGGCCCGGCGACGGGGTCCACGTGGCATGGGCACCGGACGCCTCGCTGGTGCTGCCTGCGGCGGACATCCCCACGGCCGAAGATCTCGAAGAGATGCTCGACGACTCCTGATCGGCCGCTTCCGTTCGCCCGTCCCCTCTTTCACATCGACGAAAGGCACAGTCGCCATGCCATCCAAGAACATCGACCTCGAACTGGCCGCCCGCCTCGCCGCCAACCGGACCTCGCGCCGGCGGTTCATCGGCGGCGGTGCCGCAGCCGCCGCCGCGCTGGCTCTCGGTCCGTCCTTCCTCGCCGCCTGTAGCTCGGACGGCGGCGGATCGGACGAAACATCAGCGCAGAACGGTGGTCCAGCCAGCGGAACGTTGCGGGTTTCGAACTGGCCGCTGTACATGGCCGACGGATTCGTCGCGGCCTTCCAGACCGCGTCCGGCATCACGGTGGACTACAAGGAAGACTTCAACGACAACGAGCAGTGGTTCGCCAAGAACAAGGAACCGTTGTCGCGCAAGCAGGACATCGGTGCCGACCTCGCGGTGCCGACCACGTTCATGGCGGTGCGTCTGCACCAGCTCGGTTGGCTGAATGACATCAGCGATGCCGGCTGGTCCAACAAGAAGAACCTGCGTCCGGATCTGCTCGAGGCGAGCGTCGACCCGGAGCGAAAGTTCAGCGCGCCCTACATGTCCGGCCTCGTCGGTCTGGCCTATAACCGTGCGGCGACCGGTCGGGACATCTCCAAGATCGACGATCTGTGGGATCCGGCTTTCAAGGGCCGTGTCAGCCTGTTCTCGGACGCCCAGGACGGCCTCGGCATGCTGATGCTGTCGCAAGGCAACTCCCCCGAGAACCCCAGCACCGAGACGGTGCAGAGGGCCGTCGACCTCGTCCGTGAGCAGAAGGACAGGGGACAGATCCGGCGCTTCACGGGCAACGACTACGCCGATGACCTCGCGGCGGGCAACATCGCTGTCGCACAGGCTTATTCGGGCGACGTCGTCCAGCTGCAGGCGGACAATCCCGATCTGCAGTTCGTGGTTCCGGAGTCGGGTGCGACAACGTTCGTCGACACCATGGTGATCCCCTACACCACGAAGAACCAAAGTGCTGCCGAGGCCTGGATCAACTACATCTACGACCGGGCGAACTACGCCAAGCTGGTGTCCTTCGTGCAGTACGTCCCCGTCTTGTCGGATATGACCGAGGAGCTCGAGAAAGTCGATCCTGCCGCGGCCAGCAACCCGCTGATCAATCCGTCGAAGGAGACCCTGGACAAGTCGAAGGGCTGGGCACCGCTGACCGACGAGCAGACCCTCGAGTACAACACCTTGTACGCAGCAGTCACCGGCGGCTGATCGGATGGCGGGTGTAGCCACCAGCGGTCGGCAGCGGAGCAAGATCGCTCCGTATCTGATGGTCCTGCCGGCGCTCGTGTACCTCGGAATATTCTTCGTGGTGCCGTTCTTCACGCTGGCGCAGACGTCGTTGTCGTCGTCGGGCGGTTCGGTGTACATGCCCACGCTCGAATTCGCATGGGACTTCAACAATTACTTCGAAGCGTTCAGCCTGTACCGCGATCAGATTCTGCGGTCGTTCGGTTATGCCTTGGCGGCTACCCTGCTGTGTGTGGTGCTGGCCTTTCCGCTGGCCTACGTCATCGCGTTCAAGGCGGGACGGTTCAAGAACCTGATCCTCGGTCTGGTGATCCTGCCGTTCTTCGTCACGTTCCTGATCCGCACCATCGCCTGGAAGACGATCCTGGCTGACGAGGGCTGGCTGGTCCAGACGCTCGGCACCATCGGACTGCTGCCCGAGGAGGGCCGGCTGTTGTCCACCAGCTGGGCGGTGATCGGCGGGCTCACCTACAACTGGATCATCTTCATGATCCTGCCGCTGTACGTCAGCCTGGAGAAGATCGATCCGCGGTTGATCGAGGCGTCCAAGGACCTGTACTCGTCGAACGTGCGCAGTTTCTCGAAAGTCATTCTGCCCCTGTCGATGCCCGGTGTGCTCGCGGGGAGCTTGCTGGTCTTCATCCCATCGGTCGGTGACTTCATCAATGCCGACTATCTGGGCAGTACGCAGACCACGATGATCGGCAACGTCATCCAGAAGCAGTTCCTCGTGGTGAAGGACTACCCCGCAGCCGCGGCGCTGAGTCTGGTGCTGATGGTGATCATTCTGGGCGGAGTGTTGCTCTACACCCGCGCCCTCGGCACAGAGGATCTCGTGTGACCGTCGCTGCCATGGAATCCGCCACCAGCGGCAAGCCGGCGAAAACCGTCAAGGGCTTTCCGCGGTGGGGTGATCTCCTGTTGCGGGTCGCCGCCGGGTTGGTGCTGCTCTACCTGTTCCTGCCGATATTCATCATCATTTTGTTCTCGTTCAACAAACCCGCGGGCAAGTTCAACTACACCTGGCAGGGCTTCACGCTGGAGAACTGGGCGAACCCGTTCAAGTATCCGCCGCTGACCGAAGCACTGAAGTTGAGCCTCAACGTCGCCGCCGTCTCCACCGCGATCGCGCTGGTGCTCGGCACCTTGGTGGCCATCGCTCTGGTGCGGCAACGCTGGCGGGGTCAGAGAGCCGTCGACACCTTCCTGATCCTTCCTCTCACCGCTCCGGAAGTCGTAATGGGTGCCGCGCTGCTGACGCTGTTTCTCGACTTCGGGTGGGCTGCCGGCTACACGACGATCCTCATTGCGCACATCGCCTTCGAGGTCAGCTTCATCGCGATGACCGTGCGCGCCCGGGTGCGGGGTTTCGACTGGACGCTGGAGGACGCGTCGATGGACCTCGGCGCCAGCCCGATGCGCACATTCTTCAAAGTGACGCTGCCGCTGATCATTCCGGGGATCGTGGCGGCCGCGATGCTGTCGTTCGCGCTGTCGCTGGACGACTTCATCATCACCTATTTCGTCAGCGGATCGGCGGTGACCTACCCGCTCTACGTAAACGCCGCCGTCAAGGCCGCGGTACCACCCCAGATCAACGTGCTCGCCACCGCGATCCTGGTGATCAGTCTCATCCTGCTCGCGGCAGGAACACTGCTGCGGCGCAAGCGGTTCGAGGCCTGACTACAGCGTTACGGTCACCGATACGCGGCCCGAGGCGTCGCGGCTGGCGACGGCGTGGCCGGTACGGTCATTTCCGTCGAACTTCAGCAGGGTGATGGGGCCACCGTCGCCGAGGAAGTTGCGCCACCACGTCTTGTTGTCCGGTGACATCACGTTGATGACGATCCCGTCGTCAGTGCGCCGGTAGCCGATCGGGGTTTCAATGGTCTTGCCGGAACGTCGTCCGACATAGCGGATGTTGATCATGCCGCGCCGCACCACCGGTCCGATGAGTGGCGCATCGATGAGCGCGACGAACATCTTGTTCATCAGGCCGACGATCGGTGAACCGTAAAATCCGCTTGCCATACGACGAGGGTAGCTAGGAGTTCACCTCAGCGGGTATGGGCGACGGCGTGCGCGCCCCACTACGGGCGGCGCCGATCCCGGCCGCCACCACGACGGTGATCCCGACCACCCCTGCGATACCTGGCATCTGGTACAGCACGATGAGGCCGACGATCATCGCGAACGCGGGCTCGAGCGCCATCAGCGTGCCGAACGCGGCCGTCGTCAATCGGCGCAGCGCCAACAGTTCCAGCGCGAACGGCACCACCGGCAGCAGGATCGCGAGACCGATGCCGATCAGGAGGATGTCGAGCGTCATGCGCTCGAACACCGCGGGTCCGACCGTCGCGGTGGCCACCAGGCCGGCGACGGGCATCGACACGGCGAGTCCGCTTATGCCCGCGACCTGATCGCCGACGCGCTGGGTCAGCAGGATGTAGGTGGCCCAGCACACCGCCGCGCTGAGCGCGAACAGCACGCCGACGGGGTCGATGACGCCTGCCCATGGCTGGGTCAGCAACACCACACCGACCGCGGCGAGGCCCGGCCAGACGAAGCGGTGCCTGCCTTTGCCATGAGCCACCGCGACGCACAGCGGGCCGAGGAACTCGATGGCGCTGGCCGTGCCCAGCGGAATCCGGTCCAGGGCCGCCATGAACAGCAGCGTGATGGCCGCAGTGACGACACCGAGCAGGACGCACATCAGAAAACTCGACCGGCTGAACGCCGAACGCTTCGGCCGCACAATGAGCAGCAGCAGAATTCCGGCCCACGCCAGCCGCAGCCACGCCGCGCCTTCGACTCCGATGTCGTCGATCAGCGTCACCGCGATCGCAAGACCCAACTGGACGCAGAGCATCGAGCCCAACGCCATGAAGGCCCCGGTGCGCGCCTGGTTTGTGGCCACCCATGCATTGAACGGGACACACACCGTTCACGTCCACGTGATTTTTCCGGACATACCGTTCGTTAATCGTGAACAATCGTGCAGTGGACACCCGGCGGCTCCAACTCCTCCTGTCGCTCTCGCGCCTGGGCTCGATGCGGGCGGTGGCCGACGCGCACCACCTCACGACATCGACGGTGTCGCAGCAGATCGCCGCGCTCGCCAGGGAGACGGGAGCACAGCTGATCGAGCCCGACGGGCGTCGGGTGCGGCTGACCCCCGCCGGGCTGCGACTGGCCGACCACGCGGTCGTGATCCTCGCGGCGATCGACAGCGCCCGACTGGACCTCGATCCCGACGCCGAGCCGGCGGGCACGGTGCGCGTGGGCGGGTTTGCCACCGGAATCCGCGTGTCGCTGCTGCCGATCGTCGCCGACCTCGCCGCACAGTATCCGGACGTGAATTTGGTGATCAGCGAGTACGAACCCATCGAAGCCTTCGCGTTGCTGACCGACGACGATCTCGATCTGGCGCTCACCTACGACTACAACCTGGCTCCCGCCTCGCCGAACCAGGTGCTGCAGACCGAGGCGCTCTGGTCGATCACGTGGGGGCTGGCCGTCCCCTCCACGTATCCCGACGGACCCGCGGATATTGCGGACTATGCGGATCAGACGTGGATTGTCAACTCCCGCAACACAGCTGACGAGACCGCCGTTCGCACCCTGGCGTCTCTCGCCGGTTTTGCGCCGCGCATCGCACACGAGATCGACAGCCTGGACCTTGTCGAAGATCTGATCGAGGCGGGGTTCGGGGTCGGTCTGTTGCCCATGGGTCGTCCGACCAGCCGAGGTGTGAAGGTGCTACCGCTGTCTACACCCGAAGCGGTACTGACCGCGTACGCGGTGACACGCCGTGGCCGAGCCGATTGGCCACCGTTGCGAGCCGTGCTGGACCGGATGCGGCCGCCGCCGGGAGAGGCGCTGCCCCGGCCGCGCTGGCCTCGCCCCGAAGCGGGCCGCTAGCGGTCAGGCCGCTCGACGTCGCCGGCTTCGATTCCGCGTGTCGGTCGACCACAGGTGGCCGCAGTCAGAGCACTGCAGGTGGACCACCGAGCCCTTGTTGCTCAGCAGGTACTGCCAATGGATGGCGCAGTTCCTGCGCTTATGGCAATCCACACATCTGGTGGGGTGGTCGCAACACGGGCAGGGCAGCCAGGCACGTCGTGACCGGTCGGCGGTGGGATCAATCGGCAGCATGGATCACTTTCCGATCAGGCAGGACGCCAGCGCGAACAAGATCGTCGTAGATCCGTTGCTGTTCGTCGTCGAGATCGGAATACAACATTTCTTCAGCCCGCTGTTCCTCGGCCATCACAGCGATGGGATCCCACTCGTCCCCGATCGCCTCGAGGACTGCGCTGCGCCGTCGCGCCTCGTCGAGCGTCAGGTCATAGGCGAATTCGAGGTCGGCCCTCATGGCACCTCCAGCCATTCGTAAGCAAATGAATGGTAAGGGTGACCTAATTAGAGCTGGTCAAGCAATGACCTACATCACAGTCTCGGGTCCGATTTCGTCACACGGTTCGCGAGCCACCGCTGTTGCCGACGCACGAAATCGGCATCCACGACCGCGCCGTGACCGGGTATGTAAAGGGCGTGCTGGCCACTGGCTTCGAGCAGTCGTTCGAGCGTGCCCGGCCATGCCGCGGTGTCGGAGCCACCGTCGATCGACGGGTCGTCGGACTCTTCGACGAGATCGCCGCAGAAGACAACGCGGCGTTCGGCACCCTCGACGACCGCGACCAGGTCGTGGCCGGTGTGGCCGCGGCCCAGATGGCTGATGGAAACCACGCGATCGCCGAGATCGATGACGTCCGATTCCACCTCGTGCTGAGGCCGCCGCAACGCACCGACAGCCTCGTCGACCTCGCGCGGTTTCGCGCCGTACTGCAGGGCCTCTGAGCGCAGGCGCTCCGAATGATCGGTCATGGTCGCCGCGGCCGCGGACGCGGAGTACACGGCGGCACCGTCGAACGCCGAAGAGCCCAGGACATGGTCGAAATGGTGATGAGTCAACACGACGTGGCTCACCTCGTGGCCTGTCATCTTCTCCACATCGGCGCGGATCGCCCGTGCTTCGGTCAGGGTGGAACCGGTGTCGATCAGCGCGGCGCCCAGCCGTCCCCAAATCACGCCGACCGTAACGTCGAGGAACGGCAGGCGACACCGAACAACGCTGTCCGCCAGCCGTTCCCACGTGTAGTTCACTGCCCGAGCGTCAACGGCTGCGCGGCGCGGTACTGATCGAGTACGTGCGGCGTCGGGGCTGCCGTGTACGTGGTCGTGATCCCGAACGACCATACCGGCGGCGAATCATCTTGAGAGAGTGTCCAGGCCGCCTGGCGCGCCGCGCCCAGTGCGACGTACTCCGCGGGTGTTGGCACATGTACAGGTGCCCCCAACAGTGCGGACGCGATATGACGCACCGCCCCCGACCGCGCTCCCCCGCCTATCAGGATGATGCGATTGACGTCGACGCCGTGTTCGGTGATCCTGTCGATGCAATAGGCCATCGAGCTGAGCAGACCTTCGACGGCGGCGCGGGCGATATTGGCGGCGTTGAGGTTTCGGGTGGTCATACCGTGCATCGCCCCCGCAGCCGACGGCAAGTTCGGTGAGCGTTCACCTTCGAAGTACGGCACCAGCGTCAACCCGCCGGCACCGGGTTCCGCCGACATCGCCAACCGATCCAACTCGTCGAAGTCAACGCCGAGCATCGCGCCTACTGCGGCAAGTACCGGGGCGCCGTTGAGCGTGCAGACAAGCGGCAACTGGCGACCGGTTGCATCGGCGAAGCCCGCCACGATCCCGTCGGGATCGTGCGGCGCCACGTCACCCACGGCGCTCACGACGCCCGACGTGCCGAGTGAGACGACGCAATCACCGGGCTCGGCGCCTAGTCCGAGGGCCGCCCCCGCGTTGTCCCCGGCGCCCGGCCCGAGGACCGCACCAGCCGAAGTGGATCCTGCCGCTTGCGAAGGACCCAGCACGGCGGGAACTTCGGGCCGCCGGCCCCGCATCGCCATTTCGAGCAGGTCGAATTGATAGCTGCCGGACTCCGATGAGAAGTAGCCGGTGCCGCTCGCGTCGCTTCGATCGGTGCGTAGATCGGCGATGTCAGTCGAGCCGCTCAGCCGCCAGGTCAGCCAGTCGTGCGGCAGGCACACCGCGGCCGTCGCATCGGCGTGCGCGGGTTCGTGATCGGCGAGCCAACGCAATTTCGTCGCCGTGATCGCGGCGACGGGCACCACGCCGATGCGTTTTGCCCATTCCTGCGCGCCCAATTCGGCGACGAGCGCATCGGCGGCGGTGCTCGACCGAGTGTCATTCCACAGCAGTGCATCTCGTACAACGTCACCCGCGCTGTCGAGACACACCATGCCGTGCTGCTGCGCGCTGACGGAGACCGCCGCCACGTCATCGAGTCCGCCCGCGGCGGTTACGGCCGCTTGCAGCGCCGACCACCATTGCTGCGGATCGATCTCGGTGCCGTCCGGATGCGGCGAGCTTGCCGAGCGGACGACCGCGCCGGTGTCCGCGTCGCAAATGAGGACCTTGCAGGACTGGGTGGATGAATCAACGCCCGCGACGAGAGCCACGTAGCCGACGCTACGCCGATGAGTACGCAGTGCGCACAGAGCGGCAGTTGTTACATGGTGGCGTACTGCCAATCGGTCGTAGGTGCCGGGTTGCGGTGGGACAATACATTGGTGACCAGCGAACATCCCGGCAGCGACGGGGGGCGTGGGGATGGCGACCGCGACGAGACGGAAGCCGAACGGCTGGACCGCAACTGGTCGAGTCTGTTGCAGGAACTTCGAGTCGCCCAGACCGGTGTTCAGCTGCTGACCGGGTTCCTGCTCATCCTGCCGTTCCAGCCGCGCTTCGCCGACCTGGATGTCGTGATGCGCATCGTCTATTTGGCGACGGTCGGTTGTTCGCTCGGTGCGACGGTGCTGCTGGTCGCGCCAGTCAGCATGCATCGCGTACTGTTCCGGCGGCACCGCCTCGAGACGCTGGTCGCGGTTTCCCATCGATACGCCGAAGTCGGCATCATGTTGCTGGGCACAGCGCTGTCCGGAGTCGCTGTGGTGATCTTCGACAGTGTGGTCGGCAGAACCGGCGCCTGGATCGCCGGCGGTTGCACTCTGGTGGCGCTGATCGCGTTCTGGTATGCGCTGCCCCTGCGGGACAGGGACCTGCGCGACCCGACCTATTGACGTTTGTGACGCCTCGGCCCGGGGAACACGGTGGCCATGTTGATCCGACGTGTTGCCCGTCCCATGCTGTCGGCGGCTTTCATCGCCCGTGGCGTCGATGCCCTGCGCAGCCCCAAGCCCGCCGCCGATGCGGCCCGTCCCACGCTCGAGGGGCTGAGCAAACTGCCCGACCCCGTCGGTACCAATGTCCCGCACAACGCCGAGACCGTGGCACGGGTCAACGCCGCAGTTCAGATCGGCGGTGGCCTACTGCTCGCCAGCGGCAAGTTGCCCCGGTTGGCATCGGCTGCGCTTGCGCTCAGCGTGGTGCCGGGAAGCCTTGGCGGGCACACCTTCTGGAATGAGACGGATCCCCAGCGCAAAGCCGATGAGCGTCGTGCTTTCCTCACCGACATCAGCCTCATCGGCGGGTTGATCATCGCCGCCGTCGACACCGAGGGCAAACCGTCGCTGGGATGGCGCGGCCGTCGCGCCGCCCACAAGGTTTCCGACGCCGTCAGCGCCGCGTTGCCCGTCGGTGCGGCGACCGGTGGAGCGCTCGCCGACAGCCCGCTCGCCGAGAAGGTCGGTCACGGACTGCAGATCGGTGCCGAACGCGGCCGCGAGTTCGCTCACGTCGCTCGCGAGCGTGCACCTGAGTTCGCGGAGCTGGCGCGTAAGCGCGGCGCCGAGATCGCCGACGTTGCCCGCGAGCGGGGACCCGAGTTTGCGGAGCTGGCGCGCAGGCGCGGCGCCGAGATCGCCGACGTTGCCCGCGAGCGGGGACCCGAGTTTGCGGAGCTGGCGCGCAGGCGCAGCGCTGAAATCGCCGATGTCGCGCGTGATCGCGGGTGGGAATTGGCAGAGGTTGCCCGCGACCGTGCGCCGGAATTGGCTGAGACCGCACGTGACCGCGCAACGGATTTAGCCGACACCGCGCGCAAACAGAGCCGCAAACAGGTCAAGCAGGCGCGGAAGCAGATCAAGCAGGAACGCAAGCGTCTGAATTGATCATCGTGCGCTGAACAGGCGCGTTCGCGCGACAACAGTTGTAGATTGACTCCACCATCCCCGCGGTTGGATTCGCCTTCCGCGCAGCGGACGCGAGGAGTGCGAGATGACATCCCCTGACTACAACCCTCAGCCGGGCCAATACGGTCAGCAAGGTGGCTACCCACCCGCCGGGGGGCAGCAGCCCGGCGGATTGCTATGGCGTTGGCTCGCCCGAGTCATCGACGGCATCCTGGTCGCCATCGTCAGCTATGCCCTGATTTTCCTCACGGACACGCTGTCGAACTTCTGGGCGACTGGGCTGTTCACCGGCGTGCTCACCTTCGTGTACTTCGTCGCGTTCGAGGTCTCCATCGGGGCGACACCCGGCAAGAAGCTGCTCGGCCTCAGCGTCCACGGTCCGGCCGGCGCACCCAAGCCGACCCCCGCGCAGTCGGCGATCCGCAACTCGTGGACCCTGCTGCCGATCATTCCTTTCGTCGGCGGTCTGCTGGGAGTCGTCGCGATCATCATCATCGCAGTGACCATCAACGGCAGCCCGACCAAGCAGGGCAAGCACGACGAGCTCGCTGGCGGAACTCAGGTTCTCAAGAGTTGACGCCTCGGGTCAGGTGATGACCCACAGCACCAGAGCAATCACAAAGGCGGTGGCGCCAAGCGTCGTCTCCATCACCGTCCACGTTTTCAGCGTCGTCTTCACGTCCATACCGAAGAAACGACTCACCAGCCAGAAACCCGAATCGTTGACGTGCGAAAGTACGGTGGCTCCCGCAGCGATGGCGACTACCAACAGCGTGAGATGAAAGCTGCTCAAGCTCGCCTCGGCTGCGGCTGCGCCAAGGAGGCCGGCCGTCGTCGTTATCGCGACGGTCGCCGAGCCCTGGGCGACCCGAAGCAATGTGGCGATGATGAAAGCCTGGAGTATCAGCGACATTCCCAGATTCGAGAGTGAGCCGCTCAGCGCGTCTCCGATGCCGCTCAGCCGCAACACGCCTCCGAACATGCCGCCGGCGCCGGTGATCAGGATGACGGTACAGATCGGGCCGAGGGCGTTGTCGAAGATGTCGCTGACCCCGGCCATCGACCGGTCGCGCAGTCCCAGCACCAGGGTGGCCACGAGCACCGTGATGAGCAATGCGACAGAGGTGTTCCCGATCAGCATGAGGTACTCGGCCCAGGCCGCACCTTCTTCGATCACCCCTGCGGTGGTCAGGGTCTTGAGCACGGTGTTGAACGAGATCAAGAAGAACGGCAGCAGCAATATGCCAAGCACTGTCGCGAACGCCGGCGCCTTCCGGGCGGGGGCCTGCGTAACCGTCTGACCTGGACCCGCGCCAACGCCGTCGTTGTCAGCGTCGGCATCGTTATCGGTGACCACCTCGCGGCCGCCGTTCATCGGACCGAACAGTGCCTCGGGGATGTCGACATGTACACGGCGCCCGATGAATTGGGAGACGAGGAAGGCGCCGATATACCAGGAGACGACGGCGACGGGCGCGCCGACGAGCAACGTCAGCCCGATGTTGGCTTCGAGTGCTTCCGCCGCGGCGACCGGTCCTGGATGAGGCGGAACTATCGCGTGCATCGCGGCGAAGGCACCGGCGGCTGGGAAGGCGTACAGCAGGAGCGAGCCGCCGAAGCGCCGTGCGACCGTCATGATGATCGGCAGGAAGACCACGAGACCGGCATCGAAGAATATCGGGAAGCCGAAGATCAGCGCGGCGATGCCAAGCGCTAACGGTGCACGCTTCTCACCGAACCTGCCGATCAGTGTGTCGGCGAGAACCTGTGCTCCGCCGGTGATTTCGAGGAGTCGGCCGATCATGACACCGAAGCCGACCAGAAGGGCCACCGAGCCGAGGGTGTTGGAGAAGCCGAACGACAGCGCGTCGGGCACGTCGCCGACGGGAATGCCGGCAGCCAGTGCCGTCAGCACACTCACCAACACGAGCGACACAAACGCGTGCAGCTTCACCTTCATGATCAGGAACAGCAGGACGGCGACTGCCACCGCTGCAATGACTAAGAGCGTGGCGGTGCCGTATGCCGGTTCGATCGCTTCCACTAGAACTCCTGTTCGGTTGTGCGCGTAGCAGTTTGAGAGACGTAGGTGTCGACGATGGCGTCGATGTTCTGGTCGACATCGATGGCTAGGCCGCGTTCGTCATCGCCGAGAGGCTCGAGCGTTTCGAACTGCGAGGCCAACAGCGAAGCAGGCATGAAGTGGCCGGGGCGGCTGGCCTGGCGTCTAGCGATGACCTCGGGGGTGCCGCTCAGATGGAGAAACTCGACATTTGGGCAGTGGCGGCGGAGCTGGTCGCGGTATTTGTGTTTCAGGGCTGAACAGCTCATCACACCGCCGGATTCGCAGCGCTCGGCCAGCCACTGCCCGATGGCCTCCAGCCAGGGATACCGGTCATCGTCATTCAGCGGCTCGCCCGCGGTCATCTTTGCGATGTTGGCCGGCGGATGGAAGTCGTCGGCATCGGCGAACGGCACCCGGAGGCGCTGCGCCAGCGCCGCTCCAACAGTCGATTTACCCGAACCCGAGACGCCCATTGCGACGATTGGTGACGCCATCTTCTCCACCTACCCCGTTGTGCTTGACGTCACACAGGATGCCTCAATCGTCATATGATTGCAAGTATCATTCGCAATCATATGTTTTTAACAACGCCAGCAACGTCTATGACAGGATGTATAGGTGGTGTCTCAACCAATCGTCGGCGCTCTGCACGGGGGTTTGCTCTCCGCTCTGGGCACCGCGATCGTGTCTGGTGAATATTCGGCCGGTCAGGTCATCACGCTCGACGGGGTGAGCGCGCAGCACGGTGTCTCCCGCAGCGTCGTGCGCGAAGCGGTTCGGGTACTCGAGTCCATGGGCATGGTGGAGTCCCGCCGCCGGGTGGGCATCACGATCCAGCCCGCCAGCAAATGGAACGTCTTCGACCCCATCGTGATTCGGTGGCGGCTCGAGTCGGGCGACCGGGCCGCACAGCTGCTGTCCCTCTCGGAGTTACGGCGAGGCTTCGAACCCGCCGCCGCGGCGCTCGCCGCGCGGCGAGCCGACCCTCATCAGTGCCGCATCATGGCGGCCGCAGTTTCGGACATGGTTGTGCATGGACGGTCCGGCGACCTCGACGCATACCTGTTGGCCGACAAGATCTTCCATCAGACGATGCTAGAGGCCAGTGGCAACGAGATGTTCCGCGCCCTGAATGGTGTGGTCGCTGAGGTGCTCACCGGCCGGACCCACCACGGCATGATGCCCGACATCCCGAACCCCGCTGCCATCGCGCTGCACGACGAGGTCGCACGTGCCATCAGACTGCGCGACGAGACCGCTGCCGAGCGCGCCATGCGGGCGATCATCGACGAGGCGGCATCCGCTGTGACCGAAGAGTTTTCGCCCCGGGCCAGCCAAAGGCCTAATGGTTAACTGGGGGTATGGACAGGGACCCCAGGCTCGCGCGGCGCTTCTTCGACCGACTCGAACCGGTACACGCCGTGACATACTTCGCGCCGGAAGCTCGCGCCGCTCTCGATGGGCTCGGATATCGAGGCTTCTGGATGGGGTACTTCGCCGCCCGTTCGGCGCCGCTCGGCGTGGTGCCTGCCGAGGTGGTGACGGCGACCTTCTACAACTTCGCCCCGCAACGCGTGGCGAAGGCGTTGCCCGCCGCGTGGGACATCGCCCCGCCGGCCGACGCCCTGCGGGCGCGCGAACAATCGGCGGTCGACGCGCTGCGCCGCTACGGCGTCGGCACCGACGATCTGGCCACGGTCGCCGACCTCGCCGCCAAGGCTGCGCGCAGCGCTCCCCTCGACGGCCGTCCGCTGTTCGCGGCCAACATGGCACTCGACTGGCCCGACGACCCGCTGGCCAAGTTATGGCATGCCGTGACGCTGCTGCGTGAACAGCGCGGAGACGGGCACGTTGCCGTGTTGACGTCGCTCGGCGTCTCCGGCCGCGAATGCAACGTCCTGCACGCGGTGGCCGGCGGGGTACCGAAGGAAATGATCATGCGTAGCCGCGACTACGACGACGATCAATGGGCCCACCATCGCGACAGATTGTTGCGGCGTGGGCTCCTCGATGACCACGATGAGCTCACCTCGCAGGGTCGCGAACTCAAACAGCGCATCGAGGACACCACCGACACACTGGCGCTCACTGCACTCGACGCGCTAGCCGACGACGAGGTCGAGACACTCTTCCGCGGCCTGACGCCCATCACCCGGAAAGTGGTGGCCGCCGGCGATGTGCCCGCGGCAACGCCGATGGGCCTGAACCGTGACGACCTCAACGACGACAGCGCCCACCTCACGGCAGGCCCGCCGACGTGATGGTGGTCAAATCGGTTGCGTTGTTCATCCTCGCCGCGGTGTTGGAGATCGGCGGTGCGTGGCTGGTGTGGCAGGGCGTCAGGGAGCACCGCGGCCTCGCATGGATCGGAGCCGGCGTCGTCGCGTTGGGTGCGTACGGTTTCGTCGCAGCGTTTCAGCCCGACCCACATTTCGGCAGGGTGCTTGCCGCATACGGCGGCGTGTTCATCGCAGGATCGCTGGTGTGGGGCGTGGTCGCCGATGGCTTCCGGCCCGACCGTTGGGATGTGACGGGCGCCGTGGTGGCGCTCGTCGGCGTCGGGATCGTCATGTACGGCCCGCGCTGAGCAGAGTCAGGCTCGTGGCTGGTTGCGGTTCCATTCCACCCACCCGACACCCCTACGGCCGTCGGCGGTGGTGACCGTCGCCCACGCACGCGGGAAGTGACTGATCCGCCCGTCGGGCGACGTCAGCAGAACCGGCGCGTGTCCACGGATGTCGATGGTCGCGACGAGGTCACCCGGCGTGTACGTGATCGTGGTCGTGGCCGGCAGATCGTTGCCCGCAAACGTCGCTTCCGCACTGACGCCCTGCAGTTCGACCAGCGGCTCGTCCTGCCGCTGGATGTAGCCGATGCCGATGGGCGGGGCGCCCGGTATCCGGAGATCGACGCCGTGGGCGTGGGTGCCGTCGTCGAAATGCAGTGCGCTCCACACCCAGTCCATGGACCACCAGTCGCGCACTCCCCAGGAGTGATCGCGTTGGCCCGGCACGGCGTTCAGCGCGTACTCGCGGCCGTCGACGCTCACCGTGCCCGACACCGCGCACGGGATCTCGTATCGCGGGGTGATCCGGTATTGGTATGGCACGCCGACCGTCGTCCAGATCAACTCCATCGTGGCCTCGACCGGCCTGCCCGGCTGACCATGTAGGAGCGCGGACGGATCGTCGTACGCCTGTGCCCTCCCCCGCACTTTCACCGTGTAGGTCTGCAGCGGTTCGGTCGCCTCAAGGCCCAGGTCGATGGCTCCGGTGTTCTCGAAATCGAGCAGCGCGACGGTCGGCATGTCCGGACCGCACAACAGCGCGTTCACCCAGGTGGTGTTCTCGTTGGGCATCAGCCCTAGCCGCACCCAGCCGCCGATACCCTGCTGCGGGTCGGCGAAATCGAAGTACCAGCTCTCGCTCCACAGCGGCTCGTCGCCCGCGGCGTGGGCCGCCTCATCGGCGGGATCAGGCGTGAGCGGTTGCGTCGCAGCGCCTTCGGAGGGGTCTGGCAACATATCCAGCGCCCCTGTGTCGAGGACGTGGTCGCCGTGTCGCGACAGCATCGTCATGAACATTTCGTCGCCACGTTCCGTCTGCGCGACGAGCATCGAACTGACTATTGCCATCATCACGCCGAAGAAACTCTGCCGCCGCACGCCGTCACGTACGTCGTCGAAGCTGACTCCGGTGTCGGCGCCAAGTGCGTCGTGGTACGCCCGCAGCAGCGCGTCATAGTGTTCGCGGCGGAGATCGCTTGGCAGCGCGCACCCGAGGAAGTAGGCGACGTCCGTCATGGCCGGGCCCCAGGTGACGGTCTGCCAGTCCACGACCGTCAACGGTCGGTCTGCCTCCGGCTGACCGAAGAGCATGTTGTCCAACCGGTAGTCGCCGTGCACGAGGCCCATCAGCCGGTCGGCGGCGCTCTCAGCCTCCAGATACGCGTCGAAACTGCCGACGAGGCGCTCGCACACCTCACGATGCTCGGGGGCGATCCGACCGCCGTACCGGTCGAGGAATCCGGCATACAGCGTGGCGATCAACCCCTGGTTCATCGGCGCATCGCGGTTGAGCCAGTCGGCCTGCGCCATCGATGCGTCGCCGAACGCCGGTGCGTGCAGCCGGGCCAGCTCGGCTAGCGCCAGCATCGCCTGTTCGGTTGTCGCGCCGCGCAGTTCGTCGCCGACGACGGCGGGCGCGGCATCACCGAGCAACAGGTGGAAGGCGCCGGTCCCAGGATCGAAGCCGGCGGAATAGCAGGTCGCTACCGGCCCGCCGCCGAGGTTGGGCGCGATGTCGGTGTAGAAGCGCACCTCGCGCTCGTAAAGCCCGAGTGCCAGCCCGGTCTGCCTGCTCGCGGGGTCGGTTGCCGCCACCTTCAACACCACCGACGACGGCTCGTCGTTCCCGGCCGCGCGGGTCAACTCGACGCGATAGCACTCGCTCATCTGCCCGGTGCCGATGCGCTCGAACGTGAAATGCGTGACCGGGATGGCGAGCGCGTCGCTCAGCCACTCGGCCGTCAGATCCGACGGCCGCTCCATGACGTCAGTGGTGCGCACTGGTCGACGAGGTGTGGCACATGTCGGGCGGGGTTCCCACGACATCAAGGGATGGATTGCGGTCGAAGAATCCGAACGGCTTCAGCCAGAAGGACACGATGTCGACGGGCATCACCGGCCAATCCTCTGGCCGGGTGATGTGGTGGATACCGAACACGTACCACATCACGACGTCGGTGTTGTCGATCGAACGGTTGGCCAGCGTCCACTTAGCCAGGCCGGTATCCGTCGACGACTGATTGACGAATTCGCCAGCAGGCCAACGTTCATCGTGATGGTTCGGGGTCACCCACAGAGTATGGCCGATGACACTGGCACGCTCGACCACCGGGGAGTCGGGGTCGAACATCGGTGGGATCGCCCCGCTGGGTACGAGCTTGTACGACGGATGCGTGCCGATGCCGTTGACGACGTTGGGATTGACGATCTTCCATGTGCGCTGGGTCGCGTAGTTCACGTCCTGCTTGCCCTGGCTCTCGTTGCGCAACGGGATACTGCGCGTCACGAGTGAGAGTCCGTACGGGTTGTCGGGTCCCATCGGTTCGGCGTGAGACTCCGTCATGACGACGGTGTTGTCGGTGCCGTCGATGTCCATGTCGAGCCGGGCGACCAGGAAGTGCTGGTGATAAGGCGCGTAGGTGCGCTCGTCGACCAGCGTGCCGTTGGGGTGCTGCTGACCGGGAGCCACCGGAGTTGTGACCATGATTCCGGTGGCCCGGATCTCGCACTCGATGTTGCCGTCCTGATAGAGCCGCCAGTAGATCAGGTATTCGTAGTTGGCGACGGTCACATGCGACGACACCGTGAGCCGGCGCATCCGGCGCACCTCGGCGCCGATGGTGTGGTCGACGTGCTTCCACAGCACCGCATTGTCTTCTTCGTGGATGCAGACGGCGTTGGTGATCGTGTATGGCTCGCCCTTGCTGTTGTGCAGCACCGCGTCCAGGTAGCGGATCTCGCCGAGGCAGTCGCAGCCCAGCTCGAGCGATGTGGTCATGAACCCGAGACCCCACTCGCCGATGTCGAAGGCGGTCCGCCGGTAGTGGTCCACCGACGAATCGCGGTAGGGCACGATCATCTCGGCAAGCGATATCCGGTGTGCCACAGAGCGTTCCCGGTCGCCGTCGCGGTAGCTGACGGTGTGCAGCGTCATCCCCTCTCGGTGATTGAAGCCGACGCGAAGCGACCAGTTCTGCCACTGCAGCAGGTTGCCGTCAAGGGTGAACGACGGGCCCTCGGGTTGCTCGATGTGCAGCGGCTTGAGCGGCTCTCTGCGCGACGCCGAACGCACCGCCTCGGGAATCATGGTCGGCACGTATTCGCCCATCACGTCGGGCTTCTCGACCCTACCGGTGTCCTCGACGCGCAGTAGTTCCATCGCGTTGAGGTCGATGACGCAATGCAGTCCGCTGACGAGATTCGCATAGGGGCTGCCGCCTGCCGAATCTCTCAGCCAGGTGTCCGACCAGCCGATCCGCCGGTCGCGGTACTCCGGGGGCGCGACCGCATTGCCGTAGGTCCAGGTATCGAAGAAGACGAGGTCGATGTCGGTGATACCGCGCTTCTTCAGTGCGGCCGCGACGTCGGGGTGCGTGCGTAGCAGCCGGTCGCACTCGGCGAATTCGTCGACAGTGAAGTTGGCCTGCACCCCGGGAACGTGTTCGAACGATTCCACCCGGTCGTCGGTCAGCGACACCGTGCTCTTGTAGGTCGCGTTGGCCGCTCGTTCGAAACAGGTCACCCGCGCGCGGCGGGGCGGGGAGGCTCCCCCGTTGTCGAACTCGCGGAGTGCGTCCTTGCTGGGTTCGATCAATTCGATGGACGCATACCGCCAGCCCAGGCCGGACTTGGCCGGCCCTCCGGCGCCGGCGTCGGATGTCGCCGGCCCTCCGGCTCCGACACCGTGCTCGCGCTGCAAGATCGACGCGACCGCCGTGAATTCGTCGCCGCTGAGCGGATCCAGGGGGTAAGCCACGGGATTCACGCAACCACATTCTCGGTTGGATGCGCAGCGATTTCAGGCACTGCTACGGATTCAGCGGCCCGCCAGCGTGAAGCCCTCCCACGCCTGGCGGCGATCGGCATGCGGATCGAATTCGACGCGCGGCCGGCTGTCGAAAACCCGCACTGCCCGCTCCGGCTCCGCGTAGGTAGGCCATTCGGTACCGGGTATGCCGGTCTGGGCGAACGCGCGCCAGCGCTCCTGCATGTCGTCGCTGACGCGCAATGCCGTCTTGCGATCCGCAGCGGCGGTGAGCAGTTTCCCGAAAGTCGTTCGGTACACATCGAACACCGCGAGCAACTCTGTCGCATGCGTGGCGCCAAGGCCCGACCACCGCAACGTCCGGGGCGCATAGTCGTAGCGGTAGAGGTACGTCGGCGCGTGTCTGCTGTGCGCCTCGGCGATCTGCCACGCCGCCGACCCGAACGCGAAGTCCCCGCCGAACTGGATACACGCCGCCGAGTCCGGATATCCGGGGTAGGCGGATGTAATGCGTTCACGTTCAGCGGGTTCGGTTCCGGAGAGCAATCGCTCGATCATGGGCTCCGTCATCGGCAACAGCTTGAGAAACCGGCCGAACAGCTTGGCCTCGTCGGCGTTGGTGCCGACGATGAGCGGCACGCGGTGGGCGTGCCCTTCGCGCATCGCCTCGACCGGGTCCAGGGGTAGGTACTCGGTGCTGCTGGTGGGGCCTGCCGCGAACGCGCCGAGCATCTCGCGCTGGCCCGCGACGATGAGCCGTTCGAACGCGGTGACGAGCTCCGTCGGCCGGGCCGCCATCACGGCTGCCGCGCCGTCGGGCTCGTTCGGATCGACCAGCTCGGCGAATTTTGCCGCGTAATCCGCCGCGATGTCCGGCGTGCGCACCATTCCGGCGGCCGGACTTTCGGAAATCGCTTGGGCGAAAAGGCCTTTAGCGGCGGGGACGGCCAGTAGCGTGGCCACTGCGTGGGCGCCGGCACTCTCTCCGAAGATCGTCACCTTCTCCGGGTCGCCACCGAAGACCGCGATGTTCTCGCGCACCCAGCGCAGCGCCATCACCAGGTCGCGCAGGTAGAGGTTGTCGTCGAAGGAATGGCTGTCGTTGGACAGCGACGACAGGTCAAGACATCCCAGGGGGCCCAGCCGGTAGTTGACCGATATGTAGATGCAACCCCGGCGTGCCAATGCCGCACCGTCGTAGATCGGCGTCGCCGAGCTGCCCATGAAATAACCGCCGCCGTGGATGAACACCATGACGGGCAACGGATCGTCCGGCAGCGTCTTCGGCGCCACCACGTTGAGCGTCAGGCAGTCCTCGCTCATCGGCTGGTACTTGCCCGGCGCGAGAATGGTGTACATGCGCTGCTGCGGTGCGCAGTAGCCGACCCCGTGGCAGTACCGCACGCCCGGCCAGGGCTGGACGGGTTGCGGCGCGCGCAGGCGCAACCGCCCGACCGGCGGGCTGGCGTACGGGATCGCGCGCCAGCGATTCACGCCGTCGCGCGTGAAGCCCTCAACGATGCCGGAGGCGATGGTCGCGCGGACCGTGTGTTCGTGCATCACCCGACGTTAGCGAATGCTGTCCGCCGCCGCGCCTGGCCGGTATCGGCGAGTCGGCCCGCTAGCCTGGCCGGTATGCGACTCGCTGGGCTGATCGCGATCTTGATACTGGTGGCGGGGTGTTCATCCTCGACAGACGGCGGGGCCGAACGAATCACCCCGATACCGCCCAACACCAGCAGGCAGTCGTCGACCACCACCACGACGACCACGGCACCCATCAAACCGCCGGACCCCGGCGCGCCGGTGGCCGACGTCATCGCCTGGATCGAGGCGGGTGATACGGCCGACGCCGCCCAGTACCACACCGCGGTGCGTGACGGGGCGACCACCGATCTCGGCGCGGACGTCGCGTTCGTCACACCTTCGGGCAACACCAACTGCATGACCGACTCCAAATACGCCGGTGGCGCCTTGGCGTGTTTGGTCGACCTCGTCAACCCGCCGCCGAAGCCGGCGGCCGCGTACGGCGAGTGGAAGGGCGGCTGGGTCGACTTCGACGGCCAGAGTGTCGAGGTCGGATCTGTGCGCGGCGACCCCGGCAGGTTCACCGCGGGAACCGGGCCCGAACTGCCCTACGGCCGGGCGCTTGGATTTGGCGACTACCAGTGCCGCGTCGACACCGTCGGTCTGTACTGCGCCAACCGCGCGCACGACACGGCGGTCCGGTTCAGCGACGCGGGTATCGAACCGTTCGGTTGCCTGCAGCCGGCCACTGCTCCGCCGCAGATCGGCGAGAGGTTCAGCTGTTGACGATCGGCTCGTGAGCCGGATAGGCGTGTACGACCACCGAGCCGAGCTTCGGAATAGCATGTGCCAGTTCATGTTCTGCGGCATGGGCAACTGCGTGCGCGTCGGCCAGGCTCAGTGACGGGTCGACGTCGAGCTCGGTGTCGGCTTCCAGCCGATGCCCGATCCACCGCATCCTGACCCGCCGGACTCCCCGCACGCCCGGCTGCCGCGCCAGCACGGTGCGCGCGGTGTCCAGATATCCAGGATCGATGCGGTCCAACAGCCGGCCGAATACATCCCGGGCCGCGATCACCAGCACGATCCCGATCGCGCCGGCGATGACCAAACCGACGATCGGGCCCGCAAGGGGGAAGCCCAGCCACACGCCCACCGCGCCCAACACCACCGCCAGTGAGGTCAAACCGTCTGCGCGGGCGTGCATTCCGTCCGCACGCAGCGCCGCCGATCCGATCCGGCGGCCCACTCTGATGCGGTACAACGCCACGACCTCGTTGCCGATGAATCCGATGATGCCCGCGGCGACCACCCAGCTCAGATGGTTCAGTGGCACCGGGTCCACGAGCCGACGAACGGCTTGGACGGCGGCAACAAGCGCGGACACGGCGATGGCCGTCACCACGAACAGGCCCGCCAGATCCTCCACGCGCCCGAATCCGTAGGTGTACCGGCGCGTTGCCGGGCGTCGGCTCATCGCGAACGCGATCCACAACGGCACGGCGGTCAGCGCATCGGAGAAGTTGTGCACGGTGTCGGCGAACAGGGCGACTGAACCCGATACCGCGACGACGATCAGCTGCGCCGCCGCGGTAGCGCCGAGGATCACCAGACTGATCTTGACCGCGCGGATGCCCGAGGCGCTGTCACGCAGCGCATCGTCGATGCGATCGGTGTGGTCGTGGGAATGTCCGGCCCCCATTACCCCGCACCTTTCTCGTGCAGGACGCGCAGCTCGCCCTCCTCCAGGTGGTGTGCGGGGACCCCGCCCGTCGCGTGCTCGGCGTTGTGCACCGCATCGGTGACGAGTTGCCGGACGTGATCGTTTTCGAGCCGGTAGAACACCTGGGTGCCCTCACGGCGAGTGCGCACCAAATGCGCCATCCGGAGTTTGGCCAGGTGCTGAGACACCGACGGCGCCGGTTTGGCAACCCGCGACGCAAGGTCGTTGACCGACATCTCACGATCGGCCAACGCCCACAGCAGCTGAACACGGGTGGCATCGGCCAGCATCCTGAATACCTCGACGACGAGGTCGGCCTGGTCATCGGCAAGCCGCCGTCCGCAGACCTGCTTATCTGCATTCATACGCAGATAGTAGCGCAGGAGCTCAGGCGCGTGGTTCGGCGTTCGCCCGCACCCGGTCTGGATAGATCTGGGTCATGCCGATGGCGCCGACGATCACAACCGCCGGGATGACGGCCTTGGTCCAGCTGACCGTGCCCGGCGCCGCAACGGCCACGTATCCCAGGACCGCGATGAGCGCGAACACGAGAGCCCACATCAGTGTCAGCACCTGGTTGGTCCTGCGGAACGCCGCTTTCTCCCAGTCATGTCGCGGCGCTGACGGCGGTGCGTACTGCTGGGTGAATGGGACGAACACCAGCGATCCAAGGGCCATTACCGCGAGAACTCCGCCGGACAACGTGGTCGCGTAGGTGTCCATCCAGTCGCGGTCCTCGGCGCCGACGGCCATGCCGGCGACGGTGACCCCGACGAAGAAGACCACCGTCACCACATCGAGCATGCGCGCCCCTCCCCGGCCCGCGGAGATGCCCAGGAACAGCGCCGAGATCACCGCGCAGATCGCCCCGAACATCCAGGTGCTCGGACCATCGGCGACGACCCAGTAGACAATCCACGGCGCGAAGCCGACGAATGGGCTGCGCTCGAACCATCCGTCCACGCGTCAGGTTTACCTAACTACCGGCGCGGAGGCAAAAGCTCGGCTCGCAGTCGGCGAGGCGCTATCGGCGCCGCGAGCTTCGCAGGACTGGTCGCGGTCCGTCGACGCTACGCACGCGACCTTCGGGTCAGTAGGTTTGATTCTGCATGATGCAAAGACATCGGCCCTGCCGATGTGATTGGCACATCGGCAGGGCCGTTGACTGACAACGACTTTGAGATGTCAGCCTAGTCGGAAGCTTCCGTTGACCAGGGTCGGCGTCACGTCTTGGCCGTTGATCTTGGAGCTCATCTTGCCGGTGGACAGACGCGTGATCTGCTGGGCCTGCTGCAGTTGCCGCTTGTTGCGCACCTCGGTGCGGAACTGCGCGTCGTTGAGCTGCTGAATCTCCGCTTGCGTGATGTCGCCGACGCTGCTGGTGCCGAACTGCACGCCGATCGCCGATCCGTCTTCGCGGACGACCCAGGAGGCCCGAATGCCGTCCAGTTCGGCGGTGTACATGCCCGCCTCACCGGACACCGGGGCCGCGGTGAATTGATATGCCACGCCGTTCATATTCAGGTCGCCTTCGACGTTGGCGCCGTCGAACTCTGCGTTGAGGGTGTCGCGGAACCTCGACTTGATGTCGATCTTGCCGTCGGCCTGATTGCCGAAGAACCACGCTTCGTCGTCGGTTCCGTTGCAGGCGTAGGCCGCAACCTGGTCACCGTCGACGGAGATGCCGATTGTCATCGTCTTGCCGTCGGGCGCGGTCATATCGGCGACGTAGCGTGCCGAGGCCGGGAACGCGGTCGGCGCGGTGGTGGTGGCGGTGGTGGTCGGCGCCTCCGATGAGGAGGTCGCTTGATTGGATGTTCCGCCCGAGCAGGCGGAGAGGGTGCCGAGCGCGACGAATGCGCTGATACCGACGAGCAGGGCGCGAGTGATTTTCTTCATGTGGCCAGCATGGATCTCCGCGACCGGCCTTACATGAAGAATGCATGGAGATTGCGTGGAGATCTGTACGGCAGCTGATTCAGACAGCCAGAAACTCGTCGATCTCGGCCCGGAACACCTGCCACGCCGACTCGGTTGCGGTCAGCAGATGGTTGTTACTGGACAGCGCGACGAGGCGGGAATCTGGAATCAGCGACGCAAGTTCCTCGCCGAAGCGCAACGGAACCCGGTGATCGTCACGCGAGTGCATGATCAGCGTGGGGCAGGTGACCTCGCGCGCCAGGTCGCGGACATCGATGCGCCCGAACTCCTCGAGGAACCGCACCGCATTCTCGGGCGACGTGGTGCGACGCTGCAATTGATCGAAGGCAGCCCAGTCGGCGCGGGTGCCGTCGGGCATGAACTGCGCGGCGAAGACCTGTCGGAACGCCGGATCATCACGACCCCAACCGACTCGGGCGAGTTCGAGATCGAGGGCCGCGGCCCGTTTTTCGTCCTCGCCGGACGCGCGAACTGCACGGCCCTGCGCGTAAGCGCTGCACAGCACCAGGCGGCTGACTTTCTCGGGATGACGGGCCGCGTAGGCCACCGCAACTGCGCCGCCCTGTGAGACGCCGAGAAGCGGAAGCGTTTCAGGCCAAGCGCCTCCACGACCGACTCCAAGTCGGCGACCCAGTCATCGAATGTGAATTCTGTTGCATCCCAATCGGACAACCCGCACCCACGCTCGTCGTAGCGAATGAACTGGCGGTTGTTCGACAGATCGCGTACCCAGTGCTTCCAGACCGGGCTTTCGATGTCGTACCCGAGGTGGGTCATCCAGTTTGCTGCCCGCACAAGCGGCGGGCCCTCCCCAGCCACCGCGTAGGCAAGCCGTACTCCGTCGGCGGCCTTACAGAACGCGATGTGCTGTCGTGGCGGCGGCGGCTCATCGGGTACCGCGATCTCCTGCGGCGCGGGTGCCGGCGGTTCGTCGGTGGTGAGGGTGCCGACGAACTGATAGCCGCGGCCGCGGACGGTCCGGATGAAACACTGCGACTCACCGTCGTCGCCCAGTGCGCGGCGGGCGGCCTTGATGCGGCTCGTCAACGCGGCTTCGGTGACGAAGCGACCGCCCCACACCGAATCGAACAGTTCCTGTTTCGACACGAATCGGTGCGCGTTGCTCACCAATTGGGTCAGAACATCGAACACCTGGGGTTCGACGCGGATCAACTCTCCGCCGGATCGCAGTTCATAGCGCCGGGTGTCCAGCACAAATTGTCCGAACCTCCACACGCCGGTCGAGGTGGGCAGCGAGGACGAAGCCTCGGGTGTTGACAAGGTCACGGCGGGTCCCATCGGGAGGTTTGCAGCTCATCGTAACGACGAGCAGCCCGCCGAGAAGGTTCGAAACTAACGCCAGCCGTCGGCCGCCTTGGCCGCACGCATCAGCGCGTCGCACAGTTGCCGCAACTCGGGGCCGTCCGCACCCTCTGCAACGGCGGTCGATACGTCCTCGGCGGCACATCTAACCTGGTAAACGCGGTCGGCGAGCTCCGCGGCCTCGTCGGCGGTCAGCACCACCGCATCGGGCGCGAGTGAGGTGCCCCTGACGACGGATCGCTGTTCGTAGGCCCGCTGACGACACGACTGCCTGCAGTACTGCCTGCGTCGGCCCAGCCCGGCATCAGCGACTTCGCGCCCGCACCAGCGACACGGTTGAGAACGTCGGCGGTTTTTCAATGTCACGGGAACCACGGAGCCGACTGTAAACTGGCCGACGCAGGAATCCCGGTATCATCAAAGGCCGAGTCGGGAACTGCGTGTCATGCCGCTGCGTTGATTCTCCGGACAACTTGCATTGACTGAGGAGTGTTGACCATGGCTGATCGCGTCTTGAGGGGTAGTCGTCTCGGTGCCGTGAGCTACGAGACCGACCGTAACCACGATCTTGCGCCGCGTCAGGTGGCTCGCTACCGCACCGACAACGGCGAGGAGTTCGACGTCCCGTTCGCCGACGACGCCGAGATCCCCCACGCCTGGCTGTGCCGCAACGGCATGGAGGGCACCCTGATCGAGGGCGACGCGCCCGAGCCGAAGAAGACTAAGCCGCCGCGTACCCACTGGGACATGCTCCTGGAGCGCCGCTCGGTCGAAGAACTCGAGGAACTGCTCAAGGAGCGCCTCGACATCATCAAGGCTCGCCGCCGGGGCTGATCCGGGGCCGGCTAGCGCGTCACGCCACGGCCGCGGGCGCGATCGAGACGCCCGCGGAAACCCCACTCCGCGACCTTGAACAGCGCCTCACGGATGTTGGATCCGCTCATCTTCGACTGGCCGAACTCACGCTCGGTGAACGTGATCGGCACCTCGACGACGACGAACCCGTTGTTGATGGTTCGCCACGTGAGGTCGATCTGGAAGCAATAGCCCTTCGAGTCGACCGTGGACAGGTCGATCTTCTCCAGGACCTCGCGCCGGTATGCGCGGTACCCGGCGGTGATGTCGTGGATGTCGACACCGAGCAGGATTCGCGAGTAGCCGTTGGCGGTCCGGGACAGAACCAGTCGCTTTCGCGGCCAGTTGCGGACTTCCCCACCCTTGACGTACCGGGATCCGATCACCAGGTCGGCGCCGTTGTCGATGCGGTCGAGCAGACGGTGCAGCTGTTCGGGCGGGTGGCTGCCGTCGGCATCCATCTCGACCAGTACGCCGTAACCGCGCCGGAGGCCCCACTCGAAGCCGGCGAGATACGCCGCTCCGAGGCCACCCTTGCCGGCACGGTTCATCACATGCACTCGGTCTGGATCGGCGAGCGCAAACTCGTTGGCCAGCTCGCCGGTGCCGTCTGGGCTGCCGTCATCGACGACGAGGATGTGCACGTCGGGACACGCGTCCTGTACGCGTCCGACGATCAACGGCAGGTTCTCCCGCTCGTTGTACGTGGGGATGATGACCAGCGTGCGCTGACTTGGGCGATCCCCGGGGCCCGGGCCCGTCGTCATTTAGCTCCTCTACCTTTCGTCGACGTTCCTAGCCGACGGACGAAACTCCCATTGTGCAGCATTGCGGCGATCAGAGCCCCAACGCCGATCGCGGCCAGCACGCCCTCGACCAGCGGACCCCACCGGGTCGCCGCTGTGAGCTGGGTCTTCAGCCGGACCTGGGCGTCGAGGTAGGCGGGCTCGAAGAACTCGGTGCGGGCAAGCTCACGTCCGTCGGGCGCGATGACCGCGCTGATACCGGTCGTTCCGGCGACGACGACGTAGCGGTCATGTTCGACGGCGCGTAACCGCGCGAAGGCGAGCTGCTGTCGGCTCATAGCCTCGTCGAAGGTGGCGTTGTTGGTGGGGACAGCCAGGATCTGCGCCCCATTGCGCACCGACTCGCGGGTGGCGCGGTCGAAGATCACCTCCCAGCACGTGGCGACCCCGATGGGCACGCCCGCGGCGTGCACCACACCGCTGCCGCTGCCGGGGATGAAATAGCCGGCTCGGTCGGCGTATGGCGACAACAGGCGAAAGAAGCTGCGCCACGGCAGGTATTCGCCGAACGGCTGAACGACCTGTTTGTCGTGACGTTCGTCCGGACCGGTCTCGGGGTTCCAGACGATGACCGAATTGTTCGAGACCGGGTTGTCCCGGGTGTAGCCCGGCGCCGCCACCACACTTCCGACCAGGATCGGTGCGTCGATGGCGTCCGCCGCCGCCGAGATCGCCGCGTTCGCGTCTGGATTGGCCAGCGGGTCGATGTCTGAGGAGTTCTCCGGCCAGATGACGAACATCGGCTGTTGCGCCCGGCCCGCGCGCACATCGTCGGCCAGCCGTTCCGTTTCCCGGACGTGGTTGTCCAGGACCGCGCGCCGCTGGGCGTTGAATTCCAGCCCGAGTCTGGGCACGTTCCCCTGAACCGCGGCTACCGTGACCGGCTGTTCGTCGTCCGCGCCCATGCCCGAGTGCCGCACTTGCGGCCAGGTGAGCGCGGTCAGCAACAGGACGACGGTGACGCATGCCCCGGGAATCACCACCGCAGGCGGCCCCGCGGTCCTGGTACTGCCTGACCGCCACCACTTCACGATCTCGAGAGTGATTGCGGCCAAGCTGAATCCGATGAGCACGACGGCGAAGGACAGCAACGGTGCGCCGCCCACCTGTACCACTGATACCAGCGGCCCATGGGTCTGGCTGTAGGCCACGACGCCCCACGGGAATCCGCCGAAGGGCACGGTCGACTTGAGCCACTCCTGCGCGGCCCACAGCCCCGCGAACCACAATGGCCACCCCGGCAGCCGCCGGACAGCGACCGCCAGCGCGCCGAACAGAGCGGGGAAAAGTGCCTCGAGCATGCACAACACCAGCCACGGAACCGGACCGACGAACCCGCTGATCCACGGCAGCAACGGTAGGTAGAAGGTCAACCCGAAAAGGAATCCGTAGCCGAATCCGCCTGCGACAGTGGTTGTTTCGCGGGTCAGCGTCCATGACAGCAACGCGAACGCCAGGAAAGCCAGGTACCACCAGCCGAACGGCGGGAAGCTCAGGCACAGCGCGAGACCGGCGACGATCGCGACGCCCAGCTGGGGCAGGCGGTCGATCACACCGTGACCGAACCGCTTTGCCCGCGAACGACGCTCGACCGGTTCGTCGGACACGTCGCCGAGGGCGGCGGGACGCACGTCGTCAGCCATGGATGACGACACCTCGGTGCACGGTTTGGCGACAGTGCGGCATTACGTCGTCGAGCCGAGGTAGCGCGGGTACGCGTGAGCGTGCATCGGTCGACCAGCGCTGCACCGCATCGGCCGGCGCGCTGACCTCGAGCTCGTCGGCGTCCCAGACGGCGTAGCTTGCCGGGGCGCCGGGCACCAGGGTGCCGGTCGCGCCGTCCCGCACGCCGGCGGCGCGCCATGCGCCACGGGTGGCCGCGGCAAACGCCGCGCGCGCGGACAGTGCGCTACCCCGAGTCTGATGCTGTGTTGCCGCACGTATCGTCGCCCACGGGTTCATGCTGGTGACGGGGCTGTCGGAGCCGAAAGCGAGTGGCATGCCTTGGGATGCTAGCAGCGCAAACGGATTCAACGATCTTGACCGCTCGGCCCCGAGGCGCTGGGCGTACATGCCGTGTTCGCCACCCCACAGCGCGTCGAAATTGGGCTGCATGCTGGCGAGCACGCCCCACACTCCGAGCCGGTGCGCCTGATCCTCGGTCACCATCTCGAGGTGTTCGAGGCGGTGTCCGCACGCGGCGACCGCGGGTGCGCCGAATACATCTACGACGCGCTCCAACGCATCGACCACGGCGCCGACGGCCGCGTCGCCGATCACGTGGAACCCTGCGGTGATCCGCGCTTCCGTACAGGCGCGCAGGTGTGCTGTGATCGCGTCGGTCTCGAGATATGCGTTGCCGCAGCAGTCTGGCGCGTCGCGGTAGGGGCTGTGCAGCCAAGCGGTGCGTGAGCCGAGTGCACCGTCGACGAACAGGTCGCCGGCCAGTCCCCGGGTACCGGTGCGCGCGATCAGATCTCGCGCTTCGGCGGCGCTGCTCACCGCTTGACCCCAGTAGCCGACGACCTCGACACCGTGCTCGATGCCACGCACCTCTTTCCAGTCATTGAGCCCGCCGATTTCCGGGCCCGCGCATTCGTGCACCGCGACGATGCCGAGTGCGGCGGCGGCATCCAAGGCGGCGAGCTGCGCGTGCCGTCGCTGCTCGGTGGTCAGCCCGTCGCGTGCGGCCGCGCGGACCATATGGTGGGCGTCGGCGGTCAGCGGTTGTTCCTTGGAAAAACCTTGCGCGCCGGCCAGACCGGGTGCGAGTCGGCGCAGTGCGGTTGAGGCGGCGGCGGAGTGGACGTCGACCCGGGCCAGGTATGCCGGCCTGTCGCCGACCGCTTCATCGATATCGGCGGTGCTCGGCGGGGTTCGCTCGGCCCAACCGGATTCATCCCAGCCATGCCCCCACACCGCACCGTCCGGGTTGGCGCGGGCGTAGTCACCGAGCAGTTGCAGGCAGTGCCCCAGCGAGGTCGCGCGCCGCAGGTCCAGCCCGATCAGGGTCAGTCCGGTCGCGGTGAGGTGGACGTGGCTGTCGACGAACGCCGGTGCGACGAAGGCGCCATCCAGGTCGACGATCTGCGCGTCGGGATACTGCGCGCGGCCCACGTCGTCACTGCCCAGCCACGCCACGACACCGTCGCGCACCGCCATTGCGGACGCGTCGGGCATCGCCGGGCTGTGCACCCGGCCGTTCAGGAGGAGGGTCGTCACTTAGTCGGGTTTGCGCTCCACGGCAGCAGGCTCGATGTCGGTGACATCGATGACCTCGCCGTCAATGTAGTCACCGCGCGGCGCCCTGTAACCGGAAGCACTCGCGACGGTGATCAGCGGCATGCGACGCGCGGCCATGGCCGACACCATCGGACGCGCAGCCGCCCGTGTCGGTGGCAGCAGGAGGAGGGCGCCGATGACGGAGCTGGCCAAACCCGGGATGACGACGAGCACGGTGCCCAGCGCGACCAGCACGCTGTCGGCCGCCGCCCCGTGCATCGATGCCGGGTCGATCCCGGAGCGCAGCCGTCGAAAGTGCCGCTTGACCTGGGATCCGGCCAGTGCAATGCCGACCACGAAGGTGCCGAGCAGCAGCAACATCGTCCAGCCGAAGCCGATCGTCGACACCAGCGCGACGATCACCGCCAGCTCGATGACCCAGTACAGAACAAGCAGCCGCATCGCCATGCTTTGGACAACGTACGGGATGCCGCCCCGGGTTCCAGCCCTAGGCGGGCGTCACCTCGATGGCGCTGTGCACCTTGTCGATGCCTCCGCGGACGATCGCCTGCGGTATCCACCACCACGCGTGCCACCAGTACTTCTTGGTGACCATGTCGAAGACGCGTCGGTTCTCGGACTTGGGCAGATTCCGCGCCACTGCCTCGACCGGCTCGCCCTTCGGCTTGTTGCCGATTGCGTAGGCCCGCTGAATGGTGACTCGCGGCGTGTTGTTGATGCGCTTGGTCTTCCACGAGCCGTCGTCGGTCGATATGAGCAGTTTGCCGTCGTCGTACACGCCCCATACGGTCGTCGGCTTCGGCCGGCCGTCCTTGGTGTAGGTGGTCAGCAGCATGTACTTCGACCGTGCGACGTCTTCAAAGGTGTCTGCCATGGGTTCCGTTCTTTCGATGCCCAAACGATGCACAAGGTTACCCACCGGCGCTACCGCTGAAACGGTGCGTCGGCTACGGCGCCTTCAGTTCGATGGTCACGTTGTTCTTCATTCCACCGCGAAGCTTCGAGAAGACGTTGAACGTCTTGCCGAGCAGACCATAGCGCTTTCCGATCAGGTCGTATGTGGTGGCGTTGGCCGATTTGTCCAGGATCGTCGCCACGGCCTCGACCGCTTCACCCTTCGGGTTGCCGCTGCGGTCGCATTCCGCGATCGTCACGCGCGGGGTGTTCCGAATGCGCTTGACCTTCCACGACGTCTCCTGCGTGATGACGAGGAGACGATCGCCGTCCGGGGGCGCCCAGACCGCGGTGGGTTTGGGTCGACCGTCCTTGGTGAACGTGGTCAGCAGGATGTATTCCGATTTCGCAATGTCGGCAAAGGTCGTTGGCATTCCCCAAACGTAGCCGTCAGCCCTCGAGGTCGCCTTCGGTCTCCAACAGCACCTGCCGCAGCCCGTCGAGGGTCGCCTGATCGGGCTGCGCCCACATGCCGCGGCCCGCCGCCTCCAGCAGCCGTTCGGCCATGCCGTGCAGGGCCCACGGATTCGACTCCGCCATGAACTTGCGGTTGTCGTCGTCGAGGACGTACTCGGCCGACAGCCGCTCGTACATCCAGTCGGCCATCACGCCGGCGGTCGCGTCGTAGCCGAACAGATAGTCGACGGTCGCAGCCATCTCGAAGGCGCCCTTGTAGCCGTGACGCCGCATCGCGTTGATCCACCGCGGGTTGACGACGCGGGCGCGGAACACGCGGGCGGTTTCCTCCGAAAGGGTGCGGGTGCGGACTGCGTCGGGCCGGGTGTTGTCGCCGATGTAGGCGGCCGGCGCCTTGCCGGTCAACGCGCGCACCGTCGCGACCATGCCACCGTGGTACTGGAAGTAGTCGTCGGAGTCGGCGATGTCGTGCTCGCGGGTGTCGGTGTTCTTGGCTGCGACCGCGATGCGACGGTAGTTCTGGTTCATGTCGTCGGCCGCCGGCCTGCCGTCCAAACCGCGGCCGTAGGCGAAACCGCCCCACGCGGTGTAGACCTCCGCCAGGTCCGCGTCGTCGCGCCAGTTGCGACTGTCGATCAGTTGCAATAGACCAGCGCCATAGGTACCCGGCTTGGAGCCGAATATTCTTGTGGTGGAACGCCTCTGGTCGCCATGCTCAGCCAGATCCGCCTGTGAGTGGGCGCGGATGTAGTTGTCCTCGGCGGCCTCGTCGAGACCCGCGACGAGTTGTACCGCGTCATCGAGCATCGTGACGACATGCGGGAAGGCGTCGCGGAAGAAGCCTGAAATGCGGACGGTCACGTCGATGCGCGGTCGGCCGAGTTCTTCCAGATCGATCGGTTCCAGATTAACAACGCGCCGTGACGCGTCGTCCCATACCGGCCGGACCCCCAGCAGCGCCAGCACTTCGGCGATGTCGTCGCCCGCCGTGCGCATGGCCGACGTGCCCCACACCGACAATCCGACCGAGCGCGGCCAGTCGCCATAGTCCTCCCGGTAGCGCGTCAGCAGCGAATCCGCCATGGCCACACCGGTTTCCCACGCGAGCCGCGACGGCACCGCCTTCGGGTCGACCGAATAGAAGTTGCGGCCCGTGGGCAGTACGTTGACCAGGCCGCGCAGTGGTGAACCCGAAGGACCGGCGGGGGTGAAGCGACCGTCGAGCGCACGCAGGATCTGCGGAATCTCCTCGATCGTGCCTGCCAATCGTGGTACCACCTCGGTGGCCGCGAACCGCAGAATCGCCGCTACGTCGGCATTGTCGGTGATGTTGTCGACGGCGCCGGGATCCCATCCCGAGTCCGCAAGTGCCACAACGAGTCCGCGGGCCTGCGCCTCGGCGCTGTCGACCGCGGCGCGTTCGTCGTGGCCGTCCTCGGCCAGGCCGAGTGCCTGTCGAAGTCCGGGTACGCTTTGTTCGCCGCCGAACAGCTGGCGCGCGCGCAGGATCGCGAGCACCAGGTCGATTTCAGCCTCACCCGTGGGCTTTTCACCCAGGATGTGCAGTCCGTCGCGGATCTGGACGTCCTTGATCTCGCACAACCAGCCGTCGACATGGAGCAGCATGTCGTCGAACGAGTCCTCGTCTGGCCGGTCGTCGAGCCCGAGGTCGTGGTCCATCTTGGCGGCACGCATCAGCGTCCAGATCTGTTGCCGGATAGCGGGCAGCTTGCCGGGGTCGAGCGCCGCGATGTTGGCGTGCTCGTCGAGCAACTGTTCCAGGCGCGCGATGTCGCCGTAGGTTTCGGCCCTGGCCATCGGCGGAATCAGATGATCCACGAGCGTGGCGTGGGCGCGGCGTTTGGCCTGCGTGCCCTCCCCCGGATCGTTGACCAGGAAGGGGTAGATCAGCGGCAGATCACCGAGCGCGGCGTCGGTGCCGCAGGACGACGACATGCCCAGCGTCTTACCCGGCAGCCATTCGAGGTTGCCGTGCTTGCCGAGGTGCACGACGGCGTCCGCGCCGAACATGACGTCGAGCCAGCGGTAGGCGGCTAGATAGTGGTGACTGGGTGGTAGATCAGGATCGTGGTAGATCGCGACCGGGTTCTCTCCGAAACCCCTTGGCGGCTGGACCATCAGCACAACGTTGCCCGCCTGTATCGCGGCGATCACGATCTCGCCGTCGGGATCGTGACTGCGGTCGACGAACAACTCCCCGGGCGGCGGGCCCCAGTGTTCGACCATCGCGTCGGTGAGTTCGGCGGGCAGGGTGGCAAACCACTCCCGATACTCCTTGGCGGGCAAGCGGATCGGATTGCCGGCGAGCTGACCGTCGGTCAGCCAGTCGGCATCCTGACCGCCGCGCTCGATCAACGCGTGGATCAAGGCGTCCCCATCCCCCGCGTCCAAACCGGGAATGTCGTCGATCCGGTAACCGTGATCGCGCATGGCGCGCAACAGCGCGATCGCGCTGGCTGGCGTGTCGAGGCCGACGGCGTTGCCGATGCGCGCGTGTTTGGTGGGATACGCCGAGAACACCAGCGCCACCTTTTTCCGAGGGGCTGCGATTCCGCGCAGCCGCGAGTGGCGCAGCGCGAGACCCGCGACCCGGGCACAGCGCTCCGGGTCGGCCACGTAGGAGATGAGGCCTTCGTCGTCGATCTCCTTGAACGAGAACGGGACCGTGATGATGCGGCCGTCGAACTCCGGGACGGCGACCTGGGTCGCGACGTCGAGTGGCGACAAACCATCGTCGTTGTCCTGCCATTGCGACCGTGAACTGGTCAGACACAGCCCCTGCAGTATCGGGACGTCGAGCGCGGCCAGATGCGCGACATTCCAGGTGTCGTCGTTACCACCGGCCGAGACGTTGGCAGGGGTGGACCCGCCGGCGGCCAGCACAGTGGTCACCAAACAGTCGGCGGTGCCGAGCAACTCCAGCAGCTCGGTGTCGGCGGTGCGCAATGACGCGCAGAACACGGGCAGTGGCCGTCCGCCTGCGTCGTCGATCGCCCGGCACAGCGCCTCGACATAGCCGGTGTTTCCGGCGAGATGCTGGGCGCGGTAGTACAGCACCGCGACGGTGGGCCCCTCGGCACCTTCGGAGGAATGCTCGAGGACGCCCCAGTTGGGTGTGGTGACCGGCGGTGCGAATCCGAACCCGGTCATCAACAGCGTGTCGCAGAGGAACGCGTGCAGTTGCCGCAGGTTGTCGACACCGCCGTTGGCCAGGTAGACGTGGGACTGCAGCGCGACACCGGCCGGCGTCGTGGAATGGCCCATCAGCTCGGCGTCCGGGGACTGCTCACCGCTGACCACGATCGTCGGCACACCGCTGGCCTCCAGCGTGTCGATGCCGTCCTGCCAGGCGCGGTAGCCGCCCAGAATGCGGACCACGACGATGTCGGCGCCACCGACGAGTTCGTCGAGTTCGCCGTCGACCAGCCGCGACGGATTGACCCACCGATAGCCGACGCCGCAGGCGCGGGCTGTGATGAGGTCGGTGTCAGACGTCGACAACAGCAGGACTGTCGGGGATTGAGCCGCCTGAGTCACCCGTCATTACTACCCCACGCGGTCGACAAGACGCCGACTACCGTGGGTCCGGTGAGCGCGATGTTCGCGGCGGGCACACCTCATCCGTCGCTGCGCGGCGTCGTGATGCGCTACGAGGGCTTCGCGGAACGCGGGGGCTGTCCTGTCACGTTCCGCGAGCTGCCGTGCACGTTCGTGCCGATCATCATCGACCTCGACGAGGGCTGGACCGTCGCCCACCGGGAGCATGCACGTACCGCACCGCTTCGGCTGGATTCGTTCGTCGCGGGCATCACCGACGGACCGGTGCTGGTCGGCCACAGCGGATCGGCGCGCTGTCTGCAGATCGACCTGACACCGCTGGGTGCCCGCCGGCTGGTCGGGATGCCGATGAGCGAGTTGGCCAACCGGACGGTGCCCATCGACGATGTCTTCGGCCGGTTCGGGCGACAACTCGTGCAGCGCGTCGGCAACGCCCCGGATTGGCCGGCACGATTCGCATTGATCGATGCGGTCATCCGGGCCCGCTTGGCCGACACCGAACCCGTCGATGCGGGAGTGGCGTGGTCGCTGCGCCGCATCACGGAGAGCTACGGTGCCGCCACGATTTCAGACCTGGCCGCGCAGTTGGGCTGGAGTCACCGGCGATTGATCGCGCGTTATCGCGACTCTGTCGGGCTGCCGCCGAAGCTCGTCGCGAGGATCGTGCGATTCGAGCGGCTCGCGGCCGTCGTGGCCTCCGAACCGGCGGTCGATTGGTCCGGTGTCGCACTCGAGTGCGGGTACTTCGACCAAGCCCACCTGGCCCGCGAGGTACGGGAGTTGGCCGACATCACTCCGACCGAACTGCGGGCGCTCAGCGTAAATTTCGTACAAGACGAGGCGACGGCGTCGACCTAGCGTCGATGTCATGACTGAAACCCTGACCACCAACGGCGCCGTGCCGATTGTCCCCTTCAGCGACCCGCGCGCCGGGATCGCTTGGCTCGAGCGGACGTTCGGCGCCGTCGCAACCCTCGTGGTTCCCCCCGAACCCGACGAGCCGCTCAAGCATGCGGAGCTGAAGGTCGGCAACGGCCTGGTGATGATCGACGACGCGGACCGCACCGACAGCCCATTCGCGCTGCCGGGCCCTGTCGTGCTCTACGTCGTGGTGGATGACCCCGACGCGCTGCACAACCGGGCGGTTGCCGAGGGCGCCGAGATCGTCATGGGGCTGACCGACCAGGACTACGGCTCACGAGAATTCGCCGCACGCGACCCACACGGCAACGTCTGGTGCTTCGGGACCTACCGGCCGGAGCAGGCTTAGCGCCGGTTCCAGCGGTCGTAGGTGCTCTGTGAATACGGCAGCAGCCCGAGGGCGCCGATGAGGACGACCAACACAGCGCCGAAAACGATGAATTCGAACATCGTTGTTCCTTCCTGACATCGCTTACTGCACACGCGTGCAGTTATCTGGAACGTACTGCTCAAGCCGGAGAAATAGGGGATGTTGTGTGGCACGGATCACTAGACTGGCTAGTGTGGCGGCCGTCACATTCAGGCGGTTCGGACGTCGAAATCGCTGAGCTCGGGCGAGGCCAGTAGCTGCACATCGCCTGGTGGGCGGGCGTCAGTAGCCGGCGCATCCCGGGGATCGCGCGACATGATCAACCCCTCCCGATGCCGGGCTCCAACCAGGAAAAAGTGCGAGCGTCGTGCGGGTCGCACATGCGTAGGCGACTACCCCAACGGGTGGTCGATCCGCCGGCACCCGGGCGTACCGTGAACTGATGGCCAGAACCCGCGACCAGGATGTCTGCCCGGGGGCGTTGCAGGTTCACCAGGCCGCGGACGGAGCCTTGGCCAGGGTGCGGCTTCCGGGCGGGATGATCACCGCTCAGCAGCTCGAATCCCTGGCACTCGCGGCGACGCAGTGGGCTTCCCCGGCAATGGAACTGACCTCGCGCGGCAATGTCCAGATCCGCGCTGTCAGCGACACCGCCGCTGTCACCGAGGCGTTGGCGGCGTCGGGTCTGCTGCCCTCGGAGACGCATGAGCGGGTGCGCAACATCGTGGCCTCACCGCTGTCCGGTCGCGTCGGCGCGGGTGCGGATATCCGCGCCATGGTCGCCGCACTGGACGAGGCGATCCAGGGACAGCCGACGCTGGCCGGGCTGCCCGGCAGGTTCCTGTTCGGCATCGACGACGGACGAGGCGACGTGAGCGGACTGGGGGCTGACGCCGGGGTCCAGATCATCGGCGATTCGGCGGCGCTGCTGCTGGCCGGCCGCGATACCGGCGTCCGAGTGGCGGTCGGCGACGCGGTCCCGACGCTCGTGACCGTGGCGGACCGGTTCGCCATCAGTCGCGGAACACACTGGCGCATAAGCGAGCTCGACGACACCAAGCAACTGCTGGCGGGATTTGCGTTGACCGCCGAACCCGGTGCGACTTGGCCCCCGGTGAGTCGGCCGCCGGTCGGCTGGATCGAGCAGAACGACGGCCGCGTCGCGCTGGGCGCCGCGGTTCCGCTGGGCGTCCTCAACGCCCGCGTCGCCGAGTACCTTGCGGCCATCAACGCGCCCATGGCGATCACGCCCTGGCGTTCGGTGCTCGTCTTCGACCTCACCGAGGATGTCGCCGACGTTGCGCTGCGGGTACTGGCGCCCATGGGTCTGGTGTTCGACGAGAACTCGCCCTGGTTGTCGGTCAGTGCATGCACCGGAAGCCCGGGCTGTGAGCGCTCTGCTGCCGACGTCCGGGCCGACGCCGCCGCTGCCGTGGCGGTGGCTGAGCCCGCCGCCGGTCATCGGCACTTCGTCGGATGTGACCGCGCGTGCGGCAGCCCCGCGACAGGTGACGTGCTGGTCGCGACCGGAGACGGATACCGCCCGCGAGACGCCCACCCGTAGGGTGATCGGGTGCTCGACTACATCCGCGACGCCGCCGAGATCTACCGGCAGTCGTTCGCGACCATCCGCGACGAAGCGGACCTGTCGCGGTTTCCCGATGACGTCGCTCGTGTCGTGGTCCGGCTGATCCACACCTGCGGGCAGGTCGATGTCGCCGGTCACGTCGCCTACAGCCACGACGTCGTCGTCAAGGCCCACGCCGCACTCGTCGCCGGAGCCCCGGTGCTGTGCGACTCGTCGATGGTGGCCGCGGGCATCACCAAATCTCGGCTGCCGGCCGGCAACGAGGTAGTCTCGCTTGTCTCCGATGAACGGGCACCCGAGCTGGCTCAGCGACTAGGCACGACTCGGTCCGCCGCGGGCGTCGACCTGTGGGCCGACCGGCTCGGCGGCGCCGTGGTCGCCATCGGCAACGCGCCGACCGCTCTGTTCCGGCTGCTCGAGCTCGTCGACGAAGGCGCTTCCACACCCGCCGCGGTGCTGGGCGGACCGGTCGGGTTCGTCGGCTCCGCACAGTCCAAGCAGGAGTTGATCGAGCGGCCGCGCGGGATGTCGTATCTGGTGGTCAAGGGCCGCCGCGGCGGCAGCGCGATGGCCGCGGCCGCCGTGAATTCGATTGCGCAAGAACGCGAATGACAGAGCAGCGAGGAACCCTCTGGGGCGTCGGGCTCGGTCCCGGCGACCCTGAGCTGGTGACGGTCAAGGCGGCGCGGGTCATCGGCGCCGCCGACGTCGTCGCCTACCACAGTGCCCGGCACGGGAAGAGCATTGCGCGCGGCATCGCCGAGCCCTATCTACGTGCCGGCCAGATCGAAGAGCACCTGGTGTACCCGGTGACCACCGAGACCACCGACCATCCCGGCGGTTACGCGGGAGCGATGCAGGACTTCTACCGCGCATCCGCCGACCGGATCGCGCTACACCTCGAGGCGGGCCGCGACGTCGCCCTGCTAGCCGAGGGTGATCCGCTGTTCTACAGCTCCTATATGCACATGCACACCCGGCTGACCGAGCGGTTCGACGCGGTGATCGTCCCCGGCGTCACGTCGGTGAGCGCCGCTTCGGCGGCGATTGGCACTCCCCTGGTCCAGGGCGAGGAGGTGCTCACGATTCTGCCGGGTACCCTTCCGGTCGACGAACTCAAGCGCAGGCTGACCGACACCGACGCGGCCGTCGTCCTCAAGCTCGGCCGTTCGTATCCGGCCGTGCGCGAAGCGCTTTCGTCGGCGGGTCGCCTCAATGAGACCTTCTACGTGGAGCGCGCGAGCACCCCGGCGCAACGAGTGCTGGCCGCGGCGGACGTCGACGAGACGTCGGTGCCGTACTTCTCGCTGGCGATGCTGCCGGGAACCGCCCGGCCCGAGACGCAGCACGGCAGCGTCGCGGTGGTCGGACTCGGGCCCGGCGATATCGAGTGGATGACCCCGCAGAGCCGACGGGAGCTCGCGTTGGCCACCGACCTCATCGGATACGGCCCCTACCTCGACCGCGTCGGCACTCGCGACGGTCAGCGCCGCCACCCCAGCGACAACACCGATGAACCCGCCCGGGCCCGCTTGGCGTGCACGCTGGCCGAGCAGGGCCGCGCCGTTGCGGTGGTGTCCTCCGGGGACCCTGGAGTGTTCGCGATGGCGACCGCGGTGCTCGAAGAGGCCAAGGAGTGGCCCGGGGTGGCGGTGCGGGTCATCCCCGCGATGACCGCGGCGCAGGCGGTCGCGAGCCGGGTCGGGGCGCCTCTTGGCCACGACTACGCCGTCATCTCGCTGTCCGACCGGCTCAAGCCGTGGGAGGTGATCGCGGCGCGACTGACCGCCGCCGCTGCAGCCGACTTGGTGCTGGCCATCTACAACCCCGCATCCAAGAGCAGAACCTGGCAGGTCGGGGCAATGCGCGACAAGTTGCTCGAACACCGCGATCCGGGAACGCCCGTGGTGATCGGCCGCGACGTCTCGGGTCCCGCCGAAGAGGTGCGGGTGGTGCGGCTGGCCGATCTCGATCCGGCCGACGTCGACATGCGCACCCTGCTGATCGTCGGTTCGTCTCAGACGCAGTGGTACCTGAGCGACGCCGGGGACACCGTCTTCACGCCCCGGCGCTACCCCACCTAGGATCTGACGACCATGGGCATTCCACACGGACCCGAAGATGTAACGGCGGCATGGCTGGGGTCGGTGCTCGACGCCGACGTGAGCGAGGTCGACGTCACCGCGATCGGTACCGGCCAAACCGGTGCGACGTATCGGGTTTCGGCGACGTATGCCACTCCGCAGGCGGGCCTGCCGAACTCGTTTGCGGTCAAGCTCTCCGCACAAGACGATGCGGTCCGCGAACGCGTGGCGCTCGGATACCGATCGGAGGTCGAGTTCTACTCGCGGATCGCCGACCGGATGCGCATCCCGGTACCCCCGAGTTTTCACTGCGAAATCTCCTCCGACGGCGCCGATGTCGTGCTGCTGCTCGGCGACATGGCGCCTGCGGTGCAAGGCGATCAGATCGCCGGGTGCTCTGAACAGGAGGCCACGCTGGCGGTGGAAGCGCTGGCCGGCCTGCACGGCCCAAGCTGGTGCGATCAGGAGTGGATGGATCTGGCCGCCATCGCCATGCCGAAACCCGGTGACGACGACGCCGCCAAGGGCCTCGGCGAGATCTCGAAGATGGCCGCCGACATCGTGCTCGACAGGCTCGGCGCGCGCATCAGCCCCGAGGATCAGGAAACCCTGGTCGCTTCAATGGCTTCCGTCACCGCGTGGCTGAGGGCCGAGCCGAAACGATTCGCACTCATGCACGGCGACTACCGGCTCGACAACATGCTTTTCGACCCGGACCGCACCCGCATCACCGTCGTCGACTGGCAGACCGTCGGAATCGGACTGCCCGGACGCGACCTCGCCTACTTCACCGGGACGAGCTTGGAACCGGGGTTGCGCGCCGACGTCGAGCGCGGTCTCGTCGAGACCTACCACCGAGCGCTGCTCGGGTACGGGATCACGGACTACGACGCCGAAACCTGTTGGCGCGACTACCGCCTCGGCGCCGTACAGGTTCCGCTGCTCGTCGCCCTCGGTACCGCCTTCGCGGCCACCACCGACCGCGGCGACGACATGATGCTGGCGATGCTCAGCCGCGGCTGCCAGGCCATCCGTGATCTGGAAACGCTCGAACTGATCAACTCCTACCAGTCGTCCTGACCCACGCGACCGCGTCGTCGACGGTGGTCACCGTTCGGACGCACGGCGGCAGCGCCGGCCGCTCGACCATGACGACGGGAATGCTCAGCGCGGCCGCGGCGTCCAGCTTGGGTCGGGTCATCGCGCCGCCGCTGTTCTTGGTCACCAGCGCGTCGATGCGATGTTCACGCAACAACTCCAGCTCGCCCTCGTAGCGGTAGGGGCCGCGCGACAGCAGGATCTGATGGTGCGCAGGCAGAGCGTCCGCGTCGGGGGCGGTCACCGCGCGGATCAGAAACCAGGCATTGACATCTTTGAATGCGCCCGTTCCGGTACGTCCCGTCGTCAGGAGGACCCGCGAAAATCCTTGGTCGGCAACCACTTTTGCGGCCTGCACGTCGGATGCCACCATGATGGCGTTACCGGGGGGCCAGGCGGGCCGGGCCAGCAGCAGATGCGGCACTCCGAGCGCCGCGCAGGCCGCTGCGGCATTGGCCGTGATGGTCGCCGCGAACGGGTGGGTGGCGTCGACGACTGCGTCGACGACGTTCTCACCTAACCAGTTCCGCAGCCCGTCGACACCGCCGAAGCCGCCGATTCGCACCTCACCCACCGGCAGCGCCGGGTCGGGCACCCGGCCGGCCAAGGAACTGATCACCTCGTCGCCTGGATGCAGCCGGGCCGCCAGCGCACGGGCCTCAGACGTACCGCCCAGCAACAGGATCCGCATCAATGCCTTTCCCGACGGGTTCGCCCGGCGGAATAGAGATAGCTGTCTGTGAACCCCTCGGCGGCGAGCACGTCGCCGACGAAGATGACCGCAGTCCGGGTGATCTCGGCGGAGTGCACCTGCTCGGCGAGATCGGCGAGCGCGCACCGGACGATCTGCTGTTGCGGCCAACTGGCGAATGCCACGACAGCACATGGCGTTTCGGGCCGGTATCCGCCCGCCAGCAACTGCGGGACGATCGCATCGATCTGTGCGGCGGCGAGATGGAGAACCAAGGTGCCGCCGGAGGCCGACAGCGTCGCCAGATCCTCGCCCGGCGGCATCGCCGTCGACAGTGTCGCCACCCGGGTCAGTGTGACGGTCTGCGCCACCCCGGGGACGGTGAGCTCTCGGCCCAGCACCGCCGCCGCCGCGGCGAAAGCCGGCACGCCGGGGACTATTTCGTAGTCGATGCCAAGCACATCGAGGCGGCGGCACTGCTCGGCAACCGCGCTGTAGATCGACGGGTCCCCCGAATGCAGCCGGGCCACATCGTGACCTGCGGCGTGCGCATCGGCGATCTCGGTGACGATCGCATCCAATGCCAGGGGGCCGGTGTCGATCACCCTTGCATCGGGTGGGCACAGTGCGAGCAGGTCTTCGGGCATGATCGAGCCGGCATAAAGGCAGACCGGACACCGACTAAGGAGTCGATGGCCGCGCACGGTGATGAGATCGGCCGCGCCTGGGCCTGCCCCGATGAAGTACACGGTCATCGTTTGGTCACCGACCACTGCGTGATGGGCATCGCCGGCCGCCACCCGGTGAACCCGCCCAGTGGCTCGCCTCGTTGATACTCGAATCGGAAAAGATCCCCGCCATATCGCGAATACCAAGCAGCGACAACCGCTTCCGACTCGACTGTCACGGTGTTCACGACCAGGCGTCCGCCTGCCGTCAGCCGGTCGTAGCACGCCTCGAGCAGGCCCGGCTGCGTCAGGCCCCCGCCGATGAAGATCGCAGCGGGCGGCGGCGCGGAATCGAATGTTCCGGGTGCGTCGAACTGAACCTCGATGCGGGCGCCGAAGGCAATCGCGTTCTCGGTGATGCGCTTGCGTCGCTCTTCGTCGCGTTCGAATGCGACCGCATGGCAACCGGGTCCGCTGCGGCACCACTCGATCGCGATGCTTCCCGATCCGGCCCCGACGTCCCACAGCAGCTCGCCCGGCCTCGGTGCGAGCGCGGCCAGGGTCAACGCGCGCACCGGCTGCTTGGTGATCTGACCGTCGTTGGCGTATACCTCGTCCGGCAGGATCGCCAACCGGCGCTCGTCGGGCAGGTATCGCACGGCTATCACGTTGAGATCGTCGACATCGCCCGGCGGGCGGGCCGCCCACTCGCGCGCGGTGGCCGAACGACGCCGCTCCGCCAGCCCGCCGAGCTGCTCGAGCACCGTGAGCTCCGAATCGCCGCGGCCGGTGTCGGTGAGCGCTCGCGCCAACGCGGCCGGGCTGGAGGCGTCGCGCGACAACACAACCGCCTGCCCGCCCCGGCGCACGGCGGTATGAGACTCGCTCGTCACGAGGCTGATGATCTCGGTGTCCTGCACCGCCCACCCGGCCCGCGAACACGCCAGCGTCACCGACGACACGTGCGGCAGCACGACGACATTCCCGGTGCCGTGCAGCCGAATCAGCGAGCTGCCGACGCCGTGCAGCAGCGGATCGCCGCTGGCCACGACGTGCACGTCGCCGTCGGACCCGTCCGGCAGTGTGCGCAGAGCGGGCAGCATCGGCGTCGGCCACGCCCGGCGCACAGCGGTGACACTGCCGTCGAGCAGATCCAGCTGACGTCGTGACCCGTGAACGACTGTGGCCCGGGCCAATTCGGCCCGCGACGCCTGCGCCAGCCCAGACATGCCGTCGGCGCCGATTCCAACAACGATGATCATCTGGGCATCCTTCGCCACACGAACCTCGGCGTCATCCGGAAGGCGAACGCCAGTACTGCGATCGGGCCGGGAACCCACACCGCGCCGCGGCCCTTGCGCAGTGCCCGCACTGCCGCGTCCGCCACCTGCTGCGGCGTGCTCGACAGCGGCGCGGGCTTCATGCCCTCGGTCATCCGTCCGATCACGAAACCCGGCCGCACCACCAGCAGGCGCACCCCGGATCCGTGCAGCGCGTCGGCCAGCCCGCTGCAGAAGCCTTCGAGTCCCGCTTTGGCCGACCCGTAGACGTAGTTGGCCCGCCGCACGCGGGCGCCCGCGATCGACGAGAACGCCACGATGCGGCCAGAACCCGCGGCTGACATCGTGGCGGTCAGCACTGTCAAGAGGTTGGCCTGTGCCACGAAGTCGGTGTGCAGGATCGCCGCCGCATGCGCGGGGTCCCGCTCGGCGCGGGCCTGGTCGCCGAGAATCCCGAAGGCGAGCACCGCGGTGTCGATCGGACCGAAGTCGGCGACGATGGAGTCGACGAGCGGTCGGTGTGATTCCAGCGCGTCGGCATCGAACTCACGCACCGCCACCGCGGCGGCACCGGCTGCCCGCACGACCGCGACCTGGTGGTCGAGATCGCCGCAGCGGCGCGCCGCCAGCAGCACGGTCGCGCCGGGCGCCAACCGCTTCGCGACCTCGAGTCCGATCTCGCTGCGTCCACCGAAGATCACGACGAACTCGGTATCGGCCGTGTCATCCACGGTTGCGATTATGGCCTGCGCTAAGTTGGGCCCTGATGGCCCAGTCAAGCCGTCGGGCGACAACCCGACTCACCAACGACGCGATCGCGTTCCTCTCCGAACGCCACCTGGCCATGCTGACCACGCTCCGGTCGGACAATTCGCCGCACGTGGTGGCCGTGGGTTTCACCTTCGATCCCAAGACGCACATCGCCCGGGTGATCACCTCGGGCGGCTCCCAAAAGGCGGTCAACGCCGAGAAGCAGGGTGTCGCGGTCCTGAGCCAGGTCGACGGCGCGCGGTGGCTGTCCCTGGAAGGCAAGACGACGGTCAACCCTGACGCGGACGCAGTGCGTGATGCCGAATTGCGGTATGCGCAGCGGTACCGCACGCCACGGCCCAACCCCAAGCGCGTGGTGATCGAGGTCCGCGTCGAGCGCGTGCTGGGGTCCTCGGACCTGCTGGACCGCGCTCCGGACTAACTGGCTGTAGGTCGTGTCAAGACTTTGGATGGGCGTAGTGAGTCGGCATCCAAGTCGGGTGCAGGCGGTGG
>JAIEPH010000043.1 GCA_019749805.1 Mycobacteriaceae bacterium | reverse complement strand
ACCGCGGACCCACCGGCGAACGCGCCCAATGGTGGTGGTACACCCCCTTCCAACCCAAACCACCAACCACCAACTAGCGTCGCCGCCGGGACCAGGACATCACCGGAGCGTGGCGATCTCCCAGGCCGGCGGACGACGCTCGGGTGTCGTGCATTGCATGCGCATGGACGGTCCGGTTCAAGCCGTTGGACGCACCGCCGCCCGCGATCACACCTTCGACGCCGCCGCTGTCGGCGGCGGGGAACCCGCGCCTTTCGACCGAGCCGTTACTGACTCTGCTTCATCGCCGCTTCGATCTCCTCCATGCTGACCTCGCGCACCGGCTGGCCCATCGACCAGAGGTGGCCGAACGGATCGCGCACGACGCCGTACCGGTCGCCCCAGAACGCGTCCTCCAGCGGGTGCACCACCGTCGCTCCCGCGTCAATGGCCTTGGCGAACTTGGTATCGACATCGGTGACCGTCAGGTGGATGGTCACCGGGCTGCCGCCGAGCGCCTTGGGGGTCGTCGACTTGCCCTCGGTCATTTCAGGGAAGTCGTCGTTGAGCATCACCGTGGAACCATTGATGTTCAATGCGGCGTGAACGAGCTTGCCGTCGGGGCCCGGAACTCGGCCGTACTCCTGGGCGCCGAAGGCCTTGACATAGAAGTCGATGGCCGCCGCAGCATCGTCGACGACGAGGTGGGGGGATACGGCGGGCTGGACGTCGATTGCCATGAGCAGTCTCCTAGAGAGTTGAATTTTCCCGTGCGGGCAACGAGTACGACTCGGCCTGCGAGCCAAACTCATCGCGCCGGTCCTCATGCAAGCACCGGGCACCGACAAGTGCTTCTGGCAACATAGCGGCGTGCCTGGCCAAAGAGTCCCGACGAAGTCGAGGGTGGCGGTATTCGATCCCCTCGTCGTGGGGGTGTTCGCCGCCGCGCTCAGCATCGCCGGCGCCGGCCGGCCGTCCTTCTGGTACGACGAGGCGGCGACGATCTCGGCTTCGTACAGTCGCTCACTGGGTCAGCTGTGGCACATGATGGGCAACGTCGACGCCGTCCATGGCCTCTATTACGTGCTCATGCACGGCTGGTTCACGATCTTCCCGCCGACGGAGTTCTGGTCGCGCGTGCCCAGCGGTCTGGCCGTCGGCGGTGCCGCGGCGGGCGTCGTGGTGCTGGGCAGACAGTTCTCGACGCGCACTGTCGCACTGAGCGCCGGTGTCCTGTGCGCGATCCTGCCGCGGGCGACATGGGCGGGAATCGAGGCCCGGCCGTACGCACTGACGATGCTGGCCGCCGCATGGTCGACCGTTCTGTTGGTGCACGGTGTGCGCCGCAACAACGACTGGATCTGGCTCTGCTACGCGGCGGCCATGGCGGCGTCGATTCTGCTCGACGTGTACCTCGCGCTGATGTTCCTGGCACACGCCGTCTTCCTGTGCTTTCATCGTCCGGCCCGGACCGTCGTCGTACGGTTCGCCGTCACCATGGTGTGCACGTGTCTGGCGGTAGCGCCGTTCATGCGGCTGGTCGTCGGTCAAGCGCACCAGATCATCTGGATCTCACCGGTGGGCCGCCGGACCGTCGAAGACGTGGCCGTTCAGCAGTACTTCGAGAGAAGCCCGTTGTTCCTGATCGTCTCATGTTGTGTCGTCGTCGCAGCGATCATCTTGTGGCGCTTCACATCTGTGGAACTTTCCGGTCCGGATCGCCAGTTGTTGGCCGTGGCGATCGCGTGGCTGTTGGTCCCCACCGCGTTGATCCTCGGCTGGTCGGCCCTGGTGCATCCGATCTACACGCCGCGGTATCTGTGCTTCACTGCACCGGCGATGGCGCTCGCGCTGGGCGTGTGCGTTGGCGCGTTGGCGGTCCGGCCGTGGGCAGTCGCCGTCGTGCTGGTCGTCTTCACTGCTGCGGCAGCGCCCAATTATCTTCTGGTGCAACGCAGTCCGTATGCGAAATACGGGATGGACTACAGTCAGGTCGCCGACCTCATCGAAGCGAAGTCCAAGGGCGAGCCGGGTGAGTGCCTGCTGGTGAACGACACCGTGACCTTCATGCCCGCGCCGATGCGTCCCCTGCTCGCGGCGCGGCCCGATGCCTACGACAAAGTCGTCGACATCAGCCTGTGGCGGACGGCGGTCGAGCGCGACGACGTCTTCGACACCAACCTCATACCGGAGGCGTCGGCAGGTCCCCTGAACGTCTGCCGCGTCCTGTGGATCATCACGCAGGCCGACCCGGCACGGCCTGCCCACGAACAGAATCCGGCGATGGAACCGGGCCCGCTATTCGGCGGTACCCCGGCCTTCGCAGTAACCCGTGAAACCGGCTACCGGCTGGTGGAGCGCTGGCAGTTCAACCTGGTTCAGGTCATCAAAGCGGAACGATGAGTCACCAGACGCGGAGGTAGTCGACGAGCATGGTCGCCGGGAACACACCTGCGGCCGGGTCGCCGCCACCGGGCCCACCGACCGCGAGGGTGAACATCGGCTGCATCCAGTAGCCGGGAATGCTGAACGGCCACCGGAGGTCGCCGGGCCGGCCCGACACGGGGATCGGGTTGGGCGGCACATGGAAGTACGGTTCGGCACCATCGACGTAATCCCGCCAGAACGTGAAACCGTCCTCGCCCCAGTGCATTCGCCAGGTGTGCCAGGCGTTGTCGACCATACCCGGGATCGACTTGCCCTCCCAGGTCTTACCGTTGGACGCCGCGTGCACCGTGGTGCCCGGCGGCCACTGGTTGTTGCCGTACCACTCGAAGACGTCGACCTCGCCGTCGGGCAGCGGATCCTCGTTGACAGCCCAGAACGCCGGCCAGCAGCCGGGGGTCAGGCAGTCGAGCTTGATCCGCGCTTCCCACGTCTGGTTGATCATGCCGCGCCAGATGCCGCGCAGCTTGGCGCCGTAGTAGGTGCCCATCTCATTCGTGGCCATCATCACCAGATTGGAGTTGCCGTCCTGGAAGATGTTGCGGCGATCGTTGCGGTAGATGCCCTCAACCGGCGGGTAGACCTCGTCCTGCCAGGTCTGGATCAGCCACTTGGCCGGATCGGGCTCCGAACCGGCCGGTCCGTCGAACTCGTCGTGGAAGATATAGGTTCCCGGGTCGGCAGTCGGCGGCTCCGTCGGTAGCGGCCCGCGATTCATCGGGCTTGCCTGGGCTTGGGCGACGGGGATCGTGGCTGCCAACACGCCAAGACCCGCCATCATCGTCATCATGTTGCGGCGATCCATCTGTTGCACCCGCCCACCCTAAAAGGAAGTTCACAGGTTTAGGTTCATTTCCGGGATGCACGTGTTGTATCTAACCTTTGCCGGCTCACACCACGGAGAACGACGGGGGCAATGCGAAGCGACCCGTCAGCGCCAGTAGCAGCGACTCTCCGCGGCCGGTCGCAATGGCCGTGCGCGTCGCGATGTCGAGGGCCTCGGCGAGTACGTACTCGGGCACCTGGAACGAAATGTCGACCGCCCTGGCGATGTCCACCCCGTGTACAGCCAGTTCGAACACCCGGGTCGGCAAGTACGTGCGCAGTCGAATTCCCAGTCCGCCAATGATCTTGATCAACGGATCGCCGTCGACCTCGGTGAGCGCGCCAAGCACTTCTGATACCAACGCGTCGACGGCGGCCGCTGGATTTTCACCGAGATCCCGGCCCGCCTGTCTGCCGCGCTCGGCGACATCGGCGGGATCGATGCCCAGCGCGGACGGCGTCACCCGCACGTAGTACTCCTGCGGAGTCGCGATGTCCTCCCGGTCCGCGGTGGTCTGCAGGTAGCTGAGCACGGTGGTCAGCGAGCGCGACGTGTGGCCCACCAGCGCGCGGACGTCCCAGTCGCCCAGGCCGGGCTGGCCCCACGCGCCGGCCGGAATCTCGCGCACCAGCGCGGCGAAACTCGTCGCCGCCGCGCGGTACATTTCGATCGTCACGACGGGGCGACTTGGTCCCAACCCTCGACGGACTCCGGGCTGCGGGGGCCCGGGCCGACGTAGATCGCGGCCGGGCGCACCAGCTTGCCGAGCCGCATCTGCTCGAGGATGTGCGCGCACCAGCCGGCGGTGCGACCGCAGGTGAACATCGCGGGCATCATCTGGGTCGGTACCTGGGCGAAGTCCAGGATCACCGCCGCCCAGAATTCGACGTTGGTCTCGATCGCGCGGTCGGGACGGCGTTCGCGTAGCTCGGCGAGCGCGGCCTGCTCCAGCGCGGACGCCACCTCGAAGCGGGGCGCCCCCAACCGCTTGGCGGTGGCCCGCAGCACCCGTGCCCGCGGGTCCTCGGCGCGGTAGACGCGGTGGCCGAACCCCATCAGCTTTTCCTTGCGATCGAGGATGCCCTTGACGACCGCGCGCGCGTCGTCGGTCCTCTCGACTTCCTCGATCATCGGGAGCACGCGGGCCGGTGCACCGCCGTGCAACGGTCCGCTCATCGCGCCGATGGCTCCGGACAGCGCCGCCGCGACATCGGCACCGGTCGAGGCGATCACGCGGGCGGTGAACGTGGACGCGTTCATGCCGTGCTCGGCGGCCGACACCCAGTAGGCGTCAATCGCCTCGACGTGCTTGGGATCGGGCTCACCCTGCCAGCGGGTCATGAATCGCGCTGTCACGGTGGAACATTCGTCGACGACGCGCTGTGGGACCGCGGGTCGATAGATGCCGCGTGCGGACTGCGCGACGTAGGACAATGCCATCACTGACGCGCGGGCCAGTTGGTCACGCGCAGTTTGTTCGTCGATGTCGAGCAGCGGCGCATACCCCCAGATGGGGGCGAGCATCGCCAGGCCGGCCTGGACGTCGACGCGTACATCGCCGCTGTGAATCGGCAGCGGGAACGGTTCGGCGGGCGGCAGGCCGCGGCCGAACTTGCCGTCGACCAGCAGTGCCCAAACATCGCCGAAGGTGACGTGCTGGCTGACCAGATCGTCGATATCGACGCCGCGATAGCGCAGCGCGCCGCCATCCTTGTCGGGTTCGGCGATCTCGGTGGTGAAGGCGACCACGCCCTCGAGTCCGGGTACGAAATCCTCAGGAACCGTCGACACCGTAGTCATGGGCAAAATTCTCGCACCCGCCCCCGCACCTTTTCCTACCGGTCGGTAATGGGTCGGCGAACCGCGCAGGCGTAGCGTGAGCGCGTGGCACCTCGCGATGACGACCATCTGGCGAGAATGCGGGTCGAGTACGGCTCGGTGGAGAAGGACGGCAGCGGCGACCTCGACGCGGACTGGCTCGCCGACGGCTGGGTTGCGCTGCTGCACAAGTGGTTAGCCGACGCCGAACACGCGGGGGTGGCCGAGCCCAACGCGATGGTGGTGGGCACCGTCGACGCGCGCGGACGCCCGTCCACCCGCTCGGTGCTCTGCAAGAGTGTCGACGCCGACGGCATCACCTTCTTCACCAACTACGACTCCGCCAAAGGTGAAGACCTGGCCGGGACGCCGTACGCATCGGCGACGTTCCCCTGGTACCTGCTCGGCCGCCAGGTCCACGTCCGGGGACTGGTCACCAAGGTATCCGCCGAACAGACCGCGGACTACTGGTCCAAGCGCCCGCGGGGTTCGCAGCTGGGCGCCTGGGCGTCGCACCAATCCGCGCCGATCGCCTCGCGTGCCGCGCTACTCGAACAGCTGGCCGAGGTTACCCAGCGGTTCGCTGATCTCGACGACGTGCCGGTGCCGCCGAATTGGGGCGGGTACCTCATCTCTCCCGAGGCGGTGGAGTTCTGGCAGGGCCGGGAGAACAGGGTGCACAACAGGATTCGTGTCGTCACCGATGCCGAACTGCCGATCACCATGCACAACAGCCGCGTCGAGCGGTTACAGCCGTAGTGCTCGGGCGGATTCCCCGCTCGCGGGGGCGCATCTCTGCCCATACCGGTGACGCCAGAGTGTGACCTAGGGGGCCAATTGTCGGAGGGTGTCACTTTTCTCAGCGGCCTCTTACGTTGGCTGGCTAGCATCCGAGTTCGTGTCTGATCTCAGCGGGGAGGCAACCCTCGGGCTGCGGGAACGCAAGAAGCAACGCACCCGTGCCACCCTGATCGATGCTGCGGTCGAGCTTTGCGAACGCCAAGGGTTCGATCGCACCACTGTCGACCAGATCGCCGCAATCGCCGACGTCTCGCCGCGTACCTTCAGCAGATACTTCGCCACCAAGGACGCCATTGCGATCGCCCTCATCGACGAGGTGCTGGAAAAGACAGCCGTCGAACTGGCGCGCCAACCGCTCGACGTCAACCATTTCGAGGCGCTGCTGAACGCTTATCTCGCGATGGCCAACGCGGCGAAGATCGCGCCGGCCGGCGAGCTGTCGGCGGACCGGGTGATGTGCATCGTGCGGATCATCTTGTCGTCGTCGGCCTTGCGGCAGTCCGCACTGGAGTACCGCGGAAACGCCATCGACGCGGAACTCGCCAGGCGGATGGGAGTGGGGATCGGCGATCGCGCGCCACGGTTGGTCTCCGCAGTGTGGGGTTCGATGCTCATGACCGCGCTCACCGGTATGGCCGCAGCCGCCCAGGACGGTACCCAGCTGACGATCGACGACGTGGCCACCTATCTGGAAGACACATTCGCCGAGTTCACCGGTCTCGTGACGGGCAATCGACAGCCGGTCTGACCGTCTCGCGGCCCCCGCTCGGGCGGGATCGTTGGAATGGGACTACCTTTTGAGGGACAGACACGACATGTTCTCGATATTCCTTGCAACGTAGAAGGGATCCCCCGTGGCCGAAAAAGACGAGCATGCCACCCTCAACTACCCCGGTGGCGAGCTTGAATTGGACGTCGTCAAGGCCACCGAGGGCTCCGACGGCATAGCCCTGGGTTCGCTGCTGGCCAAGACCGGCTACACCACGTACGACGAGGGTTTCGTCAACACCGCGTCGACAAAGAGCGCCATCACCTACATCGACGGCGACGCCGGGATCCTGCGCTATCGCGGTTATCCGATCGAGCAGCTCGCAGAGAAGTCGAACTTCATCGAGGTCAGCTACCTATTGATCTACGGCGAGCTACCGACGCCTGAACAGCTCGAGGCGTTCACCACCCAGATCCAGCGGCACACCCTGCTGCACGAGGACCTCAAGCGGTTCTTCGACGGCTTCCCGCGCAATGCGCACCCGATGCCGGTGCTCTCGAGTGCGGCGAATGCGCTGAGCGCGTACTACCAAGACTCGCTGGATCCGTTCGACGACGAGCAGGTCGAACTCTCGACCATCCGCCTGCTGGCCAAGATGCCGACGATCGCGGCCTACGCCTACAAGAAGTCGGTGGGGCAGCCGTTCCTCTATCCGGACAACTCGATGAGCCTCGTCGAGAACTTCCTTCGGATGACGTTCGGGCTGCCTGCCGAGCCCTACGAGGTCGACCCGGAACTCGTTCGCGCACTCGACATGCTGTTCATCCTGCATGCCGATCACGAGCAGAACTGCTCGACGTCGACGGTGCGGCTGGTCGGCTCGTCGCAGGCCAACCTGTTCACCTCGATTTCCGGCGGCATCAACGCACTGTGGGGCCCGCTGCACGGCGGCGCCAATCAGGCGGTGCTCGAGATGCTCGAGAAGATCCGCGTCGGCGACGACGACGTCCAGACGTTCGTCAAGAAGGTCAAGAACAAGGAAGACGGCGTCAAGCTGATGGGCTTCGGCCATCGGGTCTACAAGAACTACGACCCGAGGGCGCGCATCGTCAAGGAGCAGGCCGACAAGATCCTCGGCAAGCTGGGCGGCGACGACGAGCTGCTGGACATCGCCAAGGAGCTCGAAGAGATCGCCCTGACCGACGACTTCTTCATCGAGCGCAAGCTCTACCCCAACGTCGACTACTACACCGGCGTGATCTACCGGGCGATGGGTTTCCCGACCCGGATGTTCACCGTGCTGTTCGCCCTGGGCCGGCTTCCCGGGTGGATCGCGCACTGGCGGGAGATGCACGACGAGGGCGGCGGCAAGATCGGCCGTCCGCGTCAGATCTACACCGGGTACACAGAGCGCGACTACGTCGCCACCGGCTCACGGTAAGCACCCTCGCTGCGAGTTATTTCACGCGCGGTAGGGCTTGCCATCGCAACAGTTGTAGTTTCACAATAGTTGTGTGAATGAAAGTGTCGTCCGCTCACTGAGCCCGAGGCGCAAGGCCATCATCTTGGTGTCCTGCTGCCTGAGCCTGCTGATCGTGTCGATGGATGCGACGATCGTGAACGTCGCCATACCGAACATCCGCAAGGATCTCGGCGCCACGGCCTCGCAGCTGCAGTGGGTCATCGACATCTACACGCTGGTGCTGGCGTCGCTGCTGCTGCTGGCGGGCGCGGCGGCGGACCGGTTCGGGCGTCGGCGCACCTTCCAGATCGGGCTGACGGTGTTCGCGTTCGGCTCCCTGCTGTGCAGCCTCGCGCCCAACATCGAGACGCTGATCACCGCGCGATTCGTACAAGCCGTCGGCGGTTCGATGATGAACCCGGTCGCGATGTCGATCATCACCCAGGTGTTCACCGGCCGCGTCGAGCGCGCCCGCGCCATCGGTGTGTGGGGTGGTGTCGTCGGCATCTCGATGGCGTTGGGCCCGATCGTGGGCGGGGCGCTCATCGAGTTCGTGAGCTGGCGTTCGGTGTTCTGGATCAACCTGCCGATCTGCGCGCTCGCGATCCTGCTCACCGCGATCTTCGTCCCCGAATCCAAGTCGGTCACAATGCGCGACGTCGACCCGATCGGTCAGGGCCTCGGCATGGCCTTCCTGTTCGGCATCGTCTACGTGTTGATCGAAGGCCCGAACTTCGGCTGGGGTGACGCCCGCACCATCGTCGTCGCCGTCGTCGCGGCGATCGCCCTGGTCGCCTTCCTCCTTTTCGAGTCCCGACGCCACGACCCGTTCATCGATCTCCGCTTCTTCCGCAGCATCCCGTTCGCGTCCGCGACCGTGATCGCGGTGTGCGCGTTCGCCGCGTGGGGTGCCTTCCTGTTCATGATGTCGCTGTACCTGCAGGACGAGCGCGGCTTCTCGGCCATGGAGACCGGATTGATCTATCTGCCGGTAGCCATTGGCGCACTGGTGTTCTCACCGCTGTCGGGCCGGATGGTCGGACGATGGGGGAGCCGGCCGTCGATCGTCATCGCGGGTGTGCTGATCACCGCATCGACGGTGCTGCTCACCTCCCTGAGCGCGACGACGCCGGTGTGGCAGTTACTGATGATCTTCGCAGTGTTCGGCATCGGCTTCTCGATGGTCAACGCCCCGATCACGAATGCTGCCGTCAGCGGTATGCCGACCGACCGGGCCGGCGCGGCGTCGGCCGTCGCGAGCACCAGCCGGCAGGTGGGCGTCAGTCTTGGTGTGGCGGTGTGCGGTTCGATCGCCGGGGCGGCGCTGGCGACCGCGGGCGCGGACTTCGCCGTGGCGGCGCGACCGCTGTGGGTCATCTGCGCAGTGCTCGGGGTGACGATCGTCGTGCTCGGCGTGTACTCGACCTCGCCGCGCGCGCTGCGTTCGGCCGAGCGACTCGCACCGCTGATCGCGGGAACTGACGCACGACTGGAGGTCGCCGATGTCCGATAACCCGTTGGCCGACGAGGTCTGGCGCACCATGGCCGCGGTGGTGATGGACAACCGCGACTTGTGGAAGCGGGCGGTGGTCGAACGATCGGGCTTGCCGTTCAGCAGGATTCGCATTCTCAAACGGCTGAGCCGTCGATCGATGTCTGTCAAGGAGTTGGCGCATGCGGCAACCGTCGACGCGCCTGCGGCCACCGTGGCGGTCAACGACCTCGAGGGTCGCGGGCTGGTGGTGCGCGAGATCGATCCGGCGAACCGACGCTGCAAGATCGTGTCGCTCACCGAAGACGGCCACGCGATGCTTCGCATGATCGACGCGACCGAGGACCCGGCACCCGAGGCGCTGGCGTCGCTCGACGACGCCGAACTCCAGTCGCTCATGGCGATTTTGGTGCGCGTACAGTCGCTCAGCGGTCGTTAGCGCACCGAAATCACATTTCCAGAACGGCCATCGCGGCGTTGTGCCCGCCAACCCCCGACACCGCGCCGCCCCGGCGTGACCCCGAGCCGCACAACAGAATCCGGTCATGCGCGGTCGCCACACCCCAGCGCCGCGCCGAGGTGTCCAGCGGCTCGTCCCTCTCGACGAACGGCCACGACAACGCGCCGTGGAAAATGTTGCCCGCAGTCATGCCCAGCGAGTGCTCCAGGTCGGCGGTCGTCTTCGCCTCGATGCACAGCCGTCCGGCGGAATCCTGCATCAGCACATCTTGAATGGGTTCGGCCAGAACGGAGTTCAGCGATTTGAGCACCGCCGAGGTCAAGGTATCCCGCATCCGGTCGGGATCTCCGGCGGAAACCAGCGTATGCGGGGTGTGCAGGCCGAAGACCGTCAACGTCTGCGCGCCAGAGGCGCGAAGGCCCTCGGACAGGATTGTCGGATCGGTCAGCGAGTGACAGTAGATCTCGCACGGTAACGGGTCGGGCACGACGCCGTGATCCGCACGCGTGTAGGCCGTGTCGAGTTGGCGGTAGGTCTCGTTGATGTGGAAGGTCCCGCCGAAAGCCTGTTCCGGCGAGACGGTTTGGTCGTGCAACCGCGGTAGTCTCTGCAGCATCAGGTTGACCTTCACCTGCGCGCCCGGTGCCTGGGCGGGTGCGGGTTCGCCCAGCAGCGTGGCCAGCACGGTCGGCGTGACGTTCGACAGGATGTGTCCCGCGTGGACGCGGTGGTCGCGGCCGTCCCGACGGTAACGCACCTCCCCGTCGGGGCTGATCGCGTAAACCTCTGCATCACACATGATTTCGGCGCCGTACCCGGTGGCTGCGGCGGCCAGTGCGCCGCTGACCGCGCCCATACCGCCGATCGGGACGTCCCAGTCGCCGGTGCCACCGCCCAGCAGGTGGTACAGGAAGCAGATGTTTTGGGTCAGCGTGGGATCGTTGAGGCGGGCGAATGTGCCGATCAGCGCATCGGTGGCCATCACACCGCGCACGAGGTCGTTCGACACGGTGGCCGTGATGGCCTGTCCGATCGGCTCGTCGACCATCAGGTGCCAGGCGACGTCGTCGCCGACGCGCTTGCGCGCTTCGTCGCGGGTGCTCAACGGTCGCAGCAGCGTCGGCCACATGCGCGACGTCAGTGCGCGACAGCGTTGGTAGAACTCGTCGAAACCGGCCTCATCCGACGCCGCGCCCACCGAGCCGAATGTCGACGGCGGCCCGATCAGCAACCCGGTCCGGCCGCCCGTCTCCGGATCAGGTGTGTACGACGAATAGCGGCGGCGCACCAGCCGAACCCGGGCGCCCAAGTCCTCGACGATGCGCCGCGGCAGCAGACTGACCAGATACGAATAGCGGGACAGCCGGGCGTCCACACCGTCGAAGGCATGGGCGGAGACTGCCGCACCGCCGACGTGGTCGAGCCGCTCCAGTACCTGCACCCGTCGACCGGCTCGGGCGAGGTAGGCCGCAGCCACCAGCCCGTTGTGCCCGCCGCCGATGATGACGACGTCATATGTCGCCGATCTGGCGGCCCCGGTGTCGGAGTTCAGTTGAGGTAACCCTCGACCTCGTCGGGCGGACGGACGCTCGCCGCCCCCGGATCGCCGCCGGTCTCACGAAGAGCGCGGCGCTGGCGCAGCAGATCCCAGCACTGGTCCAACTGCACCTCCACGGCGCGTAGACGTCCCCTGTCCTCCGGACGTGGGCCGACCTTCTCCTCGGCGACGAGCTGGTTCACCTGATCGAGAATGTCTTGGTCCTTCGCCATCGCTTCAGTGTGCCCGACTACGGTGAATACGGTGACTTCCAATTCAGGACAGAAGCCCGAGATCGAGTTCATCGACGGTCCCCCTCCGACCGAACTGGTCATCAAGGATCTGGTCGTCGGCGAGGGTGCCGAGGCGGTGCCCGGTGGCAACGTCGAGGTGCACTACGTCGGCGTCGAGTTCGACACCGGCGAGGAGTTCGACAGTTCGTGGGCGCGTAACGAGTCGATCGAATTCCCGCTGCGTGGCCTGATCCAGGGGTGGCAAGACGGCATCCCCGGCATGAAGGTCGGCGGCAGGCGCCAGCTCGTCATCCCGCCGGAGCAGGCCTACGGACCCGCGGGCGGCGGGCACCGGCTGTCCGGCAAGACGTTGATTTTTGTTATCGACCTACTCGGCACTAGGTAACTGGGACGCGTCAGCTCGGGCCGGGCAGCCTCAGCAACAGCCGGGCGCCGCCGAGCGGACTCTCGTCCAGAGCGGCTGTGCCGCCGTGCAATTCGGCCTGCTGGGCGACCAGCGCGAGCCCGAGCCCCGAGCCAGAGCGCGACGCGGTCGAGCCGCGGGTGAATCGGTCGAACACGACCTTGCGTTCCTCCTCGGGAACGCCGCTGCCGTCGTCGTCGATCGCGATCTCCACACCGGCGCGCGAACTGACCGCCGACAGCTGCACACGGGACGCACCCCCGTGCTTGACGGCGTTGGCGATCGCGTTGTCCACCGCCAGCCGCAGCCCGGCGGGCAGCCCGACGATGATCACGGTGGGCGCGGGCACCAGCGACACGTCCAGCTCCGGGTACACGCGCATCGCGTCGTGGGCGGCGCGGTCCAGCAGCTCGGTGATGTCGACGGGCACGTGGTCGTCGGCCGTCGACAGCTCACCCTGGGCCAGCCTCTCCAGTGCCCCCAGCGTGGCCTCGATACGCGACTGCGTGCGGATGACGTCGTTGACGACTTCCTTGCGCTGTTCCTCGGGCAGATCCAACGTGGCCAGCACCTCGAGATTGGTGCGCATCGCGGTCAGCGGCGTCCGTAGTTCGTGCGCCGACACCGACGCGAAGTCGCGTGCCGACGTCAACGCCGCCTTGGTCTTGTCCTGTTCGTTCCACACACGTTCGACCAGTCCCTGCACCGCCTCGGCGATCTCGACGGCCTCGGTCGCGCCGGCGACGTCGATGTCGGGATCCTCGTCGCCCGCGTCGATCTGCCGGGTCTGCTGGGCAAGACGTTTGAACGGGCGCACGGCGAACGCGGCGAGCACCCACCCGCCCACCGTCGCGGCACCGATCGCCAGGGTGCAGATGATGATCACCCGGCGATGCAGGTTGTTGATGTCGGCGATGGTCCCTTCGTATGTCGCCCCGACGGCCACCGACATCGGTTCGGGCAGGCGGATGTCGACGGTGCGGACGCGGTAGCGCACGCCGTCGATGTACGTGTCGGCGTAGCCCGGCTCCATCTCCGGCAAGACGATGTCGGAGTTCGACGTGACCTGACCGTCCTTGCGGACGGTGATGATGGCGTCCTGATCATTCGGCGACTTCGGGATCTCGTCGAGCCCGCGAGGAACGAACGGGATCGCGAAGCCGGCCGCCTCGTCGAGTCTGCGGTCCAGCCGCTCGTTCCACGCGTCGGTGATGCCGAACCAGACCACGGTGCCCGCGATGACGACGACGATCGCGCCGGCGATGGCGCTGGTGAACGCCACCCGCTGTCGAAGTGAGGGGGTCCGCCGGAAGACGCGCGTCAGAATGCTCATCGGACTACTGCGTGCGCAGGACGAAACCCACTCCACGCACGGTGTGCAGAAGCCGGGGTGCGCCACCTGCCTCGAGCTTGCGGCGCAGGTATCCGATGAAGACGTCGACGACGTTGGTGTCGGCGGCGAAGTCGTATCCCCACACCAGCTCGAGCAGCTGAGCCCGCGACAGCACCGCGGTCTTGTGCTCGGCCAGCACGGCGAGCAAATCGAACTCGCGCTTGGTGAGGTCGACGTCGACGCCGTTGACGCGCGCGCGACGGCCGGGAATGTCGACCTCCAGCGGGCCGACCTGGATGGTCTCCGAGGAGAACGTCGCTGTCGAACCGCGCCGGCGCAGCAGCGCCTTGACCCGGGCCACCAGCTCCTGGAGCACAAACGGTTTGACGAGATAGTCGTCGGCGCCGGCCTCTAGACCAGCGACCCGGTCGTCGACCGAACTGCGCGCCGACAGGACACACACCGGCACGTCGTTGTCCATCGCACGCAGCGCGGTCACCACGCTGACGCCGTCGAGCACGGGCATGTTGATGTCGAGCACGATCGCGTCCGGGCGGGTCTCCGTCGCACTGCGCAGCGCTTCGGCGCCGTCGATCGCGGTGGACACGTCGAAACCGGAGAGCCGCAGTCCGCGCTCGAGTGAGGCGAGCACGTCGGGGTCGTCGTCGACCACGAGCACCCGTGGGGAGGCTGCTCCACTGTCCATGGCCACAATCTTGCCTGATGGCACCCCCGGCATGTGTCAGGCGCGTACGTCCGGCGGTCTCACCGCAGCCACGGTCTTGTCACCGCCGCGTCACGGCCCCCGAAACGATCGGCTGACGCGGGCGACAAAAGAGTGCAGTTCGTCCAGCGGATACGCGTCCGGGCTGCTATCCACATAGGGTGACGCTCACCTCTCCCGAGGCGGTCGGGGCTCCACCGCCTGAAGAGGTGCCCGAACCGCAGTCGACATCGCGCTCGATCCCGGATCGCTGCCGCGCACTGATCAACAACCGCACGTTCGAACTCTTCATCGTCGGCGTGATCGTCGTGAACGCGATCGTGCTGGGCATGGGGACCTACGCGGACATCGCGGCCACGTACGAACCCCTGTTCAGCACGATTTACAACGTCATCCTCGGTATCTACGTCGTCGAGTTGCTCATCCGGTTGACGGCGTATCGATGGAACCCGCGCGAGTTCGTCAAGGATGGCTGGAACGTCTTCGACTTCATCGTCGTCGTCGCATCGTTCGTGCCGTCGCTGCGCGCGAACGCCATGCTGCTGCGTCTCGTGCGGCTGCTACGCATCGTGCGTTTGGTGCGTTTCCTGCCGGACCTGCGTCTGCTCGTATCCGCGGCGGGCAGGAGCGTTCCGGGTATCGCGTCGCTGGCGGCGGCGACCTTCGTACTGATCTTCATCTACGGGATGCTCGGCTGGGTGTTGTTCGGCGGTCATGATCCGGACAACTACGGCAACGTGGGCCAGGCGATGCTGACGATGTTCGTCATGCTCACGCTGGAGAACTTCCCCGACAACGTCGCGATGGGCCAAGCGATTTCGCAGTGGTCGATCGTGTTCTTCATCAGCTACGTACTGCTGGCCAGCTTCCTGATCTTCAACCTGTTCATCGGGATCGTGCTCAATGCCATGGAACAGGCCCGGGCCGCCGAGAACAAAGAGCACGAGACCGACGATCTGCTGTCCCGGTTGCGAGCCGCGCGAGAAGCGTTGGAGGAAGCCGAAGAGGAGCTGCAGAAAACGCATCGCGACGACCGCTAGCCGCCGCACGCCGCGGAGCCCACTCGCTCCGGCGACCACGTCCCGCCTGCCTACCTAAGCGCGACTTTGTCGCGCAAATACGGCACTCTGTAGCAGTTGAGCGAATTTGTCGCTTACACGTTGGCACGCAGGGCGTATGCCTCCGGACCTGATCAGAACGCCGGGCGGCCTGCGAGGAAGCAATTGACCTCAATGTTTGTTGAGGTTTTACGGTGCGAACAGCACGTTAACAGTTTGCCTGCAATGGGAAGATCTACTAAGTGACTGACTCCTCGAACGCGCTTCGCGCGGCGCCGGCGATTGCGCCGCCGCCCGAACGCGTCAGAGCGAGCTCCGATCTGTGGCGCATCCTGCCCTACCTCATGCCCTACCGCGTCCGCTGGATCGCGATGGTCGCGACCGCGCTCCTTTCCCTCGTCGCCACCGTGGCGATCCCGCTGATGACCAAGGCCGTCATCGACGGCCCGGTGCGTCATCAGGATCAGCAGGGCCTGTGGCTGCTCGGGGCCGCGGCGATGGGCGTCGGCATCTCCGAGGCGGTGCTGTGGTTCATCCGGCGGTGGCTGGTCGCGCGCGCCACCATGGGCGTGGAAGCCGACATCCGCAAGGACCTCTACGCCCGCCTTCAGATCCTGCCGATGAGCTTCCACGGCCGTTGGCAGTCGGGTCAGCTGCTGTCGCGAATCATGAACGATCTCGGCACGATTCGCCGATTCATGTCGTTCGGCATGGTCTTCCTGCTGCTGTCCACCATCCAGATCACCGCGGTGACCATCATCTTGCTGACGATGTACTGGCCACTCGGTGTGGTCGTGCTGCTGTCAATTGTGCCGATCGCCGCGACCGTGCTGCATTTCCAGCAGGAGTACGTGCGGTTGTCGCGGTTGGCTCAGGATCAGGCGGGCCACGTCGCCACCCACGTCGAGGAATCCGCGTTGGGTCTGCGGGTGGTGAAGTCGTTCGGTCGCGAGGAATACCTCTATGAGAGGTTCGACGAACAAGTCTCCGATCTCTACGACACCCAGATCAACAGAGTGCAGGTGTCCGCCAAGTTCTGGACGCTGCTGGAGGTCATCCCCAACTTGACGCTGATCGTGGTGCTCGGCTTCGGTGCGTACGCCGCCGGGCACGGCCTGGTCACCATGGGCACGCTGGTCGCGTTCATCACGATGATGCTGTCGCTGGTCTGGCCGATCGCGTCGCTCGGATTCCTGCTGTCGATGACGCAGGAGTCGTTCACCGCTGCCAACCGCATCGCCGAGATCTTCGATGCGCCGGTGGAAATCGTCGACGGGCCCAGCGACGTCGTGCCGTCGCGCGGCAGGCTGGAACTGGTCGACGTCGGATTCCGGTTCCCCGATGCCGGTGATGACCGGCCGGACAAATGGGTTCTGCGCCACGTCACCGTCACCGTGGAACCGGGGGAGACGCTGGCACTCGTCGGTTCGACCGGATCGGGCAAGTCCGTGTTGGCGTCGCTGGTGTCGCGGCTCCACGACGTCACCGAGGGCGCGATCCGCATCGACGGCACAGACATTCGCGAGCTGACGCTGCCCACACTGCGCAAGACGGTGGCCACCGCATTCGAGGATCCGACGCTGTTCTCCATGTCGGTCGCCGAGAACCTGAGGTTGGGCGCCCCGGATGCGACCAACGAAGAGATGGCCCAGGCGATCGACGTCGCAGCCGCACAGTTCGTTTACGACCTGCCGTTCGGTCTGGACACCCGCATCGGTGAGCAGGGGATGAGCCTGTCCGGCGGTCAGCGGCAACGGCTTTCGCTCGCGCGCGCCATCCTGGCGGCGCCGAAGATCCTTGTCCTCGATGACACGCTGTCCGCGCTGGACGTGCACACCGAGGCCGTCGTCGAGGAGGCTCTGCGTCGGGTCTTGCATACGGTGACCGGCGTCGTCGTCGCCCACCGCGCGTCGACGGTATTGCTCGCCGACAAGGTCGCACTGCTGGACGACGGCGTCATCACCCACGTCGGCACCCATGCCGAGTTGCTTGCCGCCGTCCCGCAGTACCGCTATCTGCTGGCCGCCGACGACGAACTCGACGACGGCCGCGAGCGTGCCTGCGAGTGGCAGGAGGACGACGACCGTCACCGGCTCGATCACACATACAGCGAGCAGGAAGCACTGGAACACGAGCCCGTTGGGTCCAGGTTCGTCACCTCGGAGGCCGAGGGGCGATGAGCACCACAGAGTGGCGCGGCAGGTTCGACGAGGACCAGGACGACGACCTGCCGATCGACGAGAATCTTCCGCGGCGCCGCGAGGCCCGCGCGCTGCTCGGCTCCTTGCTGCGGCCGTACAGCAAGACGGTGGCCTTGCTCGCGCTCGTCGTCGTGGTGGAGAATGCTGCACGCCTTTCTGTTCCGATTCTGGTGCAGCGAGGCATCGACCGGGGCATCCCGCCGATCGCCGACGGGGGTTCGGCACACACCCTGATGCTGGTGGTGGCTACCTTGGCCGGAGTGGTGCTGGTGCAGGCCGTCAGCAGAGTCTTCTTCCTGCGGCGGTCGGGCCGGGTCGGGCAGAAGGTCCTGACGGAGTTGCGGCGCAGGGTGTTCCGGCACTTCCAGCGACTCGACATCAGGTTTCACGACCGCTACACCTCGGGGCGGGTGGTGAGTCGGTCGACCAACGACGTCGAGGCCATCCAGGACATGCTGGAGACGGGTTTCGACAGCATGATCACCGCGGCGCTGACCCTGGTCGGCACGTCGATTCTGCTTGTGACGCTGGATGTTCGGCTCGGCCTGATGTGCTTGGTCGCCGTGCCCATCCTGGTCGCGCTGGTGTGGTGGTTCCGCAACGAGTCGGCCAAGGTCTACCGCAAGGTGCGCGAAAGTGCGGCGCTGGTGATCGTGCAGTTCGTCGAGACGATGACGGGTATCAAGGCGGTGCAGGCGTATCGGCGGGAACCCCGCAACCAGGAGATCTTCGAGGACGTTGCCGACGACTACCGCGAGATCAACGAGAAGACCTTCAGGTTGCTCGCGATCTTCATGCCCGGCGTGAAACTCGTCGGCAACTTGACCACCAGCGTGGTGCTGCTCTACGGCGGCTACCGCGTGCTGCACGGCGAGATGACCATCGGCACGCTGGCGGCGTTCCTGCTCTACCTGCGGATGTTCTTCGAACCGATGCAGGAGATCTCGCAGTTCTTCAACACGTTCCAATCCGCATCGTCGGCGCTGGAGAAACTGGCGGGCGTGCTCGCCGAGCGGCCGAGCATCAGCGATCCGCAGCAGCCCGTCGAACTCGACACGGTACGCGGTGACATCGCATTCAACGATGTGCAGTTCTCGTACGTCGAGGGACGTCCCGTGCTGCCGGATCTCAACCTCGAGGTGCCTGCGGGGCAAACCGTCGCGCTGGTGGGCACCACAGGTGCGGGCAAGACGACGATCGCGAAACTCATTGCGCGCTTCTATGATCCGTCGTCGGGATCGGTCACCTTGGACGGCGTCGACTTACGTGACCTCGCTCAGTCCGAGCTGCGCCGCCACGTTGTCATGGTGACGCAGGAGAACTTCATGTTCGAGGGCACCGTAGCCGACAACATTCGCTTCGGCAGGCCTGACGCAGGAGACGACGAGGTGGTCGCGGCGGCCAGGGCCGTCGGCGCGGACCGGTTCATCGACGCGCTTCCCGAGGGCTACGACACGGACGTCGCCAAGCGCGGTGGACGGCTGTCGGCCGGCCAGCGGCAATTGGTGGCCTTCGCCAGAGCCTTTCTGGCCGACCCCGCGGTGCTGATCCTCGACGAGGCGACGTCGTCCCTGGACATCCCCAGCGAGCGGCAGGTCCAACGCGCGCTGGAGACGGTGCTCGCCGACCGGACCGCACTTGTCATCGCGCACCGGCTGTCCACCGTGCAGGTCGCCGATCGGGTGTTGGTGGTCGAGCACGGGCGCATCATCGAGGATGGCGCGCCCGACGACCTGATCGGTCGCACCGATGGCCGATACGCGGCGCTGCACCGCGCATGGGAAGAGTCGCTGGCTTAGCTCTCGGGGTATCCGGCCTGCGCCAGCAGCTTCTCCAGCTTGTCGTTGATGACGGGCATATTGGAGTTCAGCACCGAGATGATCTTCTCCCGGGCACGCTCGCTGACGCCGGCCGACACGTGATGCAACACGTTGAGCCGAGACGCGTCGACCCACGCCATCATGTCCGGGTCGGAGAACCACTGCAGCTGGTTCTTGTTGAACGCGAGCATCATTCGCAACCAGTCGATGGGATCGGACGGGTACGGTACGGGGTTACAGTACGCGTTCTTGGTCTCGTCGTCGGGGTATGTCGCTTCCACATGGCCGATGACGGCCGCGCTGAACGCCGGTTGGCAGGTCCGCACCGCCTGTAGGGCGATACCCTCGTCGGTGAAGATCTTCGCCGGCGCGATCCGCGCGAAACCGTCTGCGCTGCAGTCGATGTACAACGCTGAGCCGTCGATGTCGAGGGTCCCACCCTCGAGCGTGATGCGGCCCGGCTCGATCGACTGGACGTGACCCATCCGGACGACATCGGAGATTCGTCGTAACTCCTCGAGTTCTGCCTTCGACAGGATCGCGCACCGGTACATCGTCGGCTCGACGGAGGTGTCGATGCGCTGTAGACAGCCTTTGTCCTCCAGGATCCTGAAAAGATCCGGCAGCGACTCGGCCTCCAGCACCGCGTTGAGCTGATTGGAGAAGTCGCGCAACACACCGCGCGCGAACTGCGAGCCGGGCTGGATCGCCGCGCGGTCCAGCAGCCACGAGTCGCGTGGCTTGATCCAGGTCAATCGCGCCGGCGCCACGCCGTGGCGCAACAGCCATAGGCATGCATCCATCGCGGTCTTGCCCGCCCCCACGATCACGTAACGGCCTCGCGCTTCGCGGAGACGCGGTAGAGCGTTGGGCGGCACGCATTCGACGCCGGCCGCGACGTCGTAGGACGGCCCGCGCATCGACGGCACGATGATCTCGACATGTGTGGTGACGACGCGGCGCGCGGTCACTTCGATCTCTTCGCCGCCGAGCGTGCGCACGCGCCGGTCGCCGAGGTATTCGCTCATCGGCAGGTATGTCACTCGACCCGTCGGCAGCAGATGCTGACGCATCACCGCGTCGAAGTAGGCGCAGACCTCCGCGCCGCTGGCCAACTCGTAGTAGCCGGCGTTCAGGCCGCTGTGGTCGATGGTGTCACTGCCCAGACTCCGTGAGTTCACGCCGTAGTAGGCCGACGGCTGATGCAGGCGCACGAACGGATACGCCGCCGTCCAGTGGCCTCCCGGCTGGTCGTTGCGATCGACCACCACCACCGTCGCGTCAGTTTCGGCCATCAGTGTGTCGGTGAACGCGAGCCCCATCGCGCCCGCGCCGACGACGAGGTAATCGGCCTCGATCGTTCGCATGGAGTCTCCTAGCGCAGCGTGGTGAAGAACGTCTGGACGTCGTCGACGAAAAGCTCCGGCTGTTCGAACGCCGCGAAATGACCCCCGCGCGGCATGTCCGTCCAGTGCGTGATGTTGTACCCGGCCTCGCACCAACTACGCGGCGCCTTGAGGATCTCCCTGGGGAACGCCGCGACGCCGGTGGGCAGCTCGACGCGGTCGAAGCTGCCGAAGTGGTTGAAGCTCTCCCAGTACAGCCGCGCCGACGACGCCCCGGACGCGGTCAGCCAGTACAGCATCACGTTGTCGAGCATCTCGTCGCGGGTCAGCACGTTCTCCGGGTCGCCATTGCTGTCCGTCCACGACCAGAACTTCTCGACGATCCACGCCAGCTGGCCCACGGGGGAGTCCACCAATCCGTAGCCGACGGTCTGCGGCCGCGTCGACTGCTGCTTGGAGTAGCCGGAATCCCACTTCTGGTAGTACTCAGCCCGTTCGAGCGCCGCCTTCTCCTCGTCGGTCGGATGGTCGAGTTCGCCGGGCGGGAAGCCGAGCGGCATGTTCAGGTGGATACCCGCGCAGCGGCCGCCGTTGCGGCCGATCTGCGTGGTCACCGCCGCGCCCCAGTCGCCGCCCTGCGCGCCGAAGCGCTCGTAGCCGAGCCGGCCCATCAGGGTGTCCCACGCCGTCGCGATCTTCTCGACACCCCAGCCCGTCGTGGTGGGCTTGGCGGAGAAGCCGTATCCCGGCAGCGACGGGCACACGACGTCGAAGCCGCGTTCGGTCAGCGGCTCGATGACCTTGTGGAACTCGACGATCGAACCGGGCCAACCGTGGGTGATCAGCAGCGGGAAGGCATTCTTCGCATCCGATCGCTGATGAATGAAATGAATGTCGAGACCGTCGATTTCGGTCGTGAAGTGGTCGAACCGGTTCAGCGCCGCCTCGCGTGCCCGCCAGTCGTATTCGTTGGCCCAGTAGTCGGTCAGCCGCCTGGTGTAGGCCAGTGGGATGCCCTGGCTCCAGTCGTCGACGCATTCGGCCTCGGGCCAGCGGGTGCGGGCGAGCCTGGCCTGCAGGTCGTCGAGATCGGAGTCGGGAATCGCGATGCGGAAGGGAGTGATCTGGCCCATGCGCCCATCCTCGCCGAGACTGCGCACAGATCGCGAATTTCCACCGATTTGCGATCTGTGAGCAGTTTGAACGCGACGATGAGCTGATGAAGTCGCAAGACGCGGGTCGCACCGACATCCCCATTCTCGAGGAGACCATCGGGCAGAACTTCGAACGCGCCGTGGCGGCCAACCCCGACGGCGATGCGTTGGTTGACATGGCAAGCAGTCGGCGGTGGACGTACGCCGAACTCAACGACGACGTGGACCTGATCGCGCGCGGCCTGATGGCGCTGGGCATCGAACGCGGTGAGCGCGTCGGCATCTGGGCGCCCAACTGCCCGGAGTGGACGATCGTGCAGTACGCGACCGCGAAGATCGGCGCGATTCTGGTCAACATCAATCCGGCCTACCGCACCCACGAACTCGCCTACGTACTGAAACAGTCGGGTATCCGGACGCTGATCTCCGCCACATCTTTCAAGACGTCGGACTACGTGAGCATGGTCGACGAGGTGAGCGCCAAGGCACCCGAACTGCGGGACGTGTTGTACCTGGGAAGGGATTGGCGTGCCCTGGTCGACACAGCGGGGCAGGTATCCGTCGACGATTTCCGGGCGCGGAGGGACTCGCTGGACAACACCCAGCCGATCAACATCCAATACACCTCGGGCACAACGGGTTTCCCCAAGGGTGCCACGCTCTCGCATCGCAACATCCTCAACAACGGCTACTTCACCACCGAGCTGATCAACTTCGGTCCGAACGATCGGCTTTGCATCCCGGTGCCCTTCTATCACTGCTTCGGCATGGTGATGGGCAACCTGGGGTGCACGAGCCACGCCGCCACCATGGTGATTCCGGCGCCGGCCTTCGATCCGGCGCTCACCCTGGACGCCATCGAAAAGGAAAGGTGTACAGGCGTTTACGGGGTGCCGACGATGTTCATCGCGATGCTCGGCCAGCCCGACCTGGCGCAGCGCGATCTGTCCTCGCTGCGCACGGGCATCATGGCCGGATCGGTCTGCCCGGTCGAGGTCATGAAGCGCTGCGTCAGCGACATGCACATGACCGAGGTCGCGATCGCCTACGGCATGACCGAGACGTCGCCGGTGTCCTGTCAGACGCTCATCGACGACGATCTCGAACGTCGTACCAGTTCGATCGGCCGGGCCCATCCGCACGTCGAGATCAAAATCGTCGACCCCGAAACCGGCGATGTCGTCGAGCGCGGCCAGACCGGCGAATTCTGCACGCGCGGCTACTCGGTGATGCTCGGCTATTGGGAGGACGAGGCCAAGACGGGCGAGGCGATCGACAGGGACGGCTGGATGCACACCGGCGATCTGGCGGTCATGCGCGACGACGGGTACTGCAACGTCGTCGGCCGCATCAAGGACATGGTGATCCGTGGCGGTGAGAACATCTACCCGCGCGAAATCGAGGAGTTCCTCTACACCCATCCCGATGTCCACGACGCCCAGGTGATCGGCGTCCCCGACGAGAAGTTCGGCGAGGAAGTCTGCGCTTGGGTGCGGATGAAGCCGGGCAAGGACCCGCTGGACGCCCAGGCTCTGCGGGATTTCGCCGACGGAAAGCTGGCCCACTACAAGATCCCGCGGTACGTCCACGTTGTCGACGAGTTCCCGATGACGGTCACCGGCAAGGTGCGCAAAGTCGAGATGCGCGCCGAAACGGTCAGACTTCTCGGTCTCGACTCCACGGAGGGATGAGTTCTGGTCGCCGCCGGAGTCTTCACCTATGTGACGTCCCCATCGATTCTCGCCCGACGGGCGTGCGCGGTGCTGGCGGCCGTATCGGCCGGACTGCACGCGGCGATGCTCGGCCACGCGTCCAGCCTGGTCGCGACGGCGCTGCTCGCGGCGATGATCATCACCTGCCTGTACTGCGCACACGACCTGTGGCGTGACGGTACGCCGCGGGCGTGGGTGGTCGTCGCGCTGATGAACCTCGCCATGATCGCGCTGCACCTGCCCGCTCCGGCGCATCACCACGGCGCCCCACACGTTGCGGCGGCGACGCCGTCGACGCTCATGACGGTGGCGACGCTGCTGGCGTTCATCGAGATCGTGGCCGCGACCGCGGCGCTGTATGTCGGCAGCCGCGGCCGCATGGGCGCGCTCAGCGGTACACCAGACCGCTGAGCCTGCGGGCCAGCGCCAGCCGAATCGACGGCACCCGCCCGGCCAGACCGATGACCGCATTGCGGATCGGGCGTGCCGCGCGCGGCAGTGTGGCCAACCGGGTGAGCCGATCCGTCATCGCCACAACGTCTTTGGCGATCGGGCGACGACTTTCGCTGTACTCGTCGAGCAGGCTGTCCGGCGCTCCGTCGAGGACGGCGGCGAGCGCGTGGGCCAATGCGACGGCGTCTTGAATGCCCAGATTCATGCCCTGCCCGCCGGCGGGGCTGTGCACGTGCGCGGCGTCGCCCGCGAGTAGCAGACGGCCCGCGCGAAAGGTGTCGGCGACGCGGTGGTGGACGCGGAACCGCGAACCCCAGATGACGGCGGTGACCTCGAGGCGGTTCGCACCGACACGGGTGTCGAGAATCTGTTGTACGAAATCCGCGGACGGCGCCTCGGGAGCGTCGGCGACGGGTGCGACGATGCGGTACGTGCCATCCGGCAAGGGAGCCACCACGGTGAGGCCGGCCGTCGCCCAGTAAAGGATCACTTGGTCATGGGGTGCGTCGCCGGTCAGCCTGACGTCGGCGAGCACGAACGACTCGTCGTACACGCTGCCTTCGAAATCGATCCCCGCCTGCTGGCGCACGATGCTGCGAATGCCGTCCGCGCCGACGACATAGCGCGCGCGAACGACGTCACCGTCCTCGAACGTCGCCGTCACTCCGTCGGGATCCTGCGCGATCGCGGTGACGCTCCGCGGCCGCTGCACGGATCCGCCGAGTTCTTCGAGGCGTTGTAGCAGCAGCCGCTCGGTGGTCGACTGCGGCACCATCAGCGAGTACGGATACTCGGTCGGTAACGCGCTGAAGTCGATCGGGATCAGCGTGCGCCCCCGGTCGCGGATCGTGAACCGCGGTGCCTCGACGCCTTCTTTGACGAGGCGTCTGGCCAGGTCCAGGTCTTCCAGCACCTCGAGCGTGCGGGCGTTCACCACGGCGGCGCGTGAGGTGTTGGCTCCCGCGGCCTGCTGGTCGACGACCGTGGTCGTGACTCCGCGTGCGACCAGTGAGGCGGCCAGGGCCAAACCCGTTGGACCTGCGCCGATAACCAGAACATCGGTGTCATACATTGCCTTCTCCTTCTCTCGAGCTGCCTATGCCAACACTTGTTGGCATAACTATCGTCCGCGGTGTGACCAATGTCAACACTTGTTGGCATACACTTGTTGGCATGCGTAGATCGTCGGAGCAGACCAAGGCCGTGATCCTGGCGGCGGCCAGGGAGCAGTTCGCCAAAGCCGGGTTCGATCGGGCGACCATCAGGGCCATCGCCGCGGACGCGAACATCGACCCGTCGATGGTGATGCGGTACTTCGGCAGCAAGGACCAGCTGTTCGCCGCCGCGGCCGATTTCGACCTGGAGCTACCCGACTTCTCGGATACCGATCGTGATCGGTTGGGCGCCGCCCTGGTCGACCACTTCATGAAACGGTGGGAACGCGACGAGGTGCTCATCGTGCTGCTGCGGGCGAGTGCCACCAATGCCGAAGCGGCGCAACGGATGCGGGTGATGTTCGCGAGTCAACTGTTGCCGGTGATCGCGAAGATCAACCCCGCCGAACCGGAACGTCGCGCCGCATTGATCGCCACGCAGACGCTCGGTCTGGCCCTGTGCAGGTACGTCCTGCAGTTGCCGCCGATCGTCACGATGCCCAGCGATGAGGCGGTCGCGTGGCTGGGACCCACCGTTCAGCGCTATCTCGATGCGCCCTGATAATTGGCGGTGATGTGGACACCGACGCTCGCCTTGATCGCCACGACGACCCTTGTCGCCTGCGTTCTGCTCGGCGGCGGCCTCTATGAAACCGTTGTCGTCGACCCCGCCTGGCCGAAGCGACCCGGCATCATCCAGGCGCAGAACGGTGGCATCTCGCGGCGCCGATTCTGGATTCCGGCGCACAGCCTCTTCGAGGTGCTGCTGATCGTCGCGCTGATCGCCTCATGGGGTACCGCCGACGTACGGTTTGCGCTGCTGGTGGCGTTGGTCAGCCACGCCGTGATGCGGGTGTGGTCGTTGGTCGACTTCGTGCCGAGGGCCGTGGAATTCGAGAAGGCGGATCCCGCCGGCATCGACGAGGCGGCCGCGGTGGCCTGGACCCGACGCAGCCTTTTGCGGCTACCGCTGGACCTCGTCACGTGCGTGGCGTTGCTCGTCGCCCTGGTCGTCGCCTAAAACGGTCCAGCCTCGATCTGCCCGGCGATCTTGCGCTCGATGGCGGCGCGGGTGACGGGCGGCAGCACGATCAGCCCGTCGAGTTCCTTCTTGGCGCGCGCGTAGGCGGCCTTGCGCTCCTCGTTGGTGGCGCCGCCGTCCGACGCCAGCCGCAGCAGATGTTGTGCACGCTCGAGACGCTCTTGCGCTTCGGCGGAGAAGTCGCTGCGGCGTCGGCGGATCGCCTCGGCCTTGGCCACATCGAACGCGGCGACGTATTCGTGCACCGCGTCGCGGTACTCCAGCTGCGCATCGCGGTCGTCGAGGATGTCCTCGACGCTGTCGGGACGCAGTAGATCGGCACGGCTGCGAGCCTTGTGGAACGCGATGGTCAGTGGGTCGCGCATATCGGTCATCAGCGGAAAGTCCAGCAGCTTGGCGACGTCGATCTCGTACTCGAGCCAGCGGGCGTCGGTGTTGTCGTGGCGGGCCAGCACTTTCGTCATCTCCCGACGATTGGCGGCTTCGTTGGTGCGGGCTCGGCCCGACGCTTCCGCGAGCGCGACCTTGGTCTGCTGTTTGATGCGGTAGCGCTCTAGTCGTCGCTGCGCGCGGCGCTCATTGGCCGCTTGGACGGCCTTCAATCCACCGCCGATGACCCCACTGAGCGGAAAGATCAGCCACCAGAAGTTTCCGGCGAAATGCAGGAGCGCTTCCATCTTTCCCAGAATGCCACGCCCGAGGGCTCACGCGTCCCGGCCGAACGTGGGTTACCCGCACAAGAAACTGCACTTTGGCGTGCGGGTAACCCACGTTCGGCGGCACTACAGGCCGATCTGGCGATAGCGCGCGAGCCTGACGTTGAGCCGTTCCGCATCGGGCATCGAGCGCAACCCGTGCAGTTCGTTGGCGATGGTGTCCGACAGCCGTCGCGTGAAGGCCAGCGGCTCATCGGCCGCGTCGGGAGACTCGGGCACGATCGCGTCGACGATACCGCTGCGCAACAGGTCTGCTGAGCGGATACCTTGTGCCGCAGCGAGTTCCGGAGCGTGTTCGGTGTCGCGGAAAACGATGGCGCTCGCGCCCTCCGGCGGTAGCGGGGCGAGCCAACCGTGCAGTGCGGCCAGCACCCGGTCGGCGGGGACCATCGCCAGCGCGGGCCCCCCGCTGCCCTGGCCAAGCAGGATCGACACCGTCGGAGTGTCCAGCGTGACGAGATCGGCCAGACAGCGGGCGATTTCGCCGGCCAAGCCGTCCTGTTCGGCCTCGACCGTGAGCGCCGGTCCCGCCGTGTCGATGACGAGCACCAGCGGCAACTTGAGTCCCGCGGCCAGCGCCATGCCGCGTCGCGCCTCACGCAGCGCCGCCGGGCCGACCATCCCGCCCAGCACCCGCTGCTGGCCGAGCACGACGGCCGGCTGACCGCCGAACCTGGCCAACGCCAGCAGTGTGGTGGCATCCTCGCCGCGGCCGGTGCCCGACAACAGGACCCGGTCGGATGTGCCGTGCCGCAACAGGTATCGCACGCCGGGGCGGTCCGGCCGACGCGAGGCCACCACCGAATCCCACGCGGGCACGTCGGGTATCGGCACGGGCGCCGGCGGCGGCGGTGGCGGCTCGGGAGCATCGGCGAGAACCTTCAGCGTGCGGTCGAGCGTTGAGCGCACCGCCTCCAGCGGCACCACGCCGTCGATCACGGCGTGGCGCTCCAGGTTCTCCGCGGTCTGCACGCCCGAAGGGAAGGGTTCACCGTAAAGGTGCTCGTACACCCGCGGACCGAGGAAACCGATCAGCGCCCCCGGTTCGGCTGCGGTCACATGGCCAAGCGACCCCCACGAGGCGAACACCCCACCGGTTGTCGGATGACGCAGGTACACCAGATAGGGCAGATGTGCCCCCTTGTGCAGTTCGACGGCCGCGGCGATCTTGACCATTTGCAGGAACGCGACCGTGCCCTCCTGCATGCGGGTGCCACCTGAACTCGGCGACGCGACCAACGGCAGGCGCTCGGCCGTCGCGCGGGCCACCGCACGGGTGATCCGCTCCGCCGCGGCCACCCCGATCGAACCCGCCAGGAAGTCGAACTCGCAGGCCACCAGGCCCACTCGTCGGCCGAACACGGTGCCCTCACCCGTCAGTACCGATTCGTCAAGACCGGTCTTGGCAGCGGCGTCAGCCAGCTCGCGCCGGTATTCGTCGTTGCCGCCGACCTCCAGCGGTGGGGTGTCCCAGCTGCGGAACGAGTCCGCGTCGAGCACGGCATCGCGCAGGTCAAGGGCACCGATCCGGCTCACACTCAGAGGGTATATAGGGTGGCGCCATGATTGGTGTGACCCGCGACGGCGACGTGATGACGCTGGAAATGCAGCGCGCCGACCGCCGCAACGCGCTCAACGGCGCACTCGTGGACGGTCTGCGTGATGCGGTGGAGAAGGCCGCGAGCGAGAATGTGCGGGCCATCGTGCTCACCGGCCAGGGCCATGTGTTCAGCTCCGGGGCGGATCTGTCCGACGCTGCGGGCGTCGCCGAGGAGCTCCCCGAGAAGGCCAAGGCCCTCAACGTCGCGATCGACAGGGCACCCGTGCCGGTTATCGGAGCCATCAACGGGCCCGCGATCGGCGCAGGCGTCATCCTCTCGATGATCTGCGATCTACGGGTCGTTGCACCCGAGGCGTACTTCCAGTTCCCTGTCGCGAAATACGGCCTGGCGCTGGACAACTGGAGCATCCGGCGGCTCACCTCGCTGGTCGGAGCCGGCCGCGCGAGGGGCATGCTGCTCGGCGCCGAACGGCTGACCGCCGAGGCTGCGCTGCACACGGGCATGGCCAACCGCATCGGCACGCTGGCCGACGCGCAGGCCTGGGCCGCCGAGCTCGCCGGCTACGCGCCGCTGGCCCTGCAGCACGCCAAGCGCGTGCTCAACGACGACGACGCCTACGAGGACCCGTGGCCCGAGCACACGGATCTGTTCGACCGGGCGTGGGCCAGCCAGGACGTCATCGAGGCTCAGGTGGCCCGCATCGAGAAGCGGCCGCCGAGGTTCCGGGGGGCCTGATGATCGGGGCGACGCTGCGCATCGGCTTTGGAACGGCTTCGTTGCTGGCCGGGGGATGGGCATTACGCGCGCTGCACGGCACGCCGTCGGCCCTCGGCGCGTCCCCGGGGGAGATCGACGGTGTCGCCAAGCGGTCCCCGAACTACCTGGACGGCGTCTTCGTCAACATCGAGCCGGCCAGCCCGGTCGAATTGACTCGTCAGGAGCAGTTCCTGCTGGTCCGTGAGGTCATCGGCGGGAGTTCGAACCAACAGCCGTCCTCGGCCGTCCCGTTGGTCACACCTGACCCGAGCTTGGCGGCGGGTGATCTCGCCGTCACCTGGTACGGCCACTCGTCGGCGATCATCGAGGTCGATGGCTATCGCGTGCTGGCAGACCCCGTCTGGAGCGACCGTTGCTCGCCGTCGAGGACGATCGGCCCGCGGCGGCTGCACCCGGTGCCGGCCCCGCTGGAGGCGCTGCCCGCCATCGACGCGGTCATCATCAGCCATGACCACTACGACCACCTCGACATCGACACCGTGAAACAACTGGCGCGCACCCAGCGAGCCAAGTTCTTCGTCCCGCTCGGCATCGGCGCCCATTTGCGGTCCTGGCACATCCCGGCCGACCGGATCGTCGAACTCGACTGGAACGAGAGTGCCCGCCTCGACGACCTGACCCTGGTGTGCACCCCTGCGCGGCATTTCTCTGGCCGATTCCTGACCCGCAACACGACGCTGTGGTCGTCATGGGCGCTGATCGGGCCCAGCCATCGCGCGTTCTTCGGCGGTGACACCGGATATTCGAACAGTTTCGGCGACATCGGCGTAGAGCACGGACCGTTCGACCTGACCCTGATGCCGGTGGGCGCCTATCACCCCGGCTGGCCCGACATCCACATGAACCCCGAGGAAGCGGTTCGCGCGCACCGCGACGTCAGCGACGCGGGGTTGCTGGTTCCGATCCACTGGGCGACGTTCCGGCTCGCGCCGCATCCGTGGTCTGAGCCGGTGCAGCGACTGGTCAAGGCGGCCGAAGCCGACAACGCCCTGATCGCGGTGCCGAAGCCGGGGCAGAGGGTCCAGCCCGACGCGGCGTTGGCGAACGACCCGTGGTGGCTGCTGTAGCCATTTCGACGGGCCTAAACTGCGGCGCAGAGCAGCGAAGTCAGATTCGTCACACCTAAGCTTGAGCTAGGAGGACGATTGCCATGCCATCCGGGGTTGGTCCACCGCATCTAGCCGACGCCAGTGATCTGGAACGCTGGGCTGACCAAAGGTCGGCACAGTCCGGCCTTCCAGTGCTCGTCCGCCGGCTCGTTCGTCATGAGAACGATCAGGTCCAACGTGCTGATATGCGTGGCGGCGAAGGGGTTGGCCTGCCTGGATATGACGGGGTGGTCGAGGCAACGAGGTCGTCATCCTTCGTGCCGGAAGGCCCCAGCGTCTGGGAGATGGGGACAGGTCGGGACCCCGCTGATAAGGCGAACAGCGACTTCAGGACCCGAACGAATGATCCTTTAGGCGTCGATACGGCCTCGACCACCTTTGTGTTTGTCACGCCGCGTAGGTGGCCAGAAAAGAAGGACTGGGAAAAGCGGCGGCGCGACGAAGGCAAGTGGAGGGACGTGCGAGCCCTTGACGCCGACGACATCGAGCAGGCGCTCGAAGAGTGTCCAGCCGTTCGGATTTGGTTGTCCGAGTTACTCGGTATGCCGACTCTCGGTGTCGCGACGATTGAAGATTGGTGGCGCCGCTTCTCAAACACGGTTGATCCGCGGTTGACAGCTGGCATCGTGCTGGCGGGACGCGAAGACCACGCCGCTGCGTTGCTTAGGCGCTTAGCCGTGGACGTGGGTCGCACATACGTTAAGGCCGCGAGTGTCGACGATGGACTAGCCTTCGTTGCATGCACGATGCTGGCACAGGCCGCCGACGCCTCAGAGCCGATGCTCTCGAGATCGCTGCTCGTACACGACGGACACTCGCTTCGTCGCCTTGACAGCACGTCCAGCCTGCTCATACTCCTTCCATTTGAGGAAGCCTTGCATCGCGAGGCTCAACTAGTCGAACACCATCACGTCGTTATTGTCATTACCGACGGCGAGGGGCACGTTGAGTTGCCGCCGCTCGATCCCGCGCCGCTCGAATCGGCGCTTCGGGAAGCCGGGGTTCCTGAGGTCGACCTGCCTCGGTTTGTACGAGCAGGGATTAAGAGCCTGATCGCGCTGCAGCGAGTGGCCACGCGGTTTGGGCAGCCCGACCCTGAACAGTGGTTCGAGGACCTCTCGGATCGTGCGGTCAGACGAGCATGGTTGGTCGGCGCGTGGAACCAACTGCGTAGCGGAGACGTCGACGTTCTAGAGGACGTCACCAGGATTCCCTTTGACGACTTGGAGGAGCGGCTGCTACGCATTCTGCGCCAGCCCGATCCTCTCTTTACACGCGTCGGCGGGACGTGGGCGGTCGCGGCTGCCGAAGACTCATGGGGCACAGCGAAACAAGCGTTTTCTGAGGCGGACTTGGATGCGCTAGAGCTCGCTGCACAAAATGTGCTCGGTGCAGTCGACCCCCGCCTTCAGCTACCGCCGTCCGAGCGTTGGACCGCAGCGATCTATGGCAAAGTCCGCATCCACTCGAATGATCTACGTAAGGGGATCGCGAGATCCATTGCCCTGCTAGGCTCCCGCGGCGACGAAGTACGTCTTTCGGGAGGCCGATCCGCTCGCGAATGGGCTGAGCGCGTTGTGCTGCGCTTGCTCACTCGAGCCAATGACGACCCCACGGCACAGCTTTGGGCGTCACTCGAGGATGTCTTGCCCCTGCTTGCGGAAGCTGCGCCCGACATCGTATTGCGGAGCATTGATAAGGCTACGAGTGGCCCAGCGCCCCTCATCCGCAAGCTTTTTCAGGACCAGGACATAGGCTGGCACGCTAGCAGCCCGCACACTGGTTTGTTGTGGGCGTTGGAGTGCATCGCCTGGTCGGATCAGCATCTGGGGTTCGCATCCGAGCTGCTCGCCAAGCTCGGTGAGATCGATCCTGGCGGCAAGCTGAGTAATAGGCCTGCTGCCAGCCTCCGCAACATTTTTCGTCCGCCGTTCCCGCAAACTTCCGCACCTGCTGAGGCGAGGCTGATGACGCTCGACGCTCTCTTGAAGCGTCATCCGGATGTCGCGTGGCGCCTGCTTCTTGCACTTTTGGACGAGCGCACGATTGGGTTTCAAACGTATGGCCCGCAATTTCGTGACTGGAATCACGCGCGTGGGCAACCAGTGACATACGGCGAGTTTTTCGAAATGGTCGATGCGATCGCGAAGCGGATTGTTGATGTCGCGGTGCAAGATCCGGGCCGGTGGTCGGAAGTCGTCCCAGAGTTCGACCGGCTGCCCGTTGCGCGGCGACGCGAAGCCTTGAATGCGCTTTCGGCTCTGAATCGAGACTGCTTGACTTACGAAACCGCGCTTAAGGCGTGGAATGCGTTAGCAGACTTCGTCAGACGGCATCGTCAGTATCCGGACGCGGACTGGTCACTCTCTGAGGAATGGCTCGGGCCGCTTGCGGAAGCCGGAGAGCGGCTTCGGCCAGAGCGTGCGTCTGAGTCGTACAAGTGGCTATTCGATGATTGGCGACCAGATATCGGCATCTCCGTTGGTGACGACTTCGCAGCCTACGAAGCCGAGCTAATACGAGCGCGGAAGGATGCGATGGCCCGAATCCTCAACGAAGAGGGGTTCGACGCAGCGAAGCAGTTGGCAACTGAGGTGGAACTTCCGTGGTCGGTTGGTGCCGCCGCAGCAATCGTGAGTGACCAGAGCGACTACGAAGCGCTCTCTTTGATGGACAGTGACGACTCAAAGCTTGTTCAGTTCGCCGACGGATTCGCGCGCGCCCGCACACAAGGCGCAGTTTCAGCTGTTCAACCGTGGCTTCGACGCTTCGTTGGCCATCCCGTCATACAGGCCCGACTCCTTCAAATAGCCAGTGACGTGACCGAGGCTTGGAGACTAGCGTCAGAACTTGGGACTGATATTGAAGCGGCGTATTGGGCCGAATTCTCCCCGTATGGGCGCGGCAGCGACTTCCCCTATATCAATCAAGCGGCGAGGCATCTTCTCGACCATGGACGCGCCGCCATGGCTATTGACGGTCTGAGTATGTATGTCAATCGGTCGGATAATCGCGCGGACGTGGATGTGGTGAAGGATGCGCTTGCCCAGCTGGGGACTGGTGACCCCGATGTCCGCCTTATTTCGGAATATGACATCAGCCAGTTACTTAGCTACCTGGAATCGCAAGGCGTGGACGACGATGAAATCGCTCGACTGGAGTGGAAATTCCTTCCGCTCCTGGGTGATGGATCTAAAACTCAGTCGTTGCAACGTCGCCTGGCACATGACCCAAGAGCATTCGTAGATCTGATTAACCTTGTCTTCAAGCCCTCGGGATCGGAAGCGACTGGTGAAGTCCAAGAAGTGGATCCGACCATGGCCACAAATGCGTACAGACTATTGCGGGAATGGAATGTCGTCCCCGGCACATCGAAGGACGGAGTCGTGGACGCTGGACTCCTCCACCAATGGTTAAACGACGTTCGAGTGCTGCTCACTGAGTCAGATCGACTCGAAGTCGGTGAGCTACAGATCGGGGAGGTCTTCGCGCACGCACCCTCCGATCTAGATGGCACTTTCCCGACGGCGGCCGTGCGAGACGCATTGGAGCAAGCTCCGAATGAGCGGCTGGAAAGAGGCTTCGTCATCGGCCTGCTCAATAAGCAAGGCGTCACGACGCGCGGTCTAGCTGATGGCGGGAAGCAGGAATATGACCTTGCTGAGCAATACAACAATTGGGCACAAGCTGTTGAGGCCGTATCTCCGCGAACTTCCGGTGCCCTTAGGTCGGTAGCGGATTCGTACCGTGCGGAGGGGCGCCGTCAAGACGAGGACGCTCGGCGCTACTTCGAAGGACTGGACCGCTAGTGGATGGGATATCGCGGCGGGCACGGCCTAGACAAGTCATGGGCTGGCACGTGTACTACCGGTCCAACTGATTGGCAACCGCTACGGTGCAACCATGAATGCACTGGCCAGGCTGGCCGTCGTGGGGTTGATCGCCCTTCTTCCGGGCTGCACCACGGACAAGCCTGCCGAACCGGCGCCGCCGTCCACGCCGACCCAGGCGGACATGCCGCCGCCGCTGGTGCCCGCGATGCCCCTGCCCGAGAACGCCGTCGACAAGGCCATCGCCAAACTCGACGGCATCGCCGAGGAACTGATGCGTAAATCCGGGATTCCCGGCATGGCGGTCGCCGTCGTGTACCGGGGGGAAACCGTGTACGCCAAAGGTTTTGGCGTCAAAGATGTCCGAGCCGGCGATGACGAGAAGAACCGCGTCGACACCGACACGGTGTTTCAACTCGCGTCACTGTCCAAGCCGCTGTCCTCGACGGTGGTCGCCCACCAGGTCGGTGTGAACGCGATCGGCTGGGACACCCCCGTCGTGTCGAAGCTGCCGTGGTTCGCTCTTTCGGACCCGGTCGTCACGCAGATGGTCACCGTCGGCGACATGCTCTCGCACCGATCCGGACTGCCCGACCACGCGGGCGACATGCTCGAGGACATCGGCCACGACCGCCGCTACATCATGGACCGGCTGCGCGACCAACCACTCGATCCGTTCCGAATCTCCTACGCCTACACGAACTACGGCTACACCACGGGTGCCGAGGCGGTCGCGGCGAGTGCCGGCAAGCCGTGGGACGTACTGGCCGACGACGTGCTGTTCGACCCCCTTGGTATGCCGTCGACGAGCTATCGTTTCGCCGACTACGAGTCCCGCGCCGACCGCGCCGTCGGGCATATCCACGTCGACGGCCAGTACGAGCCGCGCTATGTCCGCGATGCGGACTCCCAGGCGCCCGCCGGCGGTGCGAGTTCGTCCGTCAACGACATGACCCGGTGGCTCGCGATGGTGCTCGCCAACGGAAAACACGGCGACAAGCAGATCGTCGACGCCGGCGCACTGTTGCCCGCCCTCACCCCGCAGATCGTGTCGAGCCCCGCCTCGGAACCCGCGATGCGGTCCGGCTTCTACGGATTCGGCTTCAATGTGGGAACGACGTCGGCATCGCGTACCGAACTGAGCCACTCGGGTGCGTTCGAACTCGGCGCCGGAACGAATTTCGCGATCCTGCCGTCCGCCGACGTGGCGATCGTTGCGCTGACCAACGCCACCCCCTCGGGCGTACCCGAAACGCTGACAGCCCAATTCGCGGATCTCGTCCAGTTCGGCGAGGTGCGCGAGGACTGGTACGGCCTCTACAGCGAGGTCTTCGCCGAGATGGAGAAACCCGTGGGGTCGCTCGTCGGCAAGCCGCGGCCCTCGAGTCCGGCACCGGCCGCACCCATGGCCACCTACGTAGGCACCTACGCCAACGACTACTGGGGTCCGGCGCGGGTCACCGAGAAGGACGGCAAGCTGATGCTGGCGCTCGGCACGAAGCTGAACGTGCCACTGCAACATTGGGACGGCAACGTCTTCACGTTCACGTTCGTCACCGAAAATGCGCCGCCGGGAACCATCTCCAAGGCGACGTTCGACGGCGACAAGCTGATGCTGGAGTACTACGACGAGCTCGGCAAGGGGACCTTCGTACGATGAGCGCTCGCGCGAAGAGAATCGAGTACGGATGACCACCGTTCCCGTGGCCACCGCCGGTCTCACCGATGCCGAAGTCGCACAGCGTGTTTCCGAAGGCAAGACCAACGACGTGCCGACCCGCGCCGCCCGCAGTGTCTCCGAGATCGTGCGGGCCAATGTGTTCACCCGTATCAACGCGATTCTCGGTGTGCTGCTCGTCATCGTGCTCTCCACCGGTTCGGTGATCAACGGCGCGTTCGGGCTGCTCATCATCGCCAACAGCGCGATCGGCATCATCCAGGAACTGCGGGCCAAGCAGACGCTGGACAAGCTGGCCATCGTCGGCCAGGCGAAACCCTTGGTGCGCAGGCAATCCGGAACAGAAGCGGTGCTTCCCGCCGAGGTCGTGCTCGATGACATCATCGAACTCGGCCCGGGCGACCAGATCGTCGTCGACGGTGAGATCGTCGAGGAGTCCAACCTCGAGGTCGACGAGTCCCTGCTCACCGGTGAGGCCGACCCGATCGCCAAGGACGCCGGCGACAACGTGATGTCGGGCAGCTTCGTCGTCGCGGGCAGTGGCGCATACCGGGCCACCAAGGTCGGAAAGGAAGCCTACGCGGCCAAACTCGCCGAAGAGGCGAGCAAGTTCACGTTGGTGAATTCCGAACTGCGCAGCGGCATCAACAAGATCCTGCAGTTCATCACCTACCTGTTGATCCCCGCCGGCCTGCTGATCATCTACACCCAGCTGTTCACCACCGATTCGGATTGGCGAGAGTCGGTGTTGCGGATGGTTGGCGCCTTGGTGCCGATGGTGCCCGAGGGTTTGGTGCTCATGACGTCGATCGCGTTCGCCGTCGGTGTTGTCCGACTCGGCCGCAGGCAGTGCCTGGTCAACGAATTGCCCGCCATCGAGGGGCTGGCCCGCGTCGACGTCGTATGCGCCGACAAGACCGGCACTCTCACCGAAAACGGTATGCGGGTCTCGGATCTCAAGAAGCTCGACGAATGCGCAGTCGCGGACATCCTGGCGCAGCTCGCCGCGGACGACGCGCGGCCCAACGCCAGCATGGCGGCCATCGCCGAGGCCTACAAGATGCCGCCCGGGTGGGAAGTCACCGCCACTGCGCCGTTCAAATCCGCGACCAAGTGGAGTGGCGCGTCGTACGCCGGCCACGGCAACTGGGTGATCGGCGCGCCCGACGTGCTACTCGCGCCGGGTTCGGAAATCGCCAAGCAGGCAGAGGAGATCGGCGCGCAGGGACTTCGTGTACTGCTGCTCGGTTCGTGCGAGATGCCCGTCGATCACGCCGAGGCGCCCGGCCCTGTCACACCGGCGGCGCTGGTGGTGCTCGAACAACGCGTGCGGCCCGATGCCCGTGACACCCTGGAATACTTTGCGGATCAGAAGGTTTCGATCAAGGTCATCTCGGGTGACAACGCGGTGTCGGTCGGAGCGGTCGCCGGCTCGCTCGGCCTCGACGGCGAGACCATGGACGCCCGCCAGTTGCCTGACGAGCCCGAGCAGCTGGCCGACACCCTGGAGGAGTACACGACGTTCGGCCGGGTGCGGCCCGACCAGAAGCGGGCCATGGTGCACGCTCTGCAGTCCCGCGGACACACCGTGGCGATGACCGGCGACGGCGTGAACGACGTGCTGGCCCTCAAGGACGCCGACATCGGTGTCGCGATGGGGTCGGGTAGCTCGGCCTCCCGCGCGGTGGCTCAGATCGTGTTGCTGGACAACAAGTTCGCGACGCTGCCGTACGTGGTCGGTGAGGGCCGCCGGGTGATCGGCAACATCGAACGGGTCTCGAACCTGTTTCTGACGAAGACCGTGTACTCGGTGCTGCTGGCGATACTCGTCGGCCTTGGTGGACTGTCATCCGAGCTGTTCGGTACCGATCCGTTGTTGTTTCCGTTCCAGCCGATCCACGTCACGATCGCGGCGTGGTTCACCATCGGTATCCCGGCGTTCATCCTGTCGCTGGCGCCCAACAACGAACGGGCGCACACGGGATTCGTGCGACGGGTCATGACGGCGGCACTGCCGTCGGGCATGGTGGTGGGTATCGCGACGTTCACGTCGTACCTGGTGGCTTATCAGGGGCGTGAAGCGACCGCGGCCGAGCAGATGCAGGCGTCGACGGCAGCCCTGATCACACTGCTGGTGACCGGGGTCTGGGTGCTGGCAGTAGTCGCACGGCCCTACCAGTGGTGGCGAGTGGCGTTGGTTGTGGTGTCGGGTCTGGCGTATGTGGTGATCTTCTCGATACCGCTGGCGCGTAAGGCGTTCATGCTCGACCCGTCGAACGTCAGAACCACGACGATAGCGCTGATCATCGGCCTCGTCGGGGCGGCGGCGATCGAGGTCATCTGGTGGGTTCAGGGCGCCGTCTTGGGGGAACGTCGCAGGTTGTGGTGTTCGGAGTAGGGTGGCCGCATGGCATTCCTCGACAAGCTGAAGACCGTGCTGGCCAAAAACGCCGACAAGGTGGACACCGCTATCGACAAGGCCGGTGACATCGTCGACAAGAAGACGCAGGGCAAATACGCCCAGCACGTCGACAAGGTTCAGGGCGTTGCCAAGAAGGCCGTCCAGGACAACACCAACCAAGCCGGGCAGGTACCTCCGACGCAGCAATCCGGTCAGGCTCCGACACCTGAGCCGCCGCCGGGGACCCCGCCGCAGCAGCAGCCCCCGACGGCCCCACCGACCTCCTAGCGCGTATGGCCAAACTTTCCGTCTCCGTCGACGTTCCCCTTCCGCCGGAGACGGCGTGGGAGTGCGCGTCGGATCTGTCGCGTTACAAGGAGTGGCTCAGCATTCACCGGGTGTGGCGGAGCAAGCTGCCCGAAACCCTGGAGAAGGGCACGGTCATCGAGTCGATCGTGGAAGTCAAGGGCATGCCCAACCGGATCAAGTGGACCATCGTGCACTTCAAACCGCCGGAGGCGATGACGCTCAACGGCGACGGGCGCGGTGGCGTCAAGGTCAAACTCCTCGGCAAGGTGCGGCCCGTCGAGCAGCATCCGGAGGCGTCGACGGTCACGTTCGACGTACACCTCGGCGGTCCCGCATTGTTCGGTCCGATCGGCATGGTCGTCGCCAATGCGCTCAAGGGCGACATCCGAGAGTCGTTGAACCGCTTCAAATCTGTGTTCGCGCCGAGCTGATCCGGCGAGTGTTGGCTTTTGTCACGATCTTTGTCGCGAAGCGTGACATAACCCAACACTGGGGCCTGCGCGGCTAGCGGCGCAGCTGACGCCGCGCCAGCTTGGCGAACTCGACTGTCGAGCGGCGCACCGATTCGAACTCCAGTGACACCAGCAGGGTGTCGACCATCGCGAACGGCAGGGTGGTGGCCACCGCGCCGCGGCCGTACTCGATATGCCACGAGCCGGGATGGATGGTCATCCCGCGGGCCTGACCCCTCACCATGTGCGCGTGTTCACCGGGCAACAAAGTCGCGGCCGAAATGTCGTCTGCTTCGACGTCATACCAGTCGATTTGGCCGGCCATCAGGAACTTGTGCACGTCCACGTGTTTGTAGCGTCCCGAAAACCCCTGGGTACCAGTCGGTGAGCCGAAGATGACGATGTACTCACGCGGGCTGAAGTAGAGGAACCGAACCTTGCCGAGGATGCCGCCCGCCTTGCTGCCCACCCAGCGTCCCGGCGTGGGATCGATGAGATCGGGATATTCGTCGGCGAGCATTTCGGTCGCCCGGGTGATCAGTCCGCCGCTCTCCAGCGGCAGGCCGACGACCTGCTTGGCCACCTTGCCCAGCACGTCGGGATCGATCTTGTAGGACATCAGGCGAACTAATGTCAAGGACGGATGACGCCGCGTAGCGGCATGAGACCGAGTTCGTTGTGGCTCATGAACCCGGGTGCGGCGTCGACGACGGCCGGAATCGCGTTCGCGGGGCCCATCGCAGTCCACGTATAGCCGGGCAGCGCATAAGCCCCGTTGGGGTCCTGTGCACCCTGCAGGATCAGCTCGGTCGATGCGTCACCCTCGATGACGATGCGGTAGTGGTAGTGCTGAGGCCAATCCTCCTGCGGCTCAATGGCATCAAAGGTGTCCATGGTGTAGATCTCGTGGAAGGTGATGAGGGGCTTGTCCTCCACCCAGGTCGTCCACTTGTGATGCTGACGGGCGACCGTCCCCTTCTTGATCACACCCTTGAAGCCCGGCATGTCGCTGTTCTCGCCCCCTTCGAAGGGAATGTCCCGGGTGGCGACACCGAGCTCGACGTCCGTGGTGTATCTATCAACCGTCTTGCCCATTCCCTCGACGATCATGACCATCGATTGAGCGAACAACGGCCATGCATTTCCGAGGAGGTTGGGACCGTCGTGGAACTCCTCAGGTGTGTTGCCCATGCCCATTTCGAACAGGTACTTCAGCGTGTCCCTGCCGAAGTTGACCACCTCGTAGATGTGGATGGCGTCGATCTGGCTGACGATCCGGGCCAGCGTGAGTACGAGCAGGTCGCCTGCGAAACCGGGATTGACACCGCCTGCGTGGAAGGACGTTCCGCCCTCCAGGCATGCTGCGTGGATCTTGTCGATGTCTGCCTGGCTGTGTTCGGTGCGGTACCACCACGCGCCACCCGACGCGACGACGTTCTTACCTCCGCGCAGTAGCCGGCAGACCTCATCGGGGTCAGACCACAACGGCGCATAGAACACGCAATCGGCGTCGAGTGCCTCGATGGCGGCCTTGTCGTTGGTCGCCAGCACGCCGGTCGGTGCTTTGCCGCAAAGTTCGCCGGCGTCCTTGCCTACCTTTTCCGGACGATTGCACAGCACACCGACCACCTCGTAGGCCGGGTTATGGACGAAATGGCGCAGCGCCACTGTCCCGACATTGCCGACGCCCCACTGAATGACGCGATACTTTTTATCGGCACGTGACTTGGCGGACACGGCATCCGGTTCGCGAAGTGTCGTCACTGTGTCTCCCTTGTATGCGTTCTACAGCGTTACGACCATCAAGCGTTCACCGTATGCGCCACGTGCATCGGAGCGGACTCAATCGCCATAACTCGACAGCCGAGACGGCCGAGCGCTCGCTCAGCGTAATTTCACTTCTCGGGTCGTGTCAATAGACTGATTTAAGTCAGTTATATCTGCCCATGCAGTCTCACCCGCCTGCGTACCAGTCACGTGCGGTGCGGGCTTCATAGCAACAGAACTGGGATCACCGTCACATTCTCGAACGCAGAAATGCGCTCAACAAGTCGCTGACTTAAGTCATTCAAGCAACGCTGAGATTCGGCGGACGGCCCGTTTCACACGGCCTCGTAGGGCTTCGGGATGATTCCCATCTGCGCGGCCTCACCCGTCCCCGGGGACGCCTCCCAGAAGTCCGGGATGATGGTGGTCGTCGACTTGTCCACGACGACCTCGAGGTTGTCCCGCACTCCTTCGATGGTCAGGTTGACGTCGTTGTAGCCGGCATTCATCCCGAACACCCGTGTTGCAACGTTTCCGGCACCGACCTCAAGGTATGCCCCGGAGAGCTCGCACTCCTCGTGAGCCAGGTAAGCCGCCGCAGGTGATACGAGATCAGCCGGAAAGTATTCCTCCATCATGGTGGTGAAGGCGCATGTCTCGTGAAGGTGGTGCATGGCGGTGGTATTGGCCGCAGGTCCAAGCGCGTTGACTTTGATCCCGCTAGGGGCGCCTTCAATCGCAAGCCCCCGCGTCAACCCGAAGATACCGGCCTTGGCGGTGCCATAGATGGAGAGGTTCTCCTGCCCGAACATTCCCCCTGATGTGGTGTTCACGATCCGGCCGTAACCGGCGTCGCGCATCAAAGGCCAAGCCGCACGGCACATCCACAGCGTGCCCATGAGGTGGACGTCGATCACTTTTCGGATGTCGGCGCTCGAAATCTCGTCGAAATGGGCGATGAGAGCGACGCCGGCGTTGTTCACCAGGATGTCGAGGCGACCCCAGGTGTCGAGTGCGGTCCCTACGATCTCGCGCGCACTCTCTTCGTCAGCCACGCTGTGCTTGTCGGCCACCGCCTCGCCGCCGGCTGCCAGAATCTCACCGACGACTTGCTCGGCATTCGATCGCAGGATTCCACGCCCGTCGGGGCCGACGCCGAGGTCGTTGACCACGACCTTCGCCCCGCGTTCGGCGAGTAGTTTGGCGTGCGACCGCCCCAGGCTCGGCGGCTGGCCGCCGGCACCGGTGACGATGGCAACCTTGCCATCAAAATTCAACTCGCTCAACAGCACTCCCGTCTCACGTGGTCGGTCCGTCGGGTTGAGCGGCGACTGCGCTGTCGAACTCGACGGTCAGTTGGGTCGGTCCGCTCATGCCGAGCATCGGCTTCCACGGCGCTGCGCCGATGCGGCGGGGATTCGACATCCGGCGCGCGAGTACCTTGAGAGCCCCGGCCAACTCCATTCTGGCCAGATTCGCACCTAGGCAGTAGTGGACGCCACCACCGAAGGTCAGAATCGCCGGCGGCGACTCGCGGGTGATGTCGATGGTGTCCGGGTCGGAGTACACCTCCGGATCGCGGTTGGCCGCAAAGGTATTCAGGATAATGAAGGAACCGGCGGGAAACGTGTAGCCGCCGTACGTCGCATCCTCCAGTACCGTACGAACGGTGCTGCACACCGAGGGTGAATGCCGCATGCTCTCCTCGACTGCGCGCATCGCCAGCTCTGGATGGTCGACCAACATCGCCCACTGGTCCGGGTGATCACACAAAACTTGTACCGACGCCGACAGCTGATTTCGGGTGGTGTCGGTTCCCGCCATCAACAAGCTGGCCACCGTCATGCGCAATTCTTCGGCGTTGAGTCGGTCTCCGTTGTCTTCGGCCCTGATGAGCTCAGACAGCAGATCGTCGGTCAATCTCTTCCGTCGTTCGTTGATCATCTCGTCGACGTAACCGTCGAGTTGGGCCCATGCCCTCATCACCGAGTCGGCTTCCTCGACTAGATTGCAGTCGAAATTGGAGAGCATGAAGATGTCTTCTGCCCACTCCGCAAAGCTTGCCCAGTCTGCCTGGGGTGCGCCGAGCAACGCGCAGATGATTGGAATCGGGTAGGAGCGCGCGATGTCGGCCACCACGTCGCAGCGACCAGCATCGGCCACTCGGTCGAACAGGTCGTTGATCACGGTGTCGATCGTGTCCTGCAGCCGGCTCGTCGCACGAGGGGTGAACGCCCGCGAGACCAAGCTGCGCAGCCGATGGTGCTCTGCGCCCTCCTTGCACATCATGCTCGACACCACCTTGTCCCACAAAGGGCCTGACGTGACCCCCTGGGCCGTGAGATGGATGCCCGGCGGAATCATGAACCTGGTGTCGCGCAGGATCCCCCGCGCGAATTCGTAGGAAAGTACCTCGGGACCTACGGGTCCCATCACCACCGGGGACTGCCGCTGGGCTTCGCGGAGTCGGATGAAGACGTCGAAGGGCGTCTCGGTGATGTCATAGGTCAACGTCGGCAGATCGGCGTCGAACACACTGACCGAAGCCGTGTCGGTCGCCATATGGCTTCCCTTCGTTTGACCGATCAGCCGAATTCGATCGGCAGGCTGGTGGGACCACTCAGGCCGAGGAGAGGTTTCCAGGGGGCTGGTCCGGCGGTGCGCGGGTTGGGGATGCGCGCCGAAAGGATCTTCAGCGCCTCTGCCAGTTCAAGTCTCGCCAGATTGGCTCCGAGGCAGTAGTGCACCCCGCCGCCGAACGTCAGGATCGGTGGCGGTTCGTCGCGGGTGATGTCGAAACGGGTCGGATCGTCGTAGATCGCGCTATCGCGGTTGGCCGCATACGTATTCACGATGATGAAGGTGTCCGCCGGGAAGGTGTAGTCACCGACGACGACATCCCCGGACGCGCTGCGTACCGTGCTGCACATCGACGGTGAATGGCGCATCGTCTCCTCGACAGCACGCGTCGCCAGGTCGGGCTCTTCGCGCAGCAGCGACCACTGCTCTGGGTGATCACACAGCACCTGCATGGACGCGGCGAGCTGGCTTCGAGTGGTATCGGTGCCCGCGACCAGGATGCTGAATGCCAGCATTCGCAACTCTCCGGTGTCGAGGCGGTCACCGGCATCTTCGATGCGAATGAGTTCGGAGAGCAGATCGTCGGTCAGGCTTTGACGTCTCGCCATGACCATGTCGTCGATGTAGGCGTCGAACTCGCCCCACGCCTTGAGGACGACCGGCTCCTCCTCGGCGAGATTGCAGTCGAAGCTGACGATCTTGAAGATGTCCTCAGCCCACTGCGAGAACTGTCGCCAGTCCTCGCGGGGAGCGCCGAGCAGGGCACAGATGACCGGGATCGGGTAAGGACGTGCGATGTCCGCGACGAACTCGCATCCGCCTGTGTCGGCCACCTGATCGATGAGCTCGTTGACCACGGCGTGAATGGAGTCGTGCATCCGCGCGGTCGCCCGCGGTGTGAAGGCGCGCGACACCAGGCTGCGCAGCCTCCGATGCTCGTCGCCCTCCATGTTCAGTATGCTGCGAGTCACCCTGTCCCACAGCGGTCCTGACGTGATGCCGTGGGCAGACAGGTGGATGCCTTTGGGGACGACGAACCTCGGATCGCGCAGCACGGTCCGGGCAAGTTCATATGAGAGCACCTCGGGGCCGATGGGCCCCAACGCAATCGGCGCCTCGAGCTGGGCCGCCCGGAACTGCGGATAGATCTGTTGCGGGGTGTCGGTGACGTCGTACGTCAGCGTGGGCAGCCCGGCTTCGAAGACACTCGGTTTGGTGGCGACGACGGTCATGGCACGTTGGTCGATAGCATGGTCAGGGGAAGGCCGAGCACCGAAAGCTCGACTTCGTGCAGATAGGACCCCTCGCCGTCGAAATTCTGCCGGAAGCGGGTGGCCGACCCGTAGCGTTCGGCGATGGCTTCGGCCGCCGAGGCGTCCGGAACTCTGAGCACGACGGTGTACACCCCGTCGCCGTGACGGTCGAGGAACTCGTTCACCGAGGCCGCCACCGACGCCGTCGAGTCGGGCACCGGGCTGATCAACTCGAGGCCCCGATCCCAGTCCAACGCCACGGTGACACCGAGCTCTGTCAATTCGGTGGCGTTGAATTTGAATCCGAGTTCGCTGAACATCTGTGCGACCGTCGACTGCCGCTCCGTTGCCACGGCGAACACGACGTGGTGCAAGTGCGAGGCCTGCGGCTGGCTCATTTGCGCACCAGCCCGCGGGGTTTGACCAGGCCGAGGTCGAAATGGTTGACCCAGCCGGGTGGGGCGTCGCAGACGTCGGGGATTGCATTGATGGCACCCATGGCCGTCCAGTCATACCCCGGGTGTGTCATTGTCCCGTCGGGCTTTTCGACGCCCGCGAGGGTGAGCTCGGTATCTGGCTCGCCTTCGATGACGATGCGGTACTGGGTCTTTCCCCAGTCCCACGCCGGCTCGAGGGCGTCCGGGCCACACGTGGTGTACTTCGCGTGGAACACGATCAGTGGCCGACCGTCCACCCAGGCCGTCCATTCATGGTGCTGCGCGGCGACGGTCCCGCGGGGGATGGATCCGAGTTCGTGCGGGATGTCTTCGGTCGCGACAGCCGCTTTCAGATCTGACGTGACCTCGTCGATTGTGACTCCGAGGCCGTCGGCGATCATGTACATCGATTGTGCGAAGAAGATCTTCCCGAATCCGAGAATGGTTGGCTCGGAAAGGAACTTGTCCTTCTCCTTACCGAAGCCCAGCCAGTCGATGTGATCCAGCGGTGCATCCGTCAGCACGTTGACCACCTCCTCGAGCACGACCTTGTCGACTCTGCTGGCCACGCGCGCCAGCGTGAGCGGCAGGATGTCGCCCGCATAACCGGGGTGGATTCCGCCCGCGTGGAACGAGGTCTGGCCGTCCTGGCAGGCTGCGCGGATTCGTTCGCCGTCGTCTCGGAAGTCGGGGGAGGGATGGAAGAACCCGCTCGTTGTCACGACGTTCTTCCCCGACCGCAGAAGCCGGCACACGGTGTCGACGTCCATGATGATCGGCGTGTAGAACACGCAATCGGCGTCGGTGGCGATGATCGACTCGACGTCGTCAGTGGCGGATACCCCAATGGGTTCGACACCGGCGATCTCTCCGGCGTCCTTACCGACCTTGTCCTCGCTGTGCACCAGCACTGCCACGAGTTCGAAGACCGGATTGTCCGCGAAATGCCGTACACCGACCTGTCCGACATCGCCTGTCATCCATTGAATGACCCGATACGTCTTGTCAGACATGGAGGACTCCTCGTGGAAGTAGCAACGGTAGATCGTTGTAGGTCGCGATTCCGGGTGGCGCCGCAACGACGGCCGGTATGGCGTTGACGGCGGGGACCGCCGTGATCGTCAGACCGAGCAGGATGTACTCCTCGATGGTCTCCGCCACGAAGTCCGCAGGCGGTTCGAAAGCCAGGGTGGTCTTGATCGTCGGCCGTCCCTCGACCGTGATGTGGTACCCGAAGCTCATCTCCCACGTGGGTTCCAGCGCTTGGCCTTTGGTCCACACTGCCCGCACTTCGACGACATCCCTACCTCCGGCATAGCCCTTCCAGCTCACGTCGATTCCAGCCACGCAACCCTTCGCGATGACCCAGTCACCGGGCAGTTTGACGTCTTCGGTGGCCTGGGCGTACCTGGCTTCGCAGCGGATGTCGTCCAGTTCCACCCCCAATGCGTCGGCGACCAGCATGACGGCTTCGCGGAAGATTCCCGACCCCTCCTCGGTCACCGCGGGCAGATTCGGATGATCGATCGGGTATCCGAACCCCATGATCTTCTCGGTCTCGGGCGAGTTGTAGATCGTGGTGTCGAAGGACTCCTCGATGTACACCCGGTCGATCCGGTCGGAGAGCCCCGCCGAAACGATCGCGAAGAGCTGGATGAAACCAGGATTGAGCCCGCTGCCGAAGATCGTCGAACCACCGAGTTCGCATGCCTTGGCGACGCGTTCGCGTCCGTCGCCGAGCCGGTGACCGGTGATGAACTCGGACGTGGTGACGACGTTGATACCGGCTTCGAGAATGCGAACCAGATGGTCGACGTCGGCGAACATCTGGTTGTAGACGACGCAATCCGGCTTGAGCGCGATCAGCGCGTCGACGTCGTCGGTCGCCACCACACCCAGCGCGTCGATACCGCACAGCTCGCCGACGTCGCGGCCCACCTTGTCCGGTGACCACGCGTAGCACCCGACCAACTCGAGCAGCGAGTTCTCGACGATCGCGTGCACCGACTTAGTGCCGACGTTTCCGGTCGTCCATTGAACGACTCGAAAACTCACCCGTCCAGTCCTTTTGACAACGATCCCGGGGTGAACTCCACCGGGATCGAACGGAATCCCCTCGTCACCGAATTGCCATGAAACGCTGCTTCGGCTCCTGGCGCCAGAGCGTAGTCGGGCATTCTCGACAGGACTTGTTCCAGACCGACCTGAAATTCCAGACGCGCGAGATTTGAGCCAAGGCAGCGGTGCACGCCCGCTCCGAAGCCTAGGTGCCGGTTCTCACGGCGATCGAGGACGCAGCGATCGGGGTCGGGGAACTCGCGCGGGTCGCGGTTGGCCGAGGCGTAGTTGACCACGACAGAATCACCGGGGCAGAACTTGTATCCGGCGAGTTCAATTTCCCCTATGACGGTGCGGGGGATGCCATGAATCGATCCGGCGAAACGAATGAATTCCTCAACAGCCCTTGGAACGATCTCTGGCTCACGGATAAGACGATCACGCTCAGTGGGATGCGTTGCGAGGAAGTGGAACGCGAAAGACATCGCGCTCGCCGTGGTCTCGAGACCCGCCTGCACCAGCAGCATCGCATTGGAGACGATGTCGCCGAATGCCAGTTTCTCGCCATCGATTTCGGCCGTCAGCAGCACGTCGATCATGTCGTCTTTCGGTGGCTGGGTCGTCCGGGCGCTCACCACGTCACTGAGGTGTTGATAGAGGCCGGCCCACGCAGCCATGCGTGCTTCGTCGGTATCGCCGCTCAGCCAAGCGTCGGTGAACTCCATGCACAGCGGCGCATCGTCGATCGGCAGACCAAGCAGATACTTGAAGAACACGATGCCGGGTTGCCGCCACGCTACCTGGGCAAGGTCGCCGTTGCCTTCCTCGATGAAGACATCGATCAGACGGTCCGTCTCTCCCCGGATCTGAGACCGCAGCGCCTTCATCCGTGCGGGCGAGAAGTAAGGGTTGAGGACCTTGCGAAGCTTCTGCTGCCGCGGCGGATCCATGATGACCAGCATGTCGCCGCCCAGCTGTTCGGCCGCCTCAGGCACCGGATTGCTGGAGAAGCGCTCCCAGTCCTGCAGGATCCGGTAGCACTCTTCGTACCGGGTGGCCACCCACGCGCCCCCTGGAGTGACGCTGAGGAAAGGCGTATCGGTGTGCGCGAACGGAGCCGCCTGGCGCATCACCGCGTAGACGTCGTAGAGGAAGTCGTTGTCCCTGAAATCCTCGTGCCGAAGGTCCCAGTTCTTCGCGTGTTCGTCGAGCGATTTGGTCATGGAGCGGTTGCTTGCTCGGCGGCTTGACGTGCCTCGCGTTCGTCATGGATGCGCACCAGTTCGCGCCAACCGATTCGGTTGTACTTCGGGACAGGCTGAATGCCCCATTCGTCCTGCGCGGTGTCCTTGCCCTCGGCGCCCTCCGGCGGTCCGAGCGGCGGGTAGGGCACCTTGCATTCCAATGCGTCATCGGAGTAGCGGACCTTGAGCAGCTCGCTGCAGATCTCGGTGAGGCTCAGCGTCGGGTAGCCGTAGTACACCGCCATGAACGGCAGCGTGAACGCGCCCTCGATGACCAGGGCCACCAGGCACACCAGAACCGCGCGCTTGATCCACTTGTGCATTCGTGCGTAATACGGCGTCGTGCCCGGAGGGAGGTCTTCGGCCTTCTTTTCCTCCGCGGCCTCAGGGGTTGTTGTCACAGCATTGCTCCTTAAACCGGTTCAGTCGGAGAAGATTTCGCGGTTAACCGTGTGCAGGTAGGGAATCGCCAGGAATGGCGTGATGTAGAAGATGTCGTAGAGCCACCAGCCGATGACCGGGAAGACCACACCGGCGTAGCGCACGTCGGCATACATGGTCATGTTGAACACGTACAGGCACCAGATGAGCACGCCCATCCAGCAGGTGATGATCATCCACTGGTGTCCCCAGCGCTTCATCTGCAGGAATCCGATCGCCGCGGCGCATCGCATCGCAAAGACGGTGACGATCATCCCGAACACCATGGATTTCTCACCCGGGCCGGCCGCGCCCCCAACCCATGCTTCGTTGTAATGCCAGAAATATCCGGCGTCGAACATGGCGCCCCAGCCGACCATCAACACGCGATTGATCAACGTGTGGTTCGCGACAAGGTCAAGGGCCCAGCCCAGGCTGTTGAGCATCCCGTCGATCAAGACGAGGTATCCGATCAGGGTGACGATCATCGGTCGCATCGACAGGCCGGCGCGCGCGGCCTGCCGCTGGAGGAACACCCCGCGCAGGAAGATGGGCAACCCGATGATCCCCGGGGCCCACATGCCCATGAGGCCGGCGCCGACGATCATCCACTTGTCCGCCCGGCGTTGCGCGAGGCGCGATTCTTCGTCGTGTTCTTCAAGGCCGACCGTGCCGCCCGCCCGTACGCCCAGGCTCACAACTCCCACCACCCGCGGGCGAAGGACATGTAGAGCTGGATCCCGAACATCGTCGCCAGATAGCCGTAGATGACGATCTGCAGGACGATGAGTGCCCGCTTGCGCTTGCGTTCCTTCTGGTCCATATCGCGGCGACTTCCTTCCCTACCGTGTCGTGTTACTGTCGGCGTCGGCCAGGCTGGCCGCCGCGACTTCGCGCAGTCCCTCTGAGATGGCCCCGTCGCTCGAAAGAGGCGCCAGAATGCAGGCTTCCGCCGCCTCCAATTCCGTTGCACCCGCAGCGATCAACTGCGCCGCGGTGACCAGGACGCGGGTCGACGGAGGTTCGAAGTGAAACGCCTCATCGGCGGTTCTGATGGCTGTCGCGCACTGCACGAGTCGTTGGGCCGACACCAAGGCGATGCCTGCCTCCGCGACGATCACCTCGGCCTCCCGCTCAGGCGGAAGGTATCGCATCGGCAGTGTGACGAACCGCTGACGAAACGACGGCTTGAGTTCCTTCAACGAACTGCGGTAGGCGGGGTTGTAAGAGCACACGAGCATGAAGGCTTCGGGCGCCCGTACGACTTCGTCTGCGCGGTCCAGGTAAAGGGCGCGACGGTGATCGGTCAGGGAGTGCAGAATCGCGAGTGAGTCGTGGCGTGCCTCCACGACCTCGTCGAGATAGCAGATGGCTCCGGCCTTTACGGCTCTCGTGAGCGGACCGTCCGTCCACACCACGTCACCTCCGGTCACCATGAAGCGGCCGACGAGATCCGAACTGGTGAGGTCGTCGTGGCAGCTGATCGTGACGACAGGCCGTCGCAGGAGCATGCCCATGTGCTCGACCAGTCGTGTCTTGCCGCAACCGGTCGGGCCGGTCAGCATCACCGGTAGGAGCTGGCGATACGCCCGCTCGAACAACTGAACTTCGTTGCCGTTCGAGTAATAGGTGTCTTTCACGCGGCCACCAACTCTCGATGCACATTGGCAAGTACCCGGGGAAGCTCCTCGATGCGCCGGATGCGTTGGGAGCGGCGAGGTCCGAACACCTCGGGCAGCGGGTCGACGCGTGTCGGTCCGACGCCGACGTAGTACATGCTCACGCCCGCGTCGTTGGCCTCCTCGACGGCATGGGCCGCATCCGCCCAGGCATACCGGCCTTCGTAACCCTCGTCGGAGATCAGGCCGTCACCGATCACGATGAGCAGCCGTCGCTCCGACGGTTGGGCGAGCAGCCGGCTCGTCAGATGGCGCAGCGGTGCGCCGAGCCTGGTGTATCCGCCGGTGGACAGCCCCAGTCGGCCCGGCGGCACGAACCTGCGGTCTTCGAAATCCTTGAGGCAGGTGACCTCGACGCGGTGGCGGGTGTTGCCGGTGAACACGAAGATGCCGTGGCGCTCGTGGGCAAGGGTCATTGCCTGCGAAAGTGCGTCGGCGCAGGCCAATTCGAGCTTGAAGATCCGGCCGCCGTGAACTCCCAGCGAAGAACTGCCGTCGAGCAGCAGCGCCGTCGTGACATCGCGGCTGCTGGGGAGCAGGTCCCGGAAGATGCGTGGCTCGATGGCCTCGCCGGTAATCAGGTCGATGTAATGGTTTACGTATTGGTCGACGTCGAGGTCGGAGCCGTCCTCCAGTCGGTTTTGCATCGCGCGATGCGTGTGCTCGGAGAACCACTTCCGCAGATCCGCCGAGACCGGTGCCGGCTGGCGGTGCTGCGCCGAATAGGTGCGTTCGAGCACCGCGACGTGGTCGACCATGAAGCTCTCGGTCCACGCGTTCCACTCGGGGTAAGGGATACCGGGGCGGTGTTCTGGAGTGATGTCGAGGTCGTTGTCGTGAGGTCGGCTCGGCGGCGGCAGGTTGGGGTTGCGCACACCGCCGTCACCACCAACGGGCACGGAGTACGGCCGCGGGCGCCGCTTTTGGGTTGTGGTCCAAGGCATCCGGCCGAATGTCCGGCGCAGTTTGTCGGTGAGCCCTTGCGGATCGGTGTACGCCCGTGGCAAGGTGCCGAGCAACGGGTCGACGAGCAGCGGTTGCGGCGTCCGTGCCAGTGCGACCGCGCGATCGAGCATCTGCTTGGCGTCCGTGTCGCTGGGCGCCGCGTCGAGGTCGGGGAGTAGGCGGTGCAGTTCGGCCAGGAGCCCGGGCCAGTTCTCCGCGATCCAGCCCAGCGCGACGCCTGCTTCGACGATGGTGAGCGCGCTCAATTCGCGCGCTGACAGCTCATTCAACCGGTAGTCGACAACCCGATCCTTTGAAGGTGAACATTGGAGCGCCACACCGCATGTCAGCGTCCTGCGCGTCCAGTCGCGAACCGGTGGGGGATACGGGACGTGGATGAAGTCGAGGGTCGGACTCAGCCCGAAGTCGCGTCGCTGGCCGCTCACGAGGCGCACACCTTCGCGGCGCTGCCCGCTCAGAGCGACTGCTGTGACGGCGCAACTGCGCTCTACGGCCAGCGCATGCGTATCGGAGAGCTCAGACATGTCGTCGCAAACCGCTCAGAACGTGCCCAGGTTGGAGAACATCCAATACCAGAACCAGATGATCAGACCGGTTCCGCCCCAGGCTGCGACGTACCGAAGTATTTCCCATATCCAATCCACGTCAGTGCTCCTTGCTGATGGGTGTTGTGCGGCTCGGAGTCATCGGATCTCGAGACCCCGTACCGCGGTGTCGACCAACTTGGCCAGCATCGTGTCCCGGATTCCGGAGTTGTCGGTCGTGGTGAGCACCCCGTAGACGCCGAGGAGGAAGAACGCGGCGCTGTAGAACGCGTCGACCGCTGGATGTACTTCGCCGTCGCCGCGCGCCCGTTCGATTTCGCTGACCAGCAGCACGATCACCGGGTGATCGGTCCATTCGTCCTTGGTCGGTCGGCTTGGTGAGAAGTGCAAGGCGAGTAGCTCTTTGAAGAGCAGCGGTCCGAGTCGTTGCTCCAGGCCGGTCACCAGGTGCACGGCCTCGTTCAGCGCCGCCACCAGATCATGCGTGCCGTAAAGGAAGTGGGCGAAGTCTGCCGCCATCCGGGCTTCTTCGCGGCTTTCCAACTCGAGCAACACGTGCTCCTTGCTCGGAAAGTGGAAGAAGAAGGTTCCGTGCGCGACGCCTGCGGCTGTCGCGATCGCGTTCACGTCGGCACCGGACATCCCGGCGAGTGTGAACTCGGCGATCGCGGCACTGAGGATACGTTCCCGCGTCTGCAACCGGCGCGCTTCACGCGCCGACTGCTTGACCTGAGGCGTCATGGTCCGCTCTTTGTATCGAAGTTACTGACCAAAGTCAATGAGTGTAGTCATTGACCTTCAGTCGGAAAAGATCTCGCGGTTCACCGAGTGCAGGTACGGAATCGCCAGGAACGGCGTGATGTAGAAGATGTCGTAGAGCCACCAGCCGACCACCGGAAGGACGACGCCGGCAAAGCGCACGTCGGCGTACATCGTCATGTTGAACACGTAAAGACACCAGATCAGCACGCCCATCCAGCAGGTGATGATCATCCACTGGTGGCCCCAGCGCTTCATCTGCAGGAACCCGATGGCCGCGGCGATCCGCATGGTGAAGACGGTGAGGATCATCCCCACTTCCATGGCCTTTTCACCAGGGCCTGCCGCGCCGCCCAGCCATAGTTCGTTGTAGTGCCAGAAGTAACCGGCATCGAACATGGCGCCCCAGCCGTTCAACAGGATTCGGGCGAGAATCGTGTGGTTGGCAACCAGGTCGAGTGACCACCCGACGGTGTTGATGGCGGCATCGATGATGACGAGGTAACCGATCAGCGTCACCAACATCGGCCGGACCGAAAGGCCGTCCCGCTGCGCCTTGCGCAACAGCCACACACCGCGGAGGAAAAGCGGCAACCCGAAGATGCCCAAAGCCGCGGTTCCGATGAGGATGCTGCCCGAAATCAGCCATTTGTCTGCCTGGCGCTGTGCCGCCCGAGAGGCCGCCATGTGCTCGTCCAGCCCGCTGCCCGACAGGTTCGCCCGCGGCGCGGGGTCGCGATTACGGCCCAGGTTCAGCATGGGCAGATTCATGAAGACTGACTATAGTCAATCAGCTGAGGTAGTCAATCGGCTACTTGGGGGCAATGCTGTGAAGTGTCCTGGACACGTAGTCCTCGATCATGGCGGCCTGGCCCGGCCAGTCGTGCGTCGTCGTCAGCAGCGCGTACAGGCCGAGCAGGAAGAACACCGCGCTGTTCATCGGCGTGACATCGGGGTCGACATCGCCGCGTTGCTGCGCCTGCTCGATAGCCTCGGCTACCTCCACGATCACCGGGTGCTGACGACTCTCGTCCGACGACGGCCGTGTCTGTGAAAAGTGGAGTGCGAGAAAGTCTTTGAACAACACTGCACCGAGCCGTCGTTCCAGGCCCATCACAAGCCGGACCGCTTCGTCGAGTGTGGCGGGGAGGTCGTGCTTGGCGCCGGTGGAGCGCGCCAGCTGCTTGGCGATGCGCGCTTCTTCGCGCTGCTCCAATTCGAGCAGTACGTGCTCCTTGGTCGGGAAATGGAAGAAAAAGGTGCCGTGGGCGACTCCCGCAGCTGTGACAATCGCGCCGACATCCGCCTCTGCCATACCCGCCCGCTTGAACTCGGCGATCGCAGCCCCCATCAGACGTTCGCGAGTCTGAAGGCGCTTGGCTTCTCGCGCGGACGGCTTGTCTACCACTGTCATACGTCGACTCTACCGCCTGAACGCCGCAAACGGCCGTGTGCTCGATTGACTTCAGTCAATTGAAGCCGTTAGATGATCAGCACTCGACGGAGAGGACCGCTATGGCAATGGAGCAATTCAATTTGGATGGACAGGTGGCGATCGTGACCGGCGCCGGAAAGGGCGTCGGCCAGGGCATCGCGAGGGTACTTGCTGAAGCGGGCGCAACCGTCGTCGGTACTGCGCGCACCGAGTCCGACATCGTGGGAACGATCGAGGGTATCGAGAAGACCGGCGGCAAGGGACTGGCGATCGTCGCCGATGCCATCAGCCGGACTGACGGTGAACGCGTCGTATCGACGGCCATGGACCAGTTCGGCCGCATCGACATCCTCATCAACAATGTCGGCGGCTCGACATACGCGCGCTTTCTGGACATCACCGACGACGATTTCCGTCACACTTTCGACTGGTGCGTCACGTCGGCGTTCATCATGAGCCAGCTGGTCGCGCCCCACATGATCGAAGCCGGTCGCGGCAACATCGTGAACATCTCGTCGGGATCAGCCCGTTTCGGCATCCGCGCGCTGACGGCCTATTGCGTTGCGAAGGGCGGACTCGAGGCGCTCACCCGAGCCATGGCGCAGGAGCTTGCGCCGAAGATCCGCGTCAACGCCATCGCGCTGGGATCCTTCGCCACCGACGGACTGCAGGGCAGCCTGGACATGATGCCTGGCTCGCGGGAGAAGATGGAGGAGTCCACACCCCTGCACCGCCTTGGCGACGTCGCCGACCTCGGGCGGTTGTGCGTGTATCTGTCTACCCGCGACTGCTACGCCACGAACGCTATCTTCCATGTGGACGGCGGCATCGATTCGAATAATTCACCGTTGCCCATTCCGGACTACTGAGCGAGGCATTCAGATGCGCAGAGTTGTGCAGTTCTCCACCGGCAACGTCGGCCAACATTCACTGAAGGCCATCATCGGCAGGCCTGATCTCGAACTGGTCGGTCTGCATGCCTCCAGTCCGAACAAGATCGGGCGCGACGCCGCCGAACTGTGTGGATTGACCGAGCCGACCGGCATCATCGCGACCGATGACGTCGACGCGTTGGTCGCACTGAAGCCGGACTGCGTCGTCTACACCGCGCAGGCCGAGACCCGGCCGATGGAAGCCCTCGAGCAGTTCACGAAGTTCCTGACCGCGGGTATCAACGTCGTGGCGTCGTCGATGGTGTGGTTGGTGACACCCCGGCAGGCCGATGACTGGCTGTTGGGTCCGTTGGAGAAGGCCTGCGACGAGGGCAACTCGTCGCTGTATGTGAACGGCATCGACCCCGGCTACTCGGGCGACACTGAGGTGCACAGTGCGCTCAGTCTGGTCACCCGCGCCGAGTCGATTCTCGTTCAGGAGATCTTCGACTACGCCAACTACGACGACTTCGAGTTCACCGGCGTGTCAATGGGTTTCGGTCTGACCGCCGATCAAGAGCAACCGATGCTATTCCAGCCTGGCGTGTTGACCATGATGTGGGGCGGCCCCGTCCGCAACGTTGCCGACCAACTGGGCATCGAGCTCGACGAGGTTCGCCAACGGATCGAGCCCTGGTACTCCGACAAGCGGATCGAATGCAAGATGTGCACCGTCGAGCCCGGCGGCATGGCAGCCGTTCGCTTCGCCGTCGAGGGTGTGTCCAACGGGGCGCCGGTGATCACGATGGAGCACATCACCAGGCTGACCGCGGCCGCGGCACCGGACTGGGAGTACCCGCCCGACGGCAAGCCCGGCGTGCACCGCGTGGTGATCGAAGGTGAGCCGCGGGTCGAGCTCAATACGCATGTGTCCGATCCGGTACTCGACGTCACCGAGGCCGGGTGCGTCTCCACCGCGGCTCGCGTCGTCAACGTGATCGACTGGGTGTGCGCCGCCCCTGCGGGACTGATTGCGATCGAAGACATTCCGCAGGCAGAGGTCATCCGCGGTCTGATGTGGTGAGCGCGTCTTCCGCCGGACGGGTAGCCGGCAAGCGGGTGTTGATCACGGGCGCCGCGCGTGGTCTGGGACGTAGTCACGCGGCGAGACTGGCCGTGGAGGGTGCAGATCTCATTCTGGTCGACTTGTGCCGGTCGCTTCCTGAAATCGAATATGACCTGGCCACTGAGGACGATCTGGCAGAGACGGTGCGCCAGGTTACGGATCATGGCCGCCGATGCGTGAGCCGCATCGTCGATGTCCGGGATGAGGCTGCGCTGAAATCGGCGGTCGATGACGGCGTCGCCGAATTGGGTGGATTGGATGCAGCGGTCGCCAATGCCGGTGTGCTGACGGGTGGGCAGTGGCACGAGACCACGAGCGAGCACTGGCGCACGGTCGTCGATGTCAACCTCATCGGGGTGTGGAACACGTGTGCGGCGGCGATACCGCACATTCTTGCGCAGGGTGGCGGCAGCTTGGTGAACATCAGCTCGGCGGGCGCTGTCGCAGGATTTCCGCTCCAGGTGCCCTACACGGCGGCCAAACACGGCGTCATCGGGCTGACATTGTCACTGGCCAACGAACTTGCGGCGCAGAGTGTCAGGGTCAATTGTGTGCTCCCGACCGGGGCACCCACCGGGATGATTCCGACCTCCCTTGGAGTCGCTCTCGGCGGGGAACGGGCGGACTTGGTGCCCGTCTTCGTCAACGCGATGCCCACGCCATGCATTGATCCGATCGATGTCAGCAATGCGGTGCTGTACTTGATATCCGATGAGTCGCGATTCGTCACCGGACTTCAGTTCAAAGTCGATGCAGGCGTGACGATCAACTAGTCGTTACGGTTCGCGATCGCCTGGGCGATCGGAGTGTCGCCCGAGATCAGCTCGAACGTGTGCCCTGCGGTCTCGGGAGTGTCGAGCACCGCGAGCAGAACCCTGGCGACGTCCTCGCGGGGGATGTCACCATGCCCGGTCTGGTCGGATATCTCGACCCGACCCGTGCCCTCGTCGTTGGTGAGATGGCCGGGACGTATGACGGTGACCTCGAGTGCATCACGCGCGCGGATGACGTCGTCCGCATGGCCTTTCGCGCGCAGATATGCGACGAACACCGGATCGCCGATGTCATCGGCTGCCTCGATATCGGCACCCATCGCCGAGACCATCACATAGCGCCGCACTCCCGCGGCCTCGGCTGCGTCGGCCAGCAGAATGGCCGCCTCACAGTCGACGGTCTGCTTGCGTGCCGCGCCGCTGCCAGGGCCTGCCCCCGCCGCGAACACGACCGCGTCGGCGCCCTGCAGGTGCGTTGCCACGTCGGCGGCGGTGGCGGCTTCGAGGTCGACTACGACTGCCTGGGCACCTGTCGCCTCCACGTCGGCGACGTGGTCGGGGTTTCTGATCAGGCCGACCGCCGTGTCTCCGCGGTCCGCGAGCAGTCGTTCGAGAATGAGGGCGATCTTGCCGTGCCCACCGGCGATGACGACGCGCATACCACCATGCTACGGCCACTCTTCTCCGCCGAACGTGGGTTACCCGCACGTCTTTTCACCCGCAGGCGTAGCACAACCCCACACTCGCGGGTTGTGGATCGCGCTACACCAAGCGTTCGCGCAGATCACGCTTGAGGACTTTGCCGTAGCTGTTCTTCGGCAGCTCGTCGATGTACTCGTACCGCTTGGGCCGTTTGAAGCGCGCTATTCGCTCGAGCAGATGAGCGTCCAGCTCCGCGGGCGATGCCTTGCCGACGATGAACGCGACGACGACCTCGCCCCACTCCTCGTCGGGCGCCCCCACCACGCCTGCTTCGTCGACGCCAGGATGCTCGAGCAGGATCTCCTCGACCTCGCGCGGGTAGATGTTGCTTCCGCCGCTGATCACCACATCCTTGGAGCGGTCCCGCAACGTGAGGAAGCCGCGCTCGTCAAACGACCCCATGTCGCCGGTGCGCAGCCAGCCGTCCTGCAGGGTCTTCGCGGTGGCCTCGGGATTGTTCCAGTAACCGGCCATGACAACGTCTCCGCGACAGACGATCTCACCGATCTCACCCGCCGACGCCGGTGTGTCGTCGGCGCGCAGCACCGCGACGTCCACACCTGACCGGGCGTACCCGACGGACCCCAGAACCGCGTCGTCGGCGTCGATGTGGTCGGCCCTGCGCAGCCCGGTGATGGTCATCGGTGCCTCGCCTTGACCGTAGAGCTGGACGAAGATCGGGCCGAACGCCGCCATTGCCTTCTTCAGGCTGTCGACGTACATCGGGCCGCCGCCGTACACGATCGTGCGCAGGCTCTGTGGGCACGCGCGTCCGGTCTGGACGAGGCGCTGAACCATGGTCGGTGCGAGGAATGCGCTGCAGCCGGGATGGTACTCGCAGAGGTCGAGGAACTCGTCGGGGTCGAACGCCGCAGAGGCCGGAATCACCTGCCGCGCAGCGCGTAACACGTACGGCGGGATATACAGACCGGAGCCGTGCGACATCGGCGCACCGTGCACGAGGCTGCAGTTCTGGTCCGGCGAGTCGAAATCCGCAAGGTGGGACACCGTCATCGCCATCAGGTTGCGGTGCGTGAGCATCGCGCCCTTCGAGCGGCCCGTGGTTCCGCTGGTGTAGAAAAGCCACGCCAGCGTCGCCGGATCAGTGGTGCGCGGCCGATCCGCTGGCGTGCTGATCGTGCGTGCCGAATAGGCTTGCGAATCAACCATTTCGACCGTAACGTCGGTGACCGACGTCAGCTCCGCGCCGATCTTGGGCGACGCGAACACCCGCGAGACGCCTGCGTCGTCGATGATCTGGACCATTTCGCGGGGATGAAGCTTGTAGTTGATCGGCACGACCGCACACTCGGCGGCCCACGTCGCGAACATCAGCTCGACGATCTCAGGGCGGTTCTCACTGGCGATGGCGATACGGGTGCCGGGCGCCCCGAGGGTGGACGCGATTCGCATCGCCCGTTCACGCAATTGCGACCACGTGTGCAGTTGGCGCTCACCGCAGAACACCGCGCCACGATCGCCGAACCGCTCGGCGGCCTGATCCAACAGGCCGAACAGGTTCATGATCCTTGGTTCTTCGCGCAAGCGCTCATCACTGCCGCGCAACCCAATCGGCATTCAGCGCGAAGTCGGACAGATACTTGGTCGACGTCCAGCCACCGTCGACGGCGATCTCCTGACCGTTGATGAAGGCTGCTCCGTCGCTACACAGGAACGCGACGGTGCTCGCGATGTCCTCGACCTCGCCCAGACGTGGGTACGGCGTCATCTCGGTGTTGATCTTGCGGAATCGTGGGTCTTCTAGGCGGCTCGCCACCATCGGAGTGAGGGTGACACCCGGCGCAACGGCATTACAGCGAATGCCTTGTGGCCCGTACTGGCAGGCGATGTGCCTCGTCAGGGATGTCAGGCCGCCCTTGGCCGCCGAGTACGCTCCGCCCCGCAGACCGCCCACGATGGCGAATGTCGACGTGATGTTGATGATCGCCGAGCCGGGCTGCATGTGCACGACGGCCTCCCGGGCCAACCGGAACGGCGCGCGCAGCATCAAACCCAGGAAATAGTCCAGTGATTCGTCGTCCGTCTCGTGCAGTGGCTTCGGGCTGCCCACTCCGGCATTGTTGATCAGGAAGTCGATGCGGCCCCACCGTTCGACGGCGGTGTCCACGATCCGGCGCGGGCCGTCGTTCGCGGTGAGATCCACGGCGAGAGTTTCGATGTGCTCCGGGTCGTGGCTCTTGAGTTCCGCGAGCCTGGCGTCGTCGCGGCCGGTGCCCAGCACCGCTATTCCCTGGGAGGCGAGTTTGGTGGCGCATCCGAACCCGATGCCGCTACTGGCGCCCGTCACGATCGCAACCTGCATATCACTCCACCTCTATTCTTCCCGTCGTCCCCCTACCCTTCGGGTGGGTGGTGCCCCCATCGCTCGCCTCGGCCTCAAGTGTCGCTCGGATCTGATGCTTGAGCACCTTGCCCGCGTCGTTCTTCGGCAGCGCATCCCAAATGACGATCTTCTCAGGGATTTTGAACTTGGCCAGCCCTTCACCGATCAACATTGTCCGCAGGTCGTCGATGTCGGGTAAGCGTTCTCCCGCGGTAACGACCACCGCGCACGCCCGTTCTCCCGTCCGATCGTCGGGCACGCCGACGATCGCGATCTCGGCGATCGCCGGGTGCGCGATGAGCAGGTCCTCTACTTCCTTGGGCGAAATGTTCTCGCCGTTGCGAATGATGATGTCCTTGGCACGGCCAGTGACCACCAGGTAGTCCTCATCGACCCAGCGGGCGAGATCGCCAGTGCGAAAATAGCCTTCGCTGTCGAAGGATTCCGTCTCGTCGTCGGAGTGCAGATAGCCGACGAGCATCTGCGGGCCGCGCGCACAGATCTCACCGTCGGTCAGTTTGACATCTGCGATACCCGCGCGACCGTCGGTGTCGGCCGCATGATCGATGTCATCGAGAGATCCCACGGTTGTCACCGGCACCTCGGTCGATCCGTACACCCGGGACACCGCGCCTTTCTCGAAATACCCTGTTGCCCTGCGGATCAGCGATGGTGGAACCGAAGCGCCACCGCAGATGAACACTTTCAGGTCTGGCAGCCGGCTGTCCGCTCGCTCAGCGGCCGATAACAGACCGTCGAGAAACGGTGTGGCACCGGCCATGTGAGTACAGTGTTCCGCCAGCATCAGCGACACCGCGGCATCCGGATCCCAGCGCTCCATCAGCACCGCGGTGGTGCCGAGCAGCAGTGGGCACTCGAACGCATAGATCGATCCGCCGATGTGTGCGATCGGCGACGGGACGAGGAACCGGTCGCCGTCGGCCACCAGCCAGTGCTCGCCGATCTGGCGGATCAGCGCGTGGATCGAATTATGGCTGTGCAGAACACCCTTGGGCCGTCCGGTCGTGCCCGAGGTGTAGAGGATCATGCGCACTGTATCGGGATTCAGAACCGGCAGCACCGCGGTGGTCTCGGTCTCGAGCATCGAGACGTAGGGCGTATGGCTGTCACCGCGGACGACCACGATGCGGGGTGGTGAGGCCATCGATGCTGTCACCCGATCCAGCATCGCGGCGTAGTCATGGCCACCGAAGGTCGACGGTATGAAGATCGTCCGGCTGTCGGCGTCGGACAGGATGAACGCGAGTTCGCGATCGCGAAGCGAGGGCAGAATGGGATTCACCACCATGCCTGCGAGCGTCGCGCCCAGATAGATGACGGCGGCCTCATGCCAATTCGGCAGCATGAACGAGACCACGCTGCCCGCGGGCATCGAACCCATCAGGGTTTGAGCCAGTGCGGTGGCCTTGTCGTGTAGGCCCTTGCAGTCGAGCCGAATTTCGCCGTCCACCAACGCCGTGCGCTCGGGTGTGGCCCTGGCCGCGTCGCGCAGCGAGTCGGCGAGCGTCTCGCTCACCCACAGCCCACGCCGGTACGCGTCGGCCGTTCGCTGCTCGTCGACCCTCACTGGCCGGCCTGCCCCTTGACCCGGCGCATCGTCATGGAATGCCGGTAGCGTGACGAGGGATGGGTGTTGACGGTGACCTGCGCGACCTCACCGTCGGACGTCTTGTAGGTGCGTTGCATCTCCAGCGCCGCGCTGCCCACCTCCACCTGGAGCGCCTTGGCCAGCTCGGACGTGACGGGCACCGCGGCGATCTCCTGTCGCACCTCGACGATGCTGACCCCGAACAGGTCCTCGATCAGCGGGAAGATGGGACCCGAATGCCGTTGCAGCAGGCGACCGACCGCGGCGAACGCCCGGTTGATGTAGTACTCCGTCGCGCATACCGGAGCTGAGGTGCCGTCCGCGCGGTAGCCGCGGACGGCCAGCCATTCCGTTCCCACGCTCAGGCCGGTCCGCTCGCTCAGGTGCTCATCGATGACCACCATCGCATTGCTTTCGATCGTGAGCTGTGCACCGGAGGCGAACGCGAGCAGGTCGTTGATCGACATCACATCTTGGGCATAGCTGTTCGTCTCCGGCCGCGGTACCACCAGGGTGCCGGCGCGAGGGCGGGACGCGACGAGATTGTCGTCGCGTAGCCGCCGCAGCGCCTCGCGCACGGTGTAGCGGCTGACCTCGAAACGTTCGCACAGCTGTTGTTCGGTAGGCAGTTGAGAACCGACGGGATACACCCCGTCCACGATCTCCTTCCGGAGAGTGCGCGCCACCTGGAGGTACCGGTGATCGGCCGGTGTGACTGTCATATGCGCCGCAACGCCAGAACGCTGCCGTCGCCGTCCGCCGAGAAATACAGGGAGCCATCATGTCCCGAGGTGATGCCGGCGAACGGTCCCTGAGGGCCGGAGAACGGCGGCATTCCCTTGAGCGGCTTGGGATCAACCCCCGGTGGGGGACCGACGGGCAGGCCGGAGGCGATGGTAATCCGTTCACCGCTCGCGAGATCGACTGCGACGACCTCCTTGGCTCCCGCGTCGACGATGTACAGCTGACCGTCACCGACGTGAATGCCCTGCGGTTGTTGCAGTCCGTCGACCACGGTCTCGGTCGAACCCGCAACCCGTACGACTCGGCCGGCACCCGACTCGGCGACCATCGGCACACCGTCGGGACCGAAGGCCACACCGACCGGGTCCTGCAGGCCGGAGGCGAGCAACTCGACGTGGCCCGACCGCAGCGCGTGCACGCTGCCGGTACCTAGCTCGGCGAACACGATGGCCTCGCCGGGTCCGACGGCAACACCGTAAAGCTGGTCGAATCCGTCTGCGAGGTAATCCGTTTCGCCATCGCCGGGTCGGTAGCGCGCGATCTGCCCACCCGATGTCGCGACCACGAATGCGCCAGCCCCCGCGGGCGCCAGCCCGCGCAGAAAGCCCGGATACCCTGGGGTGAACAGCATCCCGACGGTTTCCAGCACGCCGTCGGTGCCGACGGCATAGAAGTAGGTGCCGTCGGCGACGTAGATGCGGCCGTCGTCGCCGACGACCAGGTCCAGCGGCCAATTCAGCCCGCCGGGCAGCGCGGTGCGGGTCTCGCCTCCGGTGAGGACCTCGGTGATCTCGCCGGTGAAGTTGGATACGAACAGCCGCTCGCCGACGAATGTCAGGTTGTCCAGGCCCGGGTTCAGTTGCGCCAGCAGCGTCTTGTCGCCGGTGCGCGGGTCGATGCGCAGCACCTGCCCGCTGGCCACCTGCGTGGACACCAGGAAGCCCTGCGCATCGAACTTGACCGCGTCGGGAACGCCGAGATCACCGGTGACCCGTTGCGGCTCGCCACCATCGGGATGAATGCGCCAGATCTCGTTGGCCGTCATCAGCGGGTAGTACAGCATGCCGTCGGGGCCGACCTCCATCGCGTTCGGCGAGGGCAGGTCCTCCAACAGGATTCGCGATGAGCCGGTGGCCCTGTCCAGCTCCATCAGCCGGCCGCCGTCTCGACATTCGTTGATGAACAACCGGTCCTGATACACGGTGATGCCGTTCGCGCAGGGAAGATCGTCGCGCAGCACGCGTGCCGCACCACCGGCGTCACGCACGCTCACCCGGCCGTCCATCACCTCGGTCGCGTACAGGTTGCCGCTCGAATCGAAAGCGACATCATCGGGCGCGATGATGTCGCCACCCTTGGGGCTGATCGCCTCGACGTCGCCGTCGAGATCAAGGGCGCTGATCTGGCTGCCGGTCACCTGCGCGACATAGACCCGTCCGTCGGGACCGGTGCGCAGGCCGTTCGCCCCGAACAGCCGGCTCGGTGTCGTGAGCCTCTCGAGCCGCCAGCCGTCGGCCGTCCTCGGGTCGGTCGCAACGTACCGGGAGGGCGGGCGCGAGGCCGTCGCGGGAACAGTCATGAACCCGGACGCTACCAAGCCCTGCTAGTCCAGACAATAGGCCGAGCTGCCAGGGAGCTCGCCCTTGACGGGGTCGTTACCGCTGCGGAATAGTGTTCTGCAATATGCAGAGCAACATATGTTGTCCGGACAAATATCATGACTGACCTGCTGGGGCTGGCTGGCCGCATGGTCGTGGTGTCGGGCGCAGGCGGTGGCGGCATCGGCACCACGGTCACGCGCATGGCCGCGGAGGCGGGTGCCACCGTGATCGCAGTGAGCCGGTCGAAAGAGAACCTCGATGAACACGTCGCACCCCTGGGCGAGCAGGGTTTGTCGGTCGTCCCGGTCTCCGCAGACGCGTCCACCGACGAGGGGATCGCCACGGTGATGGATCACGTACGGCGCACCGATGGCGCGCTGTACGGGTTGGTGAACATCGCGGGCGGTGCGGCGCCGTCGACGTGGATGCCTGCCACGCGGGTCACGCGTGAGGACTGGCGGGCGCTGTTCGCCGCGAATCTGGAGACCGCGTTCTTCATGAGCCAAGCGGTCGCCGCCGAGATCCGGGCCCAGCAGAAGCCGGGATCGATCGTCTCAGTGTCCTCGATCAGCGGGATGAACACCGCGCCGTTCCACATCGCCTACGGCACCGCGAAGGCGGCGATCGTGGCGATGACCCGCACGATGGCCGCCGAACTGGCACTGGACAACATCCGCGTCAACGCTGTCGCCCCCGGGGTGACGGCGACAGCCGCGTCGCGCACCTACGTCGACGACGACCCGGATCGCGACCGCACCGCCATCGCGATGGGCCGTCGCGGGACTCCCGAGGAGCAGGCGGGTGCGATCCTGTTTCTGCTGTCGGACATGTCGAGCTACATCACCGGCCAAACCCTGCTCGTCGACGGCGGCCTCAACCTCAAATGGACGCATCTCGGCGCCGACAACACGTCGCTTTTCCTCGCCGACGATTCCTTCCGCGAAGCCATCAGTCGGCCCTGAAAGGAAGATGAAGTGACCCACACCGAATCCGATCTGGACGCCGCGATCGAGATCGATGGAGACCCGGACGACTCGACCGGAGAGATCGCCGAAGACCTGTCATCGCCGATGACCATCGGCGTCGACGCCTACATCTCCCCGGAGTACGCCCGCAACGAGCGGGACCGGTTGTGGCGCAAGGTATGGCAACAGGTTGGCCGGGTGGAGGAGATACCTGAGGTTGGCAGTTACCTGACCTACGACATCCTCGACGACTCGATCATCATCGTACGAACCGGACCCGGGAACTTGGCCGCCGATTTCTCTGCGCATCACAACGTGTGCATGCACCGCGGCCGCAAGCTGGTCGACAAGCCAGAAGGGGCCAAGAACGCCGTCGGGCGGGCCCACAAGTCCTTCGTCTGCGGATTCCACGGCTGGACATACGGTTTGGACGGCGCCTGCACCCACATCCGCGAACAGGACGACTGGAAGGGCGCGCTGAACGCGGACAACACTCACCTCGTTCCGGTTCAGGTCGACACCTGGGGCGGCTGGTTGTTCATCAACATGGACCCGGATTGCGAACCGCTGGTCGACTACCTGTTTCCCGCGGCGAAGATCCTCGACCCGTTCGGTCTGGAGAACATGCGCTACAAGTGGCGCAAGTGGCTGTACTTCGACTGCAATTGGAAGGTCGCGATGGAGGCCTTCAACGAGACCTACCACGTGTTCACCACCCACCCGGAGTTCAACAAGTTCGGCGAGTTCAAGGGCTGGGCCAAGGCCCAGGGCAAGCACAGCAACATCGGGTACGACGCACCCAAGGGTATGGACGAGACCAAGTCCAAAATCCGTTTGGGGACCGGCGATCCGCGTATCTCGACCGCTGAGATGCAGGTCTACACCATGGAGGAGACCAACGCGACCACCACCAACACACTGGTGAACGCCGCCAAGCGTCTGGTCGACGAACTGCCCGAGGGCACGCCCGCCGACCAGGTGCTGCAGCACTGGCTCGCGTCGGCCCGCCGTGACGACGAAGCGCGTGGGGTGATCTGGCCGACGATCCCGCCCGACATTCTCGGTCAGAGCGGGACAGCCTGGCAGATCTTCCCGAACTTCCAGGTCGGCCAAGGCTTGACGAGCGCGCTCTGTTACGCCGCCCGTCCTGATCCCAGCTACGACCCCAACAAGTGCATCTTCGAGGTCGCGGTGTTCGAGCTCTATCCCAAAGGTGAAGAGCCGCAGACGGAATGGCAGTACACACCGAAGGACTCGCCGAATTGGCTGTCGGTGCTGCCGCAGGACTTCTCGAACATGGCAGCAGTACAGCAGGGCATGAAGTCCGCCGGCTTCCCCGGTACGAAGCCCAACCCGTACCGCGAGCGCAGCACCGTCAACCTTCATTACCAGCTGTCCAGGTACATGGGCACCGGCGAACCACAAGACCTTTAGCGAATTCGGCGCGCTGACGCACCGCCAGGGTCGTTTTGCGCGCCGGATTCGCAGGAAGATGAGATACATGACGACCACCGAGAACACGTGCGGGCCCACTGACACCCCGTCCGACATCGACATCCCCGCGATCCGGGAGAGGTACGCCGCTGAACGGGCCAAACGTCTGCGGCCCGAGGGTGGTTCGCAGTATTTGGAACTCGAAGGGGAGTTCGCTGAGTTCTCCGAGGTCGACCCCTACACGACGGTGGTCGAGCGCGACCCGATCGCCGAAGACGTCGACGTCGTCGTTCTCGGCGGCGGCTTCTCCGGGCTGCTGGCCGGCGCCTATCTCAAGAAGGCCGGCGTGAACGGTATCCGCGTCATCGAGATGGCGGGCGACTTCGGCGGGGTGTGGTACTGGAACCGGTTCCCGGGAATCCAATGTGACAACGACGCTTACTGCTACATCCCGCTGTTGGAAGAGCTGGACTTCATGCCGTCGAAGAAGTTCGCCGATGGCGCCGAGATCTTCCAGCACTGCCGAAACATCGGCAAGCACTTCGGCCTGTACGACGGGGCGCTGTTCTCCACCCAGGTCCGCGAATTGATTTGGGATGACGCCACCGAGCGCTGGCGTATCAGCACCGACCGCGGAGACGATATCCGCGCTCGCTTCGTCGTGATGGCTCAGGGCTCGTACAACCGCCCGAAACTTCCCGGAATCCCCGGCATCAAGGAGTACCAGGCTGCCGGTGGGCACGTGTTCCACTCCGCGCGTTGGGACTACGACTACACCGGCGGAGACGCCGACGGCGGCCTGACCAAGCTGGCGGACAAGCGCGTCGCACTCGTCGGCACCGGCGCCACGGGCATCCAATTGGTGCCGCACCTCGGGCGCGACGCCAAACATCTGTTCGTATTCCAGCGCACGCCGTCGTCGGTCGACACGCGCACCAACCCCGCCACCGACCCCGGCTGGGCTGCCTCGCTGCAACCGGGTTGGCAGGAGGAGCGCAAGCGCAACTTCCACAACTGGTCGCCGTTTGTGGGCGTCGTGTTCGGTGAGCCGGATCTGGTGTGCGACTTCTGGACTGAGCTCGGCCGCAACCTGACCGCCCGCATTGCGGGTAGCGACGACCCGGCTTCGGTGACCATCGAGCAGATCATGGCCTTTCGGGAAGAGGAAGACTACAAGATCATGGAGCGGTTACGTCGCCTCGTCGACGAGATCGTCGACGATCCGGACACCGCCGAGGCGCTCAAGCCGTACTACCGCTTCATGTGCAAGCGGCCGACGTCCAGCGAGCAGTATCTCGCGACCTTCAACCGGCCCAACGTGACGCTGGTCGACGTGTCCGCGACCAAGGGTGTGGAACGCCTGACCCACAAGGGAATCGTCGCCGGCGGCGTCGAATATGAGGTCGACTGCGTCGTCTTCGCCAGTGGCTTCGAGATCTCGACCGAGATCAGCCGCCGCTACGCGATCGATCGAATCATCGGCCGCGACGGACTTTCGCTTTTCGACTATTGGCAAGACGACTACAAGACCCTGCACGGGATGACGAGTCGGGGTTTCCCCAATCAATTCTTCATGGGCTTCATCCAGGGCGGCGTTTCGGCCAACACCACGGCGATGTTCGAGCAGCAGGCCAGCCACATCGCCTACCTCATCGCTGAGGCGCAGAACCGCGGTGCCACGACGATCGAGCCCAGTCAGGAGGGCCAGGACGCCTGGGTGCAGACCGTCCGCGAACTCGCCATCGACAACTCGGCATTCGAACTGTCATGCACGCCCGGCTATTACAACAACGAAGGCCAGGGGGGCGCCGTGAAGAACGGCGCGTTCCTCGGTGACTTCTATTCGCCCGGCTTCTACGCCTTCGACGAGTTGATCGCGCAGTGGCGGGCCAAGGGCGACCTCGACGGGCTGGAACTTCGTGGATGACTTGAGGTTCGACGGTCGGGTCGCGGTCATCACCGGCGGCGGCAGGGGGCTGGGCCGCTCGTACGCGCTGTTGCTGGCGGCGCAGGGCGCGAAGGTCGTGGTGAACGACGCCGGCGGAAGCCTCGCCGGTGGCGGGTCAGACGCCACTCCTGCCGACGACGTGGTGCGCGAGATCGTCGCTGCGGGAGGGGAAGCCGTCGCCAACACCGATTCGGTCGCAACTCCTGAGGGCGGTCAGGCGATCATCGAGACGGCGCTGAACCGGTTCGGTCGCATCGACATCCTCATCCACAACGCTGGAAATGTCCGACGGTCCCCGCTGCGTGAGATGTCCTACGAGGACTTCGAGGCCGTCGTCGACGTACATCTGCGCGGAGCGTTCCACGTTGTGCGGCCGGCCTTTCCGGTGATGTGTGACGCGCACTACGGCCGCATTGTGCTGACATCGTCGATTGGGGGGCTGTACGGCAACCACGGCGTCGCGAACTATGCGGTCGCCAAGGCGGGCGCGATCGGGCTGTCGAACGTCGCCGCGATGGAAGGTGTCGACTACGGCATCAGGAGCAACGTGATCGTGCCCGCCGCCGTCACACGCATGGCCGAGGGCATCGACACCTCGGCGTATCCTCCGATGGGACCAGAGCTTGTGGCGCCCGTCGTCGGATGGCTGGCGCACGAGACGTGTTCGATCACAGGGGAAATACTCGTCGCGCTCGCGGGCCGGGTGGCGACGGCCAAGGTAGCGGAGACTCCGGGTGTGTACCGCCCGTCGTGGACGATCGCCGACGTCGGTGAGAACATGACGGCGATCCGCGACGACACCGAACCGCTGGTGTTCCCCGTGGTGCCCGACGGCCACGGCGACCACATCCGGTACAGCTTCGCGATGGCAGCGAGCCAGTCAGATGAACTGAATCATGCCTAGCGGACCGCTGGCGGGTGTCCGTGTCGTCGACCTCACCGCGATGGTGATGGGGCCGTACTGTACGCAGATCATGGCGGACATGGGCGCCGAGGTCATCAAAGTCGAACCACCGCAGGGCGATAACACGCGATTCATCTCGGTCGGTCCGGAGTCGGGGATGAGCGGCGTCTTCGTGAACGTGAACCGCGGTAAGCGCAGCATCGTGCTGGATCTACAGACCGACGCGGGCAAGGCCACGTTACGCGCACTCGTCGAACGCGCCGACGTGTTCGTCCACTCGATGCGGTCGAAGGCGATCACCAAGCTGGGGTTCGGCTACGAGGACGTCGCCGCGATCAATCCGCGCATCGTCTACACGAACTGCTACGGCTACGGCCACCGCGGACCCGATCGGGACCGCCCCGCCTACGACGACACCATCCAGGCCGAATGCGGAATTCCCGCGGTGCAGCAGCAATTGACGGGGCAGGCGGACTACGTCGGCACCATCATGGCCGACAAAGTCGCCGGGCTCACCGCGCTGTACGCGACGACGATGGCGCTGTTCCATCGTGAGCGCACGGGGGAGGGGCAGGAGGTCGAGGTCGCGATGTTCGAGACCATGGCATCCTTCATGCTGGTCGAACATGCCAACGGCGCCATGTTCGACCCTCCCTTGGGGCCGGCGATCTATCCGCGCACCGTCGCGCCGAACCGCAGACCGTACCGCACCAGCGACGGCTACATCGCAGCGCTGATCTACAACGACAAGCACTGGGACGCGTTCATCAACGCGGTGCAGCCGGCGTGGAACGACGATAAATACGCGACGCTCGAGCTGCGCGCCAGCGACATCGACGCTGTCTACGGACTGTTGGCCGAGACCCTGAAGGAACGCACCACCCAGGAATGGCTGACGCTGTTCGCCCAACTCGAGATCCCCGCGGCACCGCTCAACACGCCGGACGCCCTGTTCGACAACCCGCATCTCAACGCCGTCGGTCTGTTCGAGACGGTCGAGACCGTGCACGGACCGGTGCGGTTTCCCGGTGTACCGACGTGGTTTTCGCGGACCCCCGGCCGAGTCGCCGGTCCGGCTCCGCGGTTGGGCGAAGACACCGACGACGTGCTCGACGAGCTGGGACTCACCGACCTCACGACGGGAGGGGGCTAGTCATGGATTTCCAGATGGGACAGAAGGCCGATGCGCTGAGGTCAGAGCTGCGCGAGCTGGTGAACAGCCATGTGCCCGAACACTTTCTGGGTGCTTTCACCGACGATCCCGCCGACCTGGAGACCGCCCAGGCGTTCTGTAGGCTGCTGGCCGAGCGCAACCTGCTGTGCCTGTCGTGGCCCGAGGAGTTCGGCGGAGGCGCCGCGTCGGTGTGGGAGCAGACGGTGGTGCGCGAGGAGATGTGGGCGCACCACGAACCGCGCGGAGCCCAGTACATGGGAGTGAACTGGGTCGGGCCGATCATCATGCGGCACGGCACCCCCGAACAACAGCAGACACATCTGCCGCCCATCGCGCGCGGCGAGGTCATCTGGTGTCAGGGATTCTCCGAACCCGAAGCGGGTTCGGATCTCGCGTCACTGCGCACCACTGCCCGACGCGACGGCGACGGTTGGCTGGTCAGCGGTCAGAAGATCTGGACCTCCTACGCAACGATGGCCCAATGGTGCTTCCTGCTGGCGAGGACGTCGAAGATTGGAGACGGAGCAACCCAGAAAAAACAACAGGGCCTGACGATCTTCCTGGTGCCGATGGACGATCCGGCGATCCAGGTGCGACCGATCCGCGCCATGTTGGGCCCGCACCACCTCAACGAGGTGTTCTTCGACGACCTGCGGGTCACTGAGGCCGACGTGCTCGGCACCGTCGACGCGGGTTGGTCGATCGTGCAGGACGTGATGTCCTTCGAACGGGTCGGCATCGCCCGGTATGCCCGCTGCGAACGTCTATTGGCCGCCGCCCCAATGGTTCTCGGGAACCGCTGGGACGACCTTCCCACCGAACTGCGCGGACGCTGGGTGCGGATGCTGACACACTGCCGCCGCGCGCGCCTGATGGCGTACCGCGTGGTCTGGCTGCAAAGCAGCGGACGCATCCAGCCCGGCGACGCAGCGGCCTACCGGATCGCCGTCACCAAGCTGGACCAGGACAGCGCCGAGGTGCTGATGGACATCGCCGCCGAGGTGTCGCACGACGATCCGCGCGCGGCATGGTTCCTCGGCGAGGTCGAGGACCATTGGAAGTACTCGCAGGCCTCCACCGTGTCATCCGGCAGCATCGAAATGCAGCGCATCCTGCTGTCGCGCAGCCTGCTGGCGGCCGCCAAATGAGTGAACTGATCCTCGACCTCTCCGACGACGCCAAAGAGTATGGCCGTCAAGCTCTTCGCGCGTTCGAGGCGGCGGGTGGCGACCAACTCGTACAACAGGCCGAGGCCAAACCCGCCATCCGTGAGTCGTTGGCTGGGCCAGTGCTCGCCGGACTCGGCGCGTGGGAACTCGATCCCCGCGATGACACCGACGGACTCGAAGCCGCCGCCGCACTGTGCCGCAGCGCCGGTTACTGGGCGGTGCCCTACCCGGTCGCCGAACGGCTGGCGGCACCGACCGACCTCGACGCCGACGGTCTGATCGTGGTCGCGGGCGCTCGTCCGTCCGGTGTGCTCGCCGGTCTCGAATCACGTTGGGCCGCCGTGACGCTGGACGGATCCCGATCAACGGTGTCAGGCATCGGCGCCTCCGGACCGGGATTCGTCACCGAGGTGACACTGTCTGCGATCGACGACGGCGGTGCGGCCGATGTGGCGCTCGGACTCGTACTACCGTGCTGGACGCTGCTCGGCATGCTCGACCGTGCGATCGAACTGACCGTCTCGCACGTCAGCCTGCGCAAGCAGTTCGGGCAGACGTTGTCGTCGTTCCAGGGTGTGCAGTTCCAATTGACCGACGCCGAGGTCGAGCGCAGTGGGCTGGACATTCTCGCCAAGTACGCGCTGTGGAGTATCGGCACCGACCAGCCGGATGCGCTCAACGACGCGTTGGCGGTGCGGATGTCGGCGATCGAGGCGGCGGAGGTCGTCTTCCGGGTGTGTCACCAGCTGCACGGTGCGGTCGGGTTTTGCGACGAGACCACGCTGTCGTGGCTGTCGCGTTACAGCCAGCCGCTGCGCCGGTTGCCGCTCGGCCTTTCCGCCACGCGCGACGAGTTGACCCGCCGCGTCGGTGGATCCGGACTGACGGGCCTGTTCGCATGAAGGTCGCCGTGATCGGAACCGGCTTCGGTAAGCACGCGGCCGCCCCCGTGTATGAGAGCCTCGGGCTCGACGTCGAGGTGATCAGCCCACGCGACGAGGCGGCGGTGAAGACCGCCGTCACCTCCGACGTCGCCCTCATCTCGGTGCACTCTCCGCCCTTCATGCACATCGAGCACGTGAACGCCGCACTCGACCACGGACACGCAGTGCTGTGTGACAAGCCGTTCGGCCGCAACGCCGAGGAGGCGGAATCGATGCGCGAACGCGCCCGTGCCACCGGGGTATTGAATTTCCTGAACTTCGAGTTCCGCTACAACGAGTCCTGGGCGAAGATCAAACAGCTGGCCGACGACGGAGTCATCGGCAAACCAATCCATTTGAACTGGACGTTCTACGGCAGCGGATTGCGTGGTCGCAAGTACGGCTGGATCCATGACCGTGCGCGTGGTGGCGGCTGGATCGGCGCCTATGGCTCCCACCTGATCGACTTCACACGCTGGCTGTTCGACAGCGAGGTCACCGAATGTGGAGGCGTGACCCGAATTGACGGGTCGCCGACCGAGGCCACCGCCGAAGATGCTTATTCGGCATGGTTCACGATGGCGAACGGCTGCACCGCCGCGCACGACACCGGCTTCGCGGGGGCGGTCTCCCTCGCCCCACGCGCGACGCTGCTGGGCAGCGACGGCTCGCTCGAGCTGACCGGAGACACCAGACTGGTCGTGCATCGCCCCCGTGCGGAACCCCAGACGTTCGAATTCGCACCGGCGCCGCGGAGATCGCCGCCGCCGGCGCTGTCGGCATTCCTGAGTGACGTCGTCGAGGCGGTCCGAACCGGCACACAGATCGCCCCGTCGTTCGACGACGGTGTGGCGGTAGCCCACGCGATGGACAAGCTCCGGGTGAACGCATCATGAGCCTGGACGATTTCCGCGACACTGTGCGCGCGTGGTGCGTGGAGCACATCCCGCCGGACTGGCGTCAGACCCAAACCGGCGCCACCGAAGAGGAATTCGTCGCTTTCCAGAAGTCGTGGTTCGCGACGCTACACAGCGCCGGCTACGCCGTCCCGCACTGGCCGCGCGAATGGGGCGGCGGGATGTCGGTACCCGAACAGGTTGTGCTGTACCAGGAGCTGGCCGCCCACGATGCGCCGCGCCTGGTGCTCGCGTTCGTCGGCATCCACCATGCCGCGTCGACCCTGCTAGTTGCGGGCACCGACGACCAGCGCCGTCGCCACCTTCCCGCGATCCTCGACGGCGAGATCTGGGTGCAGGGCTTCTCCGAACCCGAGGCCGGGTCCGACCTGGCGAGCCTGCGCACCAGCGCACGACGCGAAGGTGACACCTTCGTCGTCAACGGCCAGAAATTGTGGGCCAGCGGCGGTATGCACGCCGACTGGTGCCTGCTGTTGGCCCGCACCGATCCCGATGCCCCCAAACGTAAAGGCATTTCGTACTTCTTACTCGACATGCAAACACCCGGCGTCGAAGCGCGACCGATCCGCAACGCGATCGGGGATTCGCACTTCTGCGAGGTGTTCCTCAACGATGTGCGGATCCCGGCCGCCAACCTCATCGGCGACGAGAACCACGGCTGGCAGGTCGCCCAGGCGACGTTGGGTGCCGAGCGGGGCATGACGATGCTCGAGCTCGCCGAACGTCTTGGCAATGCGGGCTTCCGCTGGCTGCTGGAAAGCTGCCCGGTCGACGATCCCATCGTGGCCGACCGCCTGGCGCAGTTCGAAATCGAGATCGCGGGACTGCGCGGCATGTGCCGAAAAGTGGTCGAATCCGCCGCGAATCCAGAGGCAGGCACGGCGGGCCCCGCCGACGAATCCATCGTCAAACTGTTCTATAGCGAGCTGCTGCAGCGGACGACCGATTTCGGCGCGGAGGTGGGGGGACTGGCCGCGCACACCGAGTTGACGAAGCCCATGTCGAGCGGCTGGGAGTCCGGCGCCTGGATGCTCGACTTCATCGGGTCGTGGGAGTGGACGATTCCCGGTGGGGCGAGTGAGATCCAGCGCACCATCATCGGCGAGCGCGGGCTGGGTCTGCCGCGAGAACCGAGTGCCGAGCGGGACCTTGTGTCCCCGCGAGAATCAGGTAGAGCCTGATGACACAAGAATTCTCGGAGTTCCACGACGAGCTGCGCTCGGTCGCAGGCGACCTGCTGGCCAAGGACCGTGCGGTGGACTGGCCGGTGCTCGTCGACGCGGGGTGGGTCGGGCTGGAGGTGCCCGAGGAGTTCGGCGGAGCGGGCGCGACATTCGCGGAAACCGCGGTGTTGTGCCGGGAGATCGGCCGTGCTGCCAGCGCCAACAACTACCTGGGTAGTGCGGTCCTTGTCGTCGGTGCCCTGAACGCATTGCAGCCCAGTGAGACTCGCGACCAACTGCTGACCGACATGGCATCAGGCGTGATACGGGTGGCCGTCGCGCTGGATTCGGACTTCGTGCCCGATGCCGCGGGTGCCGACAAGGTCCTCGTCGTCAGCGACGAAGGCGCCGCTGTCACCGCGCCGACCGTCACCGCGCGGCCGGTTCTCGATGAGACGCGCAAACTGGCTACGGTCACGGCGGCCGACAACGCCGAGGTGCTGCAGTTCGATGGGGATCCCGCCGCTGCGGTGCAAAGACTGCGTGATCGCGCCGCGGTCGCCGTCGCCTGCGACAGCCTGGGCATCTCGGAAGCGATGCTTGACGCGACGGTGGGCTATGCGAAGGTCCGCGAGCAGTTCGGCAGGCCCATCGGCTCGTTCCAAGCCGTCAAGCATGCCTGCGCCGACATGCTCGTCACCATCTCGGTCTCGCGCCAGCTCGTCGGCGCCGCGGTGCAAGCCATTGTTGATGACCGGCCCGACGCCGATGTGGCCGCCGCGATGGCCAAGTCGTATGCCTGCGGATCGGCCGTCGACATCGCGGGCAAGGCCATGCAGCTGCACGGCGGCATCGGTTACACGTGGGAGAGCGGCATCCACGTGTACCTCAAACGGGCCGCTCTCAACCGTTCACTGTTCGGCTCGCCGGCAGCGCACCGCAACTACCTAGCGCAACGCTATCTATAAAGGAATCAAGGAGTTTCACATGGGTGTACCCGTCTACAAACGCATTCTCGATCTGTTCGAGGCCGAGGGCGTCAACACATTGTTCGGCATCCCGGACCCCAACTTCGTGCACATGTTCTCCGAGGCCGACGCACGCGGATGGTCGGTCGTCGCGCCCCACCACGAGTTGAGCGCCGGCTTCATGGCGGAGGCGGCGTCGCGGATGACCGGCAAGCCCGGCCTCTGTATCGGCACGCTCGGTCCGGGTATGGCGAACATCGCGGGCGCCATCCAGTGCGCCTTGGTGGAGAACTCGCCGGTGATCTTCCTTGGTGGCCAGCGCGCCCGCGTCACCGAACGTCGCGTGCGCCGCGGCCGTATCCAATTCGTACAGCAGGAACCGCTTTTCGCGAACTCCGTCAAGTACAGCAGCTCGATCGAGTACCCCGACCAGACCGACGAAATCATCCGCGAGGCCATCCGTCGCTCGATGTCCGGAACGCCCGGTCCGTCGTACATCGAGTTCCCGTCGCACGTCATACTCGAAGAGCTCGACGTCCCGGAACCCCTGCCGCCCAACCGGTATCGCCTCGTCAACCAGGGTGCGGGCGCACCTGAGATCGCAGCGGCTGCCCAGCTGATCCGTGAGGCGAAGAGCCCGATCCTGTTGGTGGGCCACGGCGTGCACACGTCGCGCACCCAGCAGGAGGTCAAAGAGCTGGCTGAGCTGATGAACTGTGCCGTCATCCAGACCTCCGGTGGCACGTCGTACATCCCGGGACTGCAGGACCGGACGTTCCCCTACTTGTTCTCCCCGGCCGCCAACGAGGCCGTCGAGGAATCCGACGTATGCATCGCGCTGGGGACCGAACTAGGTGAGCCCATGCACTACGGCCGGACCCAGCACTGGGCCGGCAACGACGCCAATCGCAAATGGATTTACGTCGAACAGGATCCGGCGGCCATCGGCGTCAACCGTCAGTTCGATGTGCCGCTGGTCGGCGATCTGCGCGGTGTCGTGCCGCAGCTCGTCGAGGCGCTGAAGGACACCCCGCGCACCCCGTCGGCCAACCTCGACAAGCTCGTGAAAGCCGATGCCACGGAACTCGCGCAGCTAGCCGAGAGCGCACCATCGGGACGCTCGCCGATTCACCCGGCGCGCTACATCGTCGAGGCCACCAAGGCGTTCAACGAACTCTCCGACGGCATCATGGTTCGCGACGGCGGCGCAACGGTGATCTTCGGATGGACGTACTCGCAGTCCAAGCCGCGCGACGTGATCTGGAATCAGAACTTCGGCCATCTCGGCACCGGACTGCCGTACGCGGTGGGGGCCTCGGTGGCCGAGGGACGCAAGCGTCCGGTGATGCTGCTGACGAGCGATTCCGCGTTCCTCTTCCACATCGCCGAACTCGAGACCGCCGCGCGAGAGGGTCTTCCCCTGGTCTGCGTCGTGGGCGTCGATCATCAGTGGGGCCTGGAGGTCGGTGTGTACAAGCGGACGTTCTCCCAGCCGTCGCCGCAGCCCGGTGTGCACTGGAGCAAGGACGTCCGGATGGACAAGATCGCCGAGGGCTTCGGCTGCCACGGCGAGTTCGTCGAGAAGGAAGATGAGATCGGACCGGCCATCGCCCGCGCCTACGCGAGCGGCAAAGTCGGTGTGGTGCACGTGTGTATCGATCCGAAGGCCAACTCAGAGGAGATGCCGAAGTACGACCGATTCCGGACCTGGTATGCAGAAGGCACCCAGTAACAGCCTGCGTTAAGGAAGAGTGCAAGTCATGCGCGAATATCTGAAGTTCTACATCGACGGCAAGTGGGTTGACCCGGTCGAGCCGAAGACGCTGGACGTCGACAATCCGACCACCGAGCAGGTGTCGGGCAAGATCGCGATCGGCGGGGCCGCCGACGTCGACAATGCGGTGAAAGCCGCGAGAAAAGCGTTCGCCACCTGGTCGGTGAGCAGTCGCGAAGAGCGCCTCGATCTGTTGCAGGCGATCCTGGTCGAGTACCAGAAGCGTTCCGCGGATCTCGGTGAGGCGGTGTCCGAGGAGATGGGCGCGCCGCCGTCGCTGGGCTCGGGCACCCAGGTCTACCTCGGCCTCGGACACCTCAACGGTGCCATCGACGCGCTGAAGAATTTCGAGTTCGAAGTCCCACGCGGCGCGGCGATGATCTTCAAGGAGCCGATCGGGGTGTGCGGTCTGATCACGCCGTGGAACTGGCCCATCAACCAGATCGCCTGCAAGGTGTTCCCGGCGCTGGCCACCGGCTGCACGATGGTGCTCAAGCCGTCGGAGGTCGCGCCGTACTCGGGGCAGATCTTCACCGAGATCATGGACGCCGCCGGCACGCCCGCCGGTGTGTACAACATGGTGTTCGGCGAGGGCGCAGGGGTCGGTGCCGCTCTGTCCAGCCACCCGGATATCGACATGGTGTCCTTCACCGGCTCGACGCGGGCGGGCATCGATGTCGCAAAGAACGCCGCGGCGACGGTGAAGCGGGTGACCCAGGAACTCGGCGGCAAGAGCCCGAACATCGTGCTCGACGACGAGAACTTGGCGCAGAACGTCGCGGCCGGTGTGGCTGCGATGATGCCGAACTCGGGGCAGAGCTGTAACGCGCCGTCGCGCATGTTGGTGCCGAAGTCCCGCAAGGACGAAGCCATCGCGGCGGCGAGGGCGGCCGCCGAGCAGGTCAAGGTCGGTGACCTCGAGGACAAGTCGGCGATCGGGCCGGTCGCATCGAAGGCCCAGTTCGACAAGATCCAGGGACTCATCCAGAAGGGCATCGAGGAGGGCGCGACGGTCGTCGCCGGTGGGCCCGGTCGGCCTGAGGGCTTGGACACCGGCTACTACGTCCGGCCGACGGTGTTCGCCGACGTCACCAACGACATGACGATCGCGCGCGAGGAGATCTTCGGGCCGGTGTTGTGCATCCTCGAATACGACGGCATCGATCAGGCGATCGAGATCGCCAACGACACCGAGTACGGGTTAGCGGGCTACGTCTCGGCTGCGGACATCGAGGCGGCGCGTGCGGTGGCGCGCCGGATCCGGGCCGGCCAGGTCGCCATCAACCACGCGTTCGACCTGAACACGCCGTTCGGTGGCTACAAGCGCAGCGGCAACGGTCGTGAATGGAGCGAGTTCGGCTTCGACGAGTACCTCGAGATCAAGGGTGCTCTGGGCTATTCACCCGCCTAGAGTTAGCGAATTCGGCGCGCTGACCGCCCCATAAGGGTGCGTCAGCGCGCCGAATTCACTGGAGCTTGAGCAGCGGCCGCAGATCGTCCAGGCGGTCGAAGAGGTGCCAGATGTAGGACGACGACCCGTGCTCCCGGTGTGCATGCAGATCGGCGAGCTCAGGGTCGTCGCAGTAACTGTCGAACGCGGAACGTGAGTCCCACTCGACGAGGATCAGCACCTTGCGCGGTTCGATGTCGCCGAGGATCGCGTCGTTGAACTGCCCGAGCGCGACGACGCGGCCGCCGTGCTTGGCGACCTCTTGGGGAGAGCGTTTCGAGTACGCGAGGTACTCCTCGCGATCGGCGATATCGAAGAGGTTCAGCGCGTATATCGTCACGAGGGTGACGGTACAGGGCGAAAAGTACGAATATGCGATCGATTTCGACAAGGTCGCGGCCATCGATATTCACACTCACGTCGAGGTCGACGCGCACGGCCACAAGGCGTACGACGACGCGCTGGTCGACGCGGTCGGCAAGTACTTCAAACGTGGACCCGGCGCGCTCTCGAGTGTCGACGCGCTGGCCGACGAGTACCGGCGGCACAACACCGCGGCGGTCGTCTTCACCGTCGACGCGCGCACCGGAATGCGGCATACGCCGAACTCGATCGAAGACCTCATCGCGGGCGCGGTGCGCAACAACGACGTGCTGATCCCGTTCGGCAGCGTCGACCCGTGGCATGAGCGTCGCGCGGTGCACCGCGTCCACGAACTCGTCCGCGACTACGGGGTGAAGGGCTTCAAATTCCACCCGAGCATGCAGGCCTTCGAACCGAACAATCGCAAGTTCTACCCGATCTACGAGGCGATCGCCGAGGCCGGCGTGCCCGCGCTGTTTCACACCGGGCAGACGGGAATGGGTGCGGGATTGCCCGGCGGGCACCGCATCAAACTGCGCTACTCGGATCCGATGCTGCTGGACGACGTCGCCGCCGATTTCCCGGAGATGACGATCGTGATGGCGCACCCGGCGGTGCCCTGGGTCGACTCGCAGATCGCGATCGCCACGCACAAGACCAACGTCTACATCGATCTGTCGGGCTGGTCGCCGAAGTACTTTCCGCCGCAACTGGTACGCGCCGCGAGCCGGCAACTGCGGACGAAGGTGCTGTTTGGAACGGACTACCCGTACATCCAGTTGGACCGCTGGCGTCGGGACTTCGAGGAGCTCGATGTCGATCCGGCGGTGGTGTCGCTGATCTACAAAGAAAACGCGCTACGAGTGCTGGGCATCCAATGAGTTTGTAACGGGGCGGTGGTCTGCATCGGTGACTGGATGTCGCCGCCGCGGCGGCTCCGGGACCGACCCACCACCTCGAAGGAGACCACCGTGCCCGTCCGCACTTCCGCCCCCGTGGGGGCACCGATCTGGATCGACCTGGCGTCGTCGGATGTCAACCGCTCCAAGGACTTCTATGCCGCGGTGTTCGGCTGGAACTTCGAGTCAGCCGGAGCCGAGTTCGGCGGCTATGTCAATGCGTTCTGCGACGGGAAACCCGTTGCCGGCCTGATGGTCAACGATCCGCAGTGGGGCGTCCCCGACACCTGGACGACGTACCTGCACACGACCGACGCGAAGGCCACGCTCGACAAGGCGGTTGCGGCAGGCGGCGTTGCCTGCGCGGAGGGTCCGCCCGAGCCCATGCAGATCGGCGACCGGGGTCAGATGGGCATGCTGAGCGATCCGACTGGCGCGTTCTTCGGATTGTGGCAGCCCGCCGGACACCGCGGCTTCGAAGTCGTCAACGAGAACGGTGCGCCGACGTACTTCCAGCTGACCACCCGCGAGTACGGCAGGACGCCCGACTTCTATCGCGAGGTCTTCGACTGGCAGGTCGAGACCGCCTCCGACACCGACGAATTCCGCTACAGCACAGCCAATTTCGACGGAGAGGCATTGCTCGGTGTCATGGCCATGGACGTCGAACCCAGTTGGTTCTTCTTCCTCGGTGCCGACGACGTCGACAAGACCGTGCAGTTGGTCCTGGACAACGGCGGCAGCGTCATCCGCGACGCCGAGGACACCCCATACGGCCGGTTGGCCTCGGTCGCCGACTCCACGGGAGCAGGCTTCAACCTCTCGTCGCTGGACTAGGCGATCTTCAGCGAGTCGGCGCCGCCGACATACACGATGCCGGACGGGTTCGGCGTGTTGGCGACGTTGGCGATCGCAGCTGCGAACGCGACGTCGGCGCTGTCACCGGAAACCACCGTGAAATGCACTCCGGCACGGCGGAATTCCGAACGCAACGCATACAACGCGGTTTCGCCGGCCCACTTGCTCGCCGCAACGGCGGTCTGCCCCTTCGGCACCGCGCGATGGGGGAAGAAGTGGGCCGCATGGCTCGTGACGAACACGATGTGGCCGCCCGCCGGCATCAGCGGCACGGTCTTCAGCGCAATGCGGCGCTGTGCATCGCGGTTGAGACGCTTCGCGCTTCTAAGATCATCGCCCGCCTCGGGACCGACGGATGCGTTGAGGATGGCGGCGTCCAGACGACCGAAGCGATGCGAGATGTCGTCGATCATGGCCGAGCACTCGGCCTCGTCGGAGATGTCGGCACGCAGCGTTGACGCGTGGCCGCCCGCGTCACGGATGGCTTGGGCGATGGATTCGGCTCGCTCGGCTCGCTTGCGGAAGTTCACGACGACATGGGTGTCGGGGCTGGCGAGTTGCCGGGCGATCTCCGCGCCGATACCCCGCGATCCGCCGGTGACCAGGACGATCCGTGCAGGTGCGTGTTGCATGTCGGCTTCCTTCCATGGCTGCAGTACATGTGCCCGAACGTCTACGGTACACCAATTTTTAAGAAAAATAAGGCTTGCATAAGGTCACAATAAGGCTGCGGTCGCGGTGCGTACTCGTAATACGAATCGGCCGGCTGGGTAGTTCACCACCTGGTCCATGATGGAAGGCGTGGAGTCGACCCGCGTGGACAGATGGCTGTGGTCGGTCCGGCTCGTCAAGACGCGGCCCGACGCCGCCGACGCCTGCCGGGGTGGACACGTGCGGGTGAACGGCCGTCCCGCGAAACCCGCCACCACGGTGTCACCGGGTGACGAGGTACGCGCATTGGTGGGCCAGACCACGCGGGTGGTCGAGGTGGTGCGGGTGATCCAGAAGCGGGTGGGCGCGGCCGATGCGGCGACCTGCTTTTTGGACCGAACACCCGAACCCGAGCCCACCGAGGCGATCGCGATCGCCGTCCGTGACCGTGGCGCGGGCAGGCCGACGAAGCGAGACCGGCGACGGCTGGACAAGCTGCGCGCCGGCCGGCTCTGACGAATCAGTCGGTTGGTGCCCCGAGGGCGAAGTCGGCGAAGTCGAATCCTGGGACCACGACACAGCTGACAAGGCAGGGCTGATCGTCGCGCGGGCGAGCGCGCTGCCAGTGTCCGGGCGGCACGAGGATCTGCGGGCTCTCGCCACCCATGATGTCCGAGCCGAGTAGATGTGTTGTGGCGGTGTCCTGTTCGGGACCGATCTCGAGGAGCAGCGGCCCCCCGGAGTGATACAGCCACAGCTCGGCACTGCGCACGGTGTGCCATGCCGACTGCTGGCCGGGCATCAGTAGGAACAGGATGGCCGTCCCGGCGTTGCGCGGGCCGTTGTATTCCAGGGGAAGTGCCGATTGCGGCACCGTCAACTCGCTGCGCCAGGTCTCCTTGAAATAGCCGCCCTCGGGGTGAGGAGCCATGTCGATGTGGCGCGCCCAGTCGGGAAGTTCGGTCATCGTCATACCGTAGTCTTCACGCATGTCGCGCCTGCGTCCCGGATGGCTGGTCGCACTGTGTGCGGCGATCCTCGTGGTGAATGGGTGGATGCCATGGTTGACGGCTGAGGGTGCTCGCGCCAGCGCGGTCGGCGGCGTGGTCGGCGATATGGATGAGTTGCGGAATCGGTTATCCGGCTTCGGTGTCGGTCAGCTCATCGTCCTGCTGTCAGCGACCTTGATCGTGGCGGGAGCGATGGCGGCGCGGGGGTTGTCGGCCCGGGTGGCATCCTCGGCAGCACTGGCCATTTCGGTGTTGCTGGTGGTTCTCACGGTGTTCTACTACCGGCTCTACGTGTATACGCCGGTGTCGGCTGGATTCGGCCTCTATACCGGCGTCGCGGTGGCGGTCGCGGCGGCGGTGCTGTCGGTGATGACAATGGTCGCCGCGTGGTCGGCGACCACCGTGCGAACGTCATGAGCGGGTTCATCGAACCGGTCTCGCTGATCGGGGACCGCTGGGTCAAGCTGGAACCCCTTAGCTCAGAACATGTTCCGGAGATCGAAGCGGCCGCTGCCGACGGCGAACTCGGGCGCCTGTGGTTCACCGGAGCACCTGCCCCGGAGGCGGTCGCGCGATGGGTCGACGCCCGGCTGGCGGTACAGGCGCCGGACTCCGGACTGACGATGGTCGTGCGTCGCCTGGACGGCGCGTTCGTCGGTTCGTCGAGCTTCATGAACGTGGACCCGGCCAACCGGCGACTCGAGGTCGGCAACACGTGGTACGTGGAATCGGCCCGGCGCAGCGGGATCAACAGTGAGACGAAGCTGCTGATGCTCGGCCACGCCTTCGACAAATTGAATTGTGTCGCAGTCGAATTCCGAACGCACTTCTTCAACTTCACCAGCCGGAAAGCGATCGAGGGCCTGGGCGCCAAGCTCGACGGTGTGTTGCGCAGTAACCAGCTGCTGGCCGACGGATCGCGGCGCGACACCGTCGTGTACTCGATTCTGGATATCGAGTGGCCGTCGGTGCGCAACAACCTGCGGTACCGGCTGGACCGTCACACGTGACGGCATGCCCATTGGGCCAATCCTGATCCGTCGAGACTGCGGACAGATCACGTTTTCGAGCTGAATCGCGATCTGCCCGCGGTCTCGATTGAGTGGTTACTCCGAGTCGGCGGTGGTCGGCTCGATCGACTGTTGTCTGCCGCTATGGGCGACCTCGATCTTGCGCGGCTTCGCCCGCTCGGCGACCGGGATCGTCACGGTCAGCACGCCGTTCTCGTAGGTCGCCGAAATCGCCGATGCATCGATGCCTTCCCCGAGGGAAAGCTGCCTGCGGTAGGTGCCGAAGAACCGCTCGTTCGCCAGCCACTGGACGGCGTCCTCTGAACGGGCGGTGCGATGCGCGGAAATCGTGAGGGTGCCGCTGTCGACGTCGACATCCACCGAACCGGGATCGATACCGGGCAAGTCGGCGGTCAGGACATAATGATCATCGATCTTGCAGAGGTCCATCGGCATGAACCGAGGGGTCCGATTCGATCCGGTCTGGCTGGTCAGCAAGCCCCGGGTCAAGGCATCAAGGTCACTGAACGGATCAAAACGCAGCACAGCAATCCACCTCCTCAATCGCTCAGAGCCCGCCACCCTGGCGGGCGACCAAATCACTGTGCACCTGCGAGATTAGCACTCGGACGCAGAGAGTGCCAGAATTTTTCAGCTATTTTTCTCGACCGCGGCGACATGCGCGCCACGCAGTGGTTCGGAGCACTGATCGCATGTCAGGACTGGTACGAATCGGCGGCCACACGCTGTGTGGGCGAGGGCCACCGCCGGCCCGTCGGGTGAGGAGTACCAACGCTGCGCCCACTGCAGGGCGGTCACCAGGACCGGAAACAGCGCCCGGCCCTTCTCGGTCAGGCGGTATCGGTTGTCGGACATCTCGAACACCCCGTTGGCCGTGAAGATCGCCAGCCGGTCGGCGATCGAGCCCGGGGGTGCGCCCAGCTGTGTCTGAAAATCGGTGAACCGGCTCATCCCCACGAACGCGGCGACCAACAGCGCGAAGCCCCATCGATTGCCCATGACGCTCATCGTCTGTGGGAACAACCCTGCGGACTGATCGGACGCCGACCGTCGTCGCGTCGCCGCCACCGGAATCGACCGTGACCACGAGCCGCTCGGACCCCACTGCGCGACGACGTCCTTCTCGCTCGCCGCCTCTCCACATGAGCCGCAGGTGACCACCGGTGCGAAGTCGCCGCCGCACGATGTGTGACGCATGCCGGGCAGGGGATCGTCGTGGTCGGGCACCCAGCGGCGTTCCCATTCCCAGATCGACAGCAGCACCGGCCACAGCGATCGGGAGCGTTCGGTGATGACGTATGCCGAACGCGGTGGGTTCGATTGGTACGGACGGCTTTCGAGCAGCGCTTCACCGGTCAGCAATCGCAGCCGTGCCGTCAGCACGGAGTTCGAAATGGGTAGCCGGGCGCGGAAGTCGCCGTACCGCGTCGCCCCGAGGAGCGCCTGCTGGACGACGAGCAGAGTCCACTCGTCGCCGAGAAGCCCCAACATGCGTGCGACGGCGTTGGGGCCCGGCTCGGTCACCTACAGGCCGACCGCGCCGGCCGCGGTGTCGGCGTCTCGCCAGCGTCGCAGCTCCGAACCACGTGCCCACGTCGAGTGGGTGCCGCTGGAAATTCGTTCCGGCAGTGCGAGTTTGCACACCGGTCCGTCGGCGACCCGGGCCGCGTCGAATACCAGGCAGTACGAGGCGTCGGCGTTCATGTCGGTGGTCAGCGTCACGAGGTAACCGTCGTCCTCGGCGCTGCTCCCCACCCGCGGCGCCATCGCGGTCTCGCTGCCGTAGACGCCGTCGTCGAATGTGAAACGTTCCTCGGTGCCGGTCGCAACATCGTGCTTCACCAAGCCGTCGAACAGGAACCATCCCGGCTTACCCGTTGCGGCATAGGTGTATCGGTACTGGCCGCCCGCGTAGCCGCCGTTGATCATGCCGAACTCGGTCGTGGATTCCGACAGGCGCTCTTCGCGCGTCTCTCCGGTAACCAGGTTGAAGCGCCAACGATGAAGGTTGGTCTGCAACCCGTCCAGGGCGAGATACCGGAACGCCTTCTTGTACTTGTCTCCGGTGAGGGTGTCGACCGGCGTGGGGTCACCTTCGAAGAAGCCGTCGAGGACGATCTCGTCGCCGTCCTCGTAGGCGTTGACCCAGTGCAGGACGAAGGTTGGATCGGCCTCGAACCACCGGATCTCCGCGGGGCCACCGCGGCGGGGGATGACCGCGAACCGGGACGGCATATCTCGGTGAAAACCGGGTAGGTGGACGCCGGCCTGCAGCAGCTTCGGATCCCAGAACAGCGGAAAGTCGTTGAGGATCGCATAGTTTTCGGTGAACGCCATGTCATGGGGGAGTCGCGGTCCGGGAAGCGGGATATCGGTGAAATGCACCAGATCATTGGCGGCGTCGACGACGCCGTAGCGCATGTACGGCGCTTCCTTGCTGTAGGTGAAGAACAGCAACTCGCCGGTGCGGTCGTCGACCTTCGGGTGCGCCGAAACACCCCAGTCGAACGGGAACCCGCCGTTGAATTTCTCTTTACCCAACGTGTCCCCGGTGAAGGGATCGATGCGGTACATGTCGCCGCACTGGTAGTGGCTCGTCAACGCCGTGCCGCGGTGCACGATCACGTCGGTGCTCGACGCGTCCTTCATCAGCGTCCGTGCGCCCCAACCGTAGTCGCGCTTGGCGAGCTGGATCGGTTCGGCGAGGCCCGGCCACAACGGGCCGCCCTCCTCGTTCTCTGCGTCGAAACCGTCGGTACGCACGAACCTGTTGCGGTAGAACGCCTTTCCGTCACGGAATCCGACGACGTGCACCATGCCGTCGCCGTCGAACGGGTGGTAGAACTTCAGCGCGGGGTGCAGAGGGTTCTCGGTGTTGCGCAGGTACACGCCATCGAGATCGTGCGGAATCTCGCCCTCGACCGCCTGCAGATCCTCGGCATCCCACTCGGTGGTCTGTGGGCGCCACGGTCCGGTGCGGTAGGGGTGGTCGTCGTCCTCCGGCAGCGTCGACAGAAACTTCCCGACGACCTCCACGTTCACACTCATGTCACACTCCACTCACGACGAAACTGACGGTGGTGGCGGTGCTTCCGCCGAAGTTCAAGGTGCCGAACGTCTTTGCGCCCTCGACCTGGTAGTCGCCCGCGCCGCCGCTGACTTGTTTAGCGGCGTCCAGGAGCATGCGCACACCGGACGCGCCGACGGGATGCCCGCCGCCGATCAGGCCTCCGCTGGGGTTGATCGGCAACAGCCCGCCCATCTCGATCTCGCCGTTCTCGATGGCTTTCCACGATTCGCCGGGTCCGGTGAGTCCGATGTGGTCGATCGCGAGATATTCGCTGGGTGTGAAGCAGTCGTGCACCTCGAAGCCGTCGACGTCGTCGAGGGTGACGCGCGCCCGGTCGAAGGCGTCGAGCACCGCCGTGCGCACGTGGGGCAACACGTAGGGGTTGTCGGCCGAATGGTCGAGTTTCTGCTGCAGGCCGAGACCGACGGTGCGGTGGCCCCAGCCGTCGATGCGGCCGATCGGACGTGCGGCAGGGTGATCGCGCAGCCAATCGTCGGTGACGAGGACGATGCCCGCGGCCCCGTCGGTCATCTGGCTGCAGTCAAAACGACGGATACGCCCGTCGATGACGGGGTTCGCGTCGTCATCGGCGGTGATCGGGTCCGGAACCACCCACCCTCGCGTCTGCGCATTGGGATTGTTGCGCGCATTGGCGAAGTTGACTTGGGCGATGGCGCGCAGGTGGGCGTCGTCGATGCCGTAGCGGTGGTCGTACTCGGCGGCCAGTTTGTCGAACATGTGCGGCCACATGAATTTGGCGTCGACGCCCTCGTGGTCGGTCCACGCGGCCGCGCCGAGATACTGGGCGGCGGTGTCGCCGTGGACCGTCTTCTCCAGCTCGACGCCCAGCACCAGTGCGGCCCGGTATGCGCCCGAACGAAGATCCGCGATAGCCGCGAGAGTCGCGACACTGCCCGAAGCGCACGCGGCCTCGTGTCTCGAGGCGGGCGTATCCCACAACCCGCTGTTGACGGTCGCGGGCATGGCGCCGAGGTGACCCTGCCGGGCGAACATCTCGCCGAAGGCATTGCCCAGGTGCACGACGTCGATGTCGGACGCGTCGACCTTCGCCGCGGTGAGGGTCGAGTCCACGACTTCACAGGTCAGGCCAGCGAAATCTTGTCCCTCACGGGTGAGGTTGCGGGCGAAATCGCTCTGATACCCACCGAGGATCCAGACATTGGGTGCGCCCATTGTGGTCACGTTACTACAATTAAGAGAGTGACCCTAGAGGTCGGCCCCGTCGGCACTCAGGTCTGAACCGACGGAACCTTGGCTGTGCGTAGAGGTCGACCACCACGCGAGCCTCTCCTTGGTCTGCCCGTTGTGTGAGATGACAAACGTTCGTGTAATGGCCATCCGTAGTGGGAAGTCTGTTCCAATGGCCTCGACACAGAAACACGATCTGGCGCATCGGATGGCTGAGTTGGCGCGTACTGCCGCATCGCCCAAAACTGTCGAAGAGGTTCTATCGGACGTCACGGCAACGGCGAAGGAGCTCATCCCGGGCGTCGACACGGCCGGCGTCTTACTCGTGGGCAAAAACGGCAAGTACGAGTCCCTGGCCGGCATCACGAACTTGCCTCACCAGCTCGATGACTTTCAGATGAAGTATGACGAGGGGCCTTGCGTGCAGGCCGCGATCGACGATGTGATCGTGCGCACGGAAGACTTCCGCACCGAAAGCCGGTGGCCGAAGTACGCCCCCGCTGCTGTCGAACTCGGCGTCCTCAGCGGCCTCTCGGTGAAGCTGTACACCGCCGACCGCACCGCCGGAGCCCTCAACCTGTTCGCGTTCAAACCGCACGCCTTCGACGCCGCTGACGAGACAACCGCCATTGTGCTTGGCGCACACGCCGCGGCGGCGATCCTGGCCAGCCGCCACGGTGAGCAGCTGCAGTCGGCCCTCAGCACCAGGGATCGCATCGGCCAGGCGAAGGGCATCATCATGGAGCGCTACGGCGTCGACGACGTGCGGGCGTTCGAGATGCTGAAGCGGCTCTCGCAGGACAGCAACACCCGGCTGACCGAAATCGCGCAGCAAGTGATCGACACCCGGAGCGATCGTGACGGGCAGCGGGCCGAATAGGCGGCCGGTTCACGACGTTGTCCGTGACAACGGATTGCTGCTGGCCTGTGTAGGGCTGTTCGCGGTGTTCTTCCTCGGCATGATCGTCTCCGGTGCTGCCACATACAACGAGGAACAGCTCGAACACCGATCCAACGAACAGCTGTCGGCGCTGCAGTACTTGGCGACCGGTCACTTCGTTGAGGCGACCTTCGAGAATTGGGAATCCGAGTTTCTCCAGATGGGCATGTACGTCGTCCTGACGGCATTCCTGTACCAAAAGGGCTCGTCGGAGTCCAAACCGTTGAACAAGACTGCGCCTCAGGACGCCGACCCGCGCGACGACTCAGGACCGAATTCCCCCTGGCCCGTCCGCCACGGCGGATGGCCGCTGGCCGTCTACGAGCATTCGTTGGCGATCGCCTTCTTCGTGTTGTTCTTCGCGTCGTGGGGGTTGCACGCAGTGGGCGGCGTCACCGAATTCAACAGCCAACAGATACAGCACGGGCAGCCGGTGATCTCGGTGTGGCGGTACGTGACCACCGCGCAGTTCTGGTTCGAGTCGATGCAGAACTGGCAGAGCGAGTTCATCGCGGTCGCGGCGATCATCGGACTGTCGATCTTCCTGCGCCAGCGCGGGTCTGCCGAATCGAAGCCCGTCGCCGATCCGCACCGCGAGACAAGCGCTTGACTCGGCGATTCATTTCGGCTGCGTCCCGGAAATGGATGTCAAACTTCACCGACTGGTGACAGTTGCGGTGCTGGAATCAAGGGAGAGTGCGATGACCGGGTCGGCGTCACAACTCCAACCGCTCTACCTTTTCGCGGACAGTCAGCTGCTCTTCTGGAAGCGCAAAGATCGGCTCATTTTGGACACGGCGCTCGACGGATTGGCCACGGATAGACCGATCAGCGCGGCCTACGTCGGTGCCTCTAACGGCGACAGCCTCGATTACTACGAAATCTTTGAAGCGGCCTTGGATCCGATTGGGATCACTGACCGTCGCATGATTCAGTCGTCGTTCGGTTCGGACGACCGCGCGTTTCTGGAGTGTGCACAGATGGTGGTCCTCGCCGGCGGCGATGTGCGCCTTGGCTGGAACACATTCGAGAAGACGGGCATGAAGGACGTGATCCTGCAGCGATACGCGCGCGGGGCCATCCTGGTAGGTATCTCTGCCGGCGCGGTGCAGCTCGGCCGCTTCGGCATCGAGGCATCAGCATCCTCGCCGTTCGAGTTGTTCCGACTCGTCCCGATGGTCATCGACACGCACGACGAGCAAGCCGGGTGGGCGCGGCTGTCGCGCGCGATTCATCTGCTCGACGGAGTAGCCGCTGGGCTCGGGATCCCCTCCGGTGGAGGGGCGATCGTGCATCCGGATGCCACCATCGAGCCGCTTCGGCGCCCGTCACACGAATTCCGTTTCGACGGTGGACGGATCGCGCATTCACTGCTTTTCCCAGACGAGGAAATTTGAGTACGTAACCGTTTGGATGCGATCAACTCGCATCGCCTCGTCCTGTCTCCGTGACGTGTCACAATGTATTTGCTGACCTTCTCCGTGCGGAGGAACCAATATGAAGGCTTCGAAGATGGCCATCCATTGGCCGGATCGCGATCTATGGGTCGCGCGGGTTTTCAGAACGCGGTCGACCGTTCTCAGCTTTATCGAGCAGTATCCGTGGGCCGCAGGAGTAATCGCGGTGCCGTTGACGATGATCGGCTTGGCTGGGGTTGTCATGTTCCCCTTCGTGTTCGGTCCATTGCTGGTGCTTCTCGGCGTCGCTCTGGTCGTGATCGAGTACTACGCGGATCAGCAGCAACCCGTTGAGTCCCGAACACACGCTGAGACCGGCACGCGGAAGCGGAATCTTTCGACGCGCGGCGGCCATTCGACGATGCCGGGCAGATTCAATCTGCCGCAGCTCTATACGGAAGCCCTCGCGCGTATGGACGCCGCGGACGCAAAGGCGCGCGCTGCCGATGCGAGGGCCCGCGCCGCCGAAGCACAAGCCCTGGCCGCCGAGGCCGGGAAGCAGGCAGAAGTCGCCGAGGCCCGGTTGAGTCAGCTGCGCCATGAGGCCAAAGCCAAGACCCGACCGAGCCTCGACATCGACTAGCTGCGCTGCAAGTATCAGCCGAAACACTGTCGCGCATCAGCCGAGGCCAGAACATCAAGAATCACCCGACGGATACACCGCATGAAGTGCCGTCCTGCGACATCACAAAGTGCCCCCGGCAGGATTCGAACCTGCGACACCGGCTTTAGGAGAGCCGTGCTCTATCCCCTGAGCTACGAGGGCCTGACCGCTGGCAGCTTACCGGTCGAGGCGTCCGACCCGTCGTCAGCCGTGATCAGTTTCGGCAATTTTGACAAAACTTTGGGCGAACGGCCCCCGCTGGCCCCACTCCGCCAGTAGCGTCGTCAGCCGTGGAACTGAAGTTGCAGCGCGTCGGCGCATGGTGTGGAACCGGAATGATCGTCCTTTACAGCGTGTGCTTTTCCGGCATCGCCAAACTCTTTCCCCCGATGTCCCCGACGGACACGGCCGAGCAGACCGACGCATTCTTGAGTACTGAAAACCTCTGGGTGCGTTTCGGGCTGGCCGGGGCACTGCTCGCGGCTGCGCTCGCACTGCCCTTCCACGCCGTGATCGTGCTGCGCCTGCGGCGAGCCGAGGGGCAGTGGGGCATGCTTACCCTCACTCAGTTGCTCGCCGCCGCGATCTTCACCCCGGCGATGATGTTCTCGCTGATGGCGTTGGCGGCGGCCGCATTTCGAGCCGGGGAGCGTGATCCGCAGATCACTCAGGCGTTCAGCGACTTCTTCTGGCTGTGGTTCATCGGCATCGTGGGCACCATCGTCATGCAAAACCTCACGCTGGCGATCGCGTCGTTCACTGACAAGGGCGATCCTCCGACGTTCCCCCGCTGGTACGGCTTCCTCAACTTGTGGGTAGCGATGCTGTCGCTGCCTGGCTGTGTGGTGGTCGCCATGAGCACCGGCCCGCTCGCCTGGGACGGTGTCTTCTCCTACTACCTGCCGGGTCTCGCCCTGATCGTTTGGATGATCGGCACCACTGTCGTGCTGCTGAAGTCCATCAAGGCGGAGGAAGCCGCCGAAAGTCTGCTGGCCGCAGCGTCGTGACGACGGCGTCGACGCTGCCGAACGGACCGTCCGCCCGGCGGATTCCCGGCGAATCCGGCACGTGGGTCTTCCTGTTCGGGGACATGCTGGTGTTCGGCGTCTTCTTTGTCACGTTCATGGTGGAACGGGCGAAGGCGCCAGACCTATTCGACGTCGCCCGCTCGTCGCTGCATATCGGCGTCGGCGTCACCAACACCCTGGTCCTACTGACCAGCTCGCTGTGCGTCGTCGTCGCCCTTGGCGCGATCCGTGTTGGTGCGAAATTCATTGCTAGCAGAGCTGTTTTGGCGGCGGTTGCGTGCGGTCTGCTCTTCATCAGCCTCAAAGTATTCGAGTACGTCGCACTGGCCACCGCCGGTCATGGCCCCGGCGCCAACGATTTCTTCCTCTACTACTTCATCCTGACCGGACTTCATCTCTTTCACGTCTGTATCGGCACCGGTGTGCTGCTGTTCCTGCTGACACAGACGCGTCGATCCGAATTCAGCCCCGCGCGAATGTCGGCCATCGAGGGCGGCGCCTGTTTCTGGCACCTCGTCGACCTGCTGTGGATCTTCCTGTTCGCCCTCCTTTATCTGGTCAGCTGATGAAGGGACCTTCGGCGCTTCAGCTGGTGCGCAATCGGGCGGGCTTTTCCTGGCTGATTCTCATAGCGGCGACCGTCTTGTCGTGGGCCGTCGGCGCCGAACATGGCACCGGCTCGTTGGTGGCGGTTGTCGTGTTGGCGATCGCGGCGATCAAGGTACGTCTTGTCGGCCTGGACTTCATGGAACTGCGCCACGCGGCGATGCCGTTACGGGTGATGTTCGAAACCTATTGTTTCGCCGTCTGGGCGGTGCTGTCCGGCCTCTACCTCTGGCTGTAGCTAGCGCAGTTGGTTGACCACGACGTTGCCCACCCTCGAGCGAGCTGTGACCTCCGCGGCGTTCGGATCGGTCGTTTCCGGCACCGACACCGTTGTCTTGCCAAGACGGTGCTCGGATTGCGCGCGAACTCGATACGGGCCTGGGCCGGGCACCCCCACGGTCACGTCGCCCTCGGCGGTCGCTTCGGTGAGGCGCGGCGCCGACCGAAACTCGAGCGTGATGCGACCGGATTCGGCTTCTGCCCTGAAGGACTCGGCGACGGCGATCCTGGTGCTCGTTTCGATGTCGCCTTGGCGGGCGCTGATATCGACTCGACGAGCGGAGCCCGCGAGTTTCACGGAGCCCGCTTCGGTCTCGGCAACGAGCTGATCGAGATCGGCGTCGGTGGACAGCGACCCGGCGCGCTGTTCGACCGTTACCTTCAACCCTCTTCCGACGCCGGGCGGCAGGATGATTTCGATCTCTCCGGTGCGATTGAAGCGCAACAGCCCGGAACCGCTGTCACCGAGCGTGACCCGGATGTCGACGCCCTCGCCGGCGACCGTCGGCGGTGTGTCGTCGGCACTTCCGACCATGCGCGAGTCGATGCGCGGCTCGTTAGCGTTGATGTCGGTGACGATGCGAATAGTGACCGGGTCATCACCGGTGTCGAGGCTCAGCGATCGCATGCCCGCCGGAAGCGCCTGCGAATCAGTGGATACGCGCATGTGGCCGAGCCCATACGCGAATGCAGCGAGGCCGCCCAGCGTGCTTACGCTCAGCGAGGCCGCGATTACGACGAACAGTACGCGCAGCGCTCTGCGACCGCCGCTGGACATTGCAGCCGGCCGTGGAAGAGGTGCCGCTGTGCGGGGCGGCACGTCATCGCCGTCGTAGATGTTGCTCAGGGCTCCTGATCGTCAAGGTGTCCGCCAGGAACGCGCTGGAGTGTCAGCACCGGGTCGGCCATGGCGGCGATCGTGTCGTCTTCGTCGACGACCCGACGACCGGCGCCGCATCCGGCTAGCTCCTGGAAGACCATTGTGGACCCGAACGCAAGGGCCCCGATACAACCCAAAGTGACGCGGAATGCCACGTCGGCAATGACGCCTCCAACGGCGCGCGGCCCGGTTCGAGAGCCGCCCGACAATAACGGCGGCGGAGGAATCAGCATTCGGGGCGGACCTCGCGCCGGGGTGCAAGGAGGTCGCCGGTGAACCCGTCTTTTCTGGTCACGGCACCTTCTGCTCTTTCGCATCGAGGTGGGCGGCGGCGCGCTTGAGGGTCAGCACAGCGTCGGCCCTGGTGGTGTAGGGGTCGTCGTTGTAGGCAGCCAGCGACGGCCAGCCCGGCGCATCGACGGAGTTGGCCATTTGCAGAAGCAAGCGCTCGAGGCGATCGACCTGCGCCTGTGCCGCGTAGGGATTCACAGCGTGCCAGTAACCCGCTGCAGCGCGCAGCGCCCCGCCGAGGCAGAAGCTGCACGGGATGGCGCCGGACTGCGTCTGCACAACGTAGCCTCCTCCACCGACATGCTCGGTGCGCACGCGGACCCAACCGTCGGCGGAGTCGGCGGCAGGACGAACCTCGGCGCCGCCGGCGTCACGGCAGTAGGTCCCCTGGGTCCACCCGCCCTCGGTCTCGACGAGCGCCAATGCGCTCTCGATCACCTCTCGATCGGCTTTCATCGGTGATGTCAACATGATCCGTCCTTTCGTTTATGACTCGAGGTAGCGCAGAACGGCGAGGACACGACGGTTTTCGGTGTCATCGGGCGCCAGCCGCAACTTCGTGAAAATGGAAGCGATGTGCTTTTCGGCGGAACCGGTCGACATGTGCATGGCCGCCGCTATCGCCGAATTGGTCTTTCCTTCGGCCATCAGCTGCAGCACCTCGCCTTCGCGGGGGGTGAGCTGATCCAGTGCGTTGCGGCGATGCGAACGCGCAAGTATCTGCGATACGACCTCGGGGTCGAGGACCGTCCCGCCGCCGCCTACCACCGAGACGGCATCGAGGAACGCGGGCACGTCGGCGACGCGGTCCTTGAGGAGGTAGCCGAAGCCGCGGGTATCCGAGGTGATCAAGTCGGAGGCATAGCGCTCTTCGACGTAGTGCGACAGCACCAACACCGGTGACTCGGGATTTTGGCTGCGCAACAGCGATGCGGCACGGATTCCCTCATCCGTGAAGGTCGGTGGCATTCTGACGTCGACGATCACCAGGTCGGGTTTGGCCTCGTTGACCAGGCTCAGCAGGTTGGAGGCATCGGACACGCTCGCCACCACCTCGTGGCCGGCGTCGGTGAGGATGCGCTCGACGCCGGCGCGCAGCAGCGCAGAATCCTCGGCGATCACGATGCGCATGGCAGCACCGCCGTAATGACTGTGGGCCCGGAGACCGGACTGGAAACAGTGAACGTGCCACGGGCGGCGCGCACCCGCTCGGCCAGGCCGCGGAGTCCGGTGTTGATTGCGCTGTCGGTGATCTGCGCTCCACCGCGGCCGTCGTCGAACACTGATACGTACAGCCTGTTGTCGGCCTGGTCGCATCGGACCGTCACGACGGCGCGCGAGGCGCGCGCGTGCTTGGCGACATTGGTGAGGGCCTCGGCGACAACGAAATAGGCGACCGATTCGGTCTCCTCGGAAATGCGCCCAGGCAGGTCGATGTCCAGCACGGTCGGCACAGCGGCGCGCTGCACCACAGATGACAGCGCGGCGTCCAGGCCTCGGTCGGAAAGGATCGTCGGTGCGATGCCGCGAACGACGTTGCGCAATTCCGTCAGAGCGGTCTTCACGTCGTCGTGGGCCTCGGTCATCAGGGCCTTGGCGGCCGCTGGGTCGGTCTCGAACTTGGTTTGCGCGAGTCCGATCGTCATCGCCAGAGACACGAGGCGCGGCTGCACGCTGTCGTGCAGGTCGCGTTCGATGCGGCGTCGCTCAGTGTCCGCCGATGACACCGCACCCAGCCGGGCGTCGGCCAGCGCGTTCACCTCGTCTTGCAGCATCGCGGCCGGCGATGGCGAGAGCAACCAGAGGTCGATCTTGGCGTCGAGAATGGGCGCGAACACTACGATCGCCAAGGCGGCCAGCGACGCGACCACGGCCAACGGCCAGGCCAGCGCGGGCGGAATGAAGGACAATCCGGCGTTGGCATCGCTACGGCCTACGGCGATCGCGGCGGCCGGTGCCATGAAGGCGAAAGCCAGCAGGATGAACGCAAAACCACCGGCCGCGAAGTCGTAGCCTGCCCGAAGAAAATGGTGTGCGGTGCCCTTCCAAAACCGGGCACTTCCCAGATCCAGCCACAACTGGTGGGCCCACCGTTGAAAACCCTTGTGCGAAGACATGTTTCGGGGCGGCACGAGAATGTTCATGCCGAAGACTGCTTCGCTACGTGCGCGTTCCAGCTGCGCAACGCCGCGCATCAGGTACACAAATGCGATGACGGCCAGCACGAACCCGATCACCGACGGAATCGACATGATCCCCAGAACGCCGATTGCGATAGGCACCCACAGCCACACAACGGCGATCACAGCTCCGGTGACCAGTGACGCACTGGGCACAACGCCGATGCGACGGAGTGCCGGCGGCGTGGTCGTATCAGCCCTTGAGGGCTCGATCTCCCGATCCATAATTGCGACCACATCCTCAACGTACGGATCGCAGCGGTGCAGCAACATGTCGTTAACCGCCCGGTTTAGGGGGGGTTAACCCCCGCAAGGTCGCCGCCACACCAGCACACCGCCGCCGCATACCAGCGTACGGTCGCCGAGTCGTCTCGACCTCGACGTAGTACCGTCCCACCGTGGTGAACTTGGCTTACGACGATCGTGGCGAAGGGGAGCCGGTGCTGTTCATCGCCGGCCAAGGCGGTGTTGGACGCACCTGGGATGTGCATCAAGCGCCTGCATTCCGTGCAGCCGGCTACCGAGTCGTCACTTTCGACAACCGGGGTGTCGGCGCCACCGCGAATGAGGGCGGTTTCACCACGGCAACCATGGTGGCTGACACCGCGGATTTGATCGAGAAGCTCAACATTGCTCCGGTTCGAATCGTCGCCACCTCGATGGGCTCATACATCGCACAAGAATTGATGCTGGCCCGCCCTGAGTTGGTCAGCCAGGCGGCATTGATGGCCACCCGCGGACGCCATGACCGCACGCGCGAATTCTTTCGCGCCGCCGAAGAGGATTTCGTTCATGCCGGCATCCAACTGCCACCGAGATACGAAGCCAAACAGCGGATTCTCGAGAACTTTTCACCCAAGACCTTGAACGACGACGACGCGATTCGGGACTGGATCGACACTTTCACGATGTGGCCGACAAAGTCGACACCGGGAGTTCGCGCGCAATACGGCGTTGCGCCGGAAAGCGATCGGCTGCGTGTCTACAAAGTGATCACCACACCCGTATTGGTGATCGGCTTCGCCGACGATCTCGTCATGCCTCCCCACCTCGGCGCTGAGGTGGCGAAGGCTCTCCCCAACGGGCGGTACCGGGAAATCGCCGACACCGGCCATCTGGGCTTTCTCGAACGGCCACAGGCGGTTAACGCGATGATCCTCGATTTCTTTGCGCGCGCCCCCGAAACGCTGTGAGCTGAGGAAACGGGCAGTGGTACCGGGGGTATTGCGATCGGTGGATGCTCGTTGCCTGCAACCGGTCACGACTAGCTGCAGTGCATCTCGAACAGGTGGTTGCCCGGCGCGGGATCGTCACCGCGACTTAATGCTTCGACTCTTCCATAAGCGAAGTCATGCCGGTAAACTTCGCGATCCTTCGAAATTGACGGCAAGTGACCTGAGTTGTCGGTCCGATCCCGACTTCGATACCGTGCCTCAGCGTGGGGGATATGCATTACGATCCCGTATCGCGTTGGGAACGGGGAGAATTTGGAGGCCGACGGCATGCTTTACTCGTCGAGATCGGGCTTTGCTCCCCGAGGCGCTGCACGTTTGCGGTAATCGCACGACGGCTGGCCTCGGATGCTGACCGCATCCGAGGCGCTGCCGTCTGGCGTGTCGCCGCTGATCTGTAGTTGCATGTTCGAGCACTTGACACGGCGGCGGCAGGGAAAACGGACGGAGGAGTTCCGATTTTCAGGATTCTGAGGCGGGTATGGATCCCACTGCTGATAGTGGTGGTGATCGTCGCTGGCGGCTTCACCGTCTCCAGGCTGCGCACTGTGTTCGGGGCCGACGACCGACCCTCCTATTCCGACACCGAGATACGGGAACAAGAGCCGATCGACCCCAAACAACTGGTGTACGAAGTGTTCGGGCCCCCGGGGACGGTGGCGGACATCAGCTACTTCGACGAGAATTCCGAGCCGACGTTCGTTGAAGGAGTGAGTCTGCCGTGGTCACTGAATTTCGGTATCACCGCGGCGTCAGTCGTCGGCAACCTCGTCGCGCAGGGCACCGGCAACAACATCGGCTGCCGCATCATCGTGGACGGTGAGGTCAAGGCGGAACGGACAGCCGACGGCGTCAACGCGTTCACCTACTGCCTCCTGAAGGCCGCATGATAAATCCTCCGGTCAAGCGGCCGCCCCCTCGCATCGCGAGAGCGGTTCGGGCCCTCGCCATCCCGATCATCCTGGTGTGGGTGGCGCTCGCCTTCATTCTCTCCGTCTTCGTCCCGCCGCTCGAGGTGGTTGAGAAGGAACACGCGATCTCGCTGAGCCCCGTCGACGCGCCGTCCTTCACAGCGCTGGAGCGCATGGGTGAACTCTTCGGGGAATCGGAGTCCGACAGTGTGGCCATGATCGTCCTCGAGGGCGATCAGCCACTCGGCGACGAGGCACGCGCGTACTACGACGGGTTGGTTCGCCAGCTAAAGGATGATCAGCAGCACGTCGAGCATGTGCAGGACTTTTGGGGAGATCCCCTTACCGCGGCCGCTGCACAAAGTGCCGATGGGAAGGCCACGTACGTCCAGTTGGTCCTGAGGGGCATCATGGGCCAGGCCGAGGCCAACCAGTCCGTGGAAGCGGTTCGAGACGTTGTGGAGCGGACACCGGCACCGCCGGGCGTTCAGGCATATGTCACCGGGCCCGCGGCCTTCGCCGCAGACATGGGCCCCTCGGGGAACAGAACGGTTGTTCTGATCACCGTGCTGAGCCTCGTGGTGATTTTCACGATGCTGCTCCTCGTTTACCGGTCGTTCGTCACCGTCATCGTGTCGTTGCTGATGGTCGGGCTGCAGCTGCAAGTGGCGCGAGGCGTCGTCGCCTTCCTCGGCGATCAAGAGGTTCTCAGCCTCACCACCTTTGCCGTCAATCTGCTGGTCTCACTCGGAATCGCGGCGGGTACCGACTACGGGATCTTCTTCTTCGGGCGATATCACGAAGCGCGGCAACTCGGCGAAGATCCGTTGGAGGCGTTCTACACGACGTACCGCAGCGTGGCGAAGGTGGTCTTGGCCTCCGGTTTGACCATCGCCGGCGCGGTGTTCTGCCTGAGCTTCACACGGTTGCCGTACTTTCAACCGATCGGCCTCCCCTGTGCGATCGGCATGGTCGTGGCGGTGCTGGTGGCCCTCACATTGGTACCGGCCGTCATTGCCCTCGGAACTCGCTTCGGTCTATTCGAACCCAAACGAAAGGTCGTCGCTCGTCGGTGGCGGCGGATCGGTGCCGCGATCGTTCGCTGGCCTGGTCCGATATTGGTCGCGACGTGCGCGCTCGCGCTCATCGGGTTGCTGGCACTTCCTGGCTACAAGCCCAGTTACAACGACTCGGAATACATTCCGGATGACATTCCGGCGAATCAAGGTTACGCCGCCGCCCAGCGACATTTCCCGGCGTCGTTGATGATGACGCCAGACATCTTGATGATCGAGTCGGATCGCGATATGCGAAATCCGGCAGACTTCCTCGTATTGAACAAGCTGGCGAAAGGCGTTCTCGAGGTTCCCGGAATTGCCAGGGTTCAGGCACCCACTCGGCCCGCGGGCGAGCCGCTCGAGCACACGACGATCCCGTTCATGATGAGCATGGGCCAGGCCAGCCAAACGCAGATTCTGCCGTTCCAGAAAGATCGAATGGACGACATGCTGAAGCAGGCCGATGAGATGACCAAAACCATCGCGCTGATGACCCGCATGTACGGGTTGATGCAGGAACTTGTCGCCAGAACGAGCTCGATGGTCGAGAAAACAAAAGAAATGCAGGAAATCACCAACGAGCTACGGGACAACATATCGAATTTCGACGATTTCTTCCGGCCGATTCGAAATTATTTTTACTGGGAGCCACACTGCTACAACATTCCGATCTGCTGGGCGTTGCGATCGGTATTCGACACAATTGACAGCATCGACACGGTCACAGTCAAGCTCGGTGAGCTCGTCGATAATCTTGATCAACTCAATGTCCTCATGCCGCAATTGGTCGCTCAATTCCCAGCCATGATCGCGACCATGGAAAGTACCCGAACCATGATGCTGACCATGCACAGCACCATGTCCGGAATGTTCGGCCAGATGGAGGAGGCGAGCGAAAACGCCACCGCCATGGGCAAGGCTTTCGATGCGGCAAAGAATGACGACTCGTTCTACATCCCGCCGGACGTTTTCGAGAATGAGGATTTCAAGCGGGTCATGAAGATCTTCCTGTCCGAGGATGGCAGGGCAGCGCGGATGCTCATCTCACAGCGTGGCGATCCCGCTTCGCCCGAGGGCATTTCCCGAGTCGAACCGGTATTGACCGCCGCTGAGGAGGCCCTGAAAGGCACTCCGTTGGAGAACGCCAACATCTACTTCACCGGGACCGCCGCGATCGCCAAGGACCTGGTCGTCGGCTCCACATACGATCTCCTGATCGCCGGGGTCTCTGCACTCTGCCTCGTCTTCATCATCATGCTGATCGTGACACGAAGTTTCGTCGCGGCCCTCGTCATCGTGGGCACCGTGGCGCTATCGCTCGGCACCGCGTTCGGCCTATCGGTCCTCATTTGGCAACACATCCTCGGATTGCAAATCCACTGGGTGGTGCTCGCGATGTCGGTGATCATCCTCTTGGCGGTTGGATCGGACTACAACCTCCTGTTGGTGTCTCGGATGAAAGAAGAAATAGGCGCTGGTCTGAACACCGGCATCATCCGAGCGATGGGTGGCACCGGCAAGGTCGTGACGGCGGCCGGACTGGTATTCGCCTTCACCATGTTGACGATGTTGGCCAGCGATCTGCTCACCATCGGACAAGTCGGGGCAACGATAGGTTTGGGTCTGCTGTTCGACACACTCGTGGTTCGCGCGTTCATGACGCCGTCGATCGCCGCGCTGCTGGGACGCTGGTTCTGGTGGCCGCAACACGTGCGACCACGTCCCGCCAGTCAGATGCTGCGGCCGTTCGGCACCCGCCCGCTCGTACGTTCCCTGCTGCTGCCGCAAGACCGCTAGGGCAATGGTGACGGTAACGGCTGCCGCGGCATCGACGACGGTGGGGTCAGGTTGGAGAGCACGCCCCGCCGCGGGTGACTGCGCCCTGCGTCCGCTGAAGGTCGCATGAGCGAACAACATCTGCGGGATCGTCCGTCGTTCATCGCACGGGCGGTGCATCTGTTGGCAGTGCCCATCATCATCGTGTGGGTCGCTCTGGCTGCCATCACTTTCTTCGCCGTCCCGTCGCTCGAACAGGTCGGCAGGGAACGTTCGGTCTCGCAGGTTCCCAAAGATGCGCCGTCCTACCAGGCGATGAAGCGCATGGGCGCGGTCTTCGAGGAGTCCGACTCCGACAGCTTCGCGATGGTGGTGCTGGAGAGCCGGCAACCGCTCCGCAGCGACGCCCGCGATTACTACGATGAACTGGTTCGTCAGCTGCGAGCTGACACGAAGCACGTCAACGATCTGCAGGATTTCTGGTCCGATCCGCTTACCGCATCAGGAGCGGAAAGTGCCGACGGCAAATCGGTTTACCTCCAGGTGAACCTCGCAGGCGACCAGGGTGAGGCCCTGGCGAACGAGTCCGTCGAGGCCGTTCGTGACATCGTCGAGCGGGTACCAACGCCGCCTGGGGTGGAAACCTATGTCACCGGCCCCGCGCCGTTGATGGCGGACATGATGGAAGCCGGCGACAGCTCCATGCTCAAGATCACCGTGGTGACCCTCGTGGTGATCTTCACGATGTTGATGTTCGTATACCGCTCGATCGTCACCGTCATCTTCGTGCTTCTCGCGGTGGGCATCCAAGTGCAGGTGGCTCGGGGAGTGGTTGCCTTCCTCGGTGATCAAGGCCTGCTGGGACTTTCGACGTTCTCAGTGAGCCTGCTGGTGTCACTCGGGATCGCGGCCGGGACGGACTATGCGATCTTTTTCTTCGGGCGATATCACGAGGCGCGTCAGCGCGGTGACGACCGCCTGACGGCCTTTTACACGACCTACCGAAGTGTCGCCAAGGTGGTCTTGGCTTCTGGTGTGACGATCGCAGGAGCGATTCTCTGCCTGAGTTTCGCTCGCCTCCCTTATTTCCAGACGCTGGGTATTCCTTGTGCGATAGGCATGTTCATTGTGGTGGCGGTGGCCGTCACGTTGATTCCGGCGGTTATCGCGGTGGGGACTCGCGTCGGGATGTTCGAGCCGAAGCGCAAACTCGCTGTTCGGCGGTGGCGGCGGATCGGCACGGCAGTGGTCAGGTGGCCCGTGCCCATTCTCGCGGCGACCTGCGCTCTGTCATTTGTCGGTCTGGTGGCTCTGCCGGGATATACCACCAGCTTCAATGACCGGTTGTACATCCCCCAGGACATTCCTTCCAACGTCGGCAATGCGGCGGCTGAGCGCCACTTCCCGCAGTCGCGAATGATGCCTGAAATTCTTTTGCTCGAATCCGATCACGATATGCGTAACCCCACGGACTTCATCACCTTGCACAAGCTAGCGAAAGCTGTCTTTGCTGTTCCCGGTGTGGCGCGAGTGCAGGGGATCACCCGACCCGAGGGCACACCTATAGAGCACACGTCGATTCCGTTCATGCTCAGTCTGCAATCCGCAGCCCAGGTTCAAATGTTGCCATACCAGGAAGATCGTATGGACGACATGCTGAAACAGGCCGATGATCTGAGCACGATGATCGCCATCATGCAGCAGATGTACAGTCTCACAACGCAACTCAACAACATAACTCACCAAATGACACTCAAAACGCATGAACTCGAAGACGTTTTGAACGCAGTACGAGACCGTATCGCGAATTTCGATGATTTCTTCCGGCCGATTCGCAATTATCTGTATTGGGAACCGCATTGCTACAACATTCCGATCTGCTGGGCGATCAGAGCCATATTTGACACCCTCGATGGCACCGAGCAGATCAGTATCAAGATGCGTGAGCTAGTTGAGGAACTCGACAAAGTGGACGCGCTCATACCGCAGCTGTCGGCACAGTTCCCCGAGATGATTCAAACCATGCAGAGTATGCGGACCATGATGCTGACCATGCACAGCACCATGTCCGGGGTGGTCAAGATGATGAAGGAGTCGAGCGAGGGCGCCATGGACATGGGCAGGGCGTTCGACGCAGCGCGAAACGACGACTCCTTCTTCCTCCCCCCAGAAGTTTTCGAGAACGAGGACTTCAAGCGCGCAATGGAGTTGTTCTTCTCACCTGACGGCAAGGCGATGCGTCTGTTCATTTCGCATCGCGGCGATCCCGGGACGCCTGAGGCCCTCGCGCGGGTCGACGCGATCAGAACGGCAGTCGACGAAGCGCTGAAGACGACTCCGCTGAGGAACGCCAAGGTCGAATTGGCTGGAACGGCAGCGACTTACAAAGACATGGACGAAGGCGCCACATTCGATCTGTTGATCGCCGGCCTCGCGGCACTATGTCTGATTTTCATCATCATGTTGCTGATCACGCGAAGTCTTGTCGCAGCGTTGGTGATCGTGGGCACCGTAGCACTTTCGTTGGGGGCTTCCTTTGGCCTCGCCGTGCTCATTTGGCAGCACATTCTCGGAATTCAATTGCACTGGCTAGTGCTCGCAATGTCCATCATCATCTTGCTGGCGGTGGGTTCTGACTACAACCTGCTGTTGGTTTCCAGGATGAAAGAAGAGATAGGCGCCGGGATCAATACCGGCATCATCCGAGCGATGGGCGGCACCGGCAAGGTCGTCACCAACGCGGGTCTGGTGTTCGCGTTCACCATGCTGTCGATGTTGGTGAGCGACCTACGCATCATCGGTCAGGTAGGCACCACCATCGGCCTCGGCCTGCTGTTCGACACCCTGGTGGTGCGAGCGTTCATGACGCCCTCGATCGCTGCGATCTTGGGACGATGGTTCTGGTGGCCGCAGATTGTGCGTCCTCGCCCCGCCAGCACGATGCTCCGCCCGTACGGACCCCGTCCGGCGGTACGCGCCCTGCTGCGCAGTCAGGAGCGGTAACCGCCCGCTCAGGCCCGCGGCGAATGGTGGCTGCGATAAGCCGTTGTGATCGGCGGGATTTCGCTGCACAGATCGCTGGTATCGTCGGCGGAGTCGGAAGGCGTGGAACGCACCGCAGGAGTTGACCGTGAACTGAGCGTCGGCGTCATCCGCACTGAATTGAGTGTCTTGGACGATGTAACGCCATGTTTGAGTCGGGCGATAAAGGTCAATGAATCTGCCCGTAGGGAGGAAGACCAACACATGATGAAAATGACGTTGAGCAAGCTGGCCATCGGAGTCGGAGGTCTGGCGTTGACGTTGACCGCTGGAGCCGGAATCGCGTCGGCTCAGCCCAATCTGGATTCAGCCGTGAACACAACCTGTGGGTACGGGCAGCTGCAAGCAGCGGCGAACGCGGCGGATCCTTCGCTCGCGGCGAGGCTTAACGAACCGATGCTGCAGTCCGCAGTTCAGCAGTTCTTGGCGGCACCGAGGGGTCAGCGTCAGCTGATGGCCCAGCAGATTGCGAGCATGCCTGCGAACCAGCCGTACCTCGGTTTCTATCAGCAGATTTTCGACACCTGCCAGAACTTCTGATTTTCGCCGCGACCCGCGTTGATGCGGTCGCGGGGAAACCGCAGGCTTCTGTGCGGAAAGCGTCTGGTTCACGCGGCGTGGTTGACCCCAGATCGATCATCTGGGGTCTTTCCACGGCGCGCGAAGAGAGCGCGCCAACGCTTTCGGCCGCATGACTGCCTGCAACGATTGGGCCCGGCCAGACCCGTGCCCAATCGTTGCAGCAGTTCCTAAAGGGGAGTTGCGTTCGACCGCACTCTTGGTGACAACCGCTGCTGAGCGTTCGCTCGACCACCGAGGATTGTGAAGCCTGTCGGCTTGAGCTGATTCTCCAGCACTCGTAACTTCTCGAGGGGTTTCAACGCCCCGAACCGCCGCCTCAGCGATTCGGCGGCGAACAAATCCTCCGTCGTCTGACATAGGTACCGCATGTCGCCGGTTTCCACCTCGTTGAGGTCGACCAACTTGCTTGAATCGAGCAAGTTCACGTTGTTGACGGCGGCCCATTCGAAATCTGTGCAATCGCGAAGGATGTCAATAATCTCGCCGAAGCGGTACGCATTGACGATCGGATGGAGATAGGCGTCCACATCGATACTGACCTGGCTCACTTCGGTTTTTGCCTGTGCCGCGGAGCTACCGTATTGCTTGACCTCTAGGTTCACTCCCAATTCGCGCAGTACCTGTAAACCAGCATCGAATCCCTCCGAGCGATCCCAGAGTGTCAAGAGGGTTTGGCGATCGAGTAGCCGTTGGTGTTCGCCCAGCGAGTGATACAGCCAGAGAATCAGAATTCCGTCCTGGCCAAGCAGAGACGCAAGGAACTGTATCCCGGCGCTCGGATCCTCCAGGTGATGAACTACACCTATCGACAGAATGAGGTCGAACGGGGATGCAGGACTGAAATCGAGCATTTCGGATCTGCAGAACTCGACGTTGCGAATTCCGTGTTTCTGACGCAGGGCTTCAGCGACCTCCAGCGAGGCGGCGGTCATATCGAGCCCCACAAACTGTGCTTTGGGATAGCGCCGGGCCGTGGCAAGAAGCCGCTGGCCAGTACCACAACCTGCGTCAAGTATTCGTTTTCCGGATAGATCGTCTTCGCCAAAAACGGTGAACAAGCTATTCGCGACGTCCGGGATGAGAGTATCGCCCACCGTGGGGCTCGGGTACGGATAGGCCTCGTACATCGTTCGCACGTCGCCTATCGTTCCTGCTGCTGCGTTCTCGGGCATGATCCCTTCCGATCGATGGCGCACCGATGCTATTACAGCAACACCCGTTCTTCGCGCGTATTGGAACAGGCCAATGTGTCGGCAGCGCCGTGCGCGACGGCCAGCCTCCGATTGTCCGACTCGCCAAAACCGTTTTCCAGCAGCCACTCTCGCGAACCTGTGCCAATGATGCCGCAGTCGAGCCGGCGCGTCGATGGATAGCATCTGGATATTCGAACGCGCGACGATCTGCCCGCCTACCGCTCGAGCGGGCGCGCAAGCACCGTCTGAGGTGGGGTTCGGCCTGTTCGTCACCGAAAGACCCGTGCTGAGGGATGCCACCAAATCAGCTCATGCTCAGAATTCCATTCGTTCATTGGACGCACGAGTGAGTTGTTGGACCATCCTGCTATCAGGGCTCAATCTCGGGAGTCAGCGGGTGCCATGCCCGTTGTATCCAGCAACGGCTTGGTATCGCGAAGGTTCGACGGGGGACTCGGGCGCCTAAATCCCGAAGAAGGGACGCTTGGGTGGGATGCGGCTCAGCGTGAACGCTGTGCGCTACAGGGTGCGCGACGCAGAGCTACACCCAGCTTGAGATTGTCGATAGCGTCAGTAACGTGATTGCTAGCGCCCGTGGACCCATCGTCGTCGCCGTTCCACGGTCTGCGACACTGCGCCTTGCTCCGGGCTGGAAGTTGCCGACCGTTCGCGGCTCCGGCGAGCACCAGAAGCCGGTCACCAAGAGACTCCTACCTGCTCATTTAGTGCCCTGTGCGAGGTCAAGGCTCCCGACGACCTTGAGATGGTGCATGCCGCACGAGGGGCTGAGCCACCTTTGCTGGGTCGTACAGGAACCACACAGCAAGAACTTTGCCCAAACGCCGGACCGATTCTGTCGGGGTCAGTATGGTTTGGGACGGTTCCACTCATATCGACTAGACGGTCTGGAGGATCGTGAGCATCAATCCTTTCGATGACGAAAGCGGCACATTTTTCGTCTTGGTCAACGACGAGGAGCAACACAGCTTGTGGCCGACTTTCTCTGATGTTCCGGCCGGCTGGCGGGTGGTTTTCGGCGAAGCGGACCGCGCTGCCTGTCTGGACTACATCGAACAGAACTGGCCCGATATCCGACCGAAAAGTCTGCGCGACAGGCTTGCCGCAGATCGGGGTTCTGACACCTAATCCGGATAGGGGGGCCGATGGAACTCAACCAAGGAGTAATTCAGCCAACACGCCAGCAGCCGGTAGAACTTGACGGGGGTCTTCCGCTAACGCGCGAGCAGCTAGGTATCTGGCTTGCGCAAGAAACGGGCGACGCCGGCACGGAGTGGCAGCTTGGCTTACTGGTGAAAATCGAGGGCGCCGTAGAACGCGACGCCCTGGAGTGGGCGGTTCGCCAAGTGGTGGCCGACGCTGAGCCGGTCAGGGCAACGTTCTACGAATCCGATGGTCAGGTTTTTCAAAAGGCAATCGATTACCCGGACGTCGAGTTGGCCTTCTATGACCTGAGCCGCTCAGACGACGCCGTTGGGGAAGTACACAGAATAGCGTTATCGATCCAACACGCGCCGATGCCGTTCACCGGTCCACTGTTCAAGTTCGCGCTATTTCAAACGCGGCTCGATGAGTTCTACTTTTTCGGCTGCGGCCACCACATAGTCGTCGACGGATCAGGTATCGCTCTGATTGGCCAGCGAATCGCATCTGTTTACTCTGCTGCTGTTTCCGGTGCGTCCGTACCCTCTTCCTTCTTCGGCACGTTGCAGGACTTGGTTGACTTCGAGTTGACCTACGACACTTCGAATGAGTATCTCGAAGACCAGGACTACTGGACTCAAAACCTCCCGCCGGAAAGCGGACAGCATCTTCCGTTGCCCCAAACCGAGGGCAAGCGTGACCGCTATACGCATTCGGCGTCGGTTCAATTGGACCCCACGATCCTTCGCCGAGTCGAAGATCTGTCCCGCGTGTGGGGGGTGCCTCGATCATCAATAATCACCGCGGCGTGCGCTCTACTGGTGCGGGGATGGGGCGCGGAGGGATCAGAGGTAGTACTCGACTTCCCGGTGAGCAAGCGAGTGACTCCGGAATCGAAGACGCTACCCGGAATGCTGTCGGGGGTCGTGCCACTGACTTTGCGGATTTCGCCGGAGTCCGCAGTCGCCGATTTCTGTGAACATGTGGATGCGCGGATACGGGAAGCGTTGCAGCATCAAAGGTTCCCGGTGCAAGCCCTCGAGCGCAAAGCGGGTCTCCGCGGGCCGGGCCAGCAGTCCGACAGGGTGAGCGTCAACTTCCTACCGTCAACGATTGCTCTGCCCTTCGGTGGTATCCCGGCGACCGCATCGCTGACCAACCCTGGCCTCGTGGGCAGCTTTGGACTGATCTTCTCCAGCGCCGGCGACGATCTTTTCCTCAGCACGATGGGCGACGGCCAGCCGTTCTCCAGTTTTGACGTTTCCGACCTGGCGGATCGTTTGCAACGAGTGTTGGTGGCGATGGCCTCCGATCCGGCACGGCGGTTGTCGTCGATCGATTTGCTCGATGCGGGTGAGCACGCCGAGCTGGATGGGTGGGGTAGCCGGGCGACCTTGACCACGCCTACGCCCATGGTGTCGATTCCTGCGTTGTTCGCTGCGCAGGTGGTGCGGACCCCAGAGGCAGTAGCGCTGAGTTGCGGTGGGCGATCCTGGACCTACCGCGAGCTCGATGAGGCAGCTAACCGGTTGGCGCACTTGCTGGTTGGCCACGGTGCGGGCCCAGGTGAGTGTGTCGCGTTGTTGTTGCCGCGTTCGGCGCAGGCGATCGTGTCGATTTTGGCGGTCTTGAAGTCCGGTGCGGCGTATGTACCGATCGACCCGTCGTTGCCGACGGCGCGGATGGGATTCATGGTGTCTGACGCCGCGGTGATCGCCGCGATCACCACGACCGGGCTGGCCGATCGGCTGGACGGGCAAGACGTGACGGTCATCGATGTCGACGATCCCGCCGTGCACAGCCAACCCAGCACCGCCTTGGCGGCGCCGGCCGGCGATGACATCGCCTACGTCATCTACACCTCGGGTACGACGGGTGTGCCGAAGGGGGTGGCGGTCGCGCACCGCAACGTGACCCAATTGATGGAGGCGCTGCCCGCCGAACTTGTGCCGAAACAAGTGTGGTCGCAGTGGCATTCGTTGTCGTTCGACGTGTCGGTCTACGAGATCTTCGGCGCCCTGCTGCATGGTGGGCGGTTGGTCGTGGTGCCCGACGAGGTTGCCATCTCGCCCAATGAGCTTCACAGCTTGCTGGTCGACGAGCACGTCAGCGTATTGAATGAAACCCCGTCGGCGGCCGGGATGCTCTCACCGCGAGGGCTGGAGTCCACCGCGTTGGTGGTGGCCGGTGAGGCCTGTTCGCCCGATCTGGTGGATCGTTGGGCGACGCCGGGGCGGGTGATGATCAATGCCTACGGTCCGACCGAAGCCACGGTGTACGCCGCGATCAGCGCGCCGCTGACTCCGGGTTCGGGAAGTGTGCCGATCGGCTCGCCGGTGTCCGGGGCGGCGTTGTTCGTCCTGGACGCGGGCTTGCGCCGGGTGCCGGCAGGCGTGGTCGGCGAGTTGTATGTGGCCGGCCGTGGAGTGGCGGCCGGCTATGTACGTCGGTCCGGATTGACCGCGTCGCGGTTCGTGGCGTGTCCGTTCGGTGCGCCTGGGGAGCGGATGTATCGCACCGGGGATTTGGTGTGTTGGGGCGCTGACGGGCAGCTGCGATATCTGGGCCGCGCTGATGAGCAGGTCAAGGTCCGCGGGTATCGCATCGAGCTGGGCGAAGTGCAGGCCGCCCTGGCCGGTTGTGAAGGCGTGGAGCAGGCGGTGGTCATCGCGCGCGAGGACCGCCCCGGAGACAAGCGTCTGGTGGGTTATGTGACCGGCGATGCAGATCCGTCCGGACTGCGCGCCGACCTCGCTGAGCGGTTGCCGGGCTACATGGTGCCGTCGGCGGTTGTCCTGATTGACGCGTTGCCGTTGACGGTCAACGGCAAGCTCGACAGGCGCGCCCTGCCGGCACCGGAATATCACGATGTTGATCGTTACCGCGCTCCGGCCACGCCTACCGAGGAGATTCTCGTCGGGATTTTTGCCCGGGTGCTGGGGCTGGAGCGGGTCGGGGTCGACGACTCCTTCTTCGACCTGGGCGGCGATTCGCTGTTGGCGATGCGTGTTGTCGCTGCGGTCAACGCCGGCCTGGACGCCGACCTCGAGGTGCGCACCGTGTTCGAGGCGCCCACCGTGGCCGAGTTGGCACCCCGGATCGCCGGTGACGCCGCCACGTTGGAACCGCTGATGGCCGGTGAAGAGCCGTCGGTGGTGCCGTTGTCGTTCGCCCAGCAGCGGCTGTGGTTCGTCGACCAGTTGCATGGCCCCTCGCCGGTTAACAACGCGGCGGTCGCCTTGCGGATTTCTGGACACCTCGATATCGACGCGTTGCGCCAAGCACTCGCCGACGTGATTGGGCGACATGACAGTCTGCGCACGCGGTTCCCCGTGCGCGAGGGAACTCCTCAACAGCAAGTCGTCCCCGTTGAGCGAGCCGACTTCGGTTGGCAGATAATCGAATCCAGTGGATGGTCGGCAGATCGGCTGGCCGAGGGCATCGATGCGGCGGTGCGCCGCCCCATCGACCTGGCAGCTGAGATCCCTCTGCGCGCAAGGCTTTTCCACGTCACCGACGACGAACACGTGCTGGTGGTTGTGGTCCACCGCATCGCCGCCGACGATTGGTCGATCAAGCCTCTCATGGCTGATCTCGGGTCGGCCTATGTGCAACGATGTGCAGGGCAGGCCCCTGGCTGGGCGCCGTTGACGACGCAGTACGTCGACCATGCTGTCTGGCAACGCATGCAGTTCGAGAACTTCGACGATCCCGGTAGTGCTGCCGCCGCGCAGCTGGCCTACTGGGAGAACGCCCTGGCCGGGATGCCCGAACGGCTGCAACTGCCCACTGATCGGCCCTATCCGCCGGTGTCGGATCACCGCGGTGCCAAAGCTGCGGTGCGGTGGTCGGCCGAGTTGCAGCAGCGGCTTGCTCGAGTGGCTCGGGATTACAACGCGACGAGCCTCGCGGTCGTCCAGGCTGCGCTGGCTGCGCTGTTGTCTCAGCTCAGTGCCAGCGCCGCCGTAGCGATGGGATTCCCGGTCGACGGTCGCCTCGACCCTGCGCTCGAGGAACTGGTGGGGGCTTTTGACAACACATTGGTGCTGCGGGTTGATCTGACCGCCGATCCCACTTTCGCCGAACTGCTGACCCAGGTGCGCGAGCGCACTTTGGCCGCCTACGAACACCAAGATATGCCTTTTGAGGTGCTGGTTGATCGGCTCAAGCCGACCAGAAGCCTGGCCCACCACCCGTTGGTTCAAGTCTTGCTCGCGTGGCAGGACATTCCGCCCGCGCAGCTGAGTTTGGGTGATCTGCAGGTCACGCGGCTACCGGTGCAAACCCACACCGCCCGTATGGATCTGGAGTTTTCACTGAGCGAACTCTGCACTGAGGCCGGTGAACCGGCCGGAATCAGCGGGGAAGTGGAGTTCCGCACCGACGTGTTCGATGTGGCCAGCATCGAGACGCTGATCGAGCGGTTGGAGCGGGTGCTGGTTGCGGTCACTGCCGACCCGGCCCGGCGGCTCTCATCGGTCAATCTGCTCGACGACGTCGACCACGCCCGGCTGGCTGAGTGTGGCAACCGCGCTGTCCTGGACGAGTCTGCAGCCACTTCGGTATCGATTCCGGCGATGTTCGCCGCTCAGGTGGCGCGTACACCGGACGCGGTCGCAGCGTACTTTGATGGCAGGTCTGTCACATATCGCGACCTCGACCAGGCCGCCAACCGACTGGCGCACCTGCTGGCCGATAACGGCGTGGGCGCCGGACAGTATGTGGCGCTGCTACTTTCGCGGTCGGTCGAAGCGATCGTGTCGGTGTTGGCGGTACTGAAGACCGGGGCTGCGTACCTGCCGATCGACCCTGCCTTACCGGCGGCACGGATCGACGCCATGCTTTCTGATGCCGCGCCGGTCGCCGCGGTCACCGCTGCCGGGCTGGCCGATCGCCTGGACGGGCGCGGCCTACTGGTCATTGACGTTGACGATCCGCGCGTCCCGACCTATCCCGCTGACGCGTTGCCGGTGCCAACCGCAGACGACATCGCTTACCTCGTGTACAGCGAGAGCTCCATCGGCGTTCTCCGGGGGGTGGCGGTCACTCACCGCAGCGTGACCCGTCTGCTGGAGACATTGCCGGACGCGGTGCCCGAAGCGGGGGTTTGGTCGCAGTGTCACTCGTTGGCATCTGACACTTCGGTGTGGGAGATCTTCGGGGCCCTGTTGCATGGTGGGCGGCTGCTGGTGGTCCCCGACGACGTCGCGTCTTCGCCAGGAGACTTGCACGACCTGTTGGTTGCGGAGCGGGTTCGTGTCTTGAGCCAAACTCCCTCCGCGGCAGCGATGCTGCCGGCTGCCGGGCTCGAGTCGACGGTGTTGGTTGTGACCGGTGAAGCCTGCTCGGCACAGTTGGTGGACCGCTGGGCGGCCGGTCGGGTGATGATCAACGCCTACGGCGCAGCCGAGACTGCGGTGTATGCGGCGATCAGCGCGCCGCTGAGGGGGCCTGGGGTTCCGCCGATCGGATCGCCCGCGCCAGGAGCGGCGTTGTTTGTGCTGGACCGGTGGTTGCGTCCGGTTCCGGTGGGCGTGGTCGGGGAGTTGTACGTGGCCGGTTCAGGGCTGGCCTGCGGCTACGTGGGCCAAGGCCCTTTGACCGCGTCACGGTTCGTGGCCTGCCCGTTCGGCGGGCGGGGAGCACCCGGTATGCGGATGTATCGCACCGGAGATCTGGTGCAGTGGGACGCCGACGGGCAGCTGCGGTATGTCGGACTGATCGACGAGCAGATCGAGGTCCGCGGGAATCGCGTCCAGCTCGGTGAAATCGAGTCAGTTCTGGCGGCTCATCCCCGCGTGGCGCATGCGGTGGTCACCGATCACGCAACCTCGGACGAGGACGTCAGCGCGAAGTTGTTGAGCGGGTACGTCGTTCTGGACCAGGAGATGACACTGGTCCGGGAGTCGGAGCGAGAAACGCAGCTCGTCGAGCAGTGGCACGGAGTGTATGAGGGCCTTTATTCAGGGGCGGCGTCTGGAGCCGACACCCCGACTGCGTTGGGGGCGGATTTCGCGGGCTGGAACAGCAGTTACACCGGGACGCCAATCCCCCTTGACGAGATGCGCGAATGGCAGGCGGCCGCCGTCGATCGGATCCGGCGGTTGGGTTCCGGACGGGTGTTGGAGATCGGGGTGGGTTCGGGGCTATTGCTTGCGCACCTGGCTCCGGTGTCCGACGAGTATTGGGCTACCGACTTCTCCGCGCCGGCGATCCGGACACTGCAGGATGCGGTGGCGACCCAGTCGTGGAGTGATCGAGTGCGGTTGCGCGTCCAACCCGCGCATGCAGCAGATGGGTTGCCGGAGGAGCACTTTGACGTAATCATCCTCAACTCGGTGGTCCAGTATTTCCCAAGCGCGGGATACTTGCTTGATGTGCTGGCAGTTGCGATGCGATTGCTGGCGCCGGGCGGATCGTTGTTCATCGGCGACGTGCGCAACCTGTCCTTACTGCGGGCGCTCACCACCGGGGTTCTGTGTGCCGATACCACCGGCGACGAGGCCACGGCCGCAGTAATGCGTGACCGTGTGCACCGCGAGATGTATGCAGAGCAGGAACTGCTGCTGGCGCCGGAGTTCTTTGCGGCTTTGCCGCAGCAGCTTGCCGACATTGCCGCCGTGGACGTGCAGCTGAAGCGCATGCGCGCGGTCAACGAACTGGCCGGTTACCGATACGACGTCGTGTTACGCAGGGCGCCCCTGGCGGTACGGTCCGTCGCTAATCTACCGACCGAGCGGTGGCAACGGTTCCAAAGCCTTCAGAGCCTGGGCGAGTATTTGCAGTCCCGGCGACTTCCGGAGGTGCGCATCACCGGAGTGCCGCACTACGGGATCTGGCCGGATGTAGCGCTCGCGGAGGCGTTGGCCCACTCCGACGATCGGGCGACAATCGGCGAATTGCGTTCCGACACAGCGGCTCCGCCCGATGCGGTCCTGCCCTACCAGTGTCATCTACTGGGACAAAAGCTCGGCTACACCACAGCGGTGACGTGGTCGCCGACTGTCGGTCTGGTGGACGTCATCTACACCCACGCCGCCGAGACCGTGAATGACGACCTCCCCGCGTTGTCGGATCTGTATGCGCCCGTTCCACGGGTCAATTCACTCGCCAAGTACGCCAACGACCCGTCGGCCGTCGAAAGAGTGGCCGAGTTGCGCCGCTTCGTGGCTACGAGGCTGCCCGCGTACCTGGTGCCTGCGGCGATAACGGTGGTGGAATCACTGCCATTGACGGTCAACGGCAAACTCGATCGGCAGGGGTTGCCCGCTCCGGAGTTCTTCGGCGAGGTGGCATACCGGGCACCGCGTGATCGGTGGGAACGGGTGCTGGCCGGGCTGTTCAGCGAGGTAGTCGGGACGCCACTGGTCGGCATCGACGACGGTTTTTTCGATCTTGGCGGAAATTCGCTGTCCGGATTGCGCCTGATGGCGCGGATCCGGGCCGAACTCGGCGTCGAGGTGCCGATCCGAGCGCTGTTCGAAGCCCCCACCGTGGCCGCGTTGGCCGAGTGGGTGAGGGCACACAGCCCGGCACTGGCGGGCGCGGGCTTGACAGTGCGGCAGCGGCCGGCCGCCGTGCCGTTGTCATATGCGCAGAGCCGGTTGTGGTTTATCGATCAATTCGATGGGCGCTCACCGGATTACAACATGGCAGTGGCGTTGCGGCTGCACGGCCGATTGGACACCGAGGCGCTTGGTGAGGCGCTGAGCGATGTGGTGGGCCGTCACGAAAGCTTGCGCACCGTGTTTCCGGCAGTTGAGGGGATACCCCAACAGCTCGTGATTCCGGCTGACCAAGCGACGTTCGGGTGGGACATCGTCGATGCCAGCACGTGGTCGGCTGCTCAATTGCATGCGGGCCTCGAGGAAGCCGTCGGCTACAGCTTCGACTTGGCGTCTGAGATCCCCTTGCGGGCAAGGCTTTTCCGTGTCGCCGACGATGAGTGTGTATTGGTGGCGGTCGTGCACCACATCGCTGCTGATGGGTGGTCGCTGAGTGTATTGGCCGCCGATGTGGGTATGGCGTATGCCGCGCGGTGCGCGGGGCAAGCGCCGGGCTGGGCGCCGTTGGCTGTGCAGTATGTGGATTACACGCTATGGCAGCGCGAACAGCTCGGTGAGTTGGCGGATCCCGACAGCGCGATCGCTGAGGAGCTGAGGTTCTGGGAACAAACCTTGGCTGGGATGCCCGAGCGACTGCAGCTGCCCACTGATCGGCCCTATCCGGCCGTGGCGGATTATCGCGGTGCCAAAGTCGCGGTGAATTGGTCGGCCGAGCTGCAGCAGCGGGTAGCCCGGGTGGCTCGTGAGCATGATGCGACCACCTTCATGGTGGTGCAGGCCGCCCTGGTTGCCTTGTTATCGAAGATCAGCGCCAGCGCCGATGTGGCTATCGGGTTCCCGGTGGCCGGGCGCGGAGATCCCGCGCTGGACGACTTGGTGGGATTCTTCGTCAACACGGTGGTGTTGCGCGTCGAGCTGGCTGGGGATCTGACTGTCGGCGAGCTGCTCGCTGAGGTGCAACGCAGCAGCCTGGTCGCCTATCAGCACCAAGACGTCCCGTTCGAGTTGCTGGTGGAGCGGCTCAACCCGTCGCGAAGCCTCACTCACCATCCGCTGGTGCAAGTGTTGTTGGCCTGGCAGAACAACGTCGCCGACCCCATATCTGGGCTGACCATGGGGGAGGTGCAGGTCACGCAGGTTCCGGTGGACACCCACACCGCCCGGATGGACCTCACGTTCTTCCTTGGCGAACGGTGGACTGAGACCGGTGAGCTGGCCGGGATCGGCGGGGAGGTTGAATTCCGCACCGATGTGTTCGATGCGGCCGGCATCGAGGCGTTGATCGAGCGGCTGGAGCGGGTGTTGGTCGCGGTCACCGACGACCCGATGCGGCGGCTGTCCTCGGTGAACCTGCTCGACGACGGTGACCACGCGCGGTTGGACGAGATCGGTAATCGGGCGGTGTTGTCTGCCCCGGCGCCCGCCCCGGTGTCGATCCCGGTGTTGTTCGCCGCGCAGGTGGCGCGCGCGCCGCAGGCGCAGGCACTGACCTTCGACGGCCGCTCCATGACCTATCAGGAGCTGGACTCTGCGGCGAACCGCTTGGCACACCTCTTGGTGGGCCACGGGGTGGGCCCGGGCCAACGGGTGGCACTTCTTTTCTCGCGCACAGGCGAGGCGATTGTCGCGATGCTCGCGGTGCTCAAGACCGGGGCGGCGTATGTGCCGATCGACCCGGCGCATCCCGATGCGCGTATCGGCTTCATGATCGAGGATGCCGCCCCGACTGTCGCGATCACCACCGCGGGCCTGCGGTCCCGATTGGACGGGCATGACCTGCTGATCATCCCCACCGACGACCCCGCCATCGACGCGCAACCCAGCACCCCACTGCCGGCTCCGACCCCCGAGGACATCGCGTATCTCATCTACACCTCGGGCACTACCGGCATCCCGAAGGGGGTGGCGATCACCCACCACAACGTGACCCAACTGATCGCGTCGCTGGATCCGGATCTGGTGGGACCGAAGCAGGTGTGGTCTCAGTGGCACTCCTACAGCTTCGACATCTCGGGTTGGGAGATCTACAGCGCCCTGCTTCATGGCGGGCGGCTGGTGGTGGTGTCTGAGGACGTGGCCGCCTCCCCCGACGACTTCCACGCGTTGCTGGTCGCCGAGCGCGTCAGTGTTCTGTGTCAGACCCCTTCCGCGGTGGCAGCGCTCGCCCCTGAGGGGTTGGAGTCGGTGGCGTTGCTGGTAGGCGGCGAGGCCTGCCCTGCCGAGCTGGTGGATCGGTGGGCGCCGGGTCGGGTGATGATCAACGAGTACGGCCCGACCGAAGCCACGATGTGGGTGACCCTGAGTGCACCGCTGGAGGCCGGCTCGACGGTGGTGCCTATTGGCTCGCCGGTTGCCGGGGCGGCATTGTTTGTTCTGGATGGCTGGCTGCGCCCGGTGCCTGCCGGTGTCGTCGGCGAGCTGTACGTCGCCGGTGCCGCGGTGGGTTGCGGGTATTGGCGGCGTGCCCCGTTGACAGCGTCGCGGTTTGTGGCGTGCCCGTTTGCGGCCGCCGGGGAGCGGATGTACCGCACTGGGGATCTGGTGCGGTGGGGCACCGACGGGCAGTTGCAGTATCTGGGCCGTGCCGACGAGCAGGTCAAGATTCGCGGGCACCGTATCGAGCCCGGCGAAGTTCAGTCGGTACTGGCCAGATGCGATGGGGTCGAGCACGCGGCGGTCATAGTGCGTGAGGATCGCCCCGGCGATAAGCGGCTGGTGGGTTATGTGACCGGAACTGCCGACCCTGTCGTGGTCCGCACGGCGTTGGCGGAGCGGCTGCCGGGTTACCTGGTGCCGGCCGCGGTAGTGGCGATCGACGCGCTGCCGTTGACGCCCAACGGCAAACTGGACAAGCGCGGCCTGCCGGCACCGGAATACCAGGACGACGAGGAATACCGCGGCCCGACCAGCCCCACCGAGGAGATCCTGGCCGGGATCTTCGCCAAAGTGCTTGGGCTGGAGCGGGTCGGGATCGATGACTCCTTCTTCGACCTGGGCGGGGATTCTCTCTTGGCGATGAGGGTGATCGCCGCGGTGAACACCGGTTTGGATTCCCGGCTGACGGTCCGCACGCTGTTCGAGGCGCCGACGGTGGCGCGGCTGGCGCCTCGTATCGGTGGAGAACCGGGTGGGCTGCAGCCCTTGGTGGCTGTGCAGCGGCCGGCTGTGGTGCCGTTGTCATTCGCGCAGAGCCGGTTGTGGTTCATCGATCAATTCGAAGGGCCCTCAGCGGATTACAACATGGCCGTTGCGTTGCGGTTGTGCGGACCGTTGCACATCGAGGCGTTGCGCCAAGCCATCGCCGATGTGGTGAGCCGCCACGAAAGCCTGCGCACCGTGTTCTCGGCGGTGGAAGGTGTACCCCAGCAGCTGGTGATTCCGGCCGAGTCGGCGCACTTCGAGTGGGAAGTTGTGGATGCGACCGGCTGGTCGGCGAACCAGGTGCACGCAGCCATCACGGAAGCGGTCCGATACAGCTTCGACTTGTCGTCCGAAATCCCCTTGCGGGCAAAGCTTTTGGGTGTCGGCACGGACGAGCACGTGCTGGTGGTCGCGCTGCACCACATCGCTGCCGACGGCTGGTCACTCAATGTCTTGGCCACCGATGTTGGTCTGGCATACACCGCCCGTGATGCGGCGCGGGCGCCGGACTGGGCGCCGTTGCCCGTGCAGTACGTCGACTACACGCTCTGGCAGCGTGAACAGCTCGGCGAGTTGACCGATCCAGACAGCTTGATCACCGAAGAGCTGGAGTTTTGGGAGCAAGCTCTGGCTGGATTGCCCGAGCGCTTGGCACTGCCCACCGATCGGCCTTATCCGCAGGTCGCCGATTCCCGCGGCGCCAGTGTGACGGTGGACTGGCCGGTCGATCTGCAGCAGCGGGTGCGCGACCTTGCCGGTGAGCACAACGCCACCAGCTTCATGGTGATCCAGGCGGCTGTCGCACTGCTGCTCTCTCAGGTGAGCGCCACCGAGGACGTGGCCATCGGTTTCCCGGTCGCCGGCCGTCGCGACCCCGCGCTGGATGAGCTCGTCGGGCTGTTCGTCAACACCCTGGTGTTGCGGGTTGACCTGGCCGGGAATCCCTCTGTCGCCGATCTGCTCGCGCAGGTGCGCCAGCGCAGCCTGGCCGCGTATGAACACCAAGACGTGCCCTTCGAGGTGCTGGTGGAGCGGCTGAACCCGACTCGAAGCCTGAGTCACCACCCCTTGGTCCAGGTGTTGTTGGCCTGGCAGAACTTCCAGGGGCAGAACGTCGGCCCTGCCGCCGGGATGCTCTTGGGCGACCTCGAGGTGACGCAGCTACCGCTGGACACCGGCACCGCCCGCATGGACATGACGTTCTTCCTCGGGGAGCGCTGGACAGACGCGGGCGAGCCCGCCGGGATCCACGGTGAGGTCGAGTTCCGCACCGACGTCTTCGACGCGGCCAGCATCGAGGCCTTGATGGAGCGGTTGCGGCAGGTGTTGGTGGCGATGACCGCCGACCCGGCGCGCAGGCTCTCGTCGGTGAATCTGCTCGATGAGACGGAGCATGCCCAGCTGGATCGGTGGGGGAATTGGGCGGTCCTGACCCAGGCTGCGCCGCGTGTGTCGATCCCGGCGGCGTTCGCCGCCCAGGTAGCGCGAACCCCGCAAGCGGTGGCGCTGAGCTTCGGCACCCGTTCGTGGACTTATCGCGAGCTCGACGAGACGTCGAATCGGTTGGCGCACTTGCTGATAGGACACGGGGCGGGGCCGGGACAGTACGTAGCTCTGTTGTTGCCGCGGTCGGGCGAGGCGATCGTGTCGATACTGGCGGTGCTGAAAACCGGTGCGGCATATGTGCCGATCGATCCTGTGTTGCCGATGGCACGCATCGGGTTCATGGTGACCGATGCCGCAGCGGTCGTCGCGGTCACGACCGCGAGGTTGGCTGATCGGTTGGACGGGCAACGTTTGACGGTCATCGACGTCGATGACCCGGCGGTGGACAGCCAACCCGGTAGCGCATTGGCTGCGCCTGCCCCAGATGACCTCGCTTATGTGATCTACACATCGGGCACCACCGGTGTGCCCAAGGGCGTGGCGGTAGCCCATCGCAATGTGACCCAGCTCGCGGAGTCACCTCCCGCCGACGTGGCGCCGGGACAGGTGTGGTCACAATGGCATTCGCTGTCCTTCGATGTGTCGGTGTGGGAGATCTTCGGCGCCCTGCTGCAAGGTGGACGCCTGGTGGTGGCGCCGGAAGAGGTCGCCGCTTCACCAAATGAGTTGCACGCCTTGCTCGTTCGCGAAAGGGTCGACGTTTTGTGTCAGACCCCGTCGGCGGCGGGCATGCTCTCGGCTTCCGGGCTCGAGTCCACGACGTTGATGGTGGCCGGTGAAGCCTGCCCGACCGAGCTGGTGGATCGTTGGGCGCCTGGGCGGGTGATGATCAACGCCTACGGCCCGACCGAGGCCACCGTGTACGCCGCGATGAGTGCACCGCTGACACCGGGTGAGGATGTGGCGCCAATCGGCTCACCGGTGCCCGGGGCGGCGCTGTTCGTCCTGGATAGATGGCTGCGCCCGGTGCCTGCAGGTGTGGTCGGCGAGTTGTATCTGGCCGGTCGCGGTGTCGCGAGCGGTTACATGGGCCGGTCCGGACTGACCGCGTCGCGGTTCGTGGCGTGCCCGTTCGGTGATTCCGGGGCAGCCGGAACACGTATGTATCGCACCGGGGACCTGGTGCGCTGGGGCGCAGACGGGCAGCTGGCCTATCTCGGCCGTGCCGATGAGCAGGTCAAGATCCGCGGCTATCGCATCGAGCTCGGTGAAGTGCAGGCCGCCCTTGCCGGTTGTGATGGAGTGGATCAGGCGGTGGTGATCGCCCGCGAGGACCGTCCCGGCGACAAGCGTCTCGTGGGGTACGTCACCGGGACTGCCGACCCCGCCATGATGCGGGCGAGACTGGCTGAGCGGTTGCCTGCCTACATGGTGCCTGCCGCGGTGATGGTCATCGATGCGCTTCCGTTGACGCCCAACGGCAAACTCGACAAGCGCGCGCTACCCGCGCCCGAGTATCAGGATGTCGATCGGTATCGCGCCCCGGCCACCCCGACCGAAGAGATCTTGGCCGGCATCTATGCGCAGGTGCTGGGGTTGGAGCGGGTCGGGGTGGACGACTCGTTCTTCGACCTGGGTGGGGATTCGCTGTCGGCGATGCGGGTGATCGCCGCGATCAACGCCGGCTTGGACACGAATGTGGCGGTCCGCACGTTGTTCGAGGCGTCCACGGTGGCCGAGTTGGCGCCGCGCATCGGTGACGATGAAAGTGGGCTGGAGCAGTTGGTCGTGGTGCCGCGGCCCGCAGTTCTGCCGTTGTCGTTTGCGCAGCACCGGTTGTGGTTCATCGACCAGTTGCAGGGGCCCTCGCCGATCTACAACATGTCGGTGGCGTTGCAGCTGAGCGGCCGCCCCGATGTCGATGCGCTGGGCCACGCACTGGCCGATGTGGTTGGCCGCCATGAAAGCCTGCGCACGTTGTTCCCGGCTGTGGACGGGATCCCTCAGCAGGTGATCGTTCCTGCCGAGCGGGCCGACTTCGGCTGGGAGGTCATCGATGCCGCCGGGTGGTCGGGGGCCCAGCTTCATGATGCCATTGGTGTAGCGGTGCGTGAGCCGTTCGATTTGGCGGCCGAGATCCCCTTGCGGGCAAGGCTTTTCCGGATCAGCGACGACGAGCATGTACTGGTGGCGGTGGTGCACCATATTGCCGCCGACGGATGGTCGATCATCCCCCTGGTGCGTGATCTGGCGGTGGCCTATGCCGGCCGGCGTGCGGGGCAGGCACCGGGCTGGGCGCCGTTGGCGGTGCAGTATGTCGATTACACGTTGTGGCAGCGCGCGCAACTGGGTGAGTTGACCGATCGCGACAGTCGTATCGCTGCGCAGCTGGGCTATTGGGAGCAGGCCCTGGCCGGGGTGCCCGAGCGGTTGGCGTTGCCCACGGATCGGCCGTATCCGCCGGTCGCCGATTACCGCGGTTCGAAGGTGGCGGTGGACTGGCCGGCCGAGTTGCAGCAGCAGGTCGCCCGGGTGGCTCGCGAGCACAATGCGACCAGCTTCATGGTGGTGCAAGCGGCACTGGCGGTGCTGCTGGCCAAGCTCAGTGCCAGTACCGATGTCGCCATCGGGTTCCCGATCGCCGGGCGTCGTGATCCTGCGCTGGATGAGCTTGTCGGCTTCTTCGTCAACACCCTGGTGTTGCGCGTCGATGTGGCCGGGGACCCGAGTAGCGCCGAGCTGCTCGCGCAGGTGCGGCATCGCAGCCTGGCCGCCTACGAGCATCAGGACGTTCCCTTCGAGGTATTGGTGGAACGGCTCAACCCGACCCGGTCGCTGACCCATCACCCCTTGGTCCAGGTGATGCTGGCCTGGCAGAACAATGACCTCGCTGCCGAACTCAGTTTGGACGATCTACAGGTCACCCCGCTGCCCGCCGACACGCGCACTGCCCGCGTCGATATGACGTTCTCGATGGGCGAGCGTTGGAGCCAGAGCGGTGAGCCGGCCGGCATCGCCGGGGAGGTCGAGTTCCGCACCGACGTGTTCGACGCGGCCAGCATCGAGGCGCTGATCGAGCGATGGAGGCGGGTGTTGGTCGCGATGACCGCTGACCCGAACCTGCGGCTGTCCTCCGTCGACGTGCTAGACGAGGTTGAACTCGCCCGCCTGGATGAGGTCGGTAATCGGGCGGTGCTGAGCCAACCCGCGTCGGCGTCGGTGTCGATTCCGGCTCGGTTCGCCGAACAGGTGGCGCGCTTGCCCGAAACGGTGGCTGTCACTGTCGAGGGACGTTCAAGGACCTACGCCGAGCTCGATGTGGCGTCGAATCGGCTGGCGCACTTGCTGATCGGATACGGAGTGGGCCCAGGCCAGCGAGTGGCGTTGTTGTTGCCGCGCTCGGCCGAGGCGATCGTGGCGATGGTGGCGGTGCTCAAGACCGGGGCGGCGTATGTGCCGCTGGACCCCGCCCATCCGGATGCGCGGATCGGGTTCGTGGTCACCGATGCCGCTCCGACGGTTGTCATCACCACCGCGCAGCTGCGGCCACGGTTGGACGGGCACGACCTGGTCATCGTCGATATCAACGATGCGGCGACTGACAGCCTGCCCAGCACCGCGCTGCCGATACCGGCGCCAGACAACATCGCTTACCTGATCTACACCTCGGGTACGACGGGAACCCCCAAGGGGGTGGCGGTCGCCCACCAGAACGTCATCCAGCTGCTGGAGACATTGAGAGCTGAGGTGCCGGCGGCGGGGGTGTGGTCGCAGTGTCACTCGCTGGCGTTCGACTTCTCGGTGTGGGAGATCTGGGGCGCGTTACTCGGTGGTGGGCGTGTGGTGGTGGTGCCCGATGCGGTGGTGCGCTCACCCGAAGAGTTCCATGCGCTGCTGATCACTGAGCAGGTCAGTGTGTTGAGTCAGACGCCGTCGGCGTTCTATGCGTTGCAGGCTGCTGATGCGTTGGCGCCCGAGCGCAATGAGCAGCTCAAGCTGGAGACGGTGGTGTTCGGCGGGGAGGCCTTTGAGCCACAACGTGTTCGGTCGTGGTTGCAGCGTCATCCGGGGTTGCCGCGGCTGGTGAACATGTACGGCATCACCGAGACCACGGTGCACGCCTCGGTGCGCGAGATCGTTTACAGCGACGTGGATCAGGCGGTGTCCCCGATCGGGGTGCCGCTGGCCCATCTCGGGTTCTTTGTGCTCGATGGCTGGCTGCGACCGGTGCCCGTCGGAGTGGTCGGGGAGTTGTATGTGGCCGGCGCGGGGTTGGCGTATGGCTATGTGGGCCGGTCGGGGTTGTCGTCGACGCGGTTTGTCGCGTGCCCGTTCGGGTCGCCCGGACAACGGATGTATCGCACCGGGGATCTGGTGTCCTGGGGTGCCGATGGGCAGTTGCGGTATCTCGGCCGTGCGGATGAGCAGGTCAAGATCCGTGGGTATCGCATCGAACTCGGCGAGGTTCAGGCTGCGCTGGCCGGCTGCGAGGGCGTCGAGCAAGCGGTGGTGATCGCCCGCGAGGACCGCCCCGGCGACAAGCGGTTGGTCGGCTACATCACCGGCGCCGTGGATTCGGCCGATGTGCGAGCCAAGGTCGGCCGCCAGTTGCCTTCGTACATGGTTCCCGCGGCGGTGGTGGTGCTGGACGCGCTGCCGTTGACGGTCAACGGCAAGCTCGACACCCGTGCGCTGCCGACACCCGAATACCAGGATGCCGGCAGTGAATACCGCGCCCCGAGCAACGCAGTAGAAGAGATTCTGGTCGGCATCTACGGCCAGGTGCTCGGGCTGGAGCAGGTCGGCGTCGACGACTCGTTCTTCGAGCTTGGTGGAGATTCGCTGTCGGTGATGCGCCTGGTCGCTGCAGTCAACGCCGGCTTGGACGCGCACCTTCCCGTGCGTGCCGTGTTCGAGGCGCCGACCGTCGCCCAGTTGGCGCCGCGCATCGGCGGGGAGGCAGGCCGGCTGGAGCCGCTGGTGGCGGTCGAGCGGCCCGCTGTCGTGCCGTTGTCCTTCTCCCAAAACCGGTTGTGGGTCATCGACCAGTTGGAAGGGCCATCCCCGGTCTACAACATGGCGACCGCCTTGCGGCTGTGCGGTCGCCTTGACGCCGACGCGTTGGGTCAAGCGCTAAACGATGTAGTCGAGCGCCACGAAAGCTTGCGCACCCTGTTCCCGGCGGTCAACGGAATCCCTCAACAGCTGGTGACGCCCGCCGACCGGACTGACTTCGGTTGGCAGATCATCGATGCCACCGGATGGGAAACCGCCGAGCTCGAGGAAGCCATCGACAGCGCGGCGCGTTACCCGTTCGACCTTGGGAACCAAATCCCTTTGCGGGCACGACTTTTCCGCATCTCTGATGACGAACACGTGCTCGTGGCTGTCGTGCACCACATCGCTGCGGACGGCTGGTCGATCGGCCCACTGGTGACCGATATCGGAGTCGCCTACAGCGCCCGGTGTGTGGGACACCCCCCCGAGTGGACGGCGTTGCCGGTGCAGTACGTCGACTACACGCTGTGGCAGCGAGCGCAGCTGGGCGACTTCAACGACAGCAGCAGTCCCATCGCTGCACAGCTGGACTACTGGGAGCAGGCCCTGACCGGTCTCCCCGAGCGCCTGGAGCTGCCAACGGATCGGCCCTATCCGCCTGTTGCCGATTCCCGCGGCGCCCGTGTTTCGGTGAACTGGTCCGCCGAGTTGCAGCAGCGGATTGCTCGGATGGCTCGGAATCACAACGCGACCAGCTTCATGGTGACCCAGGCCGCGCTGGCCGCGCTGCTGTCCCAGATCAGCGCCAGCAGCGATGTCGCTATCGGGTTCCCGATCGCTGGACGTCGCGATACGGCACTCGACGGCCTCGTTGGCTTCTTCGTCAACGCACTGGTGTTGAGGGTCGACCTTGCCGGTGACCCCAGTGCGACGGAGTTGCTGGCTCAAGTACGAGGACGAAGTCTGGCTGCCTATGAACACCAAGATGTGCCCTTCGAGGTGTTGGTGGAACGGCTCAACCCCACTCGAAGCCTGAGCCATCATCCCCTGATCCAGGTGGTGTTGTCTTGGCAGAACAACGATCCCGCGGCTGCTGAGCTGGGTCTGGGTGATCTACAGGTCACGCAGCTGCCGGTGGACACCGAAACTGCCCGCATGGATCTGACGTTCTTCCTCGGCGAACGTTGGAATGAATCCGGTGAGCCCGACGGGATTCGCGGGGAGGTGGAGTTCCGCACAGACGTCTTCGATCCGGAAAGCATCGAGGCGTTGATCGCCCGGTTCGAGCGGGTGTTGATGGCGATGACCGACGACCCGACATGGCGGTTGTCGTCGACGGATCTACTCGATGCGGCCGAGCATGTCCGGTTGGATGAGTTCGGTAATCGGGCGGTGTTGACCCAACCTGCAGCCACGGCAGTGTCGATTCCGGCCGTTTTCGCCGAGCACGTCGGCCGCGCTCCGGAGGCGCCTGCGCTCACCTTCGGCGGCCGCTCGATGACGTACCGGGAACTCGATGACGCGTCGAACCGGTTGGCGCACCTGCTGATTGCCAACGGTGCGGGACCGGGGCGGTGTGTGGCGCTGCTGCTGCCGCGCTCAACCGAGGCGATCGTGGCCGTCCTGGCGGCGCTCAAAACCGGAGCGGCCTATCTACCGGTCGACCCCGCCCATCCCGACGCCAGGATCGGCTTCATGATTGGCGATGCCGCGCCGGTCGCGGCTGTCACCACCGCCGGGCTGCGTGCGCGCCTGGCCGGCCACGAACTGGCGGTAATCGACGCCGACGATCCAACGATCGACGCCCAGCCCGGCACCGCGCTGCCGATGCCTGCGCCGGAGGACATCGCCTACCTGATCTACACCTCGGGCACTACCGGTGTGCCCAAGGGAGTAGCGGTCACGCACGGCAACGTAACTCAGCTCATGGAGTCCCTGCATGCACCGCTGCCCCGGGCGGGTGTGTGGTCGCAGTGGCACTCGTTGGCGTTCGACGCTTCGGTGCAGGAGATCTTCGGCGCGCTGCTGGGCGGTGGTCGACTGGTCGTGGTACCCGAGGACATGGCGCGGTCGCCAGAAGACCTGCACGCCTTGCTGGTTGCCGAGAACGTCACCGTCCTCAGCCAGACCGCGTCTGCCGTCGCCACCCTGTCGCCCGAAGGACTGGATTCGATGGCGTTGGTGGTTGGCGCTGAACCCTGTTCGGCCGAGGTGGTGGATCGGTGGGCGCCGGGGCGAGTGATGATCAACGTCTACGGCCCGACCGAGACCACGGTCGACGTGGCGATCAGCGCACCTCTGGTCCCCGGATCAGGCGTGGTGCCGATCGGGTCGCCGGTGTCCGGTGCGGCCTTCTTTGTGCTGAACCGTTGGCTCCGGCCGGTACCGGTCGGGGTGGTGGGCGAGTTGTACGTCGCGGGCCGAGGCCTGTCGTCCGGCTATCTGGGCCGGGCGCCGTTGACGTCTTCGCGGTTCGTGGCGTGTCCGTTTGGGGGCCCGGGAGCGCGCATGTATCGCACCGGCGATCTCGTGTGCTGGCGGCCCGATGGGCAGCTGCGGTATCTGGGCCGTGCCGATGAGCAGGTCAAGATCCGCGGGTATCGGATCGAGTTGGGCGAGGTCCAGGCCGCCCTGGCCACGTGCGATGGGGTGGATCAGGCGGTGGTGATCGCCCGTGAGGACCGCCCCGGTGACAAGCGGCTTGTTGGCTACGCGACCGGGACAGCTGATCCGACCGAGGTACGGACTGTCCTGGCCGACCGGCTGCCGGCGTATATGGTTCCGGCCGCGGTGGTGGTGTTGGACACGTTGCCGATGACGGTCAACGGCAAACTCGACAAGCGCGCACTGCCCGCACCGGAGTACCAGGACGCTGATCGGTACCGTGCCCCGGCCAGCGCGGTCGAGGAGATTTTGGCCGGCATCTACGCACAGGTCCTCGGGTTGGAGCGAGTCGGTGTCGACGAATCGTTCTTCGAGTTGGGCGGAGACAGCATCCTGTCGCTCCAGGTGGCGGCGCGGGCGCGTGCGGCCGGTCTGAAATGTCAGCCGCCCGACATTTTCGTCGAACAGACCGTGGCTCGCCTTGCTCTGGTTGTCGGTGTGGCCGAGGACCAGGCAGGCCCGGCCGACGAGGGCATTGGGTCGGTGGTGGCGACCCCGATCATGCGGTGGCTGGAAACCGTCGACGGCCCGGTCGATCAGTACAACCAGACCTTCGTCGTCCAGGCCCCCGCCGGAGCTTCCGAGGCCGACGTCGTCGTGGTACTCCAGGCGCTGCTGGACCGGCATGCCATGTTGCGGCTACGTGTCGTCGCCGACGGCGCCGGCACATGGTCGCTGACGGTGCCTGAAGCGGGATCGGTCGATGCGCACGATCGCCTGCTGGTGCAGGACGCATTGTCCGATGAGGCGGTGGCGGACGCGCGCGCGCGGTTGAACCCGGCCGCGGGGGTGATGCTCAGCGCGCTGTGGGCAGCTTCCACCGGCCAGCTGGTGCTGATCATTCACCATCTCGCCGTCGACGGGGTCTCATGGCGAATCCTGTTGGAAGACTTGAACATCGCGTGGGCCCAACATCACAGCGGGCAGCCGATAGCCTTGCCGGCGGGCGGCACCTCGTTTGCCCGGTGGGCAACGCTTCTCGACGAGTATGCACGCCGCCCGGAGGTAGTGGACCAGGCCGACATCTGGCGGCAGATAGCAGGGACCCCGACGGTGTTGCCGGCGGTCCAGCCCGAGGTGGACACATTTGCCACCGCCGGGCGCTTGTCGATGCAGCTGGACGTCGAGACCACCCGGATGCTTCTGGGTGAAGTGCCGGCAGCGTTCCACGCCGGGGTGCAGGACATCCTGTTGATTGCGTTCGGGTTGGCGTGGTCGCAGTTCTTGGGCACCGGCGGCACGCCGATAGCCATGAATGTCGAGGGTCACGGACGCCACGAGGAGCTGGCCGACGATATCGACCTGACGCGCACCGTGGGCTGGTTCACCACCATCTACCCCGTGGCATTGGGTGTGGGCGGGCTCGACTGGGACCGGGTGATCGCCGGGGAGGCCGCGCTTGGGGCGCTGGTCAAGGACGCCAAGGAACAGCTACGTGCGTTGCCCGACGGCCTGACCTACGGTCTGCTGCGCTATCTGAATAGCGATGTCGATCTCGGTGACTCCGACCCGACGATCGGTTTCAACTACCTGGGACGGCTCGGCGCAGCAGCGGCCGAGCTGACCGAGGAGTTTTGGCGGATCAGCGAGGAGGGCCTGGCGTTGACCGCCTCCGCGGCATCGGTACCGATGCCGCTGACGCACACGGTGGAGCTCAATGCGGCCACGGCCGACACCGAAGCCGGACCGCAGCTGCACGCCAACTGGACATGGGCTGAATCGGCCGTCGACCAAGTGCAGGTCGACCGGTTGAGCCGGTTGTGGTTCGACGCGCTGCACGGTATCTGCGCGCATGTACGCGCCGGTGGGGGCGGGTTCACGCCGTCGGATCTCACCCCGGCGCGACTGACCCAGCCGCAGATCGACGAGCTGTGTCGGCAATACCGTGTCGGTGACGTGCTGCCGCTGACCCCGTTGCAGCAGGGACTGCTATTCCATGCCGGCACCACCGAAGGCCCCGGCGACGACCTATATGCGGTCCAGCTGGAGATCACCATCACCGGCGTCCTCGATCAGCGCCGGTTGCACGACGCCGTGCACACGGTGGTCAAGCGGCATCCGAACCTGGTGGCCCGGTTCTGCGCAGACTTCGACGAGCCAGTGCAGGTCATCCCAGCTGATCCGATGATGGCGTGGCAGTACGTCGAGCTGGACGCGGACGCCGATGTCGATGCGCAGGTCCGCGACGTGTGTGCCAGCGAACGCGCCGCGGTCTGTGACCTCACCGACCAGGCGGTATTCCGCGCGGCGTTGATCCGCACCGCAGCCGACCGGCATCGGTTCGTGCTGACGAATCACCACATCGTGATGGATGGCTGGTCGCTGCCGATCCTGCTGCAGGAAATTGTTGCCGGCTATTACGACGAACGGCTGCCCGCGGCCGCGTCGTATCGCAGCTTTGTTGCCTGGCTGGCCGATCAGGATCACGCTGCCGCACAGACGGCATGGCGCGAACTGTTCGTTGGTTTCGACACTCCTACGCTGGTGGGTCCGGCGGGCTGGTTGGGGCTGGGTCGGCGAGGCGCTGTTCTGCATCGGGTGTCTGAGCAGACCACCCGCGCCATCAGTGCGCTGGCCCGCTCGCACCAAACCACCGTCAACACGGTGCTGCAGGCCGCATGGGCGCAACTGCTGACGTCACTGACCGGACAGCAAGATGTGTCCTTCGGCATCGCGGTGTCGGGGCGGCCTGCCGAGCTGGCCGGCGCGGAATCGATGGTCGGCCTATTGATCAACACAGTGCCGGTGCGCGCGAGCATGACGGCGGCAACCACCTCTGTCGACCTACTCGATCAGCTGCAACGCGCGTACAACCAGACCGTCGAACACCAGCACCTCGCGCTCAACGAGATCCACCGGGCCACCGGTCACGACCAGTTGTTCGACACCCTTTTCGTGTACGAGAACTACCCGGTCGACACCGCGGCGTTGTCAAGCGTCCGCGAGTTGGCGATCAGCGACATGACGGCCCGCGAATACAACCACTACCCGCTCACGGTGGCTGCCGCGCCGGACGACGAACTGGCCATTCGTCTCGAATTCGACCTCGATCTGTTTGATGCGGCTGATGTGGAGTCACTGATCGGGCGGTTCGAGCGAGTGTTGGTGGCGATGACTGCGGATCCGGGGCGGCGGGTCTCGTCGGTGGATGTGTTGGATGCTGCCGACCATGCCCGGTTGGATGTGGTGGGTAATCGGGCGGTGTTGACCCAGTCCGCCCCGGCGGCGGTGTCGATTCCGGCGCGGTTCGCTGAGCAGGTGGCGCGCGCGCCGGAGGCGGTGGCTGTCCGGTGTGGGGAGCGTTCGAGGACCTATGGCGAGCTTGATGAGGCGTCGAATCGGTTGGCGCATCTGCTGATTGGGTACGGGGCGGGTCCGGGTCAGCGGGTGGCGTTGTTGTTGCCGCGTTCGGTTGAGGCGATTGTGGCGATGGTGGCGGTGCTCAAGACCGGGGCGGCGTATGTGCCGCTGGATCCGGCGCATCCGGATGCGCGGATCGGGTTCGTCGTCGGTGATGCCGCTCCGACGGTGGTGGTCGCCACTGCGAACTTGCGTTCACGCCTTGATGGGCATGATGTGGTGGTCGTCGATATCGACGATGCGGCGACTGACAGCCTGCCCCGGGCGGCGTTGCCGGCGCCGAAACCCGATGACGTCGCGTATGTGATCTATACGTCGGGCACGACGGGAACTCCGAAGGGGGTGGCGGTTGCCCACCGCAACGTGATTCAGCTGCTGGAGTCGTTGGAGGCTGAGGTTCCTGCGGCGGGGGTGTGGTCGCAGTGTCACTCGCTGGCGTTTGACTTCTCGGTGTGGGAGATCTGGGGCGCGCTGCTGGGTGGTGGGCGTGTGGTGGTGGTGCCCGATGCGGTGGTGCGCTCCCCGGAGGAGTTCCACGCGCTGTTGGTGACTGAGCAAGTCAGTGTGTTGAGTCAGACCCCGTCGGCGTTTTATGCGTTGCAGGCCGCTGATGCGTTGGCCCCGGACTTGGGTGGTGAGCTCAAGCTGGAGACGGTGGTGTTCGGCGGGGAGGCCTTTGAGCCGCAACGTGTTCGGTCGTGGTTGCAGCGTCATCCGGGGTTGCCGCGGTTGGTGAACATGTATGGCATCACCGAGACGACGGTGCATGCCTCGGTGCGTGGCATCGTCGAGGCCGACGCGGATCAGGCGGTTTCGCCGATCGGGGTGCCGTTGGCCCATCTTGGTTTCTTTGTGCTCGATTGCTGGTTGCGTGCGGTGCCTGTGGGTGTGGTCGGCGAGTTGTATGTGGCCGGCGCGGGCTTGGCGTATGGGTATGTGGGCCGGTCGGGCTTGTCGTCGACGCGGTTTGTGGCGTGTCCGTTCGGGGCGCCGGGCGAGCGGATGTATCGCACCGGGGATCTGGTGTCCTGGGGTGCTGATGGGCAGCTGCGCTATGTGGGGCGTGCCGATGAGCAGGTCAAGATCCGCGGCTATCGCATCGAGCTCGGTGAGGTGCAGGCCGCGCTGGCCGGCTGCGAGGGCGTCGAGCAGGCGGTGGTGACCGCGCGTGAGGACCGCCCCGGCGACAAACGGTTGGTCGGCTACATCACCGGAACCGCGGATTCAGCCAATGTCCTTGCGGCCGTTGGTGAACGGCTGCCCGGTTATATGGTTCCCGCGGCGGTGGTGGTCATCGATGCGCTGCCGTTGACCGCCAACGGCAAACTCAACAAGCGCGCCCTACCGGCACCGGAATATCAGGACACCGACGCTTATCGCGCCCCGAGCAACGCGGTGGAAGGGATTCTGGCTGGCATCTATGCCCGGGTGCTCGGTCTTGACCGTGTCGGGGTGGATGAGTCGTTCTTCGAACTGGGCGGCGACAGTATTTTGTCGATGCAGGTGGTGGCCCGAGCGCGGGCGGCTGGTGTGCTGTGCCGGCCGCGTGACATCTTCGTCGAGCAGACCGTGGCGCGGCTGGCGCGGGTGGCCCGTGTCGCCGACGGTGAGGGCGGCCCGGTGGATGAGGGCCTCGGCGCCGTCGTGGCGACCCCGATCATGCGTTGGCTGCAGGGTATGGAAGGCCCGGTCGGGCAGTTCAACCAGACCGTGGTGGTGCAGGCCCCGGCCGGGGTCGGCGAGGCAGATGTGGTCATCGTGGTGCAGGCGCTGTTGGATCGCCACGCAATGTTGCGGAGCCGTGTCGACGACAGCGATGAGGGTTGGTCGTTGACGGTACCTGAAATCGGGGCCGTGGCTGCGCGCCAGTGCGTGGACACCGTCGAGATGCTCTCCGATGAAGTGTTGATCGCGGCGCGGTCGCGGTTGAATCCGGGTGCCGGCCAGCTGCTGCGCGCGCTGTGGGTGCCCGATCCGGGCCAGTTGGTGTTGATCGTGCATCATCTGGCTGTGGACGGGGTGTCGTGGCGAATCCTGTTGGAGGACTTGAACATTGCTTGGGCTCAGCATCACGGTGGGCAGCCGGTAGCGCTGCCCGCGCCGGGGACGTCGTTTGCCCGGTGGTCTGCACTGCTGGCCGAGCAGGCACGGGCCCCCGAGGTGGTGGAGCTGGCGGACACCTGGCGGCAGGTCGCGGCGACCCCGCCGCTGTTGCCGGCAGTGCAGCCTGCCGTGGATACGTTTGCTACGGCCGGGCAGTTGTCGGTGTCGCTGGATGCCGAGACCACCCGGATGCTGCTCGGTGAGGTGCCTGCGGCGTTCCGTGCCGGGGTGCAGGACATTTTGTTGATCGCGTTCGGCGTGGCTCTGGCGGAGTTCTTGGGCACCAAGACACCCGTCGGTATCGATGTGGAGGGCCACGGCCGCCACGAAGAATTGGCCGCCGAGGTGGACCTGTCGCGCACGGTGGGCTGGTTCACCACGATCTACCCGGTGTCATTGGCAACGGGTGGACTGGACTGGGCGCAAGTGGTGGCCGGTGAGGACGGTCTGGGGGCGCTGATCAAGGACGCCAAAGAACAGCTGCGTGGCCTGCCTGACCCCCTGACCTACGGTCTGCTGCGCTACCTGAACCCCGACGTGCAGTTGGCCGAGGCTGATCCGGTGATCGGATTCAACTACCTGGGCCGGCTAGGCGCGGCCGCGGCCGAGGTGAACGACGAGTTGTGGCAGCTGTCCCAGGAGGGCATGGCGCTCACCGAATCCACGGCAGCACTGCCAATTCCGTTGGCGCACACCGTGGAACTCAACGCCGCCACCGCCGACACCGAGGCCGGCCCGCGTCTGCAGGCGAACTGGAGGTGGGCGCAATCGGCGCTTGACCACGCGCAGATGGATCGGTTGAGCCGGTTGTGGTTTGACGCGCTGGGCGGGATCTGTGCGCACGTGCGCGCCGGAGGAGGCGGGTTGACCCCTTCGGATATCGTTCCGGCCCGGCTGAACCAGCACCAGATCGACGAGCTGCAGCAGCAATACGAGGTCGCCGACGTTCTGCCGCTGACCCACCTGCAGCAGGGCCTGCTGTTCCACGCCAGCAACCCCCAGGGCGGCGACGATCTGTACGCGGTACAGCTGGATATCACCATCACCGGTGCCCTCGACGCGGACCGGTTGCGAGACGCGGTGCAGGCGGTGCTCCACCGGCATCCCAACCTGGCGGCCCTGTTCTGCACGGAGTTCGACGAGCCGGTGCAGATCATCCCCGCCGACCCGGTGCTGCCGTGGCGGTATGTCGACCTTGGTGCCGGCGGCGTGGATGTGGAGGAGCAGGTTCAGCAGCTCTGTGCGTCTGAACGCTCCGTGATCTGCGACTTGGACGATCCCTCGACGTTCCGTGCCGCTCTGATCCGCACGGGACCCGATCAGCATCGCTTTGTGCTGACCAACCACCACATGGTGATGGATGGCTGGTCGACTTCAATCACGATGCGAGAGATCATCACCGGCTACTTCGGGGAGCGGCTGCCTGCGCCCGCCTCGTATCGCGGCTTTGTCAGCTGGCTGGCCGAACGCGACCGCGAGGCCGCCCGCGCAGCCTGGCGCGAGGTGTTCGCCGGGTTCGACACCCCCGCGTTAGTGGGTCCACCGGGGCGGGCTGGACTAGGACCGCGGGGCGTGGCCTGGTTCCAGCTGTCTGAGCAACTTACGGAAGAACTTGGCGAGCTGGCCCGGTCACATCACACCACCATCAGTACTGTGCTGCAGGCGGCATGGGTGCAATTGCTGATGTATATGACCGGTCAGCATGACGTGGCCTTCGGCACCGCCGTCTCATGGCGGCCCGCGGAGGTGGCCGGCGCAGACTCGATGGTAGGGCTGTTGATCAACACGGTGCCGGTACGGGCGACCATCACCCCGACGACCACCATCGCCGACCTTCTCGATCAGCTGCAACGCGGCTACAACGACACGCTGGAACATCAGCACCTCGCGCTCAGCGAGATCCACCGGGTCGCCGGCCACGATCAACTGTTCGACACGCTTTTCATGTACGAGAACTACCCGATCGACACCACCGCGGCGGGCGCCGACCAGGAATTGGCCATCACCGACATCAATGCGCGCGAGTTCAATCACTACCCGCTTTCAGTACAAGCTGCACCGAGTCAGGAAATGCGTATGCGTGTCGAGTTCGATTCCGATGTGTTCGATCTGGCGGGTGTCGAGGCGCTTATGGAGCGGTTCAAGCGTGTGTTGGGGGCGATGACTGCGGATGTAGGTCCGCCTCGATGACCGCTGGTACGTCGCGGCGGTTGTTGGCGATTGATCTGCTTGATGAAGGTGAACTCGCCCGGCTGGATGAGTGGGGCAACCGGCCGGTATTAGATCGGCCCGCAGCTGGGGTGTCGCTTCCGGTGTTGTTTGGTGCGCAGGTGGCGCGGACCCCGGATGCGGTGGCGTTGAGCTGCGGTGGGCGGTCGTGGTCTTATCGCGAGTTGGATGAGGCGTCGAATCGATTGGCGCACTTGCTGGTTGGCTATGGCGCGGGCCCGGGTACATGTGTGGGGTTGTTCTTGCCGCGGTCGGGTGAGGCGATCGTGTCGATCCTCGCGGTGTTGAAATCCGGAGCGGCCTATGTGCCGATCGATCCGTCGCTGCCCTCGGCGCGGATCGAGTTCATGGTGGCTGATGCCGCGGTGATCGCCGTGGTCACCACCACCGAAAATGCCGATCGGCTCGAGGGTTTGGACCTCGCGGTCATCGATGTCGGCGAGCCCGCGGTGCACGGCCGACCCAGTAGCGCGCTGCCCGCGCCGACGCCGGAGGATGTCGCGTATCTGATTTACACCTCGGGTACCACCGGTGTGCCCAAAGGGGTGGCGGTCACCCACGGCAATGTGGCCCAGCTGGTGGAGTTCTTGCCCGCCGAGGTGATGCCCAGCGCGGCAGTGTGGTCGCAGTGGCATTCGTTGTCGTTTGACGTCTCGGTATGGGAAATCTGGGGCGCGTTGTTGCACGGTGGGCGACTGGTGGTGGTGCCCGAAGAGGTCGCCGCCTCACCAAATGAGTTGCACGCCTTGCTGGTTGCCGAGCGGGTCGATGTGTTATGTCAGACGCCCTCGGCGGCGGGGATGCTCTCCCCGGCTGGGTTGGAGTCGACGGCGCTGATGGTGGCCGGTGAGGCCTGTCCGATCGACCTGGTGGATCGGTGGGCGGCCCCGGGTCGAGTGATGATAAACGCCTACGGTCCGACTGAGGCCACGGTGTATGCCGCGGTGAGCAATCCGTTGGAGGCGGGTTCGGGCGTGGCGCCGATCGGTGCGCCGGTACCCCGGGCGGCGGTGTTCGTGCTGGACGCCGGTTTGCGTCGGGTCTCACCTGGTGTGGTTGGTGAGTTGTATCTGGCCGGTGCCGGGGTGGCCATGGGTTATATGGGCCGATCGGGGTTGACGTCGTCGCGCTTTGTGGCGTGTCCCTTCGCGGGTGCGCCGGGACAACGGATGTATCGCACCGGGGATCTGGTGCGGTGGGGACCCGATGGACAGTTGGCCTATCTGGGGCGTGCCGATGAGCAGGTCAAGATCCGCGGATATCGCATCGAGCTGGGTGAAGTGCAGGCGGCCCTGGCCGGATGTGAGGGGGTCGAGCAGGCGGCGGTGATCGCGCGCGAGGACCGCCCCGGCGACAAGCGCCTGGTCGGCTATATCACCGGAACCGCGGATTCAGTCACCGTCCGTGCCGCTGTTGGTGAACGGCTGCCCGGTTACATGGTGCCCGCGGCGGTGGTGGTCATCAAGGCGCTGCCCTTGACGCCCAACGGCAAACTCGACAAGCGCGCGTTGCCCGCGCCCGAGTATCAGGATGTCGATCGATATCGGGCGCCGTCCACGCCCGCCGAAGAAATCGTGGCCGGCATCTATGCCCAGGTGCTGGGGTTGGAGCGGGTCGGGGTCGACGACTCCTTCTTCGACTTGGGCGGGGATTCGCTGTTGGCGATGCGGGTAGCTGCGGCGGTCAACGCCGGATTAAATGCTCACCTTCCTGTCGGCGCCTTGTTTGAGACGCCGACGGTGGCAGAGTTGGCGCCGCGGATCAGTGCCGACGGGGATGGTTTGGCGCCGTTGGTGGCCGGGCAGCGTCCGGCAGTGGTGCCATTGTCGTTCGCGCAACAGCGGTTGTGGTTCATCGATCAGCTGCAAGGGCCCTCACCGATCTACAATTTGGCGGTCGCATTGCGGCTGAGCGGGCAGCTTGATGCCGAGGCGTTGGGTCACGCGCTCAGCGATGTAGTGGGCCGTCATGAGAGCCTGCGTACGCAGTTCCCGGCGGTGGACGGGATCCCGCAGCAAGTCGTGATACCTGCCGAGCGAGGCGACTTCGGCTGGCAGGTCGTCGATGCCGTCGGCTGGTCGGAAAGCCGGGTGGAGGAGGCCGTTGGCGCCGCGGTGCGTGAGCCGTTCGACCTCGTCGCCGAGATCCCTTTGCGAGCAAGGCTTCTCAGTATCGCCGAGGACGAGCATGTGTTGGTGGCCGTGGTGCACCATATCGCCGCCGACGGCTGGTCGATCACCCCGCTGGTGACTGATCTAGGGGTGGCCTATGCCGCTCGGTGCGCGGGGCAGGTGCCGAGTTGGGCGCCCTTGGCGGTGCAGTATGTCGATTACACGCTGTGGCAGCGCGAGCAACTGGGTGACATCGGCGATGCCGATAGCCGCATCGCCGCGCAGCTGACCTATTGGAAGCACGCGCTGGCCGGGATGCCTGAGCGGCTGGCGCTGCCGACGGATCGGCCGTATCCGCCGGTGGCCGACTACCGCGGCGCGAGGGTGGCGGTGGATTGGCCGGCCGAGTTGCAGCAGCAGGTCGCTCGGGTGGCTCGCGAGCACAGTGCCAGCAGTTTCATGGTGGTGCAGGCTGCTTTGGCGGTGTTGTTGGGCAAGCTGACCGCCAGCGCCGATGTGGCTGTCGGGTTCCCGATCGCGGGACGGCGCGACTCGGCGCTGGATGAGTTGGTGGGATTCTTCGTCAACACATTGGTGCTGCGGGTCGATGTGGGCGGAGATCCCACGTTCGCTGAGCTACTCGCCGATGTACGGAGGCGCAGCCTGGCCGCCTACGAGCACCAGGATGTGCCGTTCGAGGTGTTGGTGGAGCGGCTCAACCCGACCCGATCCCTGACCCATCATCCTTTGGTGCAGGTGGTGTTGGCGTGGCAGAACTTCGCCGGACAGAACACGCCGTCGGCCGAGCTGGCGTTGGGTGATCTTCAGGTCACCCAACTGCAAGCCGACACCCGCACCGCCCGAATGGATCTGACGTTTTCCCTGGGCGAGCGCTGGACCGGCGCCGGCGAGCTGGCCGGGATCGGTGGTGAGGTGGAGTTCCGCACCGATGTGTTCGACGCGGCCAGCATCGAGGCGCTGCTAGAGCGGTTGACGCGGGTGTTGGCGGCGATGACCGCCGACCCGGGGCGGCGGCTGTCGTCGGTGGATGTGCTGGTTTCCGGGGAGCACGCCCGTTTGGATGAGGTCGGTAACAGGGCGGTGTTGACCCAGCCCGCATCCGCGGCGGTGTCGATTCCGGCGTTGTTCGCCGAGCAGGTGGCGCGGGCGCCGGAGGCGGTTGCTGTCCGGTGTGGGGAGCGTTCGAGTACCTATGGCGAGCTTGATGAGTCGTCGAATCGGTTGGCGCATCTGCTGATTGGATTCGGGGTGGGTCCGGGGCAGCGGGTGGCGTTGTTGTTGCCGCGTTCGGCTGACGCGATCACGGCGATGTTGGCGGTGTTGAAGACCGGCGCGGCGTATGTGCCGCTGGATCCGGGGCATCCGGATTCGCGGATCGGGTTTGTAGTTGGCGATGCCGCGCCGACGGTCGCGATCAGCACCTCCAGGTTGCGCCCACGGTTGGACGGACACGACTTGGTTGTCGTCGATGTTGAGGATGCGACGCTTGACAGCCAGTCCAGGGCGGCGTTGCCGGCGCCCGCGCCCGAGGACATCGCTTACCTGATCTACACCTCGGGCACCACCGGGACTCCGAAGGGGGTGGCGGTTGCCCACCGCAACGTAACCATGCTGCTGGAGTCGTTGGAGGCTGAGGTTCCTGCGGCGGGGGTGTGGTCGCAGTGTCACTCGCTGGCGTTTGACTTCT
>JAIEPH010000058.1 GCA_019749805.1 Mycobacteriaceae bacterium | reverse complement strand
CTAGTCATGAACCGGTCGGCCTGCCGCCCGTCAGCGCGGTCCGCGCAATCGGGACTTAGACCAGCCCACGCCGGCATCGCGGAGCTCGTCGGCCACCACGGCATCATCGCCTTGAGATCGCGGTGGCCAATCCATGCGCGGCGCGTAAGGGCACCGCTGGGCAGGCTCCCGACAGCGGCTTCGCGCAAGCGTGGTGAGCAAATTGCGGCTGCGCAACCAATGCGCCGGCCAACCGCCGATGTCACGATCCGATAACGTTTGGCACCTGGAAGCAGCGCGTCTAGTCGACACGCTTTTCGCTGGCCACCCTGCCTTATCAGGGGTGGTCGAGTCCCATCCGGCCGACCGGAAGCCAACTTGATCGGAAATCCAACGTTGTGCTTGGGTCGGCACACCGATGACTTGACGCAAGTGACTCGAAAAACGATCGGCGGTGAACAGCTAACCAATATGCGTGTGCTTGGTCACGATACTGACGCTTCCGGACCAACGAACCCGTCAGGCCACCAACGAGATCCGCACAGATCCTGGGATAGCTCTCTGCGGAGACCACGGGGTTCGGACGCCATCGGCATGCATCGTCTGGCAGAGGCCACCGGGGCCCTCGACCTCAACTCGCCCTACGCGTACCTCCTATGTGCGACCGACTTCGCCGACACGGCGATCGTCGCCGAGGCCGACGGCGATCTGCTGGGTTTCATCACCGGTTATCACCCTCCGACACGCCCCGAGGTGTTGTTCGTCTGGCAGGTGGCGGTCGCCCCTTCTGCTCAAGGCCGGGGGCTGGCCAGCGCGATGCTGGACGGCCTCGCCGCCCGGGTACGGACCGACCGCCACGGCCATCCCCTGACGGTCGAAGCGACGGTCGCACCGACAAACAACCAATCACGTGCGCTGTTCGGTGCGTTTGCGCGACGGCACGGCGTCCCCATGATCGAAAATCCGCACTTCAGCGCGGAACTTCTCGACCCTGACCTCAATCACGAAGACGAACCGATCCTTCGGATCGGTCCGATCACTTCAACTCGCTAGTACTGAAACCGAACGGAGCCGCTGTGTCGCTGCTGGAAACTGACACTTTCGAACGGGAATCCGAACTTCCCGATGTGTTCGCAACAACCGAGTCCGAGGTGCGAAGCTATTGTCGCGCTTGGCCGACGACGATAGCCACCGCACAGGGCTCATGGCTGACCGATACCTCAGGTCGGCGCTATCTCGACTTTTTCGCCGGCGCAGGCGCACTCAACTATGGACACAACGATCCGGTTCTCAAGCGGGCGGTAATCGATTACCTCGCCTCTGACGGGATCGTGCACTCACTCGATTTGGCCACCTCTGCGAAGCAGCATTTTCTCGAGACGTTCTCGCGGTTGGTACTTCAGCCCCGCGGCTTGGACTACAAGGTTCAGTTTCCCGGCCCGACTGGCACCAACGCGGTCGAATCGGCCTTGAAGCTGGCCAGGAAGGTGACCGGACGCGAGTCAATCATCAGCTTCACCAACGCGTTTCACGGCATGACGCTCGGAGCGCTGTCGGTCACAGGCAACTCGATGAAACGCGCAGGCGCAGGCATCCCGCTGGTGCATGCGACGCCCATGCCCTACGACAACTACTTCGGCGGCGTGACCGAGGACTTCCACTGGTTCGAGCGCGTCCTCGACGACTCCGGAAGCGGGCTGAATCAGCCGGCCGCCGTGATTGTGGAAACCGTGCAGGGCGAGGGCGGCCTGAACGTCGCGCGTCTTGAATGGCTGCAGGCTCTTGCCGAGCTATGCCGCCGACGCGGCATCCTGCTCATCATCGACGACGTGCAGATGGGATGCGGCCGGACGGGTCCGTTCTTCAGCTTCGAAGCAGCCGGGATCGTGCCGGACATAGTCACCCTGTCGAAATCGATCAGCGGGTACGGATTGCCGATGGCACTGACGCTGTTCCGCCGCGAACTCGATGTTTGGGCGCCCGGTGAACACAACGGAACGTTCCGCGGCCACAATCCCGCGTTCGTCACCGCCACAAAGGCATTGGAAACCTATTGGAATACACGTGAACTCACCGAGAGCACGCTCGCAAAGGGCACCGTCATCCGTGATCGGCTCGAGCTCATCGCAGCGGGACACGAAGGTGTCTCGGCCCGAGGCCGCGGCATGGCCCAAGGGTTGAGGTTCGAGCAGACGGGCCGTGCCAGCGAGATCTGTCGCGCCGCGTTCGACCGCGGTGTGCTCGTGGAAACGAGTGGACCGGCCGACGAAGTTGTCAAACTGCTTCCGCCCCTGACTATCTCACAGACAGATTTGGCAGCGGGACTAGACATCATCGCCGAGTCCGTCGCCGCGACCGCCGGTTAACCCGAAAGTTTGAAAGGAGGCATCTCATGATCGTTCGCACCACCGACGAGATCACCGGGACGGACCGCGATGTGTCCGACGGGTCGTGGCGGTCCAAGCGCATCGTCCTCGCCGGCGACGGCGTCGGCTTCTCGTTCCACGAAACGACGATCAGCGTCGACTCGGTATGCGAATTTCATTATCAGCACCACGTCGAGGCAGTCTGGGTTGTGGAGGGCAAAGGTACGCTCACTGATCTCGAAACCGGTGAACAGTACCGGCTGTCGGCGGGCACGATGTACCTGCTCGACGGACACGAAAGACATCGGGTGACCTGCCACGACCAGTTGCGGATGTTCTGCGTCTTCAACCCCCCGGTGACCGGGCAGGAAGTCCACGACGAGACCGGCGCCTACCCGCCACCCCCGGCGGCGTGACCACCATGCACGTCGTCGACAACTACCCCACCCGCCTCGATCACGCGGCCCCTCCGATTCCGCGAATCGAGCCGACGGTGTGGGGAACGGAAGCTCACGGCCCGCTCGCGGCGTCGGCACTCAACAACTTTGCCGAACAGGGCTATCTGATGCGGCCCGACGTCATGGGTGACGACTGGTTGCCACCGCTTCGCCAGGAAATGAACAGGCTGGCCGCCGAACTCGATCACGCTGATCCGCGAATCATTCGTGAACCGAACGGCAGCGTCCGCTCGGTGTTTGAACCGCACCTGCTCTCCGACCTCGTCGCGCAGGTCGTCGAACTCGACACGGTCCTACCGGTCGCTCGCCAACTACTGGGCAGCGACGTCTACATTCACCAGGCACGGATCAATTTCATGCCTGGCTTTACCGGAACCGGGTTCTACTGGCATTCCGATTTCGAGACTTGGCACGCCGAGGACGGCATGCCCGCCATCCGTGCGGTGTCGTGCTCGATAGCGCTAACCGACAACTTCTCGTACAACGGCTCGCTGATGGTGATGCCGGGCTCACACCGTACGTTCTTTCCGTGCGTGGGCGCCACGCCGGACCACAACTTCGGCACTTCGCTGGTTCGGCAGGAGGTCGGCGTTCCCGATCAGGAGGTGCTCACGAAGGCCGCTGACCGGTATGGGATCAACCAATTCACCGGTCCGGCGGGCACCGCGCTGTGGTTCGACGCCAACGTACTTCACGGATCTGGATCGAACATCACGCCATTTCCCCGGTCGAACATCTTCCTGGTATTCAACTCGGTGCAAAACCCGCTCTCCGAACCGTTCGCGGCGGCCACACCGCGACCGGAGTTTCTCGCCTCCCGACAGGTGCGGGCCTTGGGCAGCGCCGCGGCCATCCGGGACTAGCCGTCGGCCTGCTCCCAGAAGGCCGCGGCCATCTCGGCGATCTCTTCCGGGTACTCGCCGTTGATCGCATGCGACGCGTCGGGCCACAATTCGACTTGCCCGCGCGGCAACAGGTTTCGCGCCCGTGCCGCAGCCTTGGCGGAGTTGTGCATCACGCTGCGGCCGGCGATCAGGGCAAGGACCGGGATGTCCAGCGAGCGCAGCTGCCCATCAGAAATCATCTTGGGCATCGCCTTGCGTAGCACGTAGTCAGTCGAGCCAGCGGAGATCAATGCCGCCCCAGGGAGTGGGCCGTCGACATCCGCGCCGCCTGAGATCCAGCTGAGCACCCGACTCCGCAGGGATGTGGGAACGCCGGGCACGAACAAGGCCGGCGACGCCAGCACTGCCTTCGCGGCGATCGGCGCGAAGGGGAACACCGGATCCAACAGGACCAGCGAGGCGGCCCGGCCAGGGCGACGGGAAGCGTAGTTGACCGCGGTCCAGCCGCCGATCGAAACGCCCATCAGGTGCACCTCCGCCAGTCCGAGCCCCGCCAACGTCTCGTCCAGCCATTGCGCCTCGTCGTCGGGTCCGGTGATCGCCTTGTCCTGCACGGACATCCCCGCCTCACCGAGCAAGTCCACGCAGATGACCGAGCGGTGCTCGAGTATGGCGGGAATGTTGCCCAGCCACATCGGGGTCGGCGCGTTGCGACCCGGCAGCAACATGACTGGCGGGCTGGTGGAAGGCCCATCGAGCCGGCATACGCGCACGGAGCCGAACGATGTTGTCACGTCGGCCAATTCGCGGACCGACGGCATTTCCGCCATGGCGGCCTGGTAGATGCCGACGTAGTGCGCACGTGCCGCATCGCCGCGGAAGTGCCCGACCCTCCCCACTACTCGACGGTGACGGACTTGGCCAGGTTGCGTGGCTTGTCGACATCATAGCCGCGGGCCCGAGCGACACCGGCGGCAAAGACCTGCAGTGGAATCGTCGACAGGAGCGGCTGGAAGAGCGTTGGTACCGCGGGAATCTCGATCAGATGGTCGGCGTACGGTCGGACGGTGTCGTCGCCCTCTTCGGCGATGACGATGGTGATCGCGCCTCGGGCCTGTATCTCGCGGATGTTCGACAGCAGTTTGGCGTGCAGTGTCGCGGCGTTCTTCGGCGACGGCATGACCACGATCACCGGCACGTCGTCCTCGATCAACGCGATCGGCCCGTGCTTGAGCTCGCCGGCGGCGAAGCCCTCGGCGTGCATGTACGCCAGTTCCTTGAGCTTCAACGCGCCTTCGAGCGCGACCGGGTAGCCGACGTGGCGGCCGAGAAACAGCACGGTCTGCGACTGGGCGAAGCGCCGTGCCAGCTCGAATACCGGCTCGATGGAGTCGAGTACCCGCGCAACCAGGTCCGGCATGGCCTCGAGATCGGCGTACTCGCGAGCCACCTCTTCGGGGTACTTGGTGCCGCGTGCCTGCGCAAGCGCCAGTCCCACCAGGTAATTGGCGGTGATCTGGGCGAGGAACGTCTTGGTCGACGCCACGCCGATCTCGGGTCCGGCGCGGGTGTAAAGGACGGCGTCGCACTCGCGAGGGATCTGACTGCCGTTGGTGTTACAGATGGCCAGCACCTTGGCCTTCTGCTCCTTGGCGTGCCGCACTGCCTCCAGGGTGTCGGCTGTCTCGCCCGACTGGGAGATGGCGACGACAAGCGTGTGTCGGTCGAGAACCGCGTCGCGGTAACGGAATTCACTCGCGAGCTCCACTTCGACGGGAAGCCGGGTCCAGTGTTCGATCGCGTACTTGGCCAACAGACCGGAGTGGTATGCCGTGCCGCAGGCGACGATGAACACCTTGTCGATCTCGCGCAGCTCCTGATCAGACAGCCTCTGTTCGTCGAGGACGATGCGGCCCTCGGCGAAATGGCCCAGCAGCGTGTCGGAGACGGCAGCGGGCTGTTCGGCGATCTCCTTGAGCATGAAAAACTCGTAGCCGCCCTTTTCGGCGGCCGAGATGTCCCAGTCGATATGGAATTCGCGGGCGTTCGCGGAGTCGTCGGCGCCGTTGAAGTCCGTGATGCGGTACCCGTCGGCCGTGACAACGACTGCCTGGTCCTGTCCCAATTCGACGGCATCGCGCGTGTATTCGATGAAAGCGGCCACATCCGACCCGACGAACATCTCACCGTCGCCGACACCGAGCACCAGCGGCGTGGAACGTCGGGCCGCGACGATCGTGCCCGGTTCGTCGGCGTTCGCGAAGACGAGGGTGAAATGGCCTTCGAGCCGGCGCAGCACGGCAAGTACCGAAGCCGGGAAGTCGCCCGCTGTGGGTCCGTGGCGGTACTGCCAGGAGACCAGATGCACGGCCACCTCGGTGTCGGTGTCGCTGGTGAACTCCACGCCCGTGGCTTCCAGTTCAGCGCGCATGACGGCGTAGTTCTCGATGATGCCGTTGTGGACGACCACGATCTTGCCGGCGGCGTCACGGTGCGGGTGGGCGTTGCGATCGGTCGGCCTGCCGTGGGTCGCCCAGCGGGTATGCCCCAGGCCGGTGCTGCCACCAAGGGTGCCCGCCTCGGATTCGGCAAGCGCAGACTCGAGGTTGGCGAGCCGCCCGGCCCGGCGCCGTACCGTCAGCCCGCCTTTGCCGTCGAGCAGGGCGACACCCGACGAGTCGTATCCGCGGTACTCCATCCTGCGCAGCGCGTCGACGACCACGTCGCAGGCAGGACGCTGTCCGACATAGCCGACGATTCCGCACATAGCCTTTCAGGGTAGTGCAAGAGCGCCGGGAGACCCGCCTGCGCTACGGTCGTCTGGTGGCGCGGACAGCGAAGCTCTTCAACGGGTTGAAGCGCCGCGGCCCGCACCGCGTTTTGCGGGGTGACCTGGCGTTTGCCGGACTGCCCGGCGTGGTCTTCACCCCGGAGTCGGGGATGAATCTCGCTGGTGTCGTGTTCGGTCACGACTGGCTGACAAGTGATGACCGTTACCACGGAACGCTCGAGCATCTGGCGTCGTGGGGCATCGTCGCCGCGGCGCCTGCCACCGAGACCAGCCTGGCGCCGTCGGTGCTCAATCTGTCTTACGACCTGGGCACGGCGCTCGACATCATTGCCGGGGTGCGGTTGGGATCGGGCAAGATCAGCGTCCATCCCACGAAGCTCGGGGTGGCCGGACACGGTTTCGGCGCGTCCGCGGCGGTCTTCGCGGCGGCCGGGATGCCGGGCAGGTTGAAGGCTGTTGTGGCCGCGTTTCCGACCGTCACCAAGCCTCGTGCCGAAGAACCGGCGGCAACGTTGAAGGTGCCCGGGCTGATCCTCTCCGACCCTGGAGACCCGATGTCCTTGCGCTCGAACGCCGTCGAGCTCGCACGGGTCTGGAAGAACGGCACCTTGCGCGACGTGAGCAGCGTGAAGGCCGGTGGGCTCGTCGAGGGCCGGCGGCTGGCCAGAGCGGTTGGACTGCCGGGTGCCGATCGCGGCACGCAGAAGATTGTGCGTGCGCTGATGACCGGATATTTCCTGCACATGCTCACCGGCGACAAGACCTACCGCGATTTCGCGAACCCCGAGATCGCGCTGCCCAAGGCGACGACGATGGACCCGTTCGCCGACGATCCGGTGGCCCTCGAAAACAAAGTCGTCGCGCTCTTGAAGCCCTGAGTGCGGCCAACCAACCGGTTGGGTGTATAAAGCTCACATGTCGATGCGCACCGGGATCTTCCTCAACTACGCGGGCGGCTTCCTAGAGGCCGTCGACCAGATCGTCGAACTCGAGAAGGTCGGCGTCGACGTCGCGTTCGTGGCCGAGGCCTACTCCTACGACGCGATCAGCCAGCTGGGCTTTCTGGCGGCGAAGACGACGCGCATGGAGTTGGCCACCGGCGTCGTCCCGATCTACATCCGCACGCCGACGCTGCTCGCAATGACGGCTGCGGGGCTCGACTACGTATCCGACGGCAGGTTCCGGCTCGGCATCGGCACCTCCGGCCCACAGGTCATGGAGGGCTTTCACGGCGTCCCCTTCGACGCTCCGCTGGGCCGCACCCGCGAGGTCATCGACATCTGCCGACAGGTCTGGCGCCGCGAGCGGGTGACGTACGACGGCAAGCACTATCAGATTCCGCTGCCCGCCGATCGGGGAACCGGCCTCGGCAAACCGTTGCAGTTGATCAATCACCCTGTGCGCGAACGCATTCCGATCAATATCGCCGCACTCGGCCCAAAGAATGTCGAACTCACGGCCGAGATCGCCGAGGGGTGGCAGCCGGTGTTCTTCCTCCCGGAGAAGGCCGACGACGTGTGGGGCGACGCCCTGCGCGCCGGGTTCGCCAAGCGTGATCCCGCGCTGGGCCCGCTGGACGTGACGGTCAGCGCGCCGTTGGCGATCGGCGACGAAGTCAACGACCGACTGGCGTGGACGAAACCGCAACTGGCGCTGTACATCGGCGGCATGGGCGCGCGCGGCAAGAACTTCTACCACAACCTGGCCACGCGCTACGGCTACGGCGAGGTCGCCAACGACATCCAGGACTTGTACCTGGCGGGCAAGAAGACCGAAGCCATCGCCGCGGTTCCCGACGAGTTGGTGCGCGCCGTATCGCTGGTGGGTCCGCGCGGTTACGTAAAAGAGCGTCTCGCCGCCTTCGCGGAAGCCGGGACCACCACACTTCTGCTGCAGCCGCTGTCGGGTGACCGCGCCGAAACGCTGCGATTCGTCGAGGAATTGCGTGAGCTGCTCCCGTAGCGATTAAGCCGAATGCGGCCGAGCCTGTAGAGTGATCTTCAGCGGCATCGTCTGTTCTGCCTTTTGCCGCTTCTCGATCGTCACACCGAGCGCCGCGGATGGATCCGCGCCGGGCAGGACGACCACACTCTACTTTCGGAGCTTCAACCTTGTCTGTTCAAATCATTGACGGCACAGCCGTGCCCACTTTCGCCGACCTCGGCCTGCCCAAGGCTGTCGTCGACGTCCTTGCCGGCAACGGCATCGACTCCCCGTTTCCCATCCAGGCCGCAACGCTGCCCGATTCGTTGGCCGGCCGCGACGTATTGGGCCGCGGCCGCACCGGTTCCGGCAAGACGTATGCGTTCTTGTTGCCCATGGTGACGAGACTCACAGCGAGTCAGTCGAAGCGCGCACCGGGCCGTCCTCGTGCGCTCATCCTTGCCCCGACCCGCGAGCTGGTCGCTCAGATCGACGCCGCGCTCGCGCCGTTGGCCGCCGCGACGAACTTGCGGTCCGTCGTCGTATTCGGCGGTGTCGGACACCAGCCACAGATCGACAAGCTGCGTGCCGGCGTCGACATCGTCATCGCCTGCCCCGGCCGTCTGGAAGACCACGTGAAATCGCGCCATGCGGATCTATCCGCCGTAGAAATCACTGTGCTCGACGAGGCCGACCACATGGCGGACCTCGGATTCCTTCCTCCGGTGAAGCGACTGATGGACAAGACGCCTCGCAATGGGCAGCGAATGCTGTTCTCCGCCACCTTGGATGGTGGCGTGGATGTTCTGGTCAAGCGGTACCTGACCGATCCTGTCGTGCACAGCGTCGATTCGGAGCAGTCGCCGGTCGCGGCAATGGAGCATCACGTACTGCATGTCGAGAAGGCGGCCCGCATCAACGTGCTCGCCGACCTGGCGGCCTCGCCCGGACGCAAGATCGTCTTCGCCCGCACCAAGCATGGCGCCAAGAACCTTGCCCGCCAGCTGAATTCGCGCGGAGTTCCTGCAGTCGAGTTGCACGGCAACCTGTCTCAGAACGCCCGCACGCGCAATCTGGCGGCATTCTCCGATGGTTCGGCCTGGGTGCTGGTCGCGACGGATATCGCTGCGCGCGGCATCCACGTCGACGACGTCACTCTGGTGGTACACGCGGACCCGCCGGTCGAGCACAAGGCGTATCTGCACCGGTCCGGCAGGACGGCGCGCGCCGGAAACGACGGCACCGTCGTGACGCTGATGCTCGACGAGCAGGTGTCCGATGTGCGGCAACTGACGCGCAAGGCCGGCGTGAAGCCGACGATCACCCGCTTCCGCGGCCCGTCACATCCGGTGCTGCACGAAATCGCTCCTGGCGAGCGTTCCTTCGGTAAGCCAATCGTGCCCGCGGCCCCCTCCCGGCCCGCACCTGTCAAGCCAGAGCAGTCCCGTCGGCGCCGCTCGAACAACCGTCGCAGGCGCCCCGCCAACGCCTGAGCTGGGGGGTCAGCGCTTGGATTTGCGCGGGGTGCCAGCAGGATCGATCAGCGAGCAATCGCGACGATGCGCTCCCCGGCCACTGTGCGTACGCGCATTTTGAATGAGGCAACGCGTCGGTGGGTGCTTGTAGTATCGAACACATGTTCGAATCAGAGTTCGCGGGTGTCGACGACGCGGCGGTGGTCGCCGCGATCGCGGACCTGACTCGGGCTGAAGCCGCGACCGGGGCGCGGCGGTTGGCGGCGATCGCTGAGCTCAAACGCCGGCGAGTTCTCGATGATGATGAGCGGGCGCGATGGGCGTGTGATTGGTGGGATTGCGCGGCCGCGGAGGTGGGCGCGGCGATGAACATCAGCAGCCGCCGGGCCTCGGGTCAGATGCGCATCGCCGAGGCTTTACGCGATCATCTGCCGACGGTGGCCCAGATGTTCTGTCAGGGCGATCTGAGTGCGCGGGTGGTAGCCGCGATCACGTGGCGCACCCAGTTCATCATCGATGCGGTGGTGTGGGCGCAAATCGATGAGGCCATCGCAAAGCGGGCGGTTAAGTGGGGTCCGCTGGCCGAGGACAAACTCGTCTCGGCGGTCGATGCGTTGGTGTTCGAGTTCGACGCGTCGGCGCTGATCCAGGCCAAGACCGCGCAGCGGACCCGCAACTTCGTTGTCGGTGATATCGAGGACGAGAACGGTGTGACCTCGGTGTGGGGTCGGCTCAGTGCCGCGGATGCGGCGGTATTGAAGAAGAAGATCGCCGCGATGGTGGCCACGGTGTGCGAGAACGATCCCCGCACGGCCGAAGAGCGACGCGCGGACGCGGTAGGTGCGTGGAGCCACGGCAACGATCACCTGCCGTGCGCATGCGAATCACCGAACTGCCCGGCCCGCGGAGCCCACCCGGCGCCGAAGTCCTCGGTCGTCGTGAACGTCTACACCGACCAAGCGACCCTCGACGGCCTGAACAGTAATGCCGCACAGACTCCTGCACCCGCGACTCCCACGCCATCAACTCCCGCCTCGGCGGGGACGGCGCTTCTGTCCGGTACCGAGATGATGCCCACTCCGCTGCTAGCCGAACTCTTGCGTAACGGCGCGAAATTGCGGCCGCTGTGCCCACCTGAGGGCGAACCCGAACCGACGTATCGGCCGTCGGCAGGGTTGGCCCGCTTTGTACGGGCTCGGGATCTGACGTGCCGCTTCCCCGGATGCACGACGGCGGCGGAGTTCTGCGATATCGACCACGTGATCCCCTATCCGCTGGGAGCGACGCATCCGTCGAATCTGGTGTGTCTGTGTCGAAAGCATCACTTGCTCAAGACGTTCTGGACCGGCGACTGGGAGTTGGCACTGCGACCCGATGGTGCCGCGATGTGGACATCCCCGACCGGGCACACCTACACGACATATCCAGGATCACGGGCTTACTTTCCCGACTGGGACACCAACACCGGCGACCTGCCACCCCCACCACAACCGCAGACGTTCGACACCGATCGGGGCGCGATGATGCCCCAACGCAAACGCACCCGCGCCCAAGACCGCGAAGCCCGCATCAAGGCCGAACGCGAACAGAACTCGGATCCACCACCGTTCTAAAGTCATTCACCCACCTGCGGCAGTTCATCGGCCGCGATCTCGCACGGCGTACCCGCTGCAGACTCAGGCGCGGCGAGAGGCTCTATTGGAGGCGGGGCGGGTGTGGGTGGTGGGACCGGCTCAGCTTCGGCGGCAAGCGGTTCCGCGGGCGGTCCTTCAACAACCTCATCTGCGGAGTCGGTTGCGGGGGGCTCCGCCTCGTCGACTTCGGGCTCATCAGCAGCGGATTCCTCATCGTGTTGCTCGTCGTCATCATCTTCGGATTCGTCTTCGTCTTCGTCTTCGTCGAGCGGATTGAGATCGTCGGGCTTGTCCAGCTCGTCGGACTCGGGCAGATCAGACAGCGCGTCTTGCGACGTGCCCATCAAACCGCCGAGCAATTCGCCGAGTTGACCACCGAATCCAGACAATCCGCTGCCAATATCGGGCATCCCTCCACCCATCGACGGCATCGACGGCATCGCGGCGGCAGGTTCGACCGGTGCCGCGGGCGCCACCGGCTCTGCCGGCGGAGGCGGCGCCGGAATCGGTGCGGGCGACGCTGCCGCGGGCGGAGCGGACCACGCCGCCGGCCCACCCGCGGGCGCGGCGGCGCCCGCAGGCACCGTCACGACCTCCTCGCCCGAGGATGGTGACCACGACGGGCCGAGCTGACCGGGGACATCGAATGCGACGGCCACCTCGGACGCGAGTTCAGCAGCCGCGGCGTCGTAGGCGTCCGCCACGGCCGCCATCGCCGAGCGCATCGCCGCCAACCATTCGGAGCGAATGTCGTTGGCAACAAACGGTCTGACCTCTTGATCGACCAATTCACTGGCGCTGGCGCGATCACCCGCGCCGGTCGTGACGGTCTGCGCTGCGGCCTGCCAATCCGGCCCCGCGCCCCGCCCCTCGGCTGCCATCGTCGCAGCGACTTTCCCGTCGACGCTGTGCCACAGCCGATCCCGCAGCGACGCCAGCGACCCCGCGGCGGTACGCACCGCCGCCACCACAGCCGCCGATGCCTCACTGTGGCGAAGCAGGAAATGCCCAGACGCCTGCGCACCAACGCCGTCCCACGCAACCGCCATCGACGCGAGCTGCGTGTGCTGACGGGCGAGCGCTCCCTCAGCCGCAGCGGCAGTTGCCCGCAGCGCCTCACAATCGGAGTCCAGCGCCTGCAGGTCGATTCCGTCCTCACTGCCGTACCAATCGCGCACCTGCGATGCGTGCAGCGTCAGGTCCGGGTCCTGGTATCCGAGCAGATGGCAGGCCCACACGTAGTCCTGGATGATGCCCGCGGCGGTCCGTCCGTCGGCCAATCGTGAAGCAGCGTCGAACATCTCAGCCCACCATGCGCCCGGCGCGGGCGTCGGCTTCGTCGTATCGATGCGCGGTGGTACGCAACGTCGCCGCGATCTCCGCCGACGCCCTCGACCACTCCCGCAGTCGGTCGCCGACACCTTCGACGGCAAGACGCACCGCCTCACCGCGCGCGACGTGCATCCGGCCCGCGGCGGCGCCGCCGAACTGCAACCCGGCGAGCCGGTTGCGGACGATGACGTCGACGGCATCGGCTACCGACTGATACTCGTCGGCGACTCTCAGCAGTGCCTCGACGTCGACACGCGTAACGTCTCGTTCTCCCATGTAGAGCTAGGACGCGGAGGAGGCCATACAGGTTCCCGCCGATTTCAGCGCTGTTCGCTGACCGATTCCGCGACTCGGACCGCTAGTTGACGTGCGGTGTCCTCGTCGGCGGCCTCCACCATCACGCGGACCACCTGCTCAGTCCCGGAGGGGCGCAACAGGATTCGACCGGAATCGCCCAGTGCGCGTTCGGCCTCGGCGACCGCGGTGCGCACCGACGGCGCTTCGGCGACCGTCGCCTTGTCCGCGACCGCGACGTTGATCAGGACCTGCGGCATCGTCTGCATCGGCTGGGCAAGTGCGGCCAGGGATGAGCGGGTGTGTGCCATCCGTGCCATCAGGCAAAGCCCGGTGAGGATGCCGTCGCCCGTCGTGCCGAACGCCGGCATGACGATGTGGCCCGATTGCTCACCGCCGAGCGAATACTCGCCTGCGCGCAGTGCTTCGAGGACGTAGCGGTCGCCGACACCGGTCGTGCGCACCTCGATGGACGCCGCGCGCATCGCGAGGTGCAGACCGAGATTGCTCATGACCGTGGCGACCAGCGTGTTGGATGCGAGCTCGCCCGCCTCCTGCATCGCGAGCGCCAGAATCACCATGATCGCGTCACCGTCGACAGTTTGACCATTCGAGTCCACGGCCAGGCAGCGGTCGGCATCGCCGTCGTGTGCGAGGCCGAGATCGGCACCGTGGGCCACGACCGCGGCCTGCAACGCTTCCATGTGTGTGGAGCCGCAACCGTCGTTGATGTTCAGCCCATTGGGTTCCGCATTGATGGCGATGACGTTGGCGCCCGCGGCGCGATACGCGCGTGGTGCGGCCGCCGATGCGGCTCCGTGCGCGCAGTCGACGACGACGGTGAGCCCGTCGAGGCGCGTCGTTACTGCCTTTCCGATGTGGCGCAGATAGCGGTCCAGCGCATCCTCGGCGTCGACCACGCGTCCGATGCCCGCTCCGGTCGGCCGGTGTCCGGGTCCCTGGTGGACCAGCTCCTCGATGCGATCCTCGGCCGCGTCGTCCAGCTTGTGGCCACCCGGTCCGAAGATCTTGATGCCGTTGTCCGGCATGGGGTTGTGCGACGCGCTGATCATCACGCCGAAGTCGGCGTCGTAGGCCCCCGCGAGGTAAGCCACCGCCGGCGTCGGCAGCACCCCGACCCGCAGCGCGTCCACGCCCTCGCTGGTGATTCCGGCGATCACCGCCGCTTCGAGCATCTCGCCGCTGGCCCTGGGATCGCGGCCGATCACAGCCACGCGACGCGCGTGGCCACCGACGCTGCCGAGCCGTCGAGCCGCCGCCGAACCAAGAGCAGTCGCCAGCTCAGCTGTCAGATCCTGGTTGGCGACGCCGCGCACCCCGTCGGTGCCGAACAGTCGACCCATGCGGACAAACTTCTCATAAGTGATGTCCAAAGAGCCAACCAGCGCCGTCGAGCCGCGAGCCTCCATCGAATTGGTACCCAAACGCGACTCACCGCCCGCATCCTGGTGGACACGGGCGGTGAGAACGCTTGTAGGTCAGCTATCCGTTCGGACGGTCCTGGTTGCCTCCGGCGTTCGAGTCCTCGGAGTTACCCGCACCGCCCGACTGGCCGGGTGTGCCGGCGTTCTGGGTGAGGTTGATGGGCCCACCAGTGACGGTGCAGACCGTTTCGGTGCCGCCGTCGGTGTCGACCGACTCGCCGAGAACGTTGATCGGTCCGACCTCGAGACCACAGATGGCCGCCGCGACGTTCGCCGCGACACCGACATTCACATCCTCGAGGATGGTCACATCGCCAACCGCGAGGTTGACCAGACCGTCCTGCAGGTTCAGCGGCTGAGCACCTGCCATACCCAGGCCTGCGGTGAACAAGAGCGATCCGCCCAATACGGCGCCGGCTGACGCCCTCTTCATGATGTTGTGCATCAGATATTCCTTTCAGTCAGGAAGCAGTGATCCGCCCCGACCCCGTGGCCTCGGTGACCACCCTCGGCAGGAACTGCCTGCCCAGCGCGAAAGGGTTGCGCCTCTGCTCCCCGGGGAGAACTTCCACCATCGGCAGACAGCTAAACAAGATTTCCGGAAAAAACCTGATCCAAGATCTTTTATTGCTTAGGAGCTAATTAACTGAGTTCATTACTAACGTCACCTTAAAAGTCCTGGCGAGAACTTTATTTGTCTGTCGGCAGACCACCCCAAGATCGTTACTGACGCCGGGAAAAATATTTTCAATCTGAACCCCATCGCGCTGCCGCGGGCCAATCGATAACGTCGCCGCCAACGTCGAAAGGACCTTCCAGGCCGCAGTGTGCTGTTCTCCCCGCAGAATGCCGTCCGAAGAGGCGCCCGGCGGGGTCGTCGTCGGCACCGGCGGAGGGCAGCAGGCAGGCAGCGCCGCCGGCAATATCCTCGGAAACTTTTTGGGCGCTGAACGGAAGACCGCCGGGCACGCGAATGCGTGCCCGGCGGCTCCGAGGGGTCTCGATCAGCGCTTGCTGTACTGAGGCGCCTTACGAGCCTTCTTGAGGCCGTACTTCTTGCGCTCGATGGCCCGTGGGTCGCGAGTCAGGAAGCCGGCCTTCTTCAATGCGGGCCGGTCCTCCGGCTGCACGAGGATCAGCGCGCGGGCAATCGCCAGCCGCAGCGCACCGGCCTGCCCGGACGGGCCGCCGCCATCGAGGTGGGCGTAGATGTCGAAGGAATCCACCCGGTCGACGGTCACCAGCGGGGCCTTGATGAGCTGCTGGTGCACCTTGTTCGGGAAGTAGGCCTCCAGCGACCGGCCGTCGAGATGGAACTGGCCGGTGCCCGGCACCAAACGCACCCGGACCACAGCCTCCTTGCGGCGGCCGACGGTCTGGATCGGACGGTCGATGATGACCGGCTCGCGCGCGGGAGCCGCTTCAGCAGCGGGCGCCTCGGTCTCGGTCGCGGTCTCCTCGACCGGGGTCTCGGTCACTTCTTCGGTCGTGTCAGTCGTCTCGGTCACTGGGCCACCTGCTTGATCTCATACGGAATGGGCTGCTGTGCGGCGTGCGGATGATCCGGCCCGACGTACACCTTCAGCTTCTTCTGGATCTGATGGCCGAGCTTGGTGTGCGGAATCATGCCTAGGATCGCCTTTTCGACGACGCGGTCGGCGTGCTTCTGCATCTCGTCACCGAGCGCTCGCGCCCGCAGACCGCCGGGAAAACCCGAGTGGCGGTAGGCGAACTTCTTCGTGAGTTTGTCGCCGCTGATGGCGACCTTGTCTGCATTGATGACGATGACGAAATCGCCACCGTCGACATTCGGCGTGAATGTCGGCTTGTGCTTGCCACGCAGCAGATTCGCTGCTGCGACGGCGAGCCGGCCGAGCACCACGTCGGTGGCGTCGATGACGTACCACGAACGTGTGGTGTCACCCGCCTTCGGCGTGTACGTAGACACAGCGCTACCTCTCCATATATCGGGTTGATCCCGGAGTGATCCGGGGGCCGGTCATGGTGTGCGATCAGGGAATCCTCGGCGACCGACGTAGACCCGAGGCCCCGGCGTACCGCACGCCAACGGAGCAGCTTACCCGTGGACGTCCGCGCAGGTCAAAACGCCTTCAGTGCACCGAGCGGGCCCAGACCCTCGATGCGACAACCGGCAAGGCATAGGGAAACACCCGATTTCTCGGTCGGCCATGCCGTCGTAGCTTCGTCTGGGTCGCTGTCGCAGCCTTTGCCAAGAACCGAGTTCCATCAAGATCATTAACGGAGTGAACATGTTTCGTACCCTCATCGCCGCTGGGTTGGTTGCCATGGCGGCCGCTCTCGGCGCCGCTTCGGTCGCGAATGCCGAAGGGCCCTATGCGAACTGCAGCCAAGCGAAAGCCGACGGTCGATCCGACATTCCGCAGGGCGATCCCGACTACTGGAACGGTGGCGACCGCGATCAGGACGGCATCGCCTGCGAGTCCTAGTGAGAGTTTGCGCCACCGCAGCCGCCTCTCCTAACGGCCACGGTGGCGCAACCCTTTCACTGGCGAATCCCCCCAGGCTCCCCTCCGAGTGGGACCGCACAGAGTCGAGGGGCTATCCGCCCCACGCGTTGGCTGCCATCCGGTCGGTGGCTGCCACTTCGTCCGAGCCGTCGCGGACCGCGTTGCCCAGCCTGACAAGGATGTCGTTGAGCGCACTCGCTGCCTGCTCCCAGCGGGCCTGCTCGATGCGGTACGCCTCGGCGGCCTGCCGTGTCCAGGTCTCCTGCAGCGGCGCGATCTGAGCGCGCAGCTCGTCCAGCGCTGCGTTCAGCCGCGCCGAGGTTGTGTGGATCTCTTGGCGGACGGTGTACTCGATTTCACCGAAGTTGTACGAGAGCACGTTCTCCATGTCGGACTCCTCAAAGGTTGGTGGCGACGGCATTGATCTGGTGCGAGTGGGTGTCCGCGGCTTCACGAAGCGTCTGCTGGTTCAGGCGGATCGTTTCGGCGATCCGCTGAAGTGCGGCGTGAAGCTTCACCGACTCGGCGTTCCATCGATCCACGACGTCGTGAAAGCGAGATGCGGCCACGCCACCCCAAACCGATGGCGGCACACCGCCCATGCGGCCGATGAATGACTGCAGCATCGCCCGGATTTCCTCATTTCGCGCATCCGTCTTCCCGGCGATGGCCGCCATCAGGTCGAAGTCGGTGTTGAGTGCGCCACCTGCCGGTGTCGTCATCGATGTCCTCCCGATCGGTCCGTGTTGTTATGAAGTTCGACGCGATCGGCGCCCATTCGGTTCCATCAGAATTTGCGGTCATTCTTGAGACACCGCATGCGCGGAGCGAATCGCGCTTTCGCAGGCCCGCTGTACGAGGTGTTCGCGACCCGGCGCGCTCTGGCAGCCGATCGCGATGCGGGTGGCCCCATCGACCAAGACGGTCCACGCCACGTGACGCCCCGACCGAACCTCTCGATAGGTCACTGCATCCCGATCCGCGCGACGGGCCGACGGGTTGAAGTCGACGAAAGCGCCGTCGGGCGCCTCGGCGAAGGCAGCGTGCAGAGAATCCGCGGTGTTCGCGAGGCTGGACGGCGGTGCAGCGACGGACTGCGTGATCTGCAGGGCGATATCCGCATCCGTCGGTGAAACCACTTGTACCCGAGCCGATCCCGGGCCGGAGGTGATGCGCTGCGCGGTCCACGCAGTGGGCACCATCACACCGACCCTGCCCTCGACGAGCAAGGTCATCGGCATCCTGTCTGACCGCGGCTCCTCGTCATACATGACGGCGAACCCGCCGCACAGCACCGCCGTCGATATAGTGCCGAACAGCACCGCCAGGGCCTTGCGATCGCGGACTCGGACGGCAGCACCCGGCTGAGGTGACCGGTGTACAGCGGCGGCGCGCAGTACCCAACCGTCGTCGGCGATTCGCACGGGCACGCCGATCGTCCGCATGCGGCTTGCGATCAGCGAGGCGAGGGCGTCGGCGCCGGGTACCGCCGACGGGGCGTCCACCAGAACGCCCGCGGGCGCCGCGACGGCCGCCGCTATCGCATCGACATCCGCGGCCGACTCCTCCCGCGGCACGACGGCGACGATCGTGTCCGCGACGGTAACCACCACCACTTCCGCGGTGATCTCGACGATCGTCGTCTCAGCCGGAATCCCCTCCCGCAGCAACGCTATTCGCCCCACCACGACGACCTCGGCCGCCACCGTGTGCGCGGCCCGTCGCACCGTGTCGATTCGCGTCGGCGACCACCATGCCGGACAGACGACGACTGCGGTGTCGACGCCGGCTCCAGTGACTGCTCGCATCACGTCTTCCCATACGTCACGTACCGGCACTGGGCGATCGTCGAGCAACGCGAGCTCATCGTCCACGGAGTCGAGAGCAACCGACACCCATTCCGGACGAACATCGTTGGGCCCTCGAATCGTCCCCGGCCCAACCTCGATGAGGACTTCGATCATGGTGGATCTATCCAGGCAACCTGGACGAGCTGATCCGCATCACCCCGGGTGATCAACGTTCCCCGGCCAGGCGGAAGCGCCGACGGTCTCACAGTTCCGAGCAGTACACCCTCATCCGCGCTCGCGCTCATCATCAAGCCCATGCAGCCGAGCTCGCGCATCCTCGCCAGGACGGGATCGAACATCGCGCGCGCAGCACCTCCGGAGCGCCGGGCGACGACGACATGAAGCCCGAGATCTTTGGCGTGCGGCAAGAAATCGGCGAGCGGTGCCAGCGGGTTTCCCGTCATGCCCGCCACCAGGTCATAGTCATCGATGATCAGGTAGATGTCCGGCCCAGTCCACCAGGACCGCGTACGCAACTGCTGTTGGGTGACGTTGTCGCCGGGCATGCGCGCCTCAAGTCTGTCGACGATCGCCGGCAGCCGCGACGTCAGCGAAGCCGGCGACATCGCATACCCACTCAGATGTTCGGACTCGACCACGCCCAGAAGAGTCCTGCGAAAGTCGATGATCTCGAGTTGAACCTCGTCGGCGGTGCTGGCGCGGATCAACTCACGACACAGCAGCCGCAAAGTCGCGGTCTTCCCACACGCCACTTCGCCGAGCACGAGCAGATGGGGCTGATCTGCGAAATCGAGTTGGACGGTACTCAATTCGCGTTCGCCGACACCGAGGATCACACCGCCGTCCTCGAGTTCGTCACGGTGCACCTGAGTCGGCAGCAGTTGGACCACCGGTGCGGTGCTCGGCGCCCAGCGCTCGCGCAGGCGTTGGGTGTCGGCGGTGATCGCCTCGGCAAGTCCGTTCACGGTCGGTACGCCGTCCCACCGCGGCAATGCGACCGCGAATTCGCGGCCGCTCGGCGTGATGCCGCGACCGGGTGGACGTCCCGACAGGTCACGCGCACGCTTGCGATCCATTTCGGAGTCGGCGGGGTCACCGAGACGGAGCTCGATGCGTGTCGCGATCTGATCCTTCAAGGCAGGCCGCAAATCGGCCCACCGCGACGCGGTGATGACCACGTGGACGCCGAACGAAAGGCCCTGGGCCGCAATTGCAGTGATCGCTCCTTCGAGATGATCGAACTCCTGCCGCAGCGTCGCCCAGCCGTCGATGACCAAGAACACGTCGCCGAACGGATCGTCGGCCCCATGACGGCGATACGCGAGCATTGAATCGACAGCCAGCCGACGGAACAGCGACTCCCGCGTCCGCATCACCGATGTCACCACCGCGACGGTGCGGCGACACAGGTCGCCGTCCAGACGTCCGGCCATCGATCCCACGTGCGGCAGATCGCGTAGAGAAGACAAGGCTCCACCGCCGAAGTCGAGACAGTAGAACCCGACCTCCGCGGGGTCGTGGTGCTCAGCGAGCGCCAGCAGCATGGTCCGTAACGCCGTCGACTTTCCGGACCGCGGTGCACCGACGATTGCGACGTTGCCTGCCGCGCCGTCCAATTCGACGACGAACGGATCGCGGCGTTGTTCGTACGGTTTGTCCACCAAGCCAATCGGCACCGCCAACCTGCGATGACCAGGCCCCGGCAGCAAGGCATCCAGGGTCGGCGGCCGTGTCAGCGGCGGCAACCACACCTGATGCGCGGCCGCACCGCGGCCGGCCACCTGGTCCAGCATGGTGTCCAAAACGGTTCGAGTCGGCGGCTGCGGCTCGATATCCGTGATTTCGCGGGGAGTATCGACGGTCGCGGCCGTGAACAGTCGAGCACGTGGTGGTGCCGTCGATGTGCGTCCGGTACACAACTCGCGACCAGGGCCCGACACGAAGGCGGTCTGGAACCGTACGAGATCTCCCGAGCCGGACTTGAGATAGGCCGCTCCAGGCGTGCCGGGCAGGTGGTAGGCGTCGGGAACTCCGAGGACCGCTCGAGATTCACCGGCGGAGAAGGTCTTCAGGCAGATCCGGTAGGACAGATGTGTCTCGAGGCCGCGCAGTCTGCCTTCGTCGAGCCGCTGGCTGGCGAGCAGTAGATGCATGCCCAGTGATCGACCCAGTCGTCCGATCGCCACGAATAGTTCGGCGAAGTCGGGATGCTGGCTGAGCAGTTCGGAGAATTCGTCGACCAAGATGAACAATGCGGGGAGCGGCGGCAGGTGGGCGTCATGGGATCGTGCACGCTGATATTCGGCGAGATTGGCGAATCGTCCGGCAGCCCGGAGTACCTCCTGGCGGCGGTTGATCTCGCCCAAAAGCGCGTCGTTCATCCGGCTGACGAGGTGCGCTTCACCCGCCAGGTTGGTGATGACGGCACCGACGTGCCTGGCGCGCTCCATACCGACAAATGTCGCGCCGCCCTTGAAGTCCACAAGGATGAGGTTGAGGGCATCCGGCGGGTGGGCTGCGATCATCCCGAGTGCCAACGTGCGCAGCAGTTCAGACTTGCCGGACCCCGTTGCACCCACACACAATCCGTGCGGCCCCATACCATTTCGCGCTGCCTCGTTGATGTCGAGAAGTACGCGGGTTCCGTTGTCCGCGACGCCGATCGGAACCGGCACGATGTGCCCGTCACCAGTTGCCCGCCAGAGCTTCTCGGGATCGATCTCTCCGATACCCATCAGATCCATCCAGTCGATCCCGCGCTTCTCGGCATCGGTTGCCGCCGCGGCGGCACACCGATAACGGGCGAGACGACGAGCGCACGCCGTCGCCTGAGCCACCGTCAACAGATCAGGCCGCGCATGCACTTCTTCGTCACCGTGCCCGCGGACGACCAGGGCTTCCCCGGTGACGTGCAGCTGCAGCCGCTCTCCAATCGCGACGGCATCTCGTGATGTTTCGATCCGAAATTCAATCCCTTCTGCGCTATCCAGGATTCTCGCGATGTCGCGCCGGGACGCACCCATGCGCGAGTGCCGCTGGTGCGGGAGCCATTTCAGCCAGTCCCATTCGTTACACGGATCGGCGACAACGGCGATGTCGTCAGGGCCGTGAAACACCGCGAGCTGACATACGAGGGCTCGGAGGAATGCCCGTGCGGCCTCTGCGTCACCGTCGAGGGTGATCGCCGAACACCTGCGCAACGCGAGCGTGATCGGCACATCGGCCACGACTGACCGGCAACGAATCAGCCGCCGTACCGCGTTGACGGCGACGGGATCCTGCTCTTCGGTGCCGTCGAGTTCCGGCTCGGTCAACGCGGTGGACAGGGGTTGCTCACCGATCCCCACCCGGATGACGCAGTAATCCGGGTCATCCGGTGTTCGCTCCCACATCCGTCTGCTACCCGCCAGGGTCCACAGCGCGCCGGCTCCAGGGTGGCGCCACCGCAAGAACTCGCGTTGCGCATCGGCAGTGCCTTCGGCCGCACGGTCGACGGAGTCGAGGTAGTCGAGGTACTTCTGCCGACCCCGGTTGATCTCAGCGGTGGTGTTGGTTCCCCTCGCGCCGTAAACCAGCGACCCGAGCACCGACGTCAGCATCATCACGGGGAAGAACATGTACATCGGGTTGCGCATCGACTGCCCACCCGACGTGAGATAGACCGCCATCATCCCGACGGCCGCAACGAGCATGGCCAGCGGCAGCAGGCGGGCGAGCGGGTTCAGCGGCGTCGGCGCCGGAATCCGCGGTGGAGCTTCGACGACGACGACGCCGTCGGGTAATGGCGGCGGCGACACGCGCGGCTGACGTACGAATTCCATCGAAGAATGGACGTCGTCGCGGTGATTCCGGTTCCATCCCCAGCCAATCGAATTAGCGCGATTGCGTTCCCGCGGACGAGGTTACGGTTGACGCGGCAGGGAGAAGGGGGACTTGATGCCGGATTCGCTGTGTCGGCTGACCGTGGCGTCCTGCATCGATGACGCACATCGCGCGGTCGATCTCGAGCTGCCGGCTGATGTGGGCGTCGGTGAGCTCGTGCCGCAGATCGTCGATCTTGTTCACCGCGATAGCACGGCGACACCGGGCCTCGACTGGGTGTTGTCGAAGCTGGGCGAATCCCCGATGGCCGAGTCAGACTCCCTGAACGACAACGATGTTCGCGAGGGTGATCTGTTGATACTGACGACAACCGAGCCTGCGGCTGCCGAATGGTCCTCGTGCGACCCCTGCCACGCCGTGGCCGCGGACCGAACGACCGCGCCCCGGATGCTTCCCGCCATCGCCTGCGTGCTGCTCGGCGGCTGTGGTACCGCGGTGTTGGCGTGGCCGGCAGCGGACGTTGCGATGAGTGACCGGATCCTCGTCGGCACGTCTCTGACGGTCGTCGCCGGGGCCGGGGCGGTTGCCATTCGGCGGCTACGCGGCGACCCCCTGATATGCGTGACGCTGAGTCTCATCACGGTGCTCTGCGCGGGGACTACCGGATTTCTGACGGTACGGGCAGGCACGTTGGTATCCGGCCTCCTGCTGGCATCCGCGGCCATTTTCGCTGCAGCGATTCTCCTGCTGCGTGTGACGAATTGCGGCAGAACATGTTTGACGGCGACAGCCGCACTGGCCGTGCAGGTGGCCGCCACTGCGGCCGCTGCCGTGTCGTGGGGTCTGCAGCTGAGCGCGGGCGGCGCGATGCTCGTCGGTCTGTCCCTCGCAACGCTGGGTTTCACGCCCAGGCTGGCGATGACTTTCAGTGGCATCACACCGGACGCCGCGCCCAACGTCAGGCGTTGTCACCAAACATTGACTGGACTGGTGGCGGGATCGTCGGCGGCCGCGGTGCTCGGTGCGGTAGCGGTTGCCGTCGGGGAGGTCTGTGATGCGGGCTCGACGCTCCGCGGGACGTCCTTCATCGCGATCGTCGTGTTGGTGCTCCTGCTGCGCGTGCGCACCCATGTCGATGCGACCCGCCGCGCGAGCCTCGCAGGTGCCGGGGTGCTCTGTCTCCTCGCGGGTTTCGCTGCGGCCGCCGTCGCCGCGCCGGCCCACGCGCCTGTGATCAGTGTGCTCGCCGCGTCCATGGGTGCCGCCGCACTGGGCTGCATCGTCAGGCCGACGGTGAGTCCGATCGTGCTGCGTACCGTCGAGGTCATCGAGTGCGTCGCACTCGCGGCAGTCATCCCCATGGCCTGCTGGGTCGGGGGGATCTACGGCTGGGCGCGGGAAATGAACCTCATATGACGGTGGTCGCACGGCTGGTCGCCGCCGGCGCACTTGCGCTCTGGCCGCTGTGGACCGCGCCGCCCTCCGCCGCGGTGACACCACCGGCCGTCGATATGTCGATACTGCCCAAGCCGAGATCTCCCGCACCTCCGCAACTCACCGAACAACACGGACAATGTGCCGGCGGCACCATTCGCATCGAGAGCCCGGCCGACGCACCGCTGAGAGCTCTTCGCCTACCGGATGTCTGGCCACTCACGCGCGGCGCGGGCCAGACGATCGCGGTCATCGACACCGGAGTATCGCGACACCGCCTGCTCCCCCACCTCGTCCCCGGCGGCGACTATGTGTCAACCGGTGACGGCACTGCGGACTGCGACGGCCATGGCACGATTGTCGCCGGCATAATCGGCGCCTCGCCCGATACCGACGGCGCATTCAGCGGCATCGCACCCGACGCCACGATCATCGGTATCCGTCAGTCCAGCAACAAGTTCCGGGCGGTCGGTGATCAGTCCAGCCTCGGGTTCGGCGATGTCGACACCCTCGCGATGGCGGTACGCACCGCGGCCGACATGGGTGCCACGGTGATCAACCTGTCGACCGTCGCCTGTCTGTCTGCCGATGACGTACTGGATGACCGTGCCCTGGGCGCAGCGCTGGCTTACGCGGTTGACGTCAAGAACGCGGTGGTGGTGGCCGCCGCCGGAAACGTGGGGACGGCCGGCCAGTGCCCCGAACAGAATCCGACGACCGATCCCCGCCGGCCAGGCAGCCCCGACTGGTCCAACGTGAACACGGTGGTGACTCCCGGTTGGTATGACGATTACGTGCTCACGGTGGGCTCGGTGGGGCGCGACGGCAGCCCTTCTTCGTTCAGCCTCGCAGGGCCGTGGGTCGACGTCGCCGCGATAGCCGAAGACGTCGTGTCATTGGACCCCGACGGCGAGGGGTTGATCGACAGGCTCGCGACAAGCGGTGATGAGTCGCCGATCTCCGGCACGAGTTACGCCGCACCGGTCGTGAGCGGAATCGTCGCGCTGGTGCGGTCGCGATCACCCGAACTGACTGCGCGACAGGTCATGCAACGCATCGAAGACACTGCGCACCGGCCGACAGCGGGCTGGGATCCCATCGTCGGCCACGGGACCGTCGACGCGATGGCCGCAGTGAGCGCGGGCCCGGGTTCCGAGCCGGGCCTGCGCTCGAATGCGTCGCAAATGACGGTGACTCCTTCGTCCGGGCCGCCCGAACCGTCCGCAGACTTCGCGATGCGTGCTGCCGCGCTCTGTGTCGCCGCGTCAATCGCAATGGTGGCGATGGCGGCGATGGCGACTCGGCTACGCCGGCGGACCCACGGCGTCCCGCCCGACTGATGCAGCCTCGATGCTGAGTTCGGGGCCGCGCGGTAGTTGAGCAAGCAAAGCCCATGGTGCGGGCACCGGGTTGGTCAGCCCCAGGCGGGTGGCCGCATCCGTGTCACGCACACCGAACAGCACTCCCGAGTCGTTGACGAAGAACAGCGCTCCTGTCGTCGCGCTGTCACCGGAAACATTTGCGGCACGCACGAAAGCGCTTCGTCCCGGCGGCATCGAGAAGCGGTCGACACTTGGGCCTGCATCGTCGCCCTGCGCAAGCTGCACGCCTGCAGCGTCGTCGGACGGTAGCGAGTCACCCACGAGTACCGCGTCCGATTGCGCACAGAGCACCGGACTCTCCTCAGCGCCACCGCGGTCGGGGAAGGTGGTGACCGGAAGATCGTCGACGATCGGCGCCCGGCCGATGAGATCCGGTGCCACGGTGGCGATATCACGTCGACTCGTATGCGTGAATCGGATGAGATCTGCCGCTACCTCGCCGACTCGTTGAACACCTGCCGCGAGCGCGACGTAGTGCTCCGTGGATCCGGCGAGGGTCAGTCGCACCACGGTGCCCACCGACACCCCAGGGAGCACAGACGGTGAGACGCCGTTCCGAGCGATGGCAGGGGCGGTGATCTCCGGCACCTCCGATAGGACGTCGAGCAGTGCACGCGAAACCGGTCGGGGCGCAACGCCGTCGAGCCTCAGCGCGCGGACGGTCGCGTGGTTCCGCAGGTCCACCCGGGCTCGGCGCCCGTCGTACAGCAGGTAGGTCGTCGCCGCGCTCTCACCTCGTGGGGTGACGAGCGCACTCCTCCCCGAATCCAGGTGTCCGGGTGGGCGGCCCACCATCACGGTGGTTCGCGCGCCGGCATCTTCGCAGACCGCCCAGGCCGATTCAGTGTCGTCGAGCGGTGCGCCGATCATGTCCGGGGCTCCGGGAATGCCAACCAGGGGCCCTCGCTTGGCTCGGTTCAGCGCCGAGGTGCTGACGAGTTCGGGGTTGCCGGCCACACCCGTGATCAGCCGTGCGGAGGCGATATTGAAGGTGGGGTGCATGGTGTCGCCCATACGCACATACAGCGCGCCCGATTCGCGGGCCATGACGACGGCGGCGTCACCGACAGTCCCACTTGGCTGCAGGAACGCGAGGATCGCACACACCGCGACCGTGATCGCTGCCAGCACACACCCGGCAGCCAGCGAAAGCGACTGTGCGCGTAGCGGATCGTCGCACATGCGAAGGTCGCCTCGTACCAGTGCGTGTGCCATCCGACGCACCAGGAAGAGATATCCGCTGACCTGCAGCCTATTCGTTGATTGCCCAGCCATCCCCTCCCCCGCAGTCAGCCTAATGGCCGGTGATGGGCGGCTGTGTCACCGATTTCGGCGCCGACAGGATTCGCTGAACTCAGTTCTCTTTCGCCCGGCGCTCCCGATAGGCCGCGACGTGTTGACGGTTGCCGCAGTTTCCGGTGTCGCAGAACTTCCCTGAGCGGTTCCGCGAAAGGTCTACCAGCACCGCGTCGCAATCGGACGCCGCGCAGATCTTCAGCCGGCGCAGCTCTCCGATACGAATCAGGTCGGCCAGTGCCATGGCCATCTCGGCGCCCATCCGCTGCCAGAGCGGATCGTGCACGGACGCGAGGTGCAGATGCCACTCCGGCATCTCCGGATGGCGGGTCAGCCACGGTGACGCTTCGGTGTCACTCAGCAGAGCATTCACCTGACCAACGGCTTGTTCCTCGTCGTCGGCGACCGCCCAGATCTCGCCAAGCCGCTCCCGCAGGCGATGCACCGAATCGAGTTCGGCATCGTCGCGGTCGCGCCTGCCGGTCCAGCCGAAACCGTCGAGGTAGACATCGAGCTCCGCAAGGCTCGCAAGCTGCTCGCCATCGATCCGATCGCTGTTGATCAGCACACATGCGGCCCGCAGGGTGAGCTCGGTGTCATGACTGAAAAGCATTTGACTCATGACCCCCTTCCCGGCTAGCGTCATGACCAAAGTCGATTTTACTCATTACAAGGCGGAGGTGCACCCGTGACCGCGAATCAGGCCCGCGCGTCGGTCGACCATTTCCGGCTCGGCCTGCTGTTCGCAGTCGGCTCCGCATTCGCATTCGGGTCATCCGGACCTTTCGCCAAGGCGCTCATGGAAGCCGGCTGGAGCCCGACGGCAGCTGTCGTCGCCCGCCTCGCAGGCGGCGCCCTGGTGATGGCCGTGTTCGCGACGTTCGCGCGCCCCGGCTGGGTCCGCGAGGCACTAGGACACGCGAAGACCGTCGTGCTCTACGGCGCGATCCCGATCGCGGGTGCCCAGCTGTTCTACTACAACGCGGTAGCGCACCTGTCCGTCGGCGTCGCGCTGCTGTTGGAGTACACCGCGCCGATCCTCGTCGTCGCCTGGGTCTGGATGACCACGCGTCGCAGGCCGACCAACCTCACGCTTGCCGGTGTGGCCTTGGCGGTGGCCGGAATCATGTTGGTGCTCGGGATTTTTGATGCCGGCGGCTTCAGCGGCGCGCACATCAACCTGATCGGCGTCGGCTGGGGACTGGCCGCCGCGGTCTGCGCCGCGTGCTACTTCGTGATGTCGGCCAACGCGAGCAACGGTTCCGCGGACAGCGACGGGGTCAACCCCATCACCCTGGCCGCAGCCGGCCTGGTGGTCGGTGCCGCCGCGGTCACGCTGCTGGGCGTCGTCGGCATCATGCCTCTGACGTTCACGACCAACGACACCGACATCGCCGGATGGACCACCTCATGGGTGGTGCCCGTCGTCGCGCTGGGGGTCGTGGCCACCGCGGTCGCGTACACGCTCGGCATCGTGGGCATCTCGATGCTGCGCCCGCGGTTCGCCTCACTGGTGGGCCTGTCCGAGGTGATGTTCGCCGTGCTGGCCGCCTGGATTCTTCTCGGCGAAGCGATGACGACGATGCAAGCCGTTGGCGGAGCCATCGTCCTGATGGGCCTGGCGCTCGCTCGTCAAGGTGACCGCAGCGAGGAGCCGGGCGACGTGACGCTGCCCGATGCCGTGCCGTCGACCTATGTTGCACGCCGCTGACCTCAATAATTAACGTGAGCGTCGATCCCAAGAGTTTGGCTGTCACCGCCCCCGATGTGGAAAAATAGCCGACGTGAATTTGCTCCGCATGTCGTCACGACTGGCCGCGGCCACTGCGGCTGTTGTCTGCGCCGCCTCGACGCTCGTCCTCGCACCGCCGGCGCTGGCCCAGCCCGGCCATCAGCCCGGAGTACCCGGCCCGGGACCGGCGCCGGGACCGATCGCGGCCAACGCCCCCGGTCCCGTCGCCAGTCAGTCGTCGGCATGCCCCGACATCGAAGTCATCTTCGCTCGCGGAACCGACGACACACCGGGTCTCGGAACGCCCGGCTCGGCATTCGTCAGTGCGCTGCGCCCGCTCGTCGGCGGTCAAACCGTCAGCTCTTACGCGGTCAACTATCCGGCGTCGTATGACTTCCTGGCCGCAGCCGACGGTGCCCGTGACGCCCAGAGCCGTATCGCCATGATGTCGCAGAAGTGCCCATCGACGAAGCTCGTGCTCGGCGGCTACTCGCAGGGCGCCGCCGTGATGGACATGCTGGCCGGTGTCCCACCGCTGGGCAACAAAATCGGCGACATCGGTTCGTCGGCCCCGCTGCCCGCAAGCCTGCAATCCAACATCGCCGCGGTCGCCGTGTTCGGCAACCCCGCAACGAAGTTCAGCAATCCGCTCACCAGCTCGGTTTTCGGCGGTAGGGCCATCGACCTCTGCAAGGACGGCGACCCCATCTGCTCGGGCGGCAGGAACCCGTTCGCGCACAACGATTACGTGTCTGCCGGCCTGGTTCAGCAGGCCGCGAACTTCGTCGCCGGCCGGGTCTGACGGCAACAGCCGCTACCCTGTTGATCTTGTGACCTTCGATCGACTCCGCAGCGGGCTCATCGGCACAGCAGCCGCCATTCTGACCGCCTCACAGATTGGCGGCGCCGGGACCGCATCGGCCCAAGGTTGCCCCAATCAGGCTGCCGACTTTGTCGCGGGGCACCTCTGAACTGGGCTTACACGCTTATCGACGGGTGCGTTAATCAGTTTCTATTAGGATTCGTATGGTGATTCGCCGCCACCTCGTCATCGGTCTCGTCGCCGCACTCATCTCCAGCACCCTGCTCATCGCACCCCAGACCGTCACCTCGCTGACGCCATCGGCGAAAGCGCAATCGTGCCCGCCGGTCGAGGTGATCTTCGCCCGCGGACGACTGGAGTCGTCGGGGGTCGGCAGGCTCGGCAACGCGTTCATCAGTGCGTTGCGCTCCAAGTCGAACAAGAACATCGGCGTCTATGCGGTGCAGTATCCCGCGGACAACGAGATCGATGTGGGCGCCAACGATATGAGCGGCCACATCCAGTACATGATGAACACCTGCCCCGATACCCGGTTGGTGCTCGGCGGGTATTCGCTCGGCGCCGCGGTCACCGACGTGGTGCTCGCCGTGCCCTTCGGCTTCTTCGGGTTCGACGCCCCGCTGCCGCCGGGCGCGGATCAGCACATCGCCGCGGTGGCGCTGTTCGGCAATGGAGTCGCGTGGGTTGGGCCGATCTCGAACTTCAGCCCTGTCTACAAAGACCGGACGATCGAGTTGTGCCACGGTGCCGACCCGATCTGTAATCCGGCCGATCCAAACACGTGGGAAGACAACTGGCCCGCCCACCTCGCCGCCGCGTATATCGACGCGGGGATGGCCAATCAGGCGGCCGACTTCGTCGTGGGTCGTATCTAGTCGATCACCCGTAGCTCGCGGGTGACCTTCGTGCGGGCCTCGAGCTCGTCGTCCGGCGGGTAGTCGACGCCCTCGAGCGTCAGCCCCTGCGGCGGCGCAGCCGCGAAATCACTGGACCGGCTCGTGGACTCCAATAGCGTCGCGCACCAGCCGGGTTCGCGGCGGTGTTCACCGACGGCCAACAACGCGCCGACCACCGACCGCACCATCGCCCAGCAGAACGCATCCGCGGTGACGCGCGCGGTGACCCGGTCACCCTCGCGTATCCAATCCAGCCGCTGCAGATCACGGATCGTCGTCGCGCCCTCGCGGTGACGGCAAAATGCGGCAAAGTCGTGCAGCCCCACCAGATCCCGCGAGGCCGTCACCATGGCGTCGACGTCCAGCGACCTCGGCCACGGCGTGACGTAACGAGCCTGCTGCGGTTCGACACCGTACGGCGCCGTCGACAAGCGATAGGCATAGTGCCGGCGCAGCGCGGAGAATCGCGCATCGAAACCCCTTGCCGCGCGGTCGATGTCGAGCACGCGCACATCGGCAGGGAGGAACCGTGCGAGCCGCTGCACCAGGGGCAGAAACTCGCGTTGGCCGGGACGGGTTGCCCGGGGATATGCGTGTGGTAGCGCGTCGGCCGGCACATCGACATGGGCGACCTGACCGGCGGCATGGACCCCGGTGTCGGTGCGTCCGGCTGCTCGCAACTGCACCCGGGTGCGAAACACCGTCGAAAGGACGTCGTCGAGCACGCCCGCGACCGTACGTTGCCCGGTCTGCGTGGCCCAGCCCGCGAACTCCGTGCCGTCGTAGGCGATGTCGAGACGCAGACGAACAAGCCCGCCACCGTTGTCGATGGCGGGCTTGTTCATAGCGTCACTACTTGGCGTCGTCGGCCTTCTCGTCGTCGGCCTTCTCGTCGTCGGCCTTCTCCTCGGCCTCGGCCTCGGCGACCTCTTCGGCGGCCTCGGCTGTCTGAGCCTCTTCGATGGAGGCGTCCTCAGCCTTGACCTCTTCGACGGTCTCCTCGGGCCCGACCGCGGCCTCCGGCTCGACCGCGGCCTGCGGCGCCGCGGCAGCTGCGACCGGGGCGGCCTTCTTCGAGGCGGCCGACCGGCGAGCGCGGTTGGCCTCATCGGTGACGGTCTTCTCCCGCACCAGCTCGATGACGGCCATCGGGGCGTTGTCGCCCTTTCTCGCCTCCACCTTGATGATGCGGGTGTAGCCGCCGTTGCGGTCGGAGTAGAACGGACCGATCTCGGCGAACAGCGTGTGCACGACGTCCTTGTCACGGATCTTCTTCATCACCTCACGCCGGTTGTGCAGCGTGCCCTTCTTGGCGTGGGTGATGAGCTTCTCCGCGTAGGGCCGCAATGCCCGCGCCTTGGGCTCGGTGGTCTTGATCCGGCCGTGCTCGAAGAGCGACGTGGCCAGGTTGGCCAGCAGCGCCTTCTGGTGTGAGGACGACCCGCCGAGGCGAGGACCCTTGGTGGGCTTAGGCATTGCGACTTCTCCTAAATGGGGCCGGCCCCCGTATCAGGTAGGACCGGGACGGTTCTCTTTCGAGATTTTTGCTTAGAGCTGTTCGGTTTCGGCGTAGTCCTGGTTGTCCTCCAGGTCGTAGCTCGCATCGCTGTTCCAGGTGCCGGTGGCGACGTCGTAGCCGGCGACCTCGGACGGATCGAACGTGGCCGGGCTGTCCTTCAGCGACAGACCCAGCTGATGCAGCTTGATCTTCACCTCGTCGATGGACTTCTGGCCGAAGTTACGGATGTCCAGCAGATCGGACTCCGTGCGGGCGACGAGCTCGCCCACAGTGTGCACACCCTCGCGCTTGAGACAGTTGTACGACCGCACGGTGAGGTCCAGATCGTCGATCGGCAGCGCGAAGCTGGCGATGTGATCGGCCTCGGCAGGCGACGGACCGATTTCGATGTGCTCGGAATCGGTGTTGAGTTCCCGTGCCAGACCGAACAGTTCGACCAGCGTCCCGCCCGCAGACGCCAGCGCGTCACGAGCAGTGATCGAATTCTTGGTCTCGACGTCGATGACCAGCTTGTCGAAGTCGGTGCGCTGCTCGACGCGGGTGGCCTCCACCTTGTAGGTGACCTTGAGGACCGGCGAGTAGATGGAATCGACCGGGATACGGCCGATTTCGGCACCCGACGCCTTGTTCTGCACGGCGGGGACGTAGCCGCGGCCGCGCTCGACGACCAGCTCGACCTCGAGCTTGCCCTTGTCGTTCAGGGTGGCGATGTGCATCTCGGGGTTGTGCACCGTCACGCCGGCCGGCGGGACGATGTCACCCGCTGTGACCGCGCCCGGGCCCTGCTTGCGCAGATACATGGTGACCGGCTCGTCCTCCTCGGAGGACACGACCAGACCCTTGAGGTTCAGGATGATGTCGGTGACGTCTTCCTTCACACCGGGGACGGTGGTGAACTCGTGCAGCACGCCGTCGATCCGGATGCTGGTGACCGCCGCGCCCGGGATGGACGACAGCAAGGTGCGCCGAAGCGAATTGCCAAGCGTGTAACCGAATCCGGGCTCCAGCGGCTCGATGACGAACTCGGACCGATTCTCCGACTTGACCTCTTCGGACAAAGTGGGTCGCTGAGAAATCAGCATTTTCTTCTTCTCCTTTTGACGCCCGCTATTTGACGTCTTTCGGGGGGTTCTCGGGGGCGGGAGCCCCCGAGGGGTTGCTTACTTCGAGTAGAGCTCGACGATCAGCTGCTCCTGCAGCGGGATGTCGATCTGCGCGCGCTCCGGCAATTGGTGCACCAGGATGCGCTGACGCTCGCCGACTACCTGCAGCCAGCCCGGGATCGGACGATCGCCCGCAGTCTCGCGCGCGACCTCGAATGGCAGCGTGTTCAGCGACTTTTCCTTGACGTCGATGATGTCGTACTGCGACACCCGGTAGCTCGGGATGTCGACCTTGACACCGTTGACGGTGAAGTGGCCGTGGCTGACCAGCTGACGCGCCATGCGGCGGGTGCGGGCCAGGCCTGCGCGGTAGACGACGTTGTCCAGCCGGCTCTCGAGGATGCGCAGCAGGTTGTCGCCGGTCTTGCCGGGCTGCCGGTTGGCCTCTTCGTAGTAGCGACGGAACTGCTTCTCCATCACGCCGTAGCTGAAGCGGGCCTTCTGCTTCTCCTGCAGCTGCTGGCGGTATTCGCTCTCCTTGATCCGCGCGCGGCCATGCTGGCCGGGCGGATAGGGACGCTTCTCGAAGGACTGATCGCCGCCGACCAGGTCGACGCCGAGGCGGCGTGACTTGCGGGTCGCGGGTCCGGTGTAGCGAGCCATATTCTCCAGTTCCTCCTAGACCCTGCGCCGCTTCGGCGGACGGCACCCGTTGTGCGGCTGCGGCGTGACGTCGGCAATGGCGCCGACCTCGAGGCCGGCGGCCTGCAACGAGCGGATGGCGGTCTCGCGGCCCGAGCCCGGGCCCTTCACGAAGACGTCGACCTTCTTCACGCCGTGCTCCTGCGCCTTGCGGGCAGCGTTCTCGGCGGCGAGCTGCGCGGCGAACGGGGTCGACTTACGCGAACCCTTGAAGCCGACGTGTCCCGAGGACGCCCACGCGATGACGTTGCCCTGCGGGTCGGTGATCGTCACGATCGTGTTGTTGAACGTGCTCTTGATGTGCGCAGCGCCGTGCGGAATGTTCTTCTTTTCCCTGCGGCGGGTCTTCTGACCCTTCTTGGGAGCTCCGCCTGCTGCCTTTTTTGCGGGTGGCATTACTTGGCCTTCTTCTTACCGGCGATGGTGCGCTTCGGGCCCTTGCGGGTGCGCGCATTGGTCTTGGTCCGCTGGCCACGCACCGGCAGGCCGCGGCGGTGCCGCAGACCCTGGTAGCAGCCGATCTCGATCTTGCGGCGAATGTCAGACTGCACCTCGCGGCGCAGGTCGCCCTCCACCTTGAGGTTGCCCTCGATGTAGTCGCGCAGTTGCGTCACCTGATCGTCGGTCAGGTCCTTGGTGCGCAGGTCCCGGTCGATGCCGGTAGCTTCCAGGATCTCCTGGGAGCGGGTACGGCCGATGCCGTAGATGTAGGTCAGGGCGATCTCCATGCGCTTATCGCGCGGGAGGTCGACGCCCACTAGACGTGCCACAGTGGTGTGTTCCTTCTCGTTGCGGAGGTCTGGTCCCAGTCCGTTCCTGCTACGCAGGGTTTGGCCTCCGTGCCAAACGTTCAGAGTCTTCGGCTCTTCGCCTAGCGGCTCATCGCAAGCGGCCTATCCGCTCAGTGGTGCTGGGATTTCGTCATTCAGTTGTGGGATTGATGAGACGAAGCGCGACTATCTGCTCTTCGCGCAAGCGCTCTTCGCTGACTTAGCCCTGTCTCTGCTTGTGGCGAGGATCGGAGCAGATCACCATGACCCGCCCATGCCGACGGATCACCCTGCACTTATCACAAATGGGCTTGACGCTCGGGTTCACCTTCACGGCTGTGTCTGATCCTTCTGTGCTTCTGGTTACTTGTACCGGTAAACGATGCGGCCCCGAGAAAGGTCGTATGGAGACAACTCCACGACGACACGGTCCTCGGGCAGGATGCGGATGTAGTGCTGCCGCATCTTGCCGCTGATATGAGCGAGAACCTTGTGACCGTTCTCCAGCTCAATGCGAAACATCGCATTGGGCAGGGGCTCGACCACGCGACCCTCAACCTCTATGGCGCCGTCTTTCTTGGCCATAATCCTTTTCAGCGATCCTCTGGTTATTCGTACGTTTCGTATCGACGCTCGCGCCTGTTCCGGCGCAGCGTCGGCCCCGACTTCCATTAACGTGAACCGAGACCTACTAGTTCCGGAGAACTTCCGAACAAGGCACGCCGAGAGTCGGCGCGGTAGCCGCACCGTCGATCTATGTTACCTGCTCGGGCGTCGTCCCCAAAATCGTCGAACCCGCAGCTAGGGCTCGCCGCACAACCGCCGGAGGCGCAGGGATCAATGCGTGGTCGGCGGCTTCGCCGGCATGGCCGCGACCAACGGTGTGTCGACGCCGACCCGTCCCAGCTGTAGCGCTCCCCCGGGCACGCCGAGCGGGCTATCCCGTCCCGGCAGCACCGTGGTGAAGAACGCGGCGTTGTCGGCCAGGTGCACTTGCTCGTCCGCGGACAGGTCCGTCTCGTACTCGATCGCTTCGACCCGGCAGATCAACTTGCATGCTCCGCAGTCGACGCACTCGTCTGGGTTGATGTAGAGCGACCGCGCGCCCTCGTAGATGCAGTCCACCGGGCACTCGGCCATACAGGACTTGTCCATCACGTCCACGCACGCCGAACCAATCACGTAAGTCACAAAGAAAACGCTAGGCACCGACGTCGGTCATTCGCGGCGGGCGAAGGTCCCTTCTGCAGGTGACGTTGGTCCCGGGTGGGCTCCACCCGAGGTTGAACTGAAATCGTTTGCACGACGGGCGCATACTTATAACCGATGACCGCCCCGTCCGCGCAGGCCCGAAAACCCGTCATTCTCACCGTCGACGACGACCCGGCAGTGTCGCGTGCCGTCGCCCGTGATCTGCGACGCCATTACGGCGAGAGATACCGCATCGTTCGCGCCGAATCCGGCGCCGATGCCATCGAGACGCTCAAGGAACTGAAGCTGCGCGGCGACGCCGTCGCGGTCTTCGTCGCCGACTACCGGATGCCGCAGATGAGCGGCATCGAGTTCCTCGAGAAGGCGATGGACTTCTTCCCGTTGGCGCGCAGGGTACTGCTGACGGCCTATGCGGACACCCACGCGGCGATCGACGCGATCAACGTCGTCGACCTCGATCACTATCTGCTCAAGCCCTGGGATCCGCCGGAGGAGAAGCTGTACCCGGTCATCGACGGCCTGCTCGAAGAGTGGCGCTCCGTCGGCGACCGCGCCATGCCGTACACCAAGGTGATCGGGCACCGGTACAGCGACCGTTCGTGGGAGGTCCGGCAGTTCCTGGCCCGCAACGAGTACTCGTTCCGCGCCGTCAACTCCGAGGAACCCAAGGGACAACAGTTGCTCGAGGCTGCCGGTCTCGATGACAGCCGCCTGCCGGTCGTCATCACCGAGAAGGGCGAAACCCTCGTCGATCCGACCGACGTCGAACTGGCCACGCTGCTCGGCCTGTCGACCAGCCCGCAGCTGGAGATGTACGACCTCGCCGTCATCGGCGGTGGTCCCGCGGGCCTGGCCGCCGCGGTGTACGGCGCTTCGGAGGGCCTCAAGACGGTGCTGATCGAGAAGGCCACAACTGGGGGACAGGCGGGCCGCAGCTCGAAGATCGAAAACTACCTGGGCTTCCCCACCGGCGTGTCGGGAGCCGAGCTCACCACGTCGGCACGCCGTCAGGCCGAACGCTTCGGCGCGGAGGTCATCACAACCCAGGAGGCGGGCCGGCTCGAGGTCAACGGCGTGGGCGCAGCCCATTCGATTCACCTCAACGGCGACAACACCATCGGGGCGCGCGCCGTGATTCTCGCGACCGGCGTCGACTATCGCCAGCTCCAGATCACAGGGTGCTGGGAAGACCCCGACGATCCGAACTGCAACTACATCGGTCGCGGAGTGTTCTACGGCGCGTCGGTGTCGGACAACAGCGAGTGCGCTGGTGAGGACGTCTACATCGTCGGTGGCGCCAACTCCGCCGGCCAGGCCGCGATGTACATGTCGCAGACGGCCAAATCGGTGACGATGCTGATACGCGGTCCGTCGCTGGAGGCGGGTTGCTCGCAATACCTCGTCGACCGGATCCTCAAGACCCCGAACATCACGGTTCGCACGTGCACCGAAGTGGTGAACACGGTGGCAGAAGACGGTCATCTGTCAGGACTCGTGCTGCTCGACAAGCGGACGGACGAGACCGAGACGGTCACCTGTGACCGCATGTGCTGTTTCATCGGCGCGACGCCCCGCACCGATTGGCTCGAGGAAGCGGGAATAGCCCGCGACGATCACGGCTTCATCCTGTCGGGACCCGACCTGCGGGACAAGGTCGGGTGGACGCTGGATCGCCCGCCGCACCACCTGGAAACAAGCGTGCCCGGTGTGTTTGTTGCAGGAGATGTGCGTTCGGAGTCCGCGAAGCGGGTGGCGGCCGCTGTCGGCGAAGGGTCGATGGCGGTGATGTTGGTGCACAGGTATCTGGCGGAAGCCTGAGAGGACGACCAATGGGCGCACGAAACGACGAGGAATGCGTGCGTGACGAGCTGCGGACCCTGTTCCTGTTCGAGGACCTGTCCGACGACCAGCTCGATATCCTCTGCGCCGCCGGCCACATCGAGACGTTCCCCGCGGGCCCCGTCGTCCAGGAGGGCGAGCCGGCGACCTGTTTCTACGTGATGATCGACGGCGAGCTGATCATGTCGAAGCGCTCCGGCGGCGTCGATATCCAGACCAGCCGCACCTCTCAGCGTGGTGTGTACTTCGGCGCGTGGTCGGCCTACATCCCCGGTGAAGAGCAGGCCTATCAGGCCTCGGTGCGGCTGACCAGACCTGCCCGCTGCTTCGTGTTGGACTCCAACAAGTTCGCGGATTTCATGCGAACACAGTTCCCCATGGCCGTCCATCTGCTCGAGGGACACCTCGTGGGTGGCCGCCGACAGACCCAGATCATCGGCCAGCGCGAAAAGCTGCTGGCGCTGGGCACCATCACCGCGGGCCTGACCCATCAGCTCAACAACCCGGCCGCCGCCACCGCCCGTGCGGTGGCTGACCTACGCGAAGGCGTCGGGCATATGCGGCACAAGCTCGCGATGGTGGCCGAGGCCAAGTTCACCCCCGAGGCCCTGCGGGTTCTGGTGAACATCCAGGACGAGGTCGCCGAGCAGGTCGCCAAGTCGCGCGATCATGAGCTGACCGCACTGGAAACCTCCGATCGCGAAGACCAGATCGGCGAATGGCTCGAGGACCATGGCATCGTCGGCGCCTGGGATTACGCGCCGACGTTCGTGGAGGCCGGGCTGGACACCGACTGGCTGGAGCGAGTTTCGGCGTTGGTGGACGACGTCGACAACACCGCGTCGCTGCAGGGCGCGATCGGTTGGCTGAAGTACACGATCGACAACGAGCTACGGATGAACGAGATAGCCGAGGCCAGCAAGCGCATCTCCGCGCTGCTCGCGGGTGCGAAGCAGTATTCGCAGATGGACCGCGGCTCCTACGGCAGCGCCGACGTCCACGAACTGCTGCGCAGCACGCTCATGATGTTCGGCGACAAGATCGGTATGGAAGGCAAGGGCAAGCCCGTCACGCTGGTCAAGGAAATGGACAAGACTCTGCCCGAATTGCAGTGCTATCCAGGTGATCTCAACCAGGTATGGACGAACATCATCGAGAACGCCATCCAGGCGATGGGCGGCCACGGCACCTTGACCATCCGCACTTCGCGTGAGAACGACGAGATGATCCGCGTCGAAATCTGCGACGACGGGCCAGGCATCCCCGAGGAGATCATCGACCGCATCTTCACACCCTTCTTCACGACGAAGCCATTCGGTGAGGGCACCGGCCTGGGCCTGGATCTCGCTTGGCGCATCATCGTCGAGAAGCACGGCGGAAACATTGCGGTGTCGTCCGAACCGGGTGACACCCGGTTCATCGTCTGCCTTCCGTTGGTGGCGCCGGCCCCGATCGTGCCCACTCCGGGCGAGCTGTCGGCCGCCGGCACGGAATAGTTCGAATCATGACCACATCTGATCTCGGCAAGTTCGGCGTTTTCGGCCACTACTCGGGGTGGCAGCAGCTGTCCTCGCAGCAGCTCAAGGACATCGAATCCCTCGGCTACGGAGCCATCTGGGCCGGTGGCTCACCGCCTGCCGAGCTCGACTGGATCGACCCCATCCTGTCAGCCACCGAGTCGCTGCAACTGGCGACGGGCATCGTCAACATCTGGACCGCCGCGGCCGGTCCTGTCGCCGAGTCCTTCCACCGCATCGAGAGGGCCCACCCCGGCCGGTTCCTGCTCGGCATCGGCGTCGGCCATCCCGAAGCGCACCAGGAGTACAAGAAGCCCTACGACGCGCTGAACGAGTACCTCGACAAGCTCGACGAGTACGGCGTACCGAAGGACCGCCGAGTGGTGGCCGCGCTCGGACCGCAGGTGCTCAAGCTGTCGGCGCGCCGTAGCGCTGGGGCGCATCCGTACCTGACCACACCAGAGCACACCGCGCAGGCACGCGAGCTCGTCGGTCCGGACGCCCTGATCGCCCCCGAGCACAAGGTGGTGCTGACCACGGATGCGAATCAGGCCCGCGCCGTCGGCCGCAAGGCGCTGGATGTCTACCTGAACCTCGCGAACTACCTCAACAACTGGAAGCGGCTGGGCTTCACCGATGCCGATGTCGCGAAGCCGGGCAGCGACGCGCTCGTCGACGCGGTCGTGGCGTACGGCACCATCGACGCCATCTCCGCACGGCTCACCGAGCACCTGACCGCAGGTGCCAACCATGTTCCGATTCAGGTCTTGACGGGTACTGACAAGCTCGTGCCCGCGCTCACCGAGTTGGCCGGCCCGCTCGGACTTCAGTGAAGGGAAACCCATGACTGAGCTCAAACCCGACCTCGGCCGTTTCGGGGTGTGGACGTTCGGTACACCCAAGCCCGAACAGGCCACCGAGATCGAGCGGCTGGGCTACGGCGCGATTTGGATCGGCGGCTCCCCGGCGGGTGATCTCGAATACGTCGAGCCACTCCTGGACGCCACTGAGACACTGCAGGTCGCCACCGGCATCATCAACGTCTGGCAGGCACCGGCTGAGCAGGTCGGCGAGGCCTATCACCGCATCGAGGACAAATATCCGGGCCGGTTCCTGCTCGGCGTCGGAATCGGACACCCGGAACACACCGAGGAATACCGCAAGCCCTACGACGTGCTCGTCGAATACCTCGATGTGCTCGACGGCTTGAAAGTGCCCACGAGCCGACGGGTCATCGCCGCGCTCGGGCCCAAGGTGCTCAAGCTGTCGGCCCGGCGCAGCGCCGGCGCCCACCCCTATTTGACCACCCCTCAGCACACCGGAGAGGCCCGAAACCTGTTGGGGCCGACGGTATTCCTAGCGCCTGAGCACAAGGTGGTGCTGGCGCGCGACGCCGAGGCATCCCGAAAGATCGGGCGCGACACCGTGGACTTCTACCTCAACCTCTCCAACTATCTGAACAACTGGAAGCGGCTGGGATTCACCGACGACGACATCGCCAAGCCCGGCAGTGACCGGCTGATCGACGCGGTCGTCGCGCACGGCACGCCCGAGGACATCGCCAAGCAGCTCACCGAGCACATCGAGGCCGGGGCCGATCACGTGGCAATCCAGGTGCTGGGCGGCTGGGATGCCCTGCTGCCGACACTGGAGGAACTGGCGGGGCCGCTCGACCTCAACGCCTGATTGACCGAATGATATGCATACGCCTACGATAGGCGTATGCATATTACTTCGGACGCTCTGCCCCTGCACCGCGCGGCGGTGCTGGCATCCGTCGACGCGGTCAACGCAGTCAGCCTCGACGATCTCGACCGCCCGACGCCGTGCGCCGGCTGGAACCTGGCGACCCTGCTCATGCACATGACCGTCCAGCACCGCGGGTTCGCGGCGGCAGCCCGCGGCGGCACCGACTTCGGCGTGTGGGAACCCGCGACCGCCGCCGATGCAGTCGCCTCAGATCCCGCGGGCACCTATGCGGCGGCCGCCGACGACGTGCTCAGCGCATTCGAGGCCGACGGTGTGCTCCAAAAGACCTTTGTGCTTCCCGAATTCGGTCCTGACGCAACATTTCCCGGCGCCATGGCGATCGGCTTCCACTACGTCGACTACGTCGTGCACGGCTGGGACGTCGCTCGCACCATCGGCGCCGCATACGAACTGCCCAAGGACGTCGTCGACGCCGTGCTGCCGATTGCATTCGCGGTCCCCGATGGTGAGTTCCGCGCCGAGGAGGGCAGCCCGTTTCGTCGCGCCGTCGCCGTCAACGACGATGCCAGCGATATGGACCGGCTACTCGCCCACCTCGGCCGCTCACCGGACTGGACATGTGTGCGCGGGGCGCCGGTGGTATAGACACGCAGACCGTTAGGGTTGGTCCATGCGGTTGCTGGTCACGGGCGGGGCGGGGTTCATCGGCGCCAACTTCGTCCACGTCGCTGCACGTGCACACGCGGTGACGGTCCTCGATGCGCTGACCTATGCAGGCAGCCGCGAATCGCTGGCGCCGGTGGAAGACAAGATCCAGCTGGTGCAGGGCGACATCACCGACTCGGGACTGGTCGACAAGTTGGTCGCCGACGCCGATGCCGTCGTGCACTTCGCCGCCGAGACCCACGTCGACAACTCACTGTCCGGGCCGGAGCCCTTCCTGCAAGCCAACGTCGTCGGTACGTTCACCATCCTGGAGGCGGTGCGCGCGCACGACGTTCGGCTGCACCACATTTCGACCGACGAGGTGTACGGCGACCTGGAACTCGGCAGCCCGCAGCGGTTCACCGAGTCGACGCCGTACAACCCGTCGAGCCCGTATTCGTCGACCAAGGCGGCAGCCGACATGCTGGTGCGGGCCTGGGTGCGGTCTTACGGAGTGCGCGCGACGCTCTCGAACTGCTCGAACAACTACGGGCCGTATCAGCACGTGGAGAAGTTCATCCCGCGCCAGATCACCAACGTGCTGACCGGGCGGCGCCCCAAGCTCTACGGAACCGGCGCCAACGTCCGCGACTGGATCCACGTGCAGGACCACAACAGCGCGGTATGGCGCATCCTTTCCGACGGGCAGATCGGCCGCACGTATCTGATCGGCGCCGACGGGGAACGGGACAACATGACGGTGATGCGGACGATCCTGCGGCTGATGGATCGCGATCCCGACGATTTCGACCACGTCACCGACCGCGTCGGCCACGACCTGCGGTACGCGATCGACGCGTCGCCGCTGCGCGACGAGCTGGGCTGGAGTCCCGCGCACACCGACTTCGAGGACGGCCTCCGCGACACCATCGAGTGGTACCGCGCCAACGACAAGTGGTGGGCTCCACTGAAAGACGGCGTCGAAGCCGACTACGCAGGACGTAACCAGTGACTTTCCGCGAGCTCGCGGTTCCCGGCGCGTGGGAGATCACCCCGCGTATATACGGCGATGCACGGGGCGCGTTCTTCGAGTGGTTCACCGATGCCGAGTTCACCGCGCTGGCCGGACACCGGTTCGACCTACGTCAGGCCAACTGCTCGATATCGGCCGCAGGGACGCTGCGCGGGCTGCACTTCGCCCAGCTGCCGCCCAGCCAGGCCAAGTACGTCGGATGCCCGCACGGCAAGGTGCTCGACGTGGTCGTCGACATCAGGGTCGGGTCGCCGACGTTCGGACAGTGGGACTCGGTGGTCCTCGACGACATCGACCGGCGATCCATCTACATCTCCGAGGGCCTTGGCCACGCTTTCTTTGCGCTGGAGGACAACTCGACGGTGATGTACCTGTGCTCGGCGCCGTACAGCCCCGAACGGGAACACACGGTCAACCCGCTTGATCCAGCACTGGACATCGCGTGGCCAATCGTCGACGGTGGGCCGATCCTGTCGGATCGGGACCGCGCGGCACCGACATTGGCCGATGCCCAGGCGGCCGGTCTGCTGCCGACGTGGGAGGAGACGCGGACGTTCGCCGAGGAGCTGCGGCGTCGCTGACTGCGTCGCGCAGGCCACTTGCGCACCTCGTGGGCATATTACTAGGATATCCAAGTATCTAGCAGCGAGGGACGACCATGACCACACAGATTCCGCATTTCATCGACGGCAAGCGCGTGGCCGGGCAATCCACCCGGACGGCCGACGTCATGAATCCCAGCACCGGCGAGGTGCAGGCCAAGGTGCCGATGGCATCGCGGGCCGACGTCGACGCGGCCGTCGCCGGGGCCGCCGCCGCGCAGAAGGAATGGGCCGCGTGGAACCCCCAGCGCCGTGCCCGCGTGATGATGAGGTTCATCGACCTGGTCAACCAGAATGTAGAAGAGTTGGCCGAACTCCTCAGTTTGGAACACGGCAAGACCGTCGCCGACTCCAAAGGCGACATCCAGCGTGGCATCGAGGTCATCGAGTTCGCGATCGGCATCCCGCACCTCATCAAGGGTGAGTACACCGAGGGTGCGGGCACCGGCATCGACGTGTACTCGCTGCGGCAGCCGCTCGGCGTGGTCGCCGGCATCACCCCGTTCAACTTCCCCGCGATGATCCCGCTGTGGAAGGCCGGTCCCGCGCTCGCGTGCGGCAACGCGTTCATCCTCAAGCCCAGTGAGCGTGACCCGTCGGTGCCGGTCCGGCTGGCCGAGCTGTTCCTGCAGGCCGGTCTGCCGCCGGGCGTGTTCCAGGTGGTGCACGGCGACAAGGAAGCGGTCGACGCGATCCTCGAGCACCCCGTCATCCAGGCCGTCGGCTTCGTCGGCAGCTCCGACATCGCGCACTACATCTACTCCGGCGCCGCGGCCAACGGTAAGCGGGCGCAGTGCTTCGGCGGCGCGAAGAACCACATGATCGTGATGCCCGATGCCGACATGGACAACGCCGTCGACGCGCTCATCGGCGCCGGCTACGGTAGCGCGGGCGAACGCTGCATGGCGATCAGCGTCGCGGTGCCCGTCGGCGAGCAGACCGCAGACCGGTTGCGCGCCAGGCTGATCGAGCGGGTCAACGGCCTGCGCGTCGGCCACAGCCTCGACCCGAAAGCCGACTACGGCCCGTTGGTCACCGAGGCCGCGCTGGCCCGCGTCAAGGACTACATCCAGCAGGGTGTGGACGCCGGCGCCGAGGCGGTCGTCGACGGCCGTGAACGCGCCAGCGACGAGCTGACTTTCGACGAGGCTGACATGTCGAAGGGCTACTTCATCGGCCCGACCTTGTTCGACCACGTCACCCCCGACATGTCGATCTACACCGACGAGATCTTCGGGCCCGTGCTGTGCATCGTGCGTGCCAAGGACTACGAAGAAGCGCTGGCGCTTCCTTCCGAGCACGAATACGGCAACGGAGTAGCGATTTTCACCCGTGACGGCGACACCGCACGCGACTTCGTGTCGCGGGTTCAGGTCGGCATGGTCGGTGTCAACGTGCCGATTCCCGTTCCGGTTGCTTATCACACGTTCGGCGGCTGGAAGCGCTCCGGATTCGGCGACCTCAACCAGCACGGCCCGTCGTCGGTCATGTTCTACACCAAGACCAAGACGGTGACGCAGCGCTGGCCCGCGGGCAGCCACGGCGCGGAGTTCGTCATTCCGACGATGAAGTAGCGATGGGCTAAGTGGATCTTTTCGGGCTGGACGAAGACGAACGCGTGATCGCCGAGACGGCGGCCGCGTTCGCCGAGAAGCGCCTTGCGCCTTACGCATTGGAGTGGGACGAAAGCCACCACTTCCCCACCGACGTATTGCGGGAGGCCGCCGATCTCGGGATGGCCGCCATCTATTGCCGAGAGGATGTCGGTGGCAGCGAACTTCGGCGCCTGGACGCGGTGCGGATCTTCGAGCAGCTGGCGATGGCCGACCCCACGATCGCCTCGTTTCTGTCGATTCACAACATGTGCGCGTGGATGGTCGACACGTACGGTACCGACGAGCAGCGCAAGTCATGGTTACCGCGGCTGGCCTCCATGGAGGCCATCGCGAGTTACTGCCTCACCGAACCGGGCGCCGGATCGGATGCCGGCGCGTTGAGCACCAAAGCTGTCCGAAGCGGGAACGCCGCCGGATCAGACTGGGTGCTCGATGGTGTCAAACAGTTCATCTCCGGGGCCGGATCCTCTGATGTGTACGTGGTCATGGCCCGTACCGGCTTTGATGAGACACAGCCGGGCCCACGTCAGATTTCCGCCTTCCTCGTCGAAAAAGACACGCCCGGGCTGAGTTTCGGCGCCCAAGAAGCGAAGATGGGCTGGAACGCCCAACCGACCGCACAGGTGATCTTCGATGGTGTGCGGGTGTCCGCGGACGCGATGCTCGGCGGCGCCGACGGTGAGGGCACCGGCTTCGGTATTGCGATGAATGGGCTCAACGGTGGCCGCATCAACATTGCCGCGTGCTCGCTCGGTGGCGCGCAGGCCGCTCACGACAAGGCGCGCAGCTATTTGGCGGACCGGCAGGCGTTCGGCGGCTCGCTGCTCGACGAACCGACCATCCGGTTCGCCCTCGCCGATATGGCGACGGCGCTGCAGGCGTCACGAACGTTGTTGTGGCGCGCGGCGTCGGCGCTCGACGAGAACCATCCGGAGAAGGTCGAGCTGTGCGCGATGGCCAAGCGCTATGTCACCGATGCCTGCTTCGATGTGGCGGATCAGGCGCTGCAGTTGCACGGCGGCTACGGGTATCTACGCGAGTACGGACTCGAGAAGATCGTCCGCGATCTACGGGTGCATCGAATCCTCGAGGGCACCAACGAAATCATGCGTGTGGTCATCGGCCGGGCCGAAGCGGCCCGGGTCCGCGCGTCTTAATCAGGAGGCGTCAATGTCGACGATCGCGTTCCTCGGGCTGGGCCACATGGGCGGTCCTATGGCGGCAAACCTCGTCGCCGCGGGCCACGCCGTCCACGGCTTCGATCCAGTTGCCGGGCTGAAGGATGCGGCCGCCGAGAAAGGTGCACAGGTCTTCGACAGCGTCGCCGCGGCGGCGTCGGGAGCCGACGTGGTGATCACCTCGCTGCCCAACGGCAACATCGTGAAGGCGGTGTACGCCGATGCGCTGTCGGCGGCCCCCAACGGGACGTTGTTCATCGACACCTCCACCATCTCAGTCGACGATGCACGCGGAATCCATGCCCAGGCCGTCGAGCACGGGCACGCCCAGCTCGATGCGCCGGTGTCGGGCGGTGTGAAGGGTGCGGTCGCCGGCACGCTGGCCTTCATGGTCGGTGGCGATGAAGCCGCCGTCGAGCGGGCACGGCCAGTACTGGAACCGTTGGCCGGCAAAATCATTCACTGCGGCGGCTCGGGCACCGGGCAGGCCGCCAAACTGTGCAACAACATGGTGCTGGCCGTGCAGCAGATCGCCGCAGGCGAGGCCTTCGTGCTGGCTGAGAAGCTCGGGTTGTCCGCCCAGGCCCTGTTCGACGTGATCACCGGCGCGACAGGCAACTGCTGGGCGATCCACACGAACTGCCCGGTGCCGGGACCGGTTCCGACCTCACCGGCCAACAACGATTTCAAGCCGGGCTTCGCGACCGCGTTGATGCACAAGGACATCGGCCTGGCGATGGACGCGGTCAAGTCGACGGGTTCGACGGCTCCGCTGGGCACCCACGCCGCCGAGATCTACGCTGGGTTCATCGCGGTCAACGATAACAACGCCGACAAGGACTTCAGCGCGGTCATCGAAATGATCCGCGAGGGTCAGGCCTGAGTCCTCGCCCCGAGCACATCGCGGAACAGTGCTTGTCGCAGCGCTAGTTCCCGCGGGTCGCTGTGGGCGTGATAGCCCAGCTTGTTCAGCACGTACCCGTACCCGATGCCGGTGTCCGGATCGGCGAAGCCGAACGATCCGCCGAGCCCGGGCCATCCGAAAGCCTTTTGGGTGGAACCGAACACGAACTTGGTCGTGGGCTTGCCGAAGCCCAGGGAGAACGACATGTCGAGGAACATCACCTTGTCGCGTACCCCCCGCGTGGGCGGTACGGCGGGTGCCTCGAGCTCGTCGCGCACGGTCCGGCTCAAGCCCAACCCCGAGGCACCGATTGCGGCAGCACCGTAGAGTTTGGCGACCGCGTCAGCAGACGTCGTCCCGTTGACCGACGGCATCTCCGGTATCCGCACCTCGTCGCGATTGAAGTCGCCGGCATCCTTCACATCTGCGACCACCACAAAGGCTCGGGCGGGCAGACTCTTCGGGTTGAACAAGCTTGCGACGAACAGCGGGGGCATCGTGTGGAGATGCAGCAGCATTTCGCGCCTGCTCACCGGTTCGAGCAGCGCTACCCGGTTGCGATCAACCGACGGCGGCAGGCCGATATGGAGGTCCAAACCGAGTGGATCGGCGATCTCCTCAGCGAAGAACCGCCCGAGCGTGCGGCCTTGTGGGTCCACCTTGCGGATGAGCGCGGACTGATACCAGCCGAGGGTCGCCGCGTGATAGCCGTACCTCGTGCCGGGAGGCCACGCGGGGAGCTGCTCGGCGATTCTGTCCGACATCCTGTCTGGGTCGGTGAGCTCGGCGAGCGTCAGGGGCGGGGTGATCGCGACCAGACCGGCCTGGTGACTGAGCAACTGTCGCACGGTGATGGCACCCTTGCCGCCCTGCGCGAACTCCGGCCAGTAGTCGACCACCTTGGCGTCATAGTCGATCAGCCCCCGCGACGCGGCGACGGCCACGGCAAGTGAGGCAACGCCTTTCGTCGTCGAGAAGACGTTGACGATGGTGTCCTGCTGCCAGGGCTCCCGGGTAACGACGTTGCGGTAGCCGTCCCACAAATCGACCACCTTGCGCCCGTGGCGATAGACCGCGAAAGCGGCACCCGTTTCCTTGCCGGCTTCGAAGTTGCGACGAAACGCGTCGACGACTTTCCCGTAGCCCTCGTCGGCGTCACCGCCCATGACCGCCCCTTCGTCTCACGTTTGCGGCCTCGCCCCCAAAACGTCGCGGAACAACGCCTGCCGCAACCGAAGTGCGCGTGGATCGCTGATCAGATGGAACCCGAGCTTGTTCATCACGTAGCCGAACCCGACACCGGTATCCGGGTCGGCGAAGCCGACCGAACCGCCCGCCCCCGGCGCACCGAACGCCTTGTCCGAGGATCCGATCACGTATCTCGCATAGTTCGGAATGGGCCTGCCGAATCCCAGCGAGAAGGACGTGTCGACATGCAACACCTTGTCGCGCAGACCCTTTGTCGGATACACCGGCGGCGCCGTCAGGGCGGCGAAGACCTCCGGCGTCAAGCCGATCTTCGATCCGCCGATGGCGGCGTCGCCGTAGAGCTTGGCCACCGATTCCGCGGTGCCGGTTCCGTTGGCGGCCGGTATCTCGACGACACGGACGTCTTCGCGGTTGAACGTTGAAAGACCAGTGGCCCCTTCGAATGCGATACCGGCCTGCGCGGTCAGCGTCATCGGGATGAACCAGGCGGCCGCCAGCCTCGGCGGCAGCACATGCAGATGTAACAGCGTGGCGAACTGCGACGGCACGTGCAGATGCGCAACCCGATCGCGATCGATGTAGTCCGGCAGACCGATGTGGAAGTCCAGGCCCAGCGGTCGAGCGATCTCCTCGGCGAAATAGCGGCCGAGAGTGCGCCGCTCGGGATCGACATGCCGGATGAGTTCGGACGCATACCACCCGAGCGTGACGCCGTGGTAGCCGTGGCGGGTCCCCGGCGTCCAGGCGGGCGGCTGAGCGGCCAAGCGCTGCGAGAGACGCTCCGGCGCAGCGATATCGGCCAGGGTCAGCAGCGGCTTGATCACCGGCAGCCCGGCCTGATGTGCCAGCAGTTGCCGCACGGTGACCGATTCCTTGCCGCCCTGGGCGAACGCGGGCCAGTAGTCGGCCACTCGTGCGTCGTAATCGAGGAGCCCACGCGAAACGGTTCGCGCGACGGCCAGCGCGGCAACGCCTTTCGTCGTCGAAAAGGTGTTGACCAGGGTGTCGTTGGTCCACGGCGCGCGAGTGGTCCCATTGCGGAATCCACCCCAAAGATCGACGACCTTGCGGCCGTCGCGGTAGATCGTCAGCGCGGCGCCGATTTCTGCGCCGCTGGCCATGTTCAGCCGAAACGCGTCGGCGACTTTTCCGTAGCCTTCGTCGACATCGCCGCAGACAAGCTCGGATGCGATCCCGGTTTTCTGAGCCATGACCTAGTTCACCGCCTCGACGGCGGCCTCAGCCAACGACACACCGCCGTGCGCGCGAATTTTATCTGCGCAGACGCTGCCGGAACGGCAATTTTGGTTACGCGGCGGTCGCCTTGTGTTTCGCCCACCAACGGCCGTGCATGCGCTGGCAGTCGGCCACTCGCAGCGGCGCGCTGCCGCCGAAGTCCGGCCGCACCGCGACGGCGGCCGGGATATCGGGCACGCCTTCACCGGTGATGACGACTGTGGCCAGCCCGGATTTCGTCGCGGCGCGCAGCCCGCACGCCGAGCCGCTGACCGCGAGCGCGTTCTCGGCGGTGATCCCGAGCTCGGCGAGTGCCAGGCGATGGGATTCGGAATCGGGCATGGGCTTCTTGACGTCCTCGGCGGTCACCACGGTCTCGACGATTCCCTCGCCGACCAACTGGCGCACCAAAGGCTCCGCCCAGCTGCGCTGTCCGCTCGTCACGACGGCGACCTGCACACCCGCCCCGAAGGTTTCGGCGACGAAGTCGACCAGGCCGGGGCGCGGCGCGAGGTCGCGCTCGAGGATCAACTCGTCGAACAACATCGTCTTGGTCGTGTAGATGTCGTCGGCCAGCAGCCTGGTCAGTACATCGGACTCGGTGGCCACCCCTCGCTTGCGCAGCTCGGCCGCGACGCGCTGCCGTTCATCGGTGAGCGCGAGTAGCTGCCGGTACCGCGTCACCGACCATTGAAAGTCCAGTCCATGCGCCGCGAACGCGGCGTTGTACGCCTCTCGGTGGCCCTCGCATTCGATATCCGTCAGGGCATCGAGGTCGAAGATCACCGCGCGCAGCGGACATCCGGTTCCTGCCGGCGATGCGGAGTCCCACCAGAAGCGGCCCGCGCGCCAAGTCGTCTCGTGCGTTGTCGGCATGCAGCTAGGGTGGCCCACGTCACAGCGTTTCAACCTCCCCCATTTGGGGGATCGTCGATGCCAACTTCGTTTCCCACAGAAAAGGCCAGGTCATAAGGTGGTGCACATGGCTTCCGAAGAGCTTGGCCCACCGGTTCGTCTGGTGCTCGTCGATGACCACGAGATGGTGATCGAGGGTCTCAAGGCCATGCTCGCGGCGTTTCGGGAACGCGTGGAGGTCGTCGGACAGGCCATCGGCGCCGAGCGTGCGCTCAGTGTCGTTGACGAATTGAACCCCGACATCGTGCTGTCCGATGTGCGCATGCACGGGTCCAGCGGCCTGGACCTCTGCGTGGCGTTGCGCGGTCGCGATCCCAAGCGCAAGGTCGTGATGCTGTCCGTCTACGACGACGAGCAGTACCTCTTTCAGGCCCTGCGGGTGGGCGCGTCCGGATACCTCCTGAAGAGCATCAGCAGCGACGAGCTCGTCCGTCAGCTCGAGTTCGTGCATCGCGGTGAGACGGCGATCGACCCGAGCATGGCCGCCAGAGCGGTGGATACCGCCGCACGGATGCAGCGCGACGAATTCTGGCCCGGTGCGCGCCAAGGCTTGACCCAGCGCGAGAGCGAGATCCTCTCGTACGTCGTGAACGGCCTGTCCAACCGCGCCATCGCGTCCAAGCTGGTGATCGGCGACGAAACCGTCAAGACGCACCTGAGCTCGATCTACCGCAAGCTCGGAGTCAGTGACCGCACCGGAGCCGTGGCGACCGCCCTCCGCGAGGGCATTTACCAATGAGCCCGGAAGCCCGCCCCCCAAACGCGGTCCGCGACCTCGTCGACACCGACCGCGAACTCGCACTGCTGCGCGAACTGATCCAGGCCGCGTCCAAAGGGCCCGGGGTCGAGCCGCTGGCCGCGGCGGCCGCACGCATGATCACCGCTGCCACCGCCAGCGACGTGTGCTTCGTCCACGTCCTCGACGACAGCGACCGGTCGCTGACGCTCGCGGGCGCGACACCGCCGTTCGACGCCGAGGTGGGCAAGATCCGGTTGCCGTTGGGCCAGGGCATTTCCGGATGGGTCGCCAGCCACCGTGAGCCGGTGGTGATCAGGCAGGACAAGGAAGCCGATCCGCGCTACATGCCGTTCGAGTCCCTGCGCGGCAAGGACTTCACGTCGATGGTGTCGGTGCCGATGGAGACCGACCCGGGCGGGCTGGTCGGCGTGCTCAACGTGCACACCGTCGAGCATCGCGACTTCACCGCTCGCGACGTCGAACTGCTGCTGGTGATCGGCAGGCTGATCGCCGGTGCACTCCACCAGGCCCGCTTGCACCGCCAACTCGTCGCCCGCGAACGGGCCCACGAGAACTTCGTCGAGCAGGTCATCGAGGCCCAGGAGCTCGAGCGGCGGCGGCTGGCCGGCGATATTCACGACGGCATCTCGCAGCGCCTGATCACCTTGTCGTACTGGCTCGACGCGGCCAGCCGCGCGGTGCCCGACGATCCAGGGGCTGCCTCCGAACAGTTGGAGAAGGCCCGCGAACTCGTCGATCTCACGCTGGGCGAAGCGCGCGCCGCCATCAGCGGGTTGCGTCCGCCTGTGCTCGACGATCTCGGGCTGGCGGGCGGCCTCGCCAGCCTCGCGCGGTCCATCCCCCAGATCGGCATCGACGTCGAGCTGGTGGAGACCCGCGTGCCCGACCACATCGAGCTCGCGCTGTACCGGATCGCACAGGAATGCCTGCAAAACGTCGCCAAACATGCGAAAGCCACGTCCGCGCGGCTCACCTTTGCCGTCGACGCGGGCGAGACCGGAGACATCGCCCGGCTCGAAATCGTCGACGACGGAGTCGGTTTCGACACTTTCGAGCATCCCCTGGGCAGCGACGAGATGGGCGGCTACGGTCTGCTGTCGATGGCCGAACGAGCCGAGATCGTCGGCGGCCGGCTGAACATCCGGTCGCGCCCGGGTTCGGGCACCGCGGTGACCGCGACGATCCCGCTTCCGCGCTCCTAAAAGTCGCCGGAGTGGCGGCGCAGCGTCTCGATCGAGGCCGCGAGCGCACGGGACTCGCTGTCGGACATGCCGATGTCGGCGAACACCTCGCTGTTGAGCGTGACGGTGGCGTCCTCGACCGTCGACCGGCCCAGATCGGTGATCCGCACCAGCGTGGTGCGGCCGTCGGTCGGATGGGGTGTGCGCTCCACCAGGCCGTCGGCCTCCAGCCGCCGGATCGCGTGCGTGACGCTGGTGACGTGCACCTGCAGTCGGTCCGACGCCTTGGTGATCGGCAGCGCGCCACTGCGGCTGAAGGCCAACAACCGCAACAACTCGTATCGGGAAAAGCTCAGGTCGTACGGCCGCAGCGCGTTCTCGACCCGGGCCAGCAGTATCTGGTGGGCCCGCATCACCGACGTGACCGCCACCATGCCGTCGGCGACCTCGCCCCAGCCGAATCGCTCCCAGTTGGCGCGCGCCAACTCGATGGGGTCGCGCTTACGCGGCCACGACGATTGCGAGGGCACGCCTCTTCATACCGCACGCGGCAGCCTCAGGTCGGGATGTTCGGCCGCGCCGGTCAGTGCAGCGCAGCCCGCACCGCGCTCACCACCGCACGGGTGGACTGACGGCTGCCGACGGTGATTCGTACACCGCCGTCGGCGTAGCCGCGGACCTGCAGGCCGGTGCCGTTGAACACCTCGCGCCACTGCCGGCCCCAGGGTGGCAGGTAGACGAAGTTGGCATGGGCATCGGTGCTGTACACCCCCATCGCCCTCAGCCGCATGCGCAGGTAGTGGCGCTCTGCGGTGATCATCCGGATACGTTGTTGCAGCTCGCTTTCGGCGTCATATGACGCCGCGACTGCCACCATGCCGGTGATGGCGATACCGAACGGCTGCTGCATGGACCATAGCTCGCGGGCCAGCCCGGGCGCACAGAATCCGTAGCCGACGCGAAGTCCGGCCAGGCCATATGCCTTCGAAAAGGTACGCACTACAACGACATTCGGATAACGAGCGACGAGTTCAGGACCATCGATGCGATGGTGCGGCGCGAGGAACTCGACATACGCCTCGTCGAGCACGACGACAGTGTCGGCCGGGACGTGCTGAAGAAACCGCTCGATGTCGACGGCCGGCTCAACCGTCCCCGTCGGATTGTGCGGCCGGCACACCACGACGACTCGGGCCTTCGCCGCGGCGTCGGCCATGGCGTCGAGATCGTGGTGGCCGTGTTCGTCGAGGCCGACGGTGACCGACTCCAGCCGGGCCATGTGGGCGAAGATCGGATAACCGTCGAACGTCGGGGACGTCATCACCATTTTGTCGCCGGGGCTCGTGACAGCGTTGAGCACCTGCATGATCACGCCGGTGGCACCGACCCCGATGACGACCTGCTCGTCGCGTACACCGAGACGCCCGGCAATCAATGTACGAAGCCGCTCGGGCAGGAACTCCGGATACCGGTTGCCCGCATCGATGGCGGCGACCAGCGCTGACCGCACCGACGGCAGCGGCCGGAACGGATTCTCGTTGAGCGACAGCGCCATTGGGTTCACCGCACCGGGTAGCGCGCCCACCGCCGCGTCCGTCACATCACGATCGGGTGTCGACATCAGACCCTCCCACCCCACCTGACGGCTGCGGCTCCCGCGAAGTCTCCGGCGTGCGCGAACGCCGACATCATGACGACATCGCCCTTTTTCAGCTGGCCGTCGGTGATGGCACGGTCCAGGTTGATCGGAATACCCGCGGCGAACAGGTTCCCGCAGTCCTCGAAGGTGTCGCGGTGCCGTTCCTTTGGAAGCTCCATCGCTTCGCGCCAGTTCCGCAGGAATGCGCGATTCGGCTGGTTGGTGACCAGGAGGTCGAGATCCCTGGGCTTCACGCCGATTCGATCACAGACCGCGTAGGACACCTCGGGCACCTGTCGGTTGCCCCGGGCCAGCACCTTGGTGATCTTGCTTTCGGTGAACCCGATGCAGCCCTCCCCCGGACCGGCCTGCCACCACTTACGGGGCGGATCGACCGCGAGCGTCATATCGCCGGCGAACTCACCGTAGGTGCGGCATTCGATGTCGAGGATCGGCGACTGGTCGGACAGTGTCACCAGTCCCACCGCGGCACCGTCGCCGGGCACTGACGCCTGCGCCTTGCGCCGAATCGTCGGCTGGTCGAACGCCTGGCCGGCCGCATTCTGAGCGATCGCGATCAGCGCGGTGCGCCCTTCACCCGACTCGATCAGGTTGCGTGCCACCTTCAGTGCGAGCACGAACGCTGCACATCCGCCGTTGTGCAGATCGAGAACCCAATTCGGTTTCATCCCAAGACGATGCGCCATTCCGCCGCCTCCGCCGTAGAACGGCATGTCCGGCATCTGGGTGTGGGTGATCAGGATATCGGCGCCCACGACCGTGTCCTGGCCGTGGCGTTCGATCAGCCCGGCTGCGGCGCGCTCCACCATGTCGATGGCCGTCTCGTCCTCGGCCACATGATGACGGAACTTCGGCGCCCGGAACATCACGTTGTCCCGAAGGTCGTCGGATTCGGCGAACTGGGCGTAATAGTCGGCGCTGATCGGCTTCCCAGGCAGATACGTCGACACGTCGATCAGACTGACAGTCATCACTTCATCCAATCCGGCTTGACGGCGAGGCCGTGGTGGTGGCGATACTCGGCGATCGCCTTGAGGTTCTTGAGCTCCAGCAGATGACCGGGGCCGAACATGTCCCAGAAGTCTCCGACCCACACCGGACGCTTGGGCGGTGCGGTCTCGGGGTAGGGATTTTCGTCGTAGAACGGATGATGGCAGTTGGTCCACAGCACCACCGAGCCGGGCTTGTCGAACACCAACTGCGCGTCGACGATTCGCATCAGATAGATCATCCAGAGGTGCTTGCCCTGGTCCCAGGCGCAGTGGTAGTCGATCGTGCGCGCATCTGGGTTTGCGACGGTTCGGGTGTAGATCGGGCTTCCGGTGTCGCCGCCGAGTTTGTCGTAGGCCACCCAGAGTCCGGGTTCATCGGTCTGCTCGAACCCGCGCAGGCTGTAGGTCCATTCCTCGAGGCAGCGGGTGTCCGCCAGCCATTCGTAGAGATCGTCGGGCGGGCAGTCAACGTAATCGTTGACGGTGCAGTATGTTCCGAACACCTCGTCGTGGGGGTACACCGACCGCATCATCTCCATGATGATCGGTGTCGCCTTCTCCCTCGGAAAGGTTTCGACGCGGATCACACCGTCGATCGGGTCGGTGGTGCCCCGGTCGACCGCAATGTCCTCAAGTGCGGGCAGCGACATAAGGGTGCTCCTCCTTGGTGATGTTCGGCTTCTTGTCAGCGTCGGCGTCGTTGCCGAGAAATGCTGCGAACGGTGGGATTTCATCTGCGGAACACTCGATGCTCACGACCGAGGGGCCGTCCCCGCCGAGTGCGGTCTCGAGCGCGGCGGGCAGGGCGTCGATATCGTCGACGTCCACGGAACGCAGTTCCGGGAACATCGCGGCGAGTCCGGCGCCCAGCCGGCTCGGCCCGAACCGGTTGTAGCTGTACCGGTCGCCGTAGAACTGCTGCTCGCGCGTCACACACATCGCGTGCGCGTGGTTGTCGAACAGTAGAAAGGTGACGGGCAATCTGTACTGCAGCGCGGTGTGAATCTCCATGCCGTGCATGAAGAACGAGCCGTCGCCCGAAATGACGACGGTGCGGCTGTTCGGGTCAGCGGCGTTGCCGAACGCCACGCCGATACCGGAACCGAAGCTGTACCCCATACCGCCCATACCCAGCGCGACGATGAACCGGCCGTCACGGCGGACCGGCAGGTGATGTATCGCCGCGGCGCCGATGTTGCCCGCGTCGACGACGACGTCCACGCCGTCGGGCAGCATCCGGTCGAGCAACGTCATCGCGTCGCGATACCGAATCCCCGGCCCGCCGTGCGCGGGTGGGTGCAGCTCCGCGCGGCGCACCGCATCGGGGACCCGGAGCCGGGGCGGCCTGCCGCGGCCTGACAGTGCCGTGGTGAGCCTGGACAACGACCCGCGCAGGTCGTCGGTATGCACATGGGTCCACGGCAGAAAGGGAGCCTCGGCGCCGATCGAGTAGACGTTCGTCGACCGCAGCGCGTGGTCCAGACCGGCGCGCGCCGTCACCGGCAGCCGGGTGCCGACCACGAGACACAGGGCGCTCTCGGCGATGGCGGTCGCCACGCTGGGATGGCCCATCACGCCGGTCACGCCGAGGGCGGACGACGAGCCCATTCCCGGGGTGCCCGCGACGTCTTTGGCGTCGGGCACGCATGCCACCCGCGCCCGCAGCAGTGCCCGCAGCTGTTCGAGTTCGGCACGGGCGTCGTCTCGGGCCACCTGTTCACCGGCGATGATCGTGACCGGCCCGTCGGCCCGCCGTAGTGCGCGCACAATCGGATGCGGATCACCGGTGTGTACTTCGCGTCGAGTGATCGAGATGTCGGCGCCGTTCACCGCCACCATGGCTGCCTGCTGAATATCCTTGGGCAGCAACAGGACTGCGGGCCCGCCCGTCTTCGCTGCGGCAATGGCCTCCGGTAGCGCCGTGACGATGTCCTCCGGGTTCGTCACACGCCGGCAATAGACCGACACCGCTGAGAACAGCGCCTGCCCGTCGAGTGCACCGTTGCGGCCGCTGGTGTCCTGGAACGCCCCTCGACCGTCGAGTGTCGTCGGGGCCTGCCCGATGAGTGCCAGCACCGGCACCCGGCTCGCATAGGCTTCTCCCAGGCCGGGAACCGTGTTGAGGCATCCGCCGCCCGATGTCGCGGCGACCACGCCCAGTCCGGCGCCGCTGCGGCTGTAGCCGTCGGCCATTGTGGCAGCGGAGAACTCGTGCTTGGCCAGCACCGCGGTGATGTCAGCGCGATAGAACGCAGCATCGTACAGATCCTCGATATTCGCGCCGTCGACGCCGAAGATGTATTCGACCCCCGCCGACGCGAGATACCCGACGATGTGATCGACAACTCGATGCCTGGCCATATAGAGGACACGAATGGCTGGAAGATTCGGTTCACCCGGTATCTGTAATCACAGCTGCTTTTCGAGCAGTACCTGGCCCGAATCGGGTGAAACCAGCTGCACAGCAGCGATTTCGTCGATCGGTAGGGGCGTGTTCGCGCTGGGCAGCGCCGTCGCGCCCGACAAGCCCAGCCACGTCGCGACCTGGCTCTGACTACCGTCGCGGCCGACCACAACCATGCCCAGATTCTGCGGCGGTGCATCGCGCCTGCCCCAGTCGCCGTACGTGCACGCCATGTCGATGCGGGTACCCCAGCCGTAGCCGGTCAGGCTGATGGTCGCGTTGATCGGTGTCTCGGACACCTTCGACATCTCCATCGCGGATCCGGCGATCTGGTCGGTACCGGTCCCAAAACCCAGCGCATCAGGTCGAACGGCGATCACCAGTCCAATGGCCAGCACCGCAGCCGCGGCGGCCAGCGCGGCGGTCGTCATCCAACGGGAGCGCCTTCGGCGCGCGTTGACGCGATGCAACAGCGAATCCAGCATCTGCGGTCGCAGCTGCGGCTCGGACTGTTCTCCGTCGAGCGACGCCACGTCGGCCTTGTCCAGTCTGGCGAGCAGCGGCGGGATTTCACCGAGTTCCTCGACGGCGGCGCGGCACCGCGGACACGTCTGCAGGTGCGCCTCGTAGTCCACGCGCTCGTCGGTGGACAACGCGCCGAGCACGTAGGCAGCGTCCCACGTCGCATAGCGATCGTCGTCCACCTCGTCAGCACCGCCCCTCGGTAGCCCGAACAATGTCATCTCCTCACCCCCATTTCCTGCAGCCGCAGGCGCAGGGCCCGCATCCCGTAGTGCAGCCGTGATTTCACGGTGCCTTCGGCGATCTGCAGGTCGGCAGCGATCTGGGCGGTCGAAGCGCCCTGGTAGTACGCGCGGCTGATGACGGCCCGGTGGTCCTCGGACAGCTGGGCCAGCGCCTCTCTGAGCAACATGCGGTCCAGCGCCGTCTCCACCTCGTCGGGTCCCGCGTGGTCCGCCGCTTGTTCCATGTCGGGGGTACCCGATTCGCTGCGGAACCTCGCGCTTCGTCTCTCGTCGATGACGAGGTTACGCGCGACGGTGAACAGCCACGCCCGCGCGGATCTCTCGCTGTCGCGGGTCACCTCGGGATGGCGCCACGCACGCAGTAGCGTCTCCTGCACGACATCCTCCGCTCGAGCTGCATCCCCGGTGAGCCGCACGACATAGCGCCAAAGAACTGCGGCGTGCTCCTCATAGAGCACCCGCATGACCTGGCTTTCTGCGGTCCCCGGGTCGTCCAAATTTCAACCTCCATTGGTAATACGAGGTTGCGGGTCATCCGGTTCAGTGTCGGCGTATTGCCATACACCGACCAGTGTGGACTTGATGCACACAATCAGGGTCACAACCGTGCGGGTAACCCACGTTCGCGCGAAATCTAGAGCGACGTGAGGATCCGCGGCCCGTCATCGGTGACGGCCACGGTGTGCTCCCAGTGCGCGGCGCGGGATCCGTCCGCCGTGACGACGGTCCACTGGTCTTTGAGCACAACGGTCTTGGTGGTGCCCAGGGTCAGCATCGGTTCGATGGCCAGCACCGAGCCCGCCGCCAGATGCGGGCCCCTTCCGGGCGCCCCTTCGTTGGGCAGGAACGGGTCCATGTGCATCTGCCTGCCGATGCCGTGCCCGCCGTAGCCGGCGACGATCCCGAACTTGCGGCCGTACCGCTTCTCGGCGGCATGCGACTCGACCTCGATCGCGTGTGAGACGTCGGTGAGCCGGTTGCCGGGCACCATCGCGGCGATGCCCGCCTCCATGGCCTCGCGGGTGGCTGCGGACAGCGCTTCGTCGACGGGAATCAACGGACCGATACCGAAGGTGACCGCGGAGTCGCCGTGCCAGCCATCGAGGATCGCCCCGCAATCGATGGACACCAAATCGCCCGATGAGAGGATGTCGTCCGCGGACGGAATGCCATGCACCACACGATCATTGACCGAGGAGCAGATGCTGGCCGGGAATCCGTGGTAGCCGAGAAACGATGGGGTGCCGCCACCGTCGCGGATCACCGATTCGGCGATCTCGTCGAGCGCGAGCGTGGACACACCGGGGACGGCGGCTTCGCGGACCGCGGCCAACGCGGACGCAACCAGTGCACCCGCAGCGGCCATCGCGTCGAGCTCGGCGGGGGTGCGCTGCGGCACGACCCGGCGGCTGCGCAGCCCTGGCAGACCCATGACCGGACTACTTGCCGAGCGCTCGTAGCGCCCGGGCGAACACCTCGTCCAGCGGGCCCACGGCGTCGACGGTCTGGAGGTTGTTGTGGGAGTAATACTCCAGCAGCGGCTCGGTCTCGTCCCGGTACACCTGCATCCGGTTGCGGATCACGTCTTCGGTGTCGTCGGCGCGGCCACGGGCCTTGAGCCTCGTGAAGAGCTCGTCCTCCGAGACGGCGAACTCCAGCACGGCGTCGAGCTTGGTGCTGTGGTTCTTCAGCATGTCGTCGAGGGCCTTGGCCTGCTCGACCGAGCGCGGGTAGCCATCGAGGATGAACCCGGCGGCCGCGTCCTCCTGCTCGATCCGGTCCTCGACCAGTGCATTGGTGAGGGTGCTCGGCACCAGGTCGCCGGCGTCGAGGTAACGCTTGGCCTCGACCCCCAGCTCGGTGCCTTCGTTGATGTTCTTCCGGAACAGGTCGCCGGTCGAGATCTGCGGGATTCCGAGCTTCTCAGAGAGCTTCTGCGCCTGGGTGCCTTTACCCGCGCCGGGCGGTCCGAGTAGAACGACTCTCACTTCAGGAACCCTTCGTAGTTGCGTTGCATCAGCTGGCTCTCGATCTGTTTGACCGTATCCAAGCCGACACCGACCATGATCAGAACCGCGGTACCGCCGAAGGGCAGGTTCTGCACTGAGCCGGTGTTGCCGATCTGCAGGAACAGGTTCGGCAGCACGGCGATGACACCCAGATAGATCGAGCCCGGCAGGGTGATCCGATTGAGCACATATCGCAGATAGTCGGCGGTGGGCGCACCTGGACGGATGCCCGGGATGAACCCGCCGAACTTCTTCATCTCGTCGGCACGTTCCTCGGGGTTGAACGTGATCGACACATAGAAGTACGTGAAGAAGATGATGAGCCCGAAATAGACCGCGATATAGACCGGGTCGGCGGGGTTCGTGAGGTATTCGGCAATGAACCTCGAAAAGCCGCTGTTGGCCGCGTTGGGGTCGCCGCTGGTGATCAGCTGCGTGAGCAGGTGCGGGATATAGATCAGCGACGACGCGAAGATGACCGGAATGACGCCTGCCTGGTTGACCTTCAGCGGCAGATAGGTAGACGTGCCGCCGTACATCCGCCTGCCGACCATGCGCTTGGCGTACTGGACGGGGATGCGCCGTTGTCCCTGCTCGACGAACACCACGCCGACGACGATGCCGAGCGTCGCCAGGCAGACCATGGTGAACACCAGGCCGCCGCGGCTGTCCAGGATGGACTTGCCCTCGCCGGGGATCGCCGACGCGATGCTCGCGAAGATCATCAGCGACATGCCGTTGCCGATGCCGCGCTCGGTCACCAGCTCGCCCATCCACATCACCAGCGCGGCGCCCGCGGTCATCACGAGCACCATCACGACGAGCGTGAAGATGTTCAGGCCTTCGCTCTGGCCCTGGATGATGTCGAGCGTGCAGCCCTGCAGCAGGCCACCGTTGGCGGCCAGCGCGACGATGCTGGTGGACTGCAGCAGGGCCAGGGCGATCGACAGGTAACGCGTGTACTGCGTCATCTTCGTCTGGCCGGCCTGGCCCTCTTTACGCAGCTGCTCGAAACGCGGGATGACGACGGTCAGCAGCTGAACGATGATGCTGGCGGTGATGTAGGGCATGATGCCGACCGCGAACACCGAGAGCTGCAGTAGTGCGCCGCCGGAGAACAGGTTGATCAGCGAGTAGACCTGGCCCGAATCGCCGCCGCTGACCTCCGCGATGCACCGCTGAACGTTCGGGTAGTTGACGCCGGGCGACGGAATCGAGGCGCCCACGCGGTAAAGGATGACGATGCCGATGGTGAAGAGGATCTTGCGCCGCAGGTCCACTGTCCGCAGTGACGAGATGAAAGCCGAAAGCACTCTTCCTCCTGCGCAGCCGACCTGTGACTAGCGGCATGCAAATGTGGCTGGTCTGACCAGCGGGTTCTTGGTTAAGTCTGGGTATCGATCAGGTGCGACGTCCGTCAGGCGCGCAGCCTGCGAAGTCACGCGTCAAACAGTCTACGAGACTAACAGTTGCAGCTCCTTTGCCCTGCATCCCGCTGCCCCGATGTGCACTCACAGTTCCTTCTCAGCCTGGGAACATACCGTGGGGCTTATCTCGTTATATCCACTAAGTAAATGACTTCTTCGACTAGGGGCTGATCATGGCTAGGACTGACAACGACACGTGGGATCTCGCATCGAGCGTCGGCGCGACGGCGACGATGGTCGCCGCGGCGCGCGCGATCGCGACCAAGGCCGACGATGCCTTGATCAACGATCCGTTCGCCGAGCCTCTGGTCCGCGCGGTCGGGGTGGACTTCTTCACCAAACTCGCAAGTGGAGAGCTGCGCGCTGAGGATCTCGACGTCGACCACGCATCCGTGGGGATGGCGCGGATGACCGACAACATGGCGGTACGGACCAAGTTCTTCGACGAGTTCTTCACTTCTGCCACCCGAGGTGGCGATCCAGCAGACGCCACGCCCAGTGTCCGCCAGGCGGTCATCCTGGCCTCGGGCCTCGATTCCCGGGCTTACCGGCTGGCGTGGCCCGTGGGGACGACCGTCTACGAGATCGATCAGCCCGAGGTCATCGAGTTCAAGACGAGAACGCTCGCGGACGTCGGCGCCGAGCCGACTGCCGACCGCCGGACCGCCGCGGTGGATCTTCGCTTCGACTGGCCGGCCGCACTGATCGCCGCGGGTTTCGACCCGAGTCAGCCCACGGCGTGGAGTGCCGAAGGTCTGCTCGGCTACCTGCCGCCGGAGGCACAGGACAAACTGCTCGACACCATCACCGAACTCAGCGCCGTCGGCAGTCGCGTCGCGGTCGAGAGCACGCCGAGCATCGACCCGGCGGACCACGAGAAGGCGATCGAGCGGATGCAGGCAGCCGCCCAGCAGTGGCGCAACCACGGCTTCGAACTCGACTTCGCCGACCTCATCTACCTCGGTGACCGCAACGAGGCGTCGACGTATCTGGCCGATCGCGGTTGGCGGATCACCTGCCAAAGCGTCAAGCAACTACTGGGCGAGAACGGTCTGCCCCCCATCGCCGAGGAGGACGACGACGTCGCCCGTTTCGGAGAACTGCAGTACGTCACGGGCATACTCGAGTCATGAGCCGGGCGGACAGCCGAACCGACGGAGACAGCTGGGATCTGGCATCCAGCGTCGGATCGACAGCGACGATGGTCGCCGCGCAACGGGTGCTGAGCAACCGTGAGGGTCTCATCCACGACCCGTATGCCGAGCCGTTGGTACGCGCGGTCGGCATGGACTTCTTCATCCGCGCACTCGACGGCGAGATCGACCTCGACGAGGTCGACCCCCGGTTCAATGTGCGCAACGCAGCAGAGGGAATGGCAGTGCGCACACGCCATTTCGACACATTGTTCGCCGACGCGGTCGCCGCCGGTGTGCGGCAGGCCGTGATCCTTGCCGCAGGGCTGGACGCGCGGGCGTATCGGTTGGCGTGGCCCGCGGGGACCACCGTCTACGAGCTGGACCAGCCCGAGGTCATCGCGTTCAAGAGCGACACGCTGGCGCAATTGGGTGCAAAGCCTGCCGCGGACCGGCGACCGATCGCGATCGACCTCCGCGAGGATTGGCCGAAAGCGCTGCTGGACAGCGGCTTCGATGCCACTCAGCCGACGGCGTGGATCGCCGAGGGACTACTGATCTACCTGCCGCCCGAGGCACAGGATCTGTTGTTCGACCGCATCGACGAGCTCAGCGCGCCGGGTAGCCGTGTCGCCACCGAGCACATTCCGGACATCAGCGCATTCTCCGACGAGAGATCGCAGGAGATCGCGGACCGGCTCAAGAAGTACGGCCACGACATCGAGATGTCGGAGTTGATCTATCGCGACGAGCGCAATGACGTCATCGAGTACCTGACGGCGCGGGGTTGGGATGTCTCAGCTCAGGCGATGCGAGACGCCTACGCCGCCAACGGTTTCGAATTCCCGGAGGACAGTGCAATAGGATTCTTCGCCGACATGAGCTACCTGTCCGCGATCAAACGCTAGGTCCGCCTGCCAGTTCGAGGAACCTGGCGTACCGCTCTTGTACCGGGTCGGTCCACGCGGGGTCGGGTTCGACGATGCGGTCGACAGAGGCCCACCGCGCGGCGTCGGCCACTGCGGTTTCGAGTCCGGCCGCCATCCGTGCGAGGAACGCCGCACCCAGCGCGGCGCCCTCGGCGACGCCCGACACGCTCACGGGCAGCCCGGTGGCGTCGGCGATGGCCTGCATCCACGGCGCGACGCGCGTGCCGCCGCCCGTCGCAACGATGCGCGTCGCCCGAGCGCCGCTCATCTCGATGATCTGCCGCACAACGAATCCCGACGCCTCGTAGGCGGCCCGCCGCACCGAGGCGCCGTCGTGGGTGAGGTTCAGCCCGTCGAGCACACCGCGGCGATCCGGATCGTGCAGCGGGACGCGTTCACCGCGCAGGTACGGCGACCACACCGGCACCCGCCCGGGGTCGACCTCGCCATCCGGCCCAACGAGGCGGTCCACCCAGCCGAGGAACAAACCACCCGCGTTACTCGGCCCGCCGATCTGGAGCTTGCCCGCGGCGGTGTGTGGCAGCGTCCAGAGGCCGGGCACCTCACGGAACTCAGTGGTGGTCACCCACACGATCAGGGTCGTGCCGCACAACACGAGGACATCACCGTCCCGGTCGGCGCCCGCGACGATCTGTTCACACACCGCGTCGACCGCGCCCGCGGCCAACACGGTGTCGGAGTCCCGCAGCCGACCCACCGCGACGCCCGTCGTCTCCACCCGCGGCATCGCCGCCGGCTCCGTACCGCACTCGGCGCATACCGATTCGCTCCATCGCTCGCCGTCGAACAACGGATAAGCGGTGCTGGCGGTGGAATGGTCGATGATTGCCTCACCCGCGAGCATGTGATTGGCCACCGCCGCCGCGGGCCAGTACCCGTGGGCGTCGGGCGCCTCCCCCACCGTCCAACGCAGGAACTCTTGTGCTTCACCGGACAGAAACGTGGTGTCCGGGCCGACGTCTCGTCGACCGCGGACATCGCCGTAGAGCAGGCCCGGGGTGAGCGGACGGCCATCGACGTCGACGGCCGTCAGGGACGGCACCATCGCGGTGACCGCCACCGCCGCGGCATCGGGCCGACGCAATTCGGCGAGGGCCGCCGACGGTCCCCGGCGCCACGCCTCGTCGGCGTCGTGTTCCAACTGATTCGGTGCAGGCACCAGCAATCGATGCGGGATCCGGACCCGCGCGACCACCTGACCATCCTCGTCGGCGGCCAGCGCCTTCACGGCCGTCGTACCGACGTCGATGCCGATAGTGACCGCTTTGGCTGACACGGGCGCCACCGTACGCCAGCATGTCCATACGTGAGCAGACTTCGCGCGCTCGTGACCGCGCCACTGCGCGGTCCCGGCCTCGACAAGCTGAATCAACTGGTCGACGTCGTGTACGACCCGTGGATCGAGCTGCGCCCGCTGCGGATCTACTCGGCCGAACAGCTCGCCGAGCGTGCGACCGCCGAGCACGCCGACATCCTTGTCGTGGAGGCTGATTCGGTGAGCGGGCCGGTACTCGATCTGCCGTTGAGGGCGGTCGCGTCCACGCGCGGGGACCCCAACAACGTCGACGTGGCCGCGGCGACGGCGGTCAAGGTGCCGGTGCTGAATACGCCGGGCCGCAATGCCGACGCCGTCGCGGAAATGGCGATCGCGCTGCTCTTCGCGGCTACCCGTCAGGTGCTGACCGCCGATGCGGACGTCCGCACTGGAGAGGTGTTTCGCGACGGCACCATCCCCTACCAACGGTTTCGGGCATGGGAGGTCGCGGGGATGACGGCCGGGCTGGTGGGTCTCGGCGCCGTGGCCCGAGCGCTGCGCTGGCGGCTGCAGGGGCTCGGCCTGACGGTGATCGCCCACGACCCGTACAACGACGAGGCCACCCATAGCCTCGACGACCTGCTCACCGAGGCCGACATCGTCTCGCTGCACGCGCCCGTCACCGACGACACAGTGGACATGATCGGCGCCGACCAATTCGCGAAGATGCGCGACGGCGCGGTCTTCCTCAACACTGCTCGCGCGCAACTGCACAACACCGATGCACTGGTTGACGCGCTGCGCGTCGGCAAGCTCGCCGCGGCCGGGCTGGATCATTTCGTCGGCGAATGGCTGCCGGTCGATCATCCGCTTACGGCAATGTCCAACGTCGTGCTCACGCCCCATATCGGCGGCGCCACGTGGAACACTGAGGCGCGGCAGGCGCAGATCGTCGCCGACGGCCTCGAGATGCTGTTGTCCGGACGCACGCCCGCGCACATCGTCAACCCGGAGGTGCTGACCTGATGAGATATGTCGCCAACCCCGAGGACGCGGTGCTTGGTGCGGCCAAGGACATGCTGCGCCGCGGCCTTGTCGAGGGCACTGCGGGCAATATCTCGGCCAGGCGCGAGGACGGCAACATCGTCATCACGCCGTCGTCGGTGGACTACGCCGACATGGTGCTGGACGACCTCGTCCTCGTCGACCCCGAAGGTGCTGTGCTGACCGCCAAGGACGGCCGCAGCCCGTCGACGGAGATGGCGCTGCACCTGGCGTGTTATCGCGCATTCGACGACATCGGCAGCGTGATCCACAGTCATCCCGTGTGGGCCACGATGTTCGCAGTCGCCCGTCAGTCGATTCCGGCCTGCGTCGACGAGTTCGCCGTGTACTGCGGCGGCGAGATCCGGTGTGCGGAGTACGCGGCGTCAGGAAGTCCTGATGTCGGCGACAACGCGGTGAAAGCGTTGCAGGACAGGGCGGCAGCGCTGATCGCCAACCACGGGCTGGTGGCGGTCGGCCCGCGACCCGACAAGGTGCTGCATGTCACCGCGTTGGTGGAGCGCACCGCGCAGATCGCCTGGGGCGCAAGGGCTCTCGGCGGACCGATACCGATTCCCGACGAGGTGAACAACAACTTCGCCATGGTTTACGGCTACCTACGCTCCAACTGAGAAGTCCGGCGCTCGCTCAGAAGCGGTAATCGCCCCACCAGAGAGCACTGACGCCGGTGTACGACCGCTCGGCCTGGCTGAGCACCCCGGCCACCGAGCGGCCGACGAGGACAGCCAGGGCCTCGGGCACCGACGCGGCCGCGGGCTGCGAAGACGGCTTCGGCCTCAGCACGTCCATCAGCGACGAGCCGGGGTAGTTGATCAGGCGGACGTCGTCGTCGGGATCGAGGCCGGCCAGCAGCTTGGCGCGGTTGATGGCGGTGCGGAACCCGCCGAGTTCGTCGATGAGGCCGTGCTCCAACGCGTCGGCCCCGGTCCACACGCGACCGCGGGCAACAGCATCAACCGCCTCGACGGTCATCTTGCGACCCTCGGCGACGCGCTCGACGAAGTCGGAATAGGAGAGATCCGCCTCCGCCTCGACCAGCGCGTGCTGCGCGTCGGTGAAGGGCTGGTTGATCGACCAGGCGTCGGCGTTGGGGTTGGTGCGCACCGACTCCGAGCCGACACCGAGACGCTCCTTGAGTTCCCGGGCGACCAGCTTGCCGGCCACGACACCGATCGAGCCGGTGATGGTTCCCGGGTTGGCGACGATCGCATCGGCGGCCATCGACACGTAATAGCCACCCGATGCCGCGACCGCACCCATCGACGCGACGACGGGCTTGCCGCTGTCTCGCGCCCGGTTCACCTCACGCCAGACGGTTTCCGACGCGGTGGCCATTCCGCCGCGACTGTCCACGCGCAAGACGATCGCGGAAACGGAATCGTCGGCCGCCGCCTCGCGCAAGGCCGCGGCGATGGTGTCACCGCCAGCGCTCGAATCGCCGAACGGCAGCACGTGCGGTCCGCCCCGACCGCTGACGATCAGGCCGTGCAGGGTGACGACGGCGATAGCCGGCTTACGTTTGCGACCCGGAACCGGCGGCAGCGGTGACGAGGGTCGCGAAGCACTGGCTTTCGCGTACCGCGACAGGTACAGCCGGGGCGGTGCATCAGACGCGCCAACGAGTTCGGCGATTCGGTCATACGCCTCGTCGCGGAATCCGATTCGATCGACCAAGCGGCCGGTGACAGCGTCGTCGCGTAACAGTGGTGCTTTGTCCGCAAGCGCGTCGACTTCGGCTGCTTCGATACCGCGCGACTCGGAGACCGCCTGCCGCACCTGGTCAAGCAGGCTTTCGATCAGTCTGGTGTCAGCCTCACGGTGGGAATCGGTATAGCTGTTTTGGGTGAAACGGTTTGGGGCTGACTTGTATTCGCCACGCGCGATGTACTGAGGCTCGATGCCCGCTTTGTCGAGCGCGTCGCGCAAAAACGTCGCACCGGTGGCGAAACCAACCCACCCGACCGTGCCTGAGGGCTGCATCCACACCTCGCGGAACGCCGAGGCGAGGTAGTACGACAGCGTGCCCGGATAGGTCTCGGCCCACGCGAGCGACGGCTTCGCCTCGCTGAACGTCGAGATCGCATCGCGAAGTTCCTGCACCGGACCCGGCGCGGCTGCACTGAGCTGGACGCGCGCGATCAGTCCGGCCACGCGCGAATCGTCGGCGGCGCGGTGGATGGCGGCGACAGCATCGCGCAGCACCATCGGCCGGGTGCCGACGGTGATCATCGCCAGCGGGTCGAATCCACCGGTTTCCGGTGGCGCTGCCATCAGATCGAGCTCGAGCACACACCCGCCGGGTACGCCGTGATGGCGGACCGTGTCCACCCGCCTGCCGAGCGCACGTACGTCGTCGATTCCAGGGATGCCGGGCAGGAATGCGAACATCCTGTGAGCCTACCGAGGCCGGGAGGTGGCTGATCCGCCCCGCGGGTCCGTCAGAAAGTCAGCGGCCGAGGTACCGGGAGTACTGCGGGCAGTAGATGTTCACCGAGGCCCGCATGAAGCCCACGGCCTGTTCCTTGGTGAGATTGCTGTTCACCAAGGACTGGAGGATGCCTCGTACCAACGGCGGCGGATTGGGATTGCGCGCCATTTCCCGGGTCATCGTGTCGCAGACCTGCCGGCCCAATGCCGGGATATCGGTTTCGGGGCCCACGGTGATACCCAGGGAGCTCACTGCCTTCTCGAACTGCGCGTCGGCGTCCTGAGCATTCGCGGACGCGGCGCTACCGAAGACCGCGAGGCCGGCGCTGACCATCGCAACAGCGATGGCACGACGGACAGTGGTCATGGGTCTCCTGAACTTTCGGCACGCTCAATGTAGATCGCACCCGTGACGCGATGCGTTACCGCATTCGATGAAACGCAAGAGCCCCCACCGTAACGGCAGGGGCCCTTGTCGACAACTGGACCTACAGCTCGGTCGCAGATCCGCCCGCAGAGGTGATCTTCTCGCGTGCGCTGCCGCTGAACTTGTGAGCGGTGACGTTGACCTTCACAGTCAGCTTGCCGTCGCCGAGCACCTTGACCAACGTGTTCTTGCGCACCGCGCCGGAAGCCACCAGCTCGTCGACACCCACGTCGCCGCCCTTGGGGAACAGCTTGTTGATGTCGCCGACGTTGACGACCTCGTACTCGGTCCGGAACCGGTTGCGGAAGCCCTTGAGCTTCGGCAGCCGCATGTGGATGGGCATCTGGCCACCCTCGAACGTCGCCGGGACGTTCTTACGTGCCTTGGTGCCCTTGGTGCCACGACCGGCGGTCTTGCCCTTGGAGCCCTCACCACGACCCACCCGGGTCTTGGTGGTCTTCGACCCCGGCGCCGGGCGCAGGTCGTGCAGTTTGATAGTCATTGCTAAACCTCTTCTACCTCAACGAGGTGGTGGACGGTCTTGATGAGTCCACGGGTCTGGTCGTTGTCCTCACGCACCACGGACTGCCGAATCTTGCGCAGTCCGAGGGTCCGCAGGCTCTCGCGTTGCTTCCAGCGCGCACCAATGGTGCTGCGCACCTGAGTGATCTTGAGCTCTGCCATGGTTACGCCGTTCCCTCACGCGCTGCCGACGCGGCCAGCGCCTCGGCTTCACGCCGCGCCCGCAGCATGCCCGCCGGCGCCACCTCCTCGATGGTCAGACCACGCCGGGCCGCCACCTCTTCCGGACGCTGCAGCAGCTTGAGCGCGGCAACGGTGGCGTGCACCACGTTGATCGCGTTGTCGCTGCCCAGCGACTTGGCCAGGACGTCGTGCACCCCGGCGCATTCCAGCACTGCGCGGCAAGCGCCACCGGCGATCACACCGGTACCGGGGCTGGCCGGACGCAGCATCACGACGCCCGCCGCCGCCTCGCCCTGCACTGGGTGAGTGATCGTGCCGCCGATCAGCGGTACGCGGAAGAAGCCCTTACGCGCTTCCTCGACACCCTTGGCGATGGCGGCCGGGACCTCTTTGGCCTTGCCGTAGCCGACACCGACCATGCCCTTGCCGTCGCCGACGATGACCAGCGCGGTGAAGCTGAACCGCCGGCCACCCTTGACCACCTTGGAGACGCGGTTGATCGTGACGACGCGTTCGATGTAGTTGCTCTTCTCGCCGCCATCGCGACCGCCACGGCCACCGCGGTCGTCGCGACGACCACGGCCGTCGCGGTCACCACGACCGCCTCCGCGGTTGTCCTGCGCCGGAGCGGCGCCAGCCTGCTCGGCCATCATGCAGTCCTTCCGTAATCAGTCATTAGAACTTCAGCCCGCCTTCGCGCGCTGCGTCGGCCAGTGCCGCGATGCGCCCGCCGTAGGTGTAGCCACCGCGGTCGAATACCACCGCCTCGATACCCGCAGCCTTCGCGCGCTCGGCGATCAGCTGACCGACCCGCACGCTGTGGGCCTTTTTGTCGCCCTCGACCGCACGCACGTCCGCCTCGATCGACGATGCGGCGGCCACGGTGGTGCCGTCGAGGTCGTTGATCAGCTGCACGTGGATGTGCCGCGACGAGCGGTTGACCATCAGGCGCGGCACCTCGGCCGTGCCCTCGATCTTCTTGCGCAGTCGGGCGTGCCGACGCAGCCGCGAGACGCGCCGGGCCTCGGACACGCTCTGCCCCACCGGCTTACGCGACGCCTCAGTCTTAGAAGAAGCCATTTCTACTTACCTGTCTTTCCGACCTTGCGGCGGATCTGCTCACCCTCGTAGCGAATGCCCTTGCCCTTATAGGGATCGCTCTTGCGCAGGCGGCGGATGTTCGCCGCGATCTGGCCGACCTTCTGCTTGTCGATGCCGGAGATCGAGAACTTCGTCGGTGTTTCCACTGCGAACGACACGCCTTCGGGGGCGTTGATCAGCACCGGATGGCTGTAACCCAAGGCGAACTCGAGGTTGCTGCCCTTGGCCACCACGCGGTAGCCGACGCCGAAGATCTCCATCTTGGTGGTGTAGCCCTCGGTCACACCCGTAACCAGGTTGGCGATCAGCGTGCGGGACAACCCGTGCAGCGAACGGTTTTCGCGCTCGTCGTTCGGACGGGTCACCACGATGGCGCCATCGTCGTCGCGCGCGACCCGGATCGGTTCGGCGACCGCCAGCTCAAGAGTTCCCTTGGGACCCTTGACCGACACGTTCTGGCCGTTGATCGTGACATCGACTCCGGCGGGAACCGGGACCGGTTGCTTTCCAATTCGTGACATGGTCTTTAGGCTCCTATCCCCACTACCACACGTACGCGAGGACTTCGCCGCCGACGCCCTCGCGGGCAGCCTGACGGTCGGTTCGCAGACCCGACGACGTGGAGATGATCGCCACGCCCAGACCGCCGAGCACGCGCGGCAGGTTGGTGGACTTCGCGTAGACGCGCAGACCGGGCTTGCTCACCCGGCGCAGTCCCGCGATGCTGCGTTCACGGCTCGGGCCGTATTTCAGTTGCACCACAAGCGACTTGCCCACCCGGGCATCCTCGGTGTGGTAATCGGAGATGTAGCCCTCGCTCTTGAGGATCTCGGCGATGTTGGCCTTGATCTTCGAGTGTGGCAGCGACACCTCGTCGTGGTACGCCGAATTGGCGTTGCGCAGACGTGTCAAGAAGTCTGCGATCGGATCCGTCATGGTCATGACAGCCGGTTCACCTTCCTCGCGGCGGTTCCCCCCGAAAGCTCTTGGGGGCCTACCGCAACCTTTTTGATGTGGTTTGTAGTTGTTGGCCGTTACCAGCTGGACTTCTGAACGCCGGGCAGTTCGCCGGCATGCGCCATCTCGCGCAGGCAGATACGGCAGAGCCCGAACTTGCGGTAAACCGCGTGCGGGCGACCGCACCTGTTGCACCGGGTGTAAGCGCGGACCTTGAACTTGGGCTTCTTGTTGGCCTTGTTGACCAGAGCCTTCTTTGCCATTTGCTCAGTTCTCCTTGAACGGGAAGCCAAGTGCACGCAGCAGCGCGCGGCCTTCGTCGTCGTTCGTCGCCGACGTGACGACGGTGATGTCCATACCCCGGGGGCGATCGATGTCGTCGATGTTGATCTCGTGGAACATCGACTGCTCGTTGAGCCCGAAGGTGTAGTTGCCGGTGCCGTCGAACTGCTTGGGGCTCAGGCCGCGGAAGTCGCGGATACGCGGCAGCGCGATCGAGGTCAGGCGGTCGAGGAACTCCCACATCCGGTCGCCGCGCAGCGTCACCCGCGCACCGATCGGCATGCCCTCACGCAGCTTGAACTGTGCGATGGACTTGCGGGCCTTGCGAATCTCGGGCTTCTGGCCGGTGATCAGCGCCAGGTCGTTGACCGCACCGTTGATCAGCTTGGCGTCGCGGGCGGCGTCACCGACACCCATGTTCACGACGACCTTGACCACGCCGGGGATCTGCATGACGTTGGCGTAGCCGAATTCCTTCAGCAGCGCGTCCTTGATCTCCTCGCGGTAACGCTGCTTGAGGCGGGGCTGTGGCCGTTGGTTCGACTCCGTCGAACCTGTCTTTTCTTCAGTGGAGGTCATCTCAGATGTCCTTGCCGTTGGTCTTCGCGATACGGACCTTCTTGCCGGTCTCTTCGTCCGTGCGGTATCCGATGCGGGTGGGCTTGCCGTCGGAGTCGACGACCATCACGTTCGAGACGTGGATGGCGGCCTCCTGCGTGACGATGCCGCCCGACTGCGCGCCGCGCTCGTTACGCGAGATCGCGGTGTGCTTCTTGATCCGGTTGACGCCCTCGACGAGGATCTTCTCCCGGTCCGGATACGCCTGCAGCACCTTGCCTTTGGCGCCTTTGTCTTTGCCGGAGACGACCAGAACGGTGTCGCCCTTGTGGACCTTCATCTACAGCACCTCCGGGGCAAGCGAGACGATCTTCATGAAGCGCTTCTCGCGCAGTTCACGGCCGACGGGGCCGAAGATGCGCGTCCCGCGCGGGTCGTTGTCGGCCTTGATGATGACGGCGGCGTTCTCGTCGAACTTGATGTAGCTGCCGTCGGCGCGACGACGCTCTTTCACGGTGCGCACGATGACGGCCTTGACGACCTCGCCGCGCTTGACGTTGCCGCCGGGGATAGCGTCCTTGACGGTCGCCACGATGATGTCGCCGATGCCGGCGTAACGCCGCCCCGATCCGCCGAGCACGCGGATGCACAAGATCTCCTTGGCACCCGTGTTGTCGGCGACCTTCACCCGCGATTCCTGCTGAATCACTCGAACTCCTCGACCTGGTAAATGTGTGCACGCAGGATTACCGACCCTGACGTGCGCGGTCTTGCTGTCACCGAAGAGCACGCAGGGCCCATCCGAAGGATCGGCCGAGGTCTGCCCAAGGCAACCCGTTGATTCTAGGTGACGACCTGCGAGGAACCAAATCGCCGCTGGTCGGCGGAAGACCACTCGCGAGCGTGGGCTACCCGCACGCTTCCACGCCGGTCAGCGTGTATTGACTCCACTCTCGATCATCCCTGCGACTGAGGGGAGCGTGCCTTCAGGGTATTTCGATGGCGAAATCGTCCATCATCGGCGAGGTGAACGGGTCGAAACCCGCACCGGAGGGTCCCTGTACATGCACCGCCACCAGGTAGTCGCCCGAGTTCGTCCAGACGTGCGCGACGCGATCGCCGAATTCCACGGCCTGCTCAGGAGTATCCGCCCACGAGCCGAGTAATTTCTGACCGCTGTATCCGCACAGCTCCGCGGGCAGCACGCTGACGCTGCTGACCGCCGAAGCCGCCATCGCATCGTCTGCGTACTGCTTGAAGGCCGCCGCGGGGTCCAGCGTCGTCCTGGCGATCGTGACCGTCGCCCACGTCCCGTCGGGGCCGGTCAGCTTCGCTCCGACGTCGCCGCCGGCCTGCTCCGTCGACCAGTCCTGCGGCAGAACGACCGTGATCCTGGGCGCCCCGGGATCCGCGACGGCTGCAGTCACCCCCTCCTGCGCAGGATCGGGCATTTGGCAGGTGACCGTGTTCGGCGTGACCGAGGTGCGGGTGGTGGGCACGACGCCGGGCTCGGTGAGGTCGGCCTCCGGCGTGGGGATGGCCCTCGTGGTCTGCGTCGACGTCATCGTGACCGACGCCGCGGATTCGGCGACCGTCTCCCCGTCCTCGGCGACAGGCTCACCTTCACTGGTCTTACCGCAGGCCGATACCACCAAGACCGCCGTGCACAGCGCGGCGAGTACCGCCGATCGAGTTCTCATCGGTCTCGTCAGTCCTTCGCGAAAGCGCGGGCGAACTCGCGCTCCAGATCCACATAGGGCTGACCGGACACATCAACGTTCACCTGGGCGGTGGTGCCACCTGTGAACGCGAACGGAGCCTTGTAAGCCCGCGACACGGGTGATCCGGTGTTGCGACCGACGCTCAGGGTGGCTCCGGCGAGACCGAAGGTGCCGGGATGCACTCGCACGCCTGTTCTCGACGCCACCTCGGTGTCGTCGATGTACAGCGCGGCGTCGCCGAGCGGGGTGTGGCTGCCCTCGACGGTTCCGGTGCGCGTGTAGGCGGCGCCGAACGTGTGCGTCCCCAGCGGAACCGGTCCGGGCGACGAGAGCACTTGCTCCTCCTCGCCGAGGAAGTTGTAGATGTAGTGCAGCAGCCCGTCCTGGATGAACAGGACATGCCCGCCATGTGCGCCGCCGTGCTTGAACAACACGCCCTCTGCGCCTGTGCTGTCGATCGTCACCTCGGCGATGACCGCGAAAGTCCGGCCTTGGATCTCCGCAGCCGCTCCCACCCCGACGTCGGCGGTGCCGGGATAGTAGAAGTACGACTCTCTGGTACCGGTCAGGTAGGGCCGCCACCGTCCCAGCGTCTCCATGATGTTCAGATCCGAGAGCGGAAGCCCGTTGTATTTCTGCGCCTCGCTGAACCACAGCGCCTTGAGTTCTTCGAGCTTGTCCGGGTGCTCAGCGGCGAGGTCGTGGCATTGGCTGCGGTCGGCCTCGATGTGGAACAACTCCCACCGGTCCTTGTCGAAGTGCGACCAGCCGGCAGGCGAGGCGGCGTGCACGGCGTTGGCGAACCAGCCGTCGTGCCAGATCCCGCGCGTGCCCAGCATCGCGTAGAACTGCGACTCCTTACCCGTCGGCGCATCCGGGTCATCAAGGGCCACTTTGAAACTCACGCCGTCCAGTGGCTTCTGGTTGATGCCTTTGACCGCCAGCGGTGGATCGATCCCGAGCAAGTCGTACACCGTCGGGGTGATGTCGCAGACGTTGACGTAGTTGTCGCGTATCTCACCGTGTGCGGCGATGCCCTTCGGCCAGGAGATGATGGCCGTGTCGGCGATGCCGCCCTCGTGGGACGCGTACCGCTTGTACAACTTGTACGGCGTGTTGAACGCCATCGCCCAGCCGATCGGATAGTGGTTATAGGTCTCGGGCCCGCCCAGGTTGTCCATGAACCGCAGACCTTCTTCCACGGTGTCGACGTAGCCGTTGAAGAACTTGACCTCGTTCACGGATCCGTTCGGTCCGCCCTCACCGCTGGCGCCGTTGTCGGAGATGACCACGATGATGGTGTTGTCGAGTTGGCCGGACTCCTCCAAATAGTCGAGGATCCGCCCGATTTGGTCGTCGGTGTAGCTCAGGAATCCGGCGAACACCTCGGCCATGCGACAGAACAACCGCTTGTCGTCGTCCCCCAGTGAGTCCCACGGCCGCACGGTGTCCCCAGCGGGCCACGGTTCGCCGTTGGGTCCCTTGACATCCGAGTACGGGTTGATCGGCGAGAGTTCGGTATCGGGCGGAACGATGCCGAGACGCTTCTGGTTCTCCAGCACGATCTCGCGGTAGCGCTCGTATCCCATGTCGAAGGTGCCCGCGTAGCGGTCGGCCCACTCTTTGAAGACGTGGTGCGGCGCGTGCCCGGCACCGGGACAGACATAGGAGAACCACGGCTTGTCGGGGGCGATCACCTTGGCATCGCGGATGAATTCGATTGTCCTGTCGGCGATGTCCTTCGACAGGTGGTAGCCGTCCTCCGGCAGTCCCGGCGGTGCGACGGGGTGGTTGTCGTATACGAGTTCGGGATACCACTGGTCGGTCTCGCCGCCCATGAAGCCGTAGAACCGTTCGAATCCCCGTGACAGCGGCCAATGTCGTTTGGTGGAAGCGAGATTGGACTCCTCCAGCGGCGTCAGGTGCCACTTCCCGATGCAGTAGGTGTTGTAGCCCTTCTCGGCGAGAACCTCCGACAACAGCGCGGTGTCGTTCGGGATGCGCCCGTTGCAGCCGGGGAAGCCGTCGGTGAACTCCTCGATGGTCGCCATGCCGACAGTGGTGGCGTGGCGCCCCGTCAGCAGTGATGCCCGCGTCGGTGAGCACAGCGCGGTGGTGTGAAACTGCGAAAGCCGGACTCCGCGCTCGGCGATGCGGCTCATCGTCGGCATCTGGACCAGACCGCCGAAGCAGTCCCACGTTGCGATGCCGGTGTCGTCCCACACCAGGTAGAGAACGTTGGGCGCATCCTCGGGCGCCGTCGGCGCGGCGTAGAGGCCCCAGTCCGGTTCCGAATCCCGGATGTCGAGTTCGATTCTGCCGTTGAATTCGGTCGCCATGGCCGGGGAGGTTACCCCGGTGATATGAGCTCAGACTGAGAAACCGCCGATGACGGCCCCTGCGGTTTCCGCGTGAGCCACCACTGGACGGTGGCCAGCGGGATAGTCCAGCCCAGCCAAGCGCCCAGCCCGGCCACGAACCACAGATAGTGCTCCTCGTTGCCGTCAAAGACACTGTCCCGCAACGGCTGCAGCGAAATGAAAAGCACCGGCGTCCAGATCCGGTTGGTGATCGTCGAGAGCGCGACCGTGGCGCTGCGCACCATATGCCTGCGGTGGTCGGCGATTCGCCGCTGTCGTGCCGCCGCGAACCCGTTGATGGTGAACCACAGCCACACCGCGCCCAGCAGCACATTGCTGACCGCCAGGAGTGGGCCGAACGGGGTGGCGGCCCCGATCACCATCGCGAATGCCGCTGCGGGGATGGCCGCACTGACGTACACGCGCCCCGTCCGACGGTGCAGCACCGGGTGCCGGCTACGCAGTCGCGGCCAGATCTGTGCGACGGCGGTGATCATGGCGACGCCGCCGAACATCACGTGAGCCACCAGCAGCGGATAGTGCAGCCCGAACGTCGAAGGCACCCTGGTCCCGCCGGTGAAGTACGGCGGCAGCGAGAACAGCAGAAATGCCGCGACGATCACGGCGAGAACCGGGGCCAGCCTTTTTGTCCGCAAACCTGATGCGTATGTCATACGCAGAGAGCGTACGGCATACGCAAAGTGCGGCGCAATCGTTTATGCTGGCAACAAATGAGCGATCCCCTGCCCCGCGCTCTGGAGATCCTGTGGCGTGAGCCGAGCTCATCCACGCGATCGCGAGGGCTGAGCCGGGAGCGCATCGTCGAGGCGGCCGTCGCGCTGGCCGACGCCGACGGCCTCGCCGCGCTGTCGATGGCCCGATTGGCCGAACGGCTCGGCTGCGGCACGATGTCGCTCTACCGGCACGTCGCGAACAAGGACGAGTTGGTGACGTTCATGCTCTCGACCGCGCCGGGTCCGCCGCCCGTCGGCGACGCGGCGGATTGGCGTGGCGCCCTGACGGATTGGGCTTCCGGGCTATGGGACGTATACCACCGCCACCCGTGGGTGCTATCGGCTGCGGCGGCCGGCCCGCCCGCCGACCCCGGCCAGTTGGCCTGGCTGAACGCCGGGCTGGCGGCACTCGGCCCGACCGGCCTGTCCGAACGCGACAAGCTCGCCGCCGTGATGGCCGTGCTGCACTACGTCCGCGGCGCGGCGGCGCTGCACATCGAGGCGGCACACGTTGAGGGCCCGCACTACCCCGATCTGCTCCGCCGGTTCGTAGGCGTCCAGCGATTTCCCGCACTCGCCGCCGCCGTGGAGGCCGGTGCGTTCGACGCAGCCGACGAGGATCACCTCGCTGATTTCCACTCGGGCCTACGGCAGTTGCTCGACGGCGTGGCAGCCAGGATCGGAGCGGACGGTTGACGTCTGCCGTCCGGTTTGTGACGTCGGGGTAGCGGCAACACCGGTAGCCATGCAGGAAAGCCGCCCCGGTGACAGTATGCCGAGAGTGGCGACAAGCAAACCGCAGACCATTTCCTATCCACATCCGGCGTCGCGTCCCGGCCGGCACGACGACTATGCCGTCGACCCCCACGTGGTGGTCCTGTTCGGTGCCACCGGCGATCTGGCCAGACGCAAGCTGATTCCCGGCCTGGCGTATCTGGATCAGTCCGAGCTGGCACCTCACATCGAGATCGTCGCAACCTCGCTCGAAGACATCTCCACCGAGAACTTCCTCGAGCTGGCCAAGAATGCCATCGACGAGTTCGGCACCCACACACTCACCGAAGAACAGTGGACGCGGTTCGCCGAAACCGTCACCTATGTGCCTCAGAGGGCGGGGCCCGAGGCACTGGCCGCCTCGGTCGCGGCCGCTGAAGAAAAACTCGGCCCAGACGTTCGGCGGCTGCACTACCTTTCGGTGCCACCGAAGGCGGCACGCGCGGTGATCACGATGCTGAAGGACGCCAACCTGGTCGACCGTTCGCGGGTCGTGATGGAAAAGCCGTTCGGTACCGATCTGGCCAGCGCCGTCGAACTCAACGACTTCGTCCACCAGACGTTCGACGAAAGTCAGATCTTCCGGATCGACCACTTCCTCGGTAAAGAAGCGGCACAGAACATCCTCGCGTTCCGCTTCGCCAACGGTCTGTTCGAACCGATCTGGAACCGCAACTTCATCGATCACATACAGATCGACATCCCCGAGGCGCTCGGCCTGGACGAGCGAGCCAACTTCTACGAGAGCACCGGCGCATACAAGGACATGGTGGTCACCCATCTGCTCCAGGTGATGGCGTTCGTCGTGATGGAACCACCGACGGCACTGGAACCACGCGCGATCAGCGAAGAGAAGAACAAGGTGTTCCGGTCGATGCTGCCGATCAACTGCTCCGACGTGGTGCGCGGTCAATTCGCCGGCTATCGCGATTTAGAAGGCATCGCAAAGGATTCCGATACGGAAACCTTCATCGCGATGAAGGTGGGAATCGACAACTGGCGGTGGGCCGGCGTCCCCGTCTACCTGCGCACGGGCAAGCGGATGGCCGAAGGCATCCGCATCATCTCGATCGCGTTCAAGGAGGCGCCGCGCTCGATGTTCCCGACGGGATCCGGCGTTGGCGCGCAGGGCCCCGACCATCTGACCTTCGACTTGGCCGATAACTCCAAGGTGTCATTGTCGTTCTACGGCAAGCGACCCGGGCCCGGCATGAAGCTCGACAAGCTGTCGATGCAGTTCTCGACCCAAGAGATAGACACCGTCGGCGACGTGCTCGAGGCATACGAGCGCCTCATCCTCGACGCCATGCGCGGCGATCACACACTCTTCACCACCGCCGAGGGCATCGAATCACTGTGGGAGCGCTCGGAACCGCTACTCAACGACCCGCCGTCGGTAAAGTCATACCCGCAGGGTACGTGGGGCCCCAACGCGATCCATCAGCTGATAGCGCCCAACGCGTGGCGGCTGCCGTTCGAGCGGGCATGGCGCGAGAACACGAACGGCGACGACGACTGACAGACCGCGGGGCGAAGTGCGATCATGCCTGGCACGCAACGCAAGGGGGCGCGATGACGCCGGCACAGGGCAACGGAGCCATCGATCTGCTATTCGATGTCCGACACATCGACCAGAGCGGCATCGGAACCTACATCGGCGTGTACATCCCGCGGCTCGAAGAGGCTTTTGCTCGGCGGGGCCGCACCCTCGCCGTGTTGGCGGACCGCGACAGCGTTCCTCCGGTTGCCGAAAACACCACCGTCGTGATCTCAGAGCCGTCGGGCGCGCCGATGTACTCGGTCGCCGAGCAGCGCGCATGGCATCACGCAGTACGGGAGACTCGGCCGAGGGCCATGTGGGTGCCCCACTATCCGTTTCCGTTCACTCTCTTTCGCCCTGCCAACCGTCGAATTGTTTTCTTCAGCACGGTGCACGACGACAGCCACCTGTTGCCGGAGACCATCAGCGGCAACGGCCGGGCACGGCGAATGTACGCGCGCACGATGCTGGCGATCGTCGCCCGAAGGTCGACCGCAATCTTCACCCCGTCGCGGGCGGCCGCCGACGCCCTGGCGAAGTACGCTCCCGCCGCACGGTTTGTCGTAACGCCCATTCCCGTGAGTGAGTCATGGTTCGAACCCGCCGATCCTCGATTGTCACCGGTGCGGGACCGCTTCATTCTGTATCTCGGCAACGTCAAACGGCACAAGAATCTTTCCGCGCTGCTCACCGCGTATACCGAAGTGCACCAGGCGATTCCGCAGAAACTCGTGATCGCGGGCAGCGGCGCCTCGGTCAAGGTGCTGGACGAGCGCATCCACGCGCAGGCCGCCGCGCTCGGAGACCGGGTGGAGATGATCGGCCGACTGGAATTCAGCGAACTGCGCTCACTCGTCGCGGCTGCGGACCTGCTGGTGATGCCGTCTCTCAACGAGGGCGCCGGGCTCCCCCCGCTCGAGGCGATGGCGTCGCATACCGCCGTCCTCAGCTCGAGCATCCCGGCACTGCGGGAGACCTGCGGCGACGGCGCCGACTTCTTCGATCCGAACGACCACACCGAGCTTGCCGGGTTGATCCGCGCCTATTGCCTCGACGACCGGGCCAGAGCCGAGCTGGCGTCGAGGGGCTGGGCGCACGCGACACAGCGCCAAGAACACATTTCGACCGGTGCCGCGGCCGACACGATCCTGGCCACGCTCGGTCAGCGTTTCGACTGAAACTCCACGCCGAACGGTCGTGCTCGCGCGGGGATGGCACACTGAGCGGGCACCGACGGGGGCGCTCGGCGCCCAGTCGCAGGTAGACGGCGTAAGGAGGGTCGATGCGGTTCGCGTTCCTCACCGAGCTCTACCCTCCCCATGTCGGTGGGCAGGAAGTGTTCTTCCAGGAACTCGCGGAAGCCATGGTGCGTCGCGGCCATTCGGTGGACGTCTATTGCATCGGTCACGACAAGGGCCTCGATCCCGAGGTGACGGTCGGCGGGGTACGCATACTCCGCAATCCGCTTACCAACCGCTACATCGACCCGCCGGTCCGCGCTCTTCGACGGAACTGGCCGGCCATTGCCAAGTACAGCGCCTGGGTGCGACGCCAGGTGCCGGGCCGGCATTACGACTTCCATCTCCTGAACGAGTGGCCACTACTGCATGTGCTAGCCCTCCCGCGAGATATCCGGGCGCGGACCGGCATTCACTGGTGTGAGATACGCGATGACCAGATCGTCGGCCAGGCGCAGAAACGGTTACCGCGATTGGTCGGCTCGAACTTCGCGGTGAGTCCCGCCGTGGCCGAGGCCATCACCGAGCAGTCGGGACGTGCGTGTTCGGTGTTGCCGAGTGGCATCGTGACCATGCAGTACCGGCACGTGGGCCGCGCCGAACGCTCGGGGGCGCTCTACGTAGGGCGGCTGTTCCCCCACAAGAATCTGCCGCTGCTCATCGACGCCTTCGCGCTCGCCGCCGCGCGCGGATTCAGTGGCGACCTGGTCATCGCCGGCGACGGGTCGGCGCGTGCGGACATCGAGGAGCACGCGCGTCGATCGCCAGTCGGATCACGGGTACACGTGCTGGGTTCGGTGACCGAGGAGCAGAAGATCGAACTCCTCTCGCGGGCCGCCGTGCTGGGCATGCCCAGTCAGCGTGAGGGATTTCCACGAGTGATCGCCGAGGCCATGGCGAGTGGTCTGCCCGTCGTGACGGCGAAATTCCCCGAGAACGGCGCCAAAGACGTCGTGGCGCAGTTCGGCGCGGGCGTGGTGTGCGGTACCGAGCCCGCAGATTTCGCCGACGCGCTACTCACCGCGCAGGCGCAATGGGACACGTTTTCCCGAGCGGGGCTGTCCGGTGCGCAATCATTGGACTGGTCGGGCATCGCTTACGCGCTCGAAGCAAGAGCGGAAGAGGTCGCTGGAACAAGCCGGTGACATGGCGGGAAGAGCCGGGGGAACGCACGTGCGGATCATGGTGACAGGTGGTGCCGGCTTCGTCGGTAGGGAACTCGTTCCCATGCTGAGCGCGAAAGCCGAGGTTCTGGTCGCGGATCTGCTGCGTTACGGCACGCCGGACTGGCTGACCCGCGACGATGCAAAGTTCGCATTCCAGCGCGTCGACATCCGTGAGGCCGATGCCACGCGCGCGGTGGTCGAGGACTTCCAACCCGACGTCATCGTGCATCTGGCGGCGATCCACTACATCCCGGAATGCGATGGCGACCCGTCGAACGCCGTGGCGACCAACGTCACCGGCACAGTCAACCTGTTGACGAGCTGCCGACCAGGTACGCGGTTCGTCTTCGCGAGCAGTGGTGCCGTGTACCAACCGGACGAGGCGGATCACCGCGAGTTCGAGTCAGCGCTGGGCCCAGCGGACATTTACGGCATCACGAAGCTACAGGGCGAGCAATATGTGCAGATCTTCGCCGCCGAGCGTGGCATCAAGGCCGCCATCGTGCGGCTCTTCAATGTGATCGGCCCCGGTGAGACGAACCCGCACCTGCTGCCCGCGATCGTCGCCCAGTTGCGCGAAGGACCTGAGTCGATCAATCTCGGAAACACCTGGCCCAAGCGCGATTACATCGACGTCTTGGACGCTGCCGGTGGTTTTGCCGCGGCTGCGCTCGGCACCAACAGCAAGAGCGTCGATTGCGAGATCGTCAACCTCGGTAGCGGACGACAGTATTCGGTGGACGAGATCCTGTCCCGGATGCGCTCGGTGCTGGGCCTGAATTTCGAGGTCCGCCAGGATCCCTCGCGCATGCGAGCCGTCGATCGCCCGTTCCTGGGCGCCGACATATCACATATCCGCCAGGTCTTCGGCTGGCAACCGGCACACCAGCTGGACGAGACCTTGCAGCGGACATGGGCGAATCCGGAATTCCTACCCGCCCTTGACGGACGGTTGACGTAGGGTGCCGAACCCGCGCCATGTGCGAATCGGAGTCGCCATCACCACGGTAGGTCGCTGGGAGGAGCTACGAATTCTGCTGGGCGACTTGGCCGCTCAAACGTGCCCGCCGGCTGCTGTGGCGGTTGCTCACCACGATCCAGCGCACTCTGCGGACTTGGACGCGCTGACCAGTTCCTTTGCCGACAACCTTGACATCAAAACCGTCGTGAGTGCACGCGGTATCTCGAACGGCCGCAACGCCGCCGCGGCGGTGATCGGCGATGAGGTCGAGTGGCTCTGGTTTCCCAATGACACGAACCGGGTCGATGCCGACTTTCTGGAACGCGTCGCCCGTCACTGCGTGGCTCCGACCACCGTGTGCGCTGTCCAGATGATCGACCGGGAAGGCCCACGACATCCACTTCCGGCCCCTGGTACGAAGTTCACCAAGCGCACCGTCTGGGGAGCCATGGAGCCCGCGACCATCCTCCGGCGTGACCAGTTCGTCGCGGCCGGCGGGTTCAATCCGACTCTGGGGTCGGGTGCGGATTCTCCCTGGCAGTCAGGAGAAGGCCCAGACCTGTTGCTACGGATGTCAGTCCTTGACGGCTTTTCGGTCGAGTGGGTTCCCGACATCTACGTCCATGCGCAAACCGAATTCGCCCACCTGCCGCCGCGGGAGCGCCGCCGCAAGCAACGGAACTACGGACGCGGCCACGGCTATGTGCTCCGCACATGGCACTACCCGCTTTGGTACAAGAGCGCTCACCTGGTGGCTGCAGCACTGATGCCGGTGCGCAACCCCAAGAAGTTCGGTCTGCGTGACTCCTTCGCCCTGCTCGTCGGCCGCGCCGAGGGGGTGCTGGGCAGACCGTTCACCCGCAACTCCGACAACCAAGCGATCCTGCGATGACCGGCCGGAGCGTCCGGGTGTCGCGTCTCCTATCGCTGCTCCTGATCGCGTGCATCCCGCTGTCCTGCCAAGCGTCGGTACCACCGGTCGAGATCGGGATGACGATGCATTCGAGGGGCGCCGATGCCGCCACCATCGCGCAGCAGTTTGACCTGATGGTCGGCATGAACGTGGCCTGGGTCAGAGTGGACTTCGACTGGTCGGTGGCGGAAAGTCAACGCGGCCAATTCAATTGGGAATACCCCGACGCGATAGTGGCCGAGGCTGCCGCCCATGGCATGAAGGTTCTCGGCGTGCTCGCGTTCACCCCGGAGTGGGCCCGTCCGACAACCAAGGGTGATCCGGCCACCGCCCACCACACCCGGCCTGAGCAACTGTCGGACTGGGCGGATTTCGCACGCCTCGTCACCGAACGTTACGCGGCCCGCGGCGTACACACCTGGGAGATCTGGAACGAACCCAACACACAGAAGTTCTGGCCGCCCCGGCCCGACGTCAATGAATACGGCACGCTGTTCTGGGTGGCCGCAGAAGCGATACGCGAAGTCGATGAGCGGGCAACGATACTCATCGGCGGCCTGGCCCCGAAGTTTCATGTACCAGACTCCGAGATTGCGCCAACGGCATATCTCGAGCAGCTGTATCAGAACGGCGCGATACGACTCGCCGACGGCATCGCGGTTCATCCCTACACATATCCGGCGCTTCCGATGGACACACTCCAGCGAGCAGTCGGCGGGTTCAAGGACCTGCCCGCCCTGCGAGCCGTCATGGAGCGCCACGGCGACGGCCAGAAGAAGATCTGGATCACCGAGTTCGGTGCGCCGACCGGAACCGGGCCGTACGCGGTCTCCGACGACGCGCAAGCCACGACGCTGCTTCAGGCACGTCGGCAGGTGCAGCAATGGGATTGGGCCGGACCCCTCATCTACTATGAATTGGTCGACGGCGGAACCGATCTCACAGACGCCGAGCAGAACTTCGGCGTGCTCCGCCACGATCTCAGCCTCAAACCAGCGGCGGATGCACTGGTGGACCTGGCGTCGCAATGAGCACCATCAGAAGATTCGGGATATCACCGGCCGTATCCGCTGAGGTGCCTTGGCGATGAGCCGATCACGCAGCCCCGGGTCCACGATCCGTGTCACCGCGAGAAGGCGCAAAGCGACCAGATAGGTGACCATCGCTGCCGGTATGGCCATCAGCAGCGCTGCCAGGCCGCCGAACTGCAGGCAGAGGACATAGGCCACGGCGGCTTGTGCTACCGAGGCGAGAGCTATGGCACCCAACGCCCGATAGGGTGGCGAGATCCCTAATTTCCTTGTCACGTACCAGGTTTCGATGAGCACAACGGATACCTGGACCAGACCTCGAGACCAGGCAGCTCCAATCAGTCCGAAGTGAGGCACCAGAACGAACCCGAGCACAACGGTGCCGATCAGACCCACTCCGTTCGACATCAGCAGGAACCCGGTCTTGCCGATGCTCTGAAGCAGATACAGGGTCGTGACGCCCAGGCTGCTGATGGCCGCCGCGATGAGCAGCACCGAGGCAACGGGAGCCGCTCCTCGGAACTCATCACCGAACAGCAGTGGCACCAGCACTGGGGCTATTGCAGCCAGTCCGGCGCAGAGCGGGACGATCAGCATTGCGATGAGTGCCGTCATGGTGCGGTACAGGCGCTGCATGTCGTCCTGGGCGCCAAGGCCGTGCTGTTCGCTGAATCGAGGTAGCAGCGCCGAAAGCAGAAGGGGTGGAAGCTGAACCGCCATTTCGGCCACCGTCACCGCCGCTGTGAACAATCCCACGGCGCCGATGCCGGTGAAGTGCTCGAGGAACAGAATCTCCGTTCGTCCGAACACGAAGCCACCGATCACCGCAGTCACCCAGCTCGCGAAGGCAAACCGTGTCACTTCACGCCTCAGGTCCTGACTGACCATTGGCTTGACCCGCCGCAGTCGGCCGATTCGGACAGCTGGCAACAGATTTCCGGCAATGTAACCGGCCAGTGCGCCGGGAATGCCGAACAGCCACGCGCCCAGCACAATCACCGCCAACTTGATGACCGACGAGATGGCCGAAAGCCGCGCCAGTTCACCGAACCGCTGTTCACCCCTTAGATAGAACTGGTAGACCTCGGCCATCCGCCAGCAGAGAAACCAGATCAGCGCGACGGCGATCACCACATCGCGCGATGTCTCCGAAAGCTTTTCGGTGACACCTCTACCGGGCCAGTACAGATAGGCGAACAGCAGAATGCCGCCGACGATCGCGGCCACCATCGACCATCGTGTGGTAGCGCCGATCAGGCCGTCCGCCTCGTCATTCCTCGCCTCGGCGCGCAGATTGGGAATGTAACGCTGCTGGACGATGCCGATGCCCAGGCCCGCGACCATCGAAGCGATCGTGACACAGAAGACGACGTACGCGAGGATGCCCAGATTGTCGGGCCCGAGCAGGCGGGCGGTGATCGCGTTGCCGATGAAACCGGCGAGCGCCACGGCGGCGCCGGAGGAGAAGCCGAGTATTGTGTTTCGCAGAAATGATGGCGACATCAGCGCTGGTCGCTCATGGCCGTTCGGCCGAACCGCGCATCGCGTTCTTCATCCGCCCTGAGACCAGTTTCGCCATCGACTTCGCGATGCTGGCCCATGCCAGAGGACCCGGTCGCCCGAACCGTACTGCGGCCGAAATCGACGCGGTGACACCGCTGAACGAGCCCACTGACAGTGCCGAACCGACTGGAGACGTCAGCATGTAGTCCCCGCGCGTGCGAGGTGATTCGTCGGCGAGTTCGCGAATACCCCACTCGATCAGTGCCTTGCTCCGATCGGCCTGCGGTCGAGATATGGAGACCGGCGACCAATTGATGTCGACGAGCGGCTCGGGGACTTGAATGATGGGAAGGCTCGGGAACGCACGCCGAACCTCCATGAGCCATTTCGGATCATCGTGGATCGAGCCGGCCGCCACCGACATCGGGACCGCCTGCGCCAGGGCTCGCGGAAAGATCATGGTCGGCGTCGGCACCATGTTGAACGCCCTTGGCACGCGGATTTCGAACAGGTATGCGGCGATCGCCTCGTCACGGCGGATCAAGTTGCGCGGCCCGATGATCGGCTCGCTCCCGGGCGCGTGAATGTAGAAGCGGGAGGAGACTATCCACTCGTCTCCCGGCGGCGCCGCGGCCAGCTGAACCTCGAGTTTGTTGTCGCGCCAGGAGTCGTCATCGTCGAGCAGTGCGATGATCTCGCCGGCTGCGGATTCGATACCGAGGTGCTTGGCGGCGCTCGGCCCAACTCCCCCTGAGGTTTTCAGCACCCGAACGGCGGACGACGGCGGCAGATCGGGTTCGCAATCGGCGTCCACGACGACAATCACCTCGATCGGGGGTGGCGTTTGGCGTAACGCCGACTCCACCGCCGTGTGCAGGCTGGCCCGGCCGATGGTCGGGATGACGACACTTACTGTTTGTTCGGTTGCCACGGCGGTCCTTCCTCGGTCGGATGGTCATGCCTGGTCACGATGAGCACAGCGAGAACGAGGCCACTGATCGGAAACAGCTGCAAATTCGGGAGCAGCGCCCAATTGGCCTCGGTTGTCGCGCCCAGGAAGAACGCCATCAGAAATCCGAAGCAGGCGATCTGTTGACTGGTGACAGGCAACGCACGAGTCGATGCCACGGCTGCAATGAAAAGAGGCAGCAGTACGACAATCCCGAGGAGACCGGATTTCACCAGGGTGTCGACGACCAAGTTGTGTCCGGTGCCCACGAACGCCCACTTGGCGACGTTCCCCATCGCTTGTGCATCGTCCAGGAACCAGTTGACCCCCATGCCGACCGCAGGCGATTGCTCCCAGACTCGCAGACTTTCCGCCCACACGAGAGCACGTCCAGTGAAAGCGCGCGGGTCCCAATGCACAAAGGGAAACACGAACATCGCGGTTGCGGTGACGCTGACGAGGATCGTCCCCGCCAGCCGGATCGAAATGAACGATTTGAACCAGCAGATCACCCACCACAACGCGACCAGACCGGCGGCGATCAGCGCGGTTCTCGACGCTGCGGCCACGATCGTCACGAACAGAATCGATCCCACGAGAAGGCGCCATCGCCGGTCGGTGATGAGGGGTGTGAGTGCAAAGGCAAGTGCGCAGTACAGTCCAAGGACGTTCGCGTGGCCGAAAGGTCCCGCCAGCTCCCAACCCGGAATGATGTCTTTCTCGGAGTTTGGGTTGTACATCGCGTATTCCGGAATGAGCAGTCCTGCGATGAGCGAGTAGCCCGCGATCACCGCGACGGTCATCGGAAGCCATTTCAGCCCAGCGACGGGTGCCCCCACTTTCCACAGTGCCAGGACGAAGACGTTGGCGAGAATGATCTTTGGGAAGTCGACTACCGGAGGAAGTTTCGGGCTCATGAGGTAGGGCAGGTTTACCGCGAGCAGCAGCAGGAGGACACCGGTGATATCGCGGTTCGGGTAGCCACGCATGAAGACGACAGCGGTGCTCAGCGCAAGCAGGAGCGCCGATCCACCCAGACTGGCTAGTTGGGCGATCGGAAGATCCGCTGAGGTGGTGGCCTCTCCCGGCGGCAGGATCGGCTCATGCTCGACGGTCAAATACGTGATCATGTCGGCGACCACGACCAGCCCGATCGCCATGACGATCAGCACCGCAAACGCGTACTCATGGCGCCGGAAATCCGTTGCGGTGGTGTGGAATACGCGCGGAAGCGCCGCAACGAACGTGCCGAATGACCGCACGGGCGGCGAGGTGGCGACGGCGGTGCCGTTCCTCGGAACCGAGGCTATGAACGTCACAGGGATTCCACCGCGGGGTGGTCCGTAGCGGTCCATGATGGTGCGGGCCCAATCACTTCTGGTGAGTGCCGCGGCGCTTTTGCCCACCCTGCCCGGCGTCAGCACTGCGGTAGTAGTCGTCACCCTTCGACCGCTTTTTTGCACGAGTCATCGACAGCACGGAGCCCAGCAATGGAGCACCGGCTCGTCTGAGCGTGTGAATCGCATCGCCCAGTTGCTTGCGCGTGGTCTGGCCCGACCGCGCGACGATCAGTACCCCCTGCGCGTGCGTCGCCAGAATCGCGGCATCCGTGACAAGTAGAGACGGCGAGTCGACGACCACATAGTCGAATTGCCCACCTAGTTGTCCCAAGACATCCGTGGTCGCTCGAGACTCCAGCAGCTCGGTCGGATCACCCGGGATGGCTCCGGACGTGAGCGCGGTCAGATGGGCGAAACCGGTTTCCTGCAACGCATCCCGCAGGGGGATCGCACCGCTGAGTACGTCGCTCAGACCGGCGTCCCCGGTAAGGTCGAAACTCGCCGCCACCCCGGGGCGCCGCAGGTCACCGTCGACGATCACGACGTTGTGGCCGGCGTCCGCCAACGCGAGCGACAAATTGACCGCCGTCATCGTCGTACCTTGAGCAGGAACGCAGCTCGTGATGACGAGCACGCGGGGTCCGTCGGCGATCTGCAGGAATCGCAGATTGATCCGCAGCTCGCGAAACGCGTTGGCGAATGCCGAGCGATCGCTCTCGAACAAGATCAGCGGTTTTGTTCTGCGCTGCGCGTCGAACGGAATGTCGGCGAGCAGGCCGACGCCGGTGGCCCTTTCCAGTGCGTCTGAACTCTTCACCGAATCATCCATCCGGTCACGTATGACAGCAACAACGACACCCAGCAGTGCACCCATCACGGCGGCGATCGCCAGAATTCGTTTCGTCTTCGAATTCACCGGGCTGCTTGGTAACTCGGCGCGCTGCTGCACGACGACTCGCGCGTTGGGCGGCTGCCCCAATTCGGGGGTCTCCAATCGGGCCGCCATGACGACGAACTCATCGGCCAATGCGTTGGCGATGTCGCGGGCTCGCGTCGGCGAGGAATCGGTCACCGTCACGTCGATCAAGACGGTTTCGGCCGGCACGACGGCTTCGACTTTCTCTTGGAGTTGGGCCGCCGTCATATCGAGGCCGAGCTTGTCGATGGTGCGCTGAGCCGCGATGTCGCCGGTCAACAACTCGGTGTACGAGAGCACGCGGCGTTCCGCGAAAAGACCACCGTCGTATGTCTGAGTGTTCGTTCCGTCGGACGGCGTGGAGACAAAGAGTCGCACCGAGGCCTGGTATTGCGGAATGGCGAGTAGCGAGTAACCCACCGCAGCCAATACAGCGACGGCAATTGTGCCGCAGATTAACTTCCACCGGGCACGCAGAATCTTGGCGAACTCTTGAACAGTCAAACGCGACCCTTCACCGGCTGATACCCCTTCGATCGCCGCTCCCGCCCGAGCTCATCAGGCGCGCGCAAGTCGTAACACGCTATCCCAGAATGAATCGCCTTGACGGTGATAATCGTAGAACTTGGCTACCTCGTGAGATGGCTTCTCCGGGCCTCCAATAACGCATCCACCTGCGATGCCCGCCGGTATAGTCCAACCCCTGTTGGGATTACGAAGTTCGAACAATTGGGGGTAGAGGGGTGAACCCGGTCGCCGCAGTTGTTGGTCGCAGCTGCGCGGCGCGTGCGCTCATTTCGGCATTGCTCATTCTGTCGTCGATGCTCGCGATTTCACCGGCAGGCACAGCAGTTGCGCAACCCGACGTCAATGCCGATCCGCCCGCCCCGGCGACGGTCAGGTTGGACTGGCCCGCGCTTGGATTGAAACCTGAGGTGTATCTCAGCGCCGACAGCCCAACTGATTTCGCAGTCCCGGTGCCTCCTGGGCTTTCTCCGACGCGAGTGCAGGGCATCATCCACGCTCCCATGAACATCGATTCCGGGTTCCTCGAGATCAGCGACGGAGACGGAAAATTCCTGGGGACAGTCGGCCTGCCACCCGAGGCGGCTGCTCAGGCAGTGACGCCCTTCGATGTCGATATCTCGCGGGCCCGGGTCCGATCATCGAACGTCGACCTTTCGTTCACTGTGCGCCCGCTGGACGATGCCGCTGGATTCTGCGGTCCCCTGCAGCAGCTGTCGCTGAGCGAGCTGGCAACCGTGTTCACCGGCACCGAGTCCGCGGCAACCACGATCGCGAATTTCTTCCCGCCGGTGCTGGAGAGAGTCACCATTCATACGCCCGCCAACGCCGACGCCGCGGAACAGCAGTCGGCGCTGACGCTGGTCACCACTCTCGCGCGCCTGTACAACATCCAGCCGATGGCGATCACGGTCGTCCCCCAACCGCGCGGCGCCACCCCGCCGCCCGCGGCCCAGTTGACGCGCGTAGTCGTCGTCGAGGCGGGCGGCCCAGCAGGCCTGACCGTCGAACGGGCCGGAAGACCGGACGCATACCTGCGAATATCCGGCAGCGGTGACGAGCTGTCGGCCCAGGCCTCGCTGCTCGTCAATCAGCTCCAGTCGCTGGCGCAGACACGTGCTGCCCGGATCGACCAGGCGGGATCGGAGACTCCGCTGAGCGGCGACATATTGACGTTCAGCCAGTTGAAGTTGAGCGGCAAGACCGACGTTCTTCGAACCGGCAGCCTCACGATCGGTGTCGACCGCTCGGCGTTGGGCGCGGGCCGGGTAGACAGCGTGCAGGTTCATTTGCTCGCCGACTACACCCCGGTGCCCAGGGACGACGCCGCGAGTGTCGTCATCCGGTCCAACGGAATCGTCGTTTACCGGACCGCACTGGACAACACCGGTGTTCTCGACGCGACGTTCGACCTGGAGGGCCCGGCATTCGGTCAGGGGGTCAACCTCGACTTCGCGTTCACCTACTCGCCACACGAAGCATGTGGACCGTTGACGGCGCCCATCAGCTTTCAGGTCGATCCGCGATCGACGTTGACCATGCAGCGGGGAGGGCCCCCGCTCAACGGGTTTGGTGCCTTTCCATCGGAGTTCAGCCCCCGCTTCATGGTCGCGCTGGACGGCAGTGGCCCCGATCAGCTCTCGTACGCCGCGCGTGTGGTCGGCGCGATCGCTCGTCTCACGAGCACGCAGCTGACGCCCGAGGTTGTCGATCTCAAGACCGCCGCCGATTCCGACACCGGCGCGCTGATAGTGGCCAACTCGAAAGCGATCGAGCAGACGACGCTGAATCCACCCGTGGGTGGCGACGGCACAGCCGTGGATGTTGCACTGCCCACCGAGCTTCGCGCCAACATCGAGGACGGTCTGGGGTCCGTCCAGGCCTTCGCCGACCAGCCCCGCAACCGGTCGGTGGTCCTTGTCACGTCGACCGCTTCGTGGTCGCTGGTGGACCCGCTCTTCGATTACATCGACGGCTTGCGTGGTGGCTGGTCAGCGCTCACCGGGGACGTTCTTGCCGCGGGCGGGGCGCGCGAACCGACCAACATCGCCGTTCGAGACAGTGGCAACATTTTCGAACCGTCGCCGGCGCCGGCGCTGCCGACGTCGCTGAACGATTGGATCCCCATCGCCGTCGGGATGGCTGTGGTTGCCGCGATCGCTGTGGCCGCGGCCATCCTGTGGTCACGCAGGCGACGCACCGCCGGGAATCCGCCGGGTGATGGGCCGCTGGCCGAACCGGAGCAAGGAGTCTGAGGGATGTGCGGATATTTGCTCTGACATGCGCAGTCCAGTTCTCTTCAGATAACGTCAATTACGTGACCAACTCGGTGCCGGGGTTCGATGACTGGCTCAACCGCTCGCTCGAGGAAACTGCGCGAGAGGCAGGCGAGGACGTCAACACCTACGTCATGCGAGCCGTGGCCGCTCAGATGGTCGCCGATCAGGTGCGCGCGCAGAGCCCTTCGACTAAGGACCTACTGGAACATCTCTCCGAGACCGGGATACTCGACAGCGGTTCGATGCCAGACGTCGCGGCGGTCATCTCCGACCCCGATCGGCTGGCCGCACTGCGCGCGACCGGGCTGCTCGATTCCCCGGTGGAATCGGTCTACGACCGGATCACGCGGGCGGCCGCCGACGCCCTGGACGCCCCGTTTTCGGCGGTATCCCTGATCGATGTCGACCGGCAATTCTTCAAGAGCGCGGCAGGGATCGACGATATGTCGGTGCCCGAGAACCGCCAGGTGGCACTCGACCAATCGATTTGTCAGTACGCGGTGGCGGACCGCAGACCTTTGGTGCTCGAAGACGCGCGCGCCGATCCGATCTTCAAGAACCATCCGGCGGTCCGCAGCGGCGCGATCGCGGCGTACCTCGGCATACCTCTGGTCGATCACGAAGGCCATGCCATCGGCGCACTATGTGTATTCGACGACAAACCGCGCCTCTGGGGAACTGGCCACGTTCAGGTACTCACGGATCTGGCGGAGCTCGCGATGGAACGCATTTTCGGCCCCAAGTCTGCGTAAGCAGCAAATCAGGCTAGCCAAAACTTACGCGCGCGTAACCGTCCTTATTGCTCGCAAATTCATTTTGTGCTGACAGCGCTGCTCATTTCACCGCGTGGGGGTGCAGCGCACCTAATATCGGTTGCCAACGTAACGTCGGAGGGATGATTGATGCAGCTAGGTGCCAGGGGGTGACGACTCAGACGCCTAGCACCAGACCTACAACGCCGCGATTGTCGGCCGCGTCGGCGCCGGTTCAGAATAGTAGAGCGACGGGGCCGCCTCGCTTTGTCGAACGCATTCGCTCTGACCCGTGGTATTCGGCGATCACCCTCGCGGTCGACGCCCTCTACGCCGCCATCTCAGTACTCCTGGCCCAGTGGTGGGTCGGCGATTTGGTCCACGAGCGATACATCGCCCTCTATTCGTGGCTGTTCGTTCCGATCGTGATCGTCGTTCTCTCCACTCGCCGGTTGTACCGACAGAAATTGGGACAGGGGTTTCTCGACGAATTCGAACCGGTGGAGACCTCCATTGCGGTGGCGGCGCTGGCGACCTTGACGATCATGCTGTTGCTCGTCCCTCGTCTCGAGGTGGGCGGCGTCGTCGTGCCCTACGTCCGCCCAAGCGAGTTGGTTTTGAAGATCTGGGTCTGTGCGGCGATCCTCATCCCCGCGGTGCGCCTGCTCCGGACGGTCGTGAACCGCTGGCTGCGGCGGAGGTTTCAAGTGGGGGCTCCGGCGCTGGTCGTGGGCTCGGGACCGGTGGCCCATCAGCTCATCTCGCGGATGCAACAGGTGCCGGAATACGGTCTGTGGCCGGAAGGACTGCTCGACGATGCCCGGCCGAACGAAGCGGAGATGACCGGAATGCTGGGGGTGCCGTATCTGGGCACCGCGGACAATCTCGAAAGCGCCCAGCGTGCTACTCGCGCCGAAGATCTCATCATCGCGCCGTCGACATTGCCAGATGAGAAGCTGGGGCGGATCGCCCATCAGGCGCAGGAACTCGGAATGCGGGTCCGCGTGGTGCCCCGCTTGATGGATGCCGTCGGCACCAACGCCAGGATCGAGCACATGGGCGGCGTCCCGCTGATGGTGCTGACCCGCGTCAATCCGAAGGGGTGGCAATTCGCCGTCAAGCATGCGGTGGACCGCTCGGCCGCCCTGCTTGGCCTCGTGCTCATCTCCCCGCTGTTCGTCACACTGATGCTCGCGGTCAAGCTCAGTTCGCCGGGGCCGATCTTCTTCAGTCAGGAACGAATCGGGCGCGACGGCAAGGTCTTCGGCTGTCTGAAGTTCCGCAGCATGCGTCTCGCGGATGCGGCCGACGCGGACTTCGAACTGCAGGAAGGCGCGGCGCCCGGCGGCGTGGAGGGTGAAGATCGGCGCACCCGGATCGGCAAGATCATGCGCAGGACATCGCTGGATGAGCTCCCCCAGCTGCTCAACGTGCTGCGCGGTGACATGAGCATGGTCGGTCCGCGTCCTGAGCGACCGGAATTCGTCGAACTGTTCGAGATGCACATTCGGCGCTACGGTGCGCGGCACCGGGTGAAGGCCGGCATCACGGGCTGGGCCCAGGTGCACGGACTTCGGGGACAGACATCGATCGCCGATCGAGCCGAATGGGACAACTACTACATCCAGAACTGGTCGCTGCTGCTGGACTTCAAGATCTTGCTCCTCACCGTGCTCGCGGTGCTGCGCCCCACAGAGGATTGAGCCACGGCGGCTAGAAAAGGCGATTTCGCAGTTGCCTGTGCAGCAAGTGGAGTTTGGGCTACATTCCGCATTGGGAGGTTGTCGGTGGGGGTTTTCTGGTGGGTGTCGAGCCGGCGCATGTAGGCCTGATTCCCGACGGCTTGCGGCGTTGGGCACAGAGCAACGAAACCACGCTGTCAGTTGCGTACCACCGCGGTGCGGAGAAGGTGACCGAGATTCTGCTGACGCTGCAGCGTCACGGGGTGCAGACCGTGACGGTGTACAACCTCAGTCGCGCGAATCTCGCGCGGGATTGCACCGAACTGGAACCCGTGTATGCGGCGTCGATACACTTCTTTGCGACGCTGCTTCCCGCCCATTTCGATAAGGCCAAATGCAGTTTCAAGTTGCATGGTGATCGGAATGCGTTGCCGCACAAGTACCTTGCTGCGGCACAAGACCTGGAACACGCGATGCACGGGAGCGACTTTCGCATCAACATCCTTGCGGCTTATGACGCCTACGACGAGCTGCGCACCGCACAACAGCGCGCCCGGCACGAAGGGTGCGACATCAGCGCCGCACTCGACATCGACGACGTCGACATGGTCATCCGGACCACACCCGAACCACTGCTGAGCGGATTCCTGCCACTGCAAAGCCAATACGCCCAACTGGTCTTTCTGTCCACGCCCCTCAACGACCTGACCGCGCAGGACATCGACGATCTCATCGCCGACCACCGGCGCTTTCCGCAGCTGAGGGGCCGGTAGCCCCGCCGTGGCGTCGACCCGGAATCCGTTGATCATCGGCGCTGGACCCGCGGGCCTCACCGCCGCTCTCGAACTGGTGAAGAGAGGGGTGACACCTCGCATCTTCGAGGCGTCGGCACACGTCGGCGGCCTGGCGCGCACGCCCACCGAAGGCGATTGGCGCGTCGACCCCGGCGGTCATCGGTTCTTCACCAGAAGCGAAGAGATCTCCGACCTGTGGCGGTCTTTGCTTCCCGACGATCAGTGGCTCTCGGTCCGTCGGCGTTCCGCCATGCTTGTCGACGGCCGGTATGTGCGGTACCCACTTGTCGGACGTGATCTGATCTCGCAGCTGGGTTTCCGGAGCGGTATGCGCGGCCTCACAAACTTCTTGTGGTCCAGGCTGCAAAGCCGGATACGTTCGACGGACGAGTTGTCGAGTTTCCGAGACTGGGGCACAGAACAGTTCGGCCGTCACTGGTACGAAGTCTTCTTCGATGGGTATGTCCGCAAGACGTGGCTCGCCGATCCCGGGACCCTGGCGAGCGACTGGGCGCATCAGAGAATCAAGCCGATATCTTGGCGCACACCGCGTGAAGAGATTCCCAGGGCCGAGGACGCCTTCCGATATCCCAAGTATGGACCCGGCCAGCTCTGGGAAGCCGCTGCGGCGACTTTGGCGGGGTTTGGCGTGGTTCCCTCACTCAACTCCTACGTCGCAAGCGTCCGGCACGTCGGCAGAACCTGGACGGTCGAGCTACAGAACGGCGAGACCGCGTCCGGAGACACGGTATTCTCGAGCATGCCGTTGCGGTTGCTCATCGAAAATCTGGAACCGGCACCGCCGAAACGCATTCGGGAGATCGCCGCATCGCTCAAGCACCGCTCGGTGATCACCGTCGCCGTCGCTCTGAAAGAGCATCACGACATTCCGTACAACTGGGTATACACGCCGGGTAAAGAGTTTCGCGTGGGTCGGATCCAGAACTACCGACGATGGTCGAGCGCACTGGCCCCAGCCAACTGGAACGGCACCTACCTCGGCCTCGAGTACTACACCGAGCCCAGCGACGATCTGTGGGTGGTGAGCGACGAAAGCCTCGGCGACATCGTCGAACAGGACCTCCGTACGCTCGGCGTCGACGGTTCCGCCCTCGACTACTGCACGTTCGTCCGCTCACAGTTCGCCTATCCGATCAACGACCCGGCACGCGAACAAAGCGTCGCCACCATCCGCGACTACCTGCGTCGCATCCATCCGTCGCTACACCCAATGGGACGAAATGGCATGCACCACTACGACAACCAGGATCATGCCATGCTCAGCGCCCTGCGAAGTGTGGCTCAGTACTTCGGTGCGAACGTCGACCCATGGCAGGTGAACACCGATCGTGACTATCTCGAGTCCGGCTTGATCAAGGGTTGAGTCGGCTTCAGCCGCGCCGCCGTCGGAGCATCGCCATCGCGACACCGCCCCCGCCGATTGCCAATCCCGCACACGCGGCGATCCACCAGTACACGCTGTTGCCACTGTCTTCGGCAGCGACCGGTGGTGCCGCCGCATCGGTGTCGACGGTCACCGGCTCGCGGTCGGGAAGTGAGATGGCCGCCGTCCCGTCCAGTCCGGCCCACCGACGCGTATCGCTGTCCAGCCAGTCGAGAAGCGAATCGAGTTGCTCCGGCGCGCTTTCCGACGTCGCGAACAGTACGGTCCGGTCGCCGTCGCGGCCGACTTGGAGAGATCCGAATGATGTCGACGGATCAAGTTTCAGGGTTGCCGGGCCTCCCCCGCCGACGCGTTGGACTTCGAGCGTCCCATCCGCCGAACTGCGTACCGGCGGAACGAGTTTGTCGTTGTCCCAGGCGTCTGCCGAGATCAGGATGGCCGGTGACCGGCTGTCGATCGCGCTGTCCAAAGGCACCACCTCGCTGGCTAAGCGTGGCCCGCTGAGTCGCTGCAGCCCTTCCATGATCGAGACGGCACGCGCGGTGTCCTCAAACGACTCCGGTTCGACGCCCACCTGAACCTTGGGCATCAGCGCCTGAGGGATCGACTGGAATCCGGCGGGATCGGGGGGGTCCGCGGGAGTGCTCTCGATGGTGGTGTCGTCGTCGACCTTCAAGGTGACGGGTTGGAAGTCGCCGCACCGTCCGACATCACCTGCGATGTCGACAGCGACCGAAAGCTTGGTGTCGCGCCGGAGTTCGGACTGCGGAATGCTGATCGAGCGGTCGATCGTACCGGTGGAGTCGGCCGCCCACTGATCGATCGGTTCACCGTCGATCGATACCAGCACCTGGCCACCTACGGTGGGCGGCAGTGGTGTGTACGACCCCTTCAACTGCACGCGCAGGTCATGGATGGCCTGTCCGAGACGGGTCTGGTCAAGGCCGACCACCACCTGCGGTTTGAATGCCGTCGCGCTCACCCCGGGCTGGCCGAGGTCCTTCATCGTGGCGGGGCTGGCAGGCGGCGCATGTGCCGAGTTGATCTGCCCGGTAACCACTTTCGCAGACAGCGCCAGCTCGGAGAGGTCACTGCTGAGCAGTCGAACCTGGTTCGCCAGATCCTCCGCCTTCCCGGTGATATGCAGAGCGGGCACACCTCCGTCCCCGTTCTGCAACGAAACAGCCGAGTCCGATCCCTCTCCGATGACAACGTTGCGTTCCAGCGGAGCCGAAGGCGGCGCCGTCTCGTCGTCGTCGCGCGGCGCGACGTCGATTTCGGTGTTCTGCGTGCCGTATCGATTGACCACGGCCGTCGTCAACTGAACGGCCGCATCGGATTCCGCGGCTGTCGGCTGCTGCGGGACGAAGATCGTCATCCTTTCCAGCACGGTTGGCAGGAAGTCGGCGACCATGGTGGGCGCCGACTCCTTGCCGGTGTAGTCGATCGCCGCATCGGAAAGCTGCAGCGGAATCGTCGGATCATAGAGGCAGTCGCCCTCTTCGGGCAGCAGCCGGCTGCGCACGGTGAACGTCACGGTGTCGTCGACAATGCGTGCTCCTGTCAACGGAATCGACAGCGGCGTGTTCTCCGCGGCCAGCAGTTCGATACGCGAGAGCGTGCGGCGATCCTGGGTGACGATGAGGGTTCCACCCCGAACGTATGGCGGCAACTCGACGTCTGCGGTCAACGCTCCGGGCGTCAGGCCTTTCGGCACCGGCACGGTGATGGTCTGTGTTCCCTGCAGGCCGTGCAGCGCGATGTCGGTGTCAGCGCCCAGCGTCGTCAGGCTCAACGTCGGCGCATCTGCCACCTGTCCGGCATCGCCGGGTGCGGCGTGTACGACGGGTGTGCCGAAATTGACCGTTTGGAAAGCGACGACGGTCACACCGATGGCAATGGCGCGCTTGAAGAATTCAGTTCCCAGCCTCATCCGGGGGCAGTTTAGCCAAACCGTCGCACTCTTCAAACGCATCGCAGTTGAGCTCGGTATTCGCCGCTTGGCCGAATGCCAAAAGGGCCCCCGGCCACGCAGGGGCGCGGGGGACCTCTCGGGTGTGTGGGGCTACTTCGCCTTTTCGAGGACCTCGACGAGCCGCCAGCGCTTGGTCGCCGACAGCGGACGCGTCTCCATCAGCGAAACGCGATCGCCGATGCCGGCGTCGCCCTTCTCGTCGTGTGCCTTGACCTTGGTGGTGGTCCGGATGATCTTGCCGTAGAGCGGATGACTCTTGCGCGATTCCAGTTCGACCACGATGGTCTTCTGCATCTTGTCGCTCACCACGTAGCCGATGACCGTCTTGCGGCGGCCGCGATTCTCCTCGGCACGAGGAGTGTGCTTCGGCCCTTTTCCTTTGGAAGCCTGAGTATCTGCCATTACGAATCCTCACCTACGGGCCCGGATGCCAGGCCCAACTCACGTTCACGCAACACGGTGTACACGCGCGCGATTTCCTGGCGCACCGTGCGAAGTCGACGGTTGTTGGCCAGCTGTCCGGTCGCCATCTGGAAGCGCAGGTTGAACAGCTCTTCCTTCGACTCGCGCAGCTTCTCCTTCAACTCATCGTCGGTCAATTCGCGAAGTTCGCCCGGCGTCACTCCCACAGCCATCAGAAGTGCTCCTCTCGGGTAACGATGCGTGCCTTGATCGGCAGCTTGTGGATCGCGCGGGTCAGCGCCTCGCGCGCGGTCTTCTCATCGGGGTAGCTCAGCTCGAAGAGCACGCGACCCGGCTTGACGTTGGCCACCCACCACTCCGGCGAACCCTTACCCGAACCCATGCGGGTTTCGGCGGGCTTCTTGGTCAGCGGACGGTCGGGGAAGATGTTGATCCACACCTTGCCGCCACGCTTGATGTGCCGGTTGATGGCGATACGAGCGGACTCGATCTGCCGGTTGGTGATATATGCGTGTTCCAGCGCCTGGATGCCGTAGTCACCGAAGCTCACCGAGGTGCCGCCACTGGCGATGCCGCGCTGCCTCGGGTGATGTTGCTTGCGGTGCTTGACTTTACGGGGAATCAACATGGCTAGCTCTCCGTGGTTTCCGTGGGCTGAGACGACACTGCCTCGCCGGCGGCGGCCTCGGTGCCTGCCGTCGCCTCCGCGGCGGCGGGTGCCTCTTCGGTACCCGATGCGGCGCGACCGGCCTCAGTGCTCGTCGCGGTGGTACCCGATGCGCCACTGCGGCGCGGACGGGTGCCCGACGGGCGCTCGCGACGCGGACGATCCGCGCCTGCCGGAGCCGCGGCGGTGAGCTCGCGCTTGCCGCCGACGATGTCGCCCTTGTAGATCCAGACCTTCACACCGATACGACCGAAGGTCGTCTTGGCTTCGTACAGCCCGTAATCGATGTCCGCACGCAGCGTGTGCAGCGGCACCCGGCCTTCGCGGTAGAACTCCGAGCGGCTCATCTCGGCGCCGCCAAGACGGCCCGAGCACTGCACCCGGATGCCCTTGACATTCGGCTGGCGCATCGCGGACTGGATTGCCTTGCGCATGGCGCGACGGAACGCGACGCGGTTGCTCAACTGCTCGGCAACACCCTGAGCCACCAACTGAGCCTGCGACTCGGGGTTCTTCACCTCGAGGATGTTCAACTGGACCTGCTTGCCGGTCAGCTTCTCCAGGTCGGCGCGGATGCGGTCAGCCTCGGTGCCGCGGCGGCCGATGACGATGCCGGGACGCGCGGTGTGGATATCGACGCGGACCCGGTCGCGGGTGCGCTCGATTTCCACGTCGGCGATGCCGGCACGCTCCAGACCGGTGGCAAGCAGACGACGGATCGCCACGTCTTCCTTGACGTAGTCCTTGTACTGCTTGTCGGCATACCACCGGGACTTCCAGCCGGTGGTGATACCGAGCCGGAAGCCGTGGGGATTGATTTTCTGGCCCACTACTCCGAGCCCTCCTTCGCTTCGTCAGAAGCTTCTGTGGTCTTTTTTTCGCCGTCCGTTTTCGCCGCGGCCTTTTCGGCGTCCGCCTTCTTGGCCGGAGCCTTCTTCGCGGTGCCTGATGTCGCCGCCGGAGCGGCTCCAGAAGCCTTCTTGGCAGGCGCCGTCTCCACAGTCACGGTCTCGGTGGTCGTCTCGGCTGCGTCCGACGTCGCCGCCGGGGCGGCTCCGGAAGCTTTCGCAGCCGGCGTCTTCTTCGCCGCAGCGGCCTTACTGCCCTGCGCACGACGCGAGCGTGCTGCGCTGGCGGACTCTGCGGAAGAACCGCCCCGTCCACCGTCGCGGCTGGGCCTGCTCTCGACGATCACCGTGATGTGGCTGGTGCGCTTGCGAATCCGGAACGCACGGCCCTGCGCGCGCGGCCGGATGCGCTTGGCGGTCGGGCCCTCGTCCGCGTAGACGGTGGCGACCACCAGGGTGGTCGGATCCAGACCTTCGTTGTTCTGCGCGTTGGCCGCAGCACTCGCGATGACCTTGGCAACCGGTTCGCTGGCGGACTGCGGCGCCCACCGCAGAATGTCCAGTGCTTCGGTCACCGACTTACCGCGCACCAGGTCGATGACCCGGCGCGCCTTGGTCGGCGAGATGCGCACGAAGCGCGCCTTCGCGACCGCAGACGGGTATTCAGTCGTCGTACTCATTACCGGCGCTTCGCCTTCCGGTCGTCCTTGATGTGACCCTTGAACGTGCGGGTCGGTGCGAACTCGCCGAGCTTGTGCCCGACCATCGCCTCGGTGACGAACACCGGGACATGCTTGCGGCCGTCGTGCACCGCGAAGGTATGCCCGATGAAGTCGGGGATGATCGTCGATCGACGCGACCAGGTCTTGATGACCTGCTTGGTGTTCTTCTCGTTCTGTACGTCGACCTTCTTGAGCAGATGGCCGTCGACGAACGGGCCCTTCTTGAGGCTGCGTGGCATCGTTTACTCCTACCGGTGCTTCTTGCCGGTGCGTCGGCGACGAACAATGAGCTTGTCGCTCGGCTTGTGGGACTTGCGGGTACGCCCTTCGGGCTTACCCCACGGGCTGACCGGGTGACGGCCGCCGGAGGTCTTACCCTCACCGCCGCCGTGCGGGTGGTCGACCGGGTTCATCACGACGCCACGGACGGTCGGGCGCTTGCCCTTCCACCGCATCCGGCCGGCCTTACCCCAGTTGATGTTCGCCTGCTCGGCATTGCCGACCTCGCCGACGGTGGCGCGGCAGCGCACGTCGACGCGACGGATCTCACCGGATGGCATACGCAGCGAGGCGTAGGTGCCTTCCTTACCCAGCAGCTGGATGCTGGCACCGGCCGAGCGCGCCAACTTGGCTCCGCCACCGGGCCGCAGCTCCACCGCGTGGATGAGCGTGCCCGCCGGGATGTTGCGCAACGGCAGATTGTTGCCGGGCTTGATGTCGGCGTTGGCGCCGGACTCCACGACGTCGCCCTGTGAGAGTCCCTGCGGCGCAATGATGTAGCGCTTCTCGCCGTCCAGGAAGTGAAGCAGTGCGATGTTGGCGGTGCGGTTCGGGTCGTACTCGATGTGAGCGACCTTGGCGTTGACACCGTCCTTGTCGTTGCGACGGAAGTCGATCACGCGGTAGGCGCGCTTGTGCCCGCCGCCCTTGTGACGCGTGGTGATCCGACCGTGTGCGTTGCGGCCGCCCTTGCCATGCAGCGGGCGCACCAGCGACTTCTCCGGATGGTCGCGAGTGATCTCGGCGAAATCGGAGACGCTGGCACCGCGACGACCCGGGGTCGTCGGCTTGTACTTGCGAATTCCCATGTTTCTTAAAGTCTCTCTGCTATCCGCCGGCTAGGCCGGTGCTCCGAACAGGTCGATCGGCTTGCTTCCAGCGGCCAGCGTGACGATGGCGCGCTTGGTGTCCTTGCGCTTGCCGTAACCGGCGCGGGTGCGCTTGCGCTTGCCCTGCCGGTTGAGGGTGTTGACCGAGTCGACCTTCACTTTGAAGATCTTCTCGATCGCGATCTTGATCTGCGTCTTGTTCGAGTCGGGGTGCACGACGAACGTGTACACGTTCTCTTCGATGAGCCCGTAGGACTTCTCTGAGATCACCGGCGCCAAGATGATGTCGCGGGGATCGGTGACGGTAGCCATCAGGCCGACACCTCCTCGTCCTTGTTCGTGTGAGCGGCGATGTAGGCGTCCAGCGCCTCCACGCTGAACACCACGTCGTCCGCCTTCAGCACGTCGTAGGTGTTCAACTGGTCCGGCGAAAGCACGTGCACGCCGGGCAGATTGCGAACGCTCTTGGCACCGGTCTCATCGGTACGGCCAATCACGATCAGCACCTTGTTGTTCTGGGCCGTGTTCTCGGTGAGAAGCGTCGCCAGGAACGTCTTGGCCGCCTTCGTCGACGGAGCCTGCCCCTCGACGAGCTCGGTCACCGCGTGGATACGGCCATTGCGTGCCCGGTCCGAGAGCGCCCCGCGAAGTGCGGCGGCGATCATCTTCTTCGGGGTCCGCTGGCTGTAGTCGCGCGGCTGCGGTCCGTGTACCACACCACCGCCGGTGAACTGGGGTGCACGCGTCGAACCCTGACGCGCGCGGCCGGTGCCCTTCTGGCGGTACGGCTTCTTGCCACCACCGCGCACCTCGCCACGAGTCTTGGTCGAGTGGGTGCCCTGCCGCTTGGCCGCCAGCTGCGCCTCGACGACCTGATGCATCAGCGCGATGTTGGCCTCGGCGTCGAAAAGATCGGCGGGCAGCTCGACAGAGCCGTCCTTCTTACCTGCCGGGGTGTGGACGTCGATCTTCAAACTCTTTGCGGTCTTCTCGGCTCCCGCTGTTTTGCTCCTCGCGTCCGCGGTCACTTCTCACTCCTCTTGATTGCACTGCGCACTGTCACCAGTCCGCCATTGCGACCGGGGATAGCGCCCTTGATCAGCAGCACGCCGTTCTCGGCATCGACCTTGTGCACCAACAGGTTCTGCGTCGTGATGCGGTCGCTACCCATGCGGCCCGACATGCGGGTGCCCTTGAACACGCGGCCGGGAGTGGCGCAACCGCCGATGGAACCCGGACGACGGTGCACCGCTTGGGCACCGTGACTGGCGCCCTGGCCCTTGAAGCCGTGGCGCTTCATGGTGCCGGCGAAGCCCTTACCCTTGGAGGTTCCCGTCACGTCGACATAGGCGCCGTCGGTGAAGATCTCGGCGGTCAGTTCCTGACCGAGCTCGTACTCCGCGGCAGCGGCCTCGTCGTCGAGCCGGAACTCGGCGATGTGGCGGCGCGGGTTCACACCTGCAGCCGAATACTGCCCCGTAAGAGGCTTGTTGACCTTGCGCGGGCTGATCTCGCCGTACGCAAGTTGCACTGCGCTGTAGCCGTCGCGCTCCGGCGTGCGGATCATCGTGACGACGTTGGGTCCGGCCTTGACGACCGTCACCGGCACGACCTTGTTGTTCTCGTCGAACACCTGCGTCATGCCCAGCTTGGTGCCCAGAATGCTCTTTCTAGCCATTTCTCTTGGGTCTCCTACTGGATGTTGACGTCGACGCTGGCCGGCAGATCGATGCGCATAAGGGCGTCAACGGTCTTCGGCGTTGGGTCGAGGATGTCGATCAGCCGCTTGTGGGTGCGCATCTCGAAGTGCTCCCGCGAGTCCTTGTACTTATGCGGGGACCGGATGACGCAATACACGTTCTTCTCGGTCGGCAGCGGCACCGGGCCGACCACGCTGGCGCCCGTCCGTGTGACCGTCTCAACGATCTTGCGCGCCGAGGCGTCAATTGCCTCGTGGTCGTAGGCCTTGAGCCTGATGCGGATCTTCTGTCCCGCCACGCTTCTCCTACCTCACTACTAACGGGCTTCCACGCTCGGGCGTGAAAAACCTCTGTCTGCTGCCACACGCCGAGGAACCTCGGTCGCGCGGCTATGCCGCCGCTGTTTACCTGTCTGTGGTCCACCGGCCCCCGCGCTCGGGTGTGTCGCCCTTGCGCAGGCTCGCCCGCGTCGGAAATCCGTCGCGATCGAGGTTGGGACCGGACGCGCCCCTGGGGGCGCAGGTCGTATGCCCCGTGCCAGGCAGTCCCGAAAGGGGTCCGTCCCGGCTCAAGGCAACCCGAACAGTATGCCCTAGATGTGGGCCCGCTCCAAATCCCTGGCCATGGGAAACCCGCTGACACGGCTGGTCCGCCGCGGAAGCTATCTTACTCCGGAGTAATATAGCCCGGCATGGCAGATCCGACCACGACGTATCGCATCTGGAAGCGCCTTGCCGAGCGGCCGGGCGGCAGCCGGCTGTTCAGCGTCGCGGCGATGGTCCGAGTGCCCTATTTCGCATCGATAGCGCCGCATGTAGTGCGGATGGAGCCGGGCTACGCCGAGGTCACCGTGCCCAAATGGTTCTTCGTCTACAACCACCTGCGAACCGTGCACGCGATCGCGTCGTGCAACGTCGCGGAGATGGCGATGGGCATGCTGATGGAAGCCACGGTCCCGACCACCCATCGTTGGATCCCCAAGGCGATGAGTGTGCAGTACCTGGAGAAGGCGACGACCTCGCTGCGGGCTCAGGCCCGGCTGGAGCCGCCTGACTTCGCATCGGTCTCCGAAGGCACCGAGGTGGTGGTCGGAGTGCAGGTGCTTGACCACGCAGGCATCGAAGTGGTGCACGCCGACATCACGTGCTGGGTCACGCCCGTCAAACCTTGAGCCCCGCCCAGAACGGGCAGTTGTGCACCTGGCCGAAGTCACTGATGAGGCGATTCCCTCCGGGCTGCAACGACATTCGCTCACCTGCGGGTCCATCAAGGGACGGCCACCCGGACCCTGGCGAACCTGTGGATACGAATTCACTCCAGTAGCCGATCATCTCGTCGGACAACCGCTGTTGTTCGGGATTGAGCGCCGGCGCTCCGCCCACGTCGAAGAGGTACCGCAATTCCAGCGAATGCCCGGCCCCGACGGGGAACGGCGCCGCCCGCAACGGCTCCGGCGCCGGCGCACCAGGGTCGTCGAATTCGGAGAAGTACACCGGCTTTTCTGATGACAACGAGTCCGCGAGACGGTCTCCCACACAGGCGAAGGTGCCGTCGGTCACTGCGGCTGAATATGCCAGCGGCACACTGCCGCCGAACCGCTCCGGCGGATACCGCTGTGCGACGACCCCGGCATGGGCGCCGCCGTATGCCTCCGAAAGCAGCCCGAGATAGTCGGTCGCGCCGAACGCGCGCCCTCGGATGTACTGCAAGGCAGTGAATAGGGTGTACTCGTCGGCTGTCGTCCCGATCATCACCGGCACCTTGGCCGCCCGCCCCTGCGCTGCACCGTTCATCGGATCGACCGGCAGAATTCTGGTTCCCGTCACGGGCCCGCTCAAGCGTTCGCTGCCGATTCGTCCGTAGAGCACTGGCCGCTGCAACCGCTCGGCCGGTAGCGCGCGAAGACAGGCCGCCGCGGCGACCCTATCGCCGCAACCCACCTCCGCGGCGTACTGCTCGCTGGTCCGCTCCGCGGCAGACAGGTCGTATTGCGCCTGACACGGCCCACTTTGGATGATCGCGGCACTGAAAAGTCCTGCCGAGGCGGGTGCAACGAGGTGGTCGCACACTGACATCCCCCCGGCCGACTCACCCGCTATCGTCACCTTGTCCGGATCGCCTCCGAACGCGGCGATGTTGTCGTGCACCCATCGCAGCGCGGCCTGTTGGTCGGCCAGACCGTAGTTGCCGACCTCCCCGGCCGGGCCGAGTGCCGGGTGCGCGAGGAAGCCGAGCGTGCCCAACCGGTAGTTGATCGTGACGACGACGACGTCACCGCGGCTAGCCAGCCGGCGCGAGTCGTAGACGTCGCCGCTGCCATTGGTGAAGCTGCCGCCGTGAATCCACACCATCACCGGCCGCTTCTCCCCGGACGGCGGCGGCGTCCACACATTGAGAGTCAGGCAGTCTTCGCTGGTTTCGCGTTGGTCGACGTCATTGCTGACGTCCTGAATGCATCGCGGGCCGGGTCGGGTGGCATCAAGGAACCCGGTCCACCCGGCAGCTGGCGCGGGTGGTTGCCACCGCAATGCGCCCACCGGTGGTGCGGCATAAGGAATCCCGGCGAAAAGGCGGTGGTCCTCGGAAACCAGCCCGCGCAGCGCACCTGACTGTGTCTGCACCACTCCCGGATCGTCCGGTACGTCGATGGTGGCCGATAGGCCGCGTGAGCACCCCGCGAGCGCGGCAACGACGATCAACACCCCCGCGATGGCGAGGTTTCGACCGCGGACCTTTGCAACAGACATCGGTCCCGACACTACTGAGGGAGCACTCTTCCCCTGCGTGGCCTCCGTCACATAGACTTCGAACTTGACACCCGTCAAGTTCTGGGAGTCCCCGGAGATTAGGAGGCCGTATGAGCACGCCGACGATGGACGACGCCGCGCAAGTTTTCGCCGACCCGACGGCGTATGCCGACGACGCTCGGCTGCACGCGGCTCTGACCCATCTGCGGGCGAACAACCCGGTGGCGTGGGTCGACAAAGCTCCCTACCGGCCGTTCTGGGCGATCACCAAGCACGCCGACATCATGGCCATCGAGCGGGACAACAACCTTTTCCTGTCCGAACCGCGGCCCGTGCTCGTCACCGCTGAAGCCGACGATTTCAGCAAGCAACAACTCGAAGCCGGCACCGGGTTGCGCACCCTCATTCACATGGATGATCCGCACCACCGCAAGGTGCGCGCCATCGGCGCGGACTGGTTCCGCCCCAAGGCCATGCGCGATCTCAAGGTCAACGTCGATGCGTTGGCCAAGCGCTACGTCGACAAGATGCGCGACATCGGCCCGGAATGCGATTTCGTCACAGAGATTGCGGTCAACTTCCCGCTGTACGTGATCATGTCGCTGCTCGGCTTGCCCGAGGAGGACTTTCCCCGGATGCACCAGCTCACCCAGGAGCTATTCGGCGGTGATGACGAGGAGTACAACCAACGCGGGCAGACGCCGGAAGAGCAGATGGCGATTTTGATCGACTTCTTCACCTACTTCGCCCAGCTGACCGCCTCGCGGCGCGAACACCCGACCGACGACCTGGCATCGGCAATCGCCAACGGTCGCATCGACGGTGAGCCGCTGTCCGAGGTCGACACCGCGTCCTATTACGTGATCGTCGCGAGTGCGGGCCACGACACCACCAAGGACGCGATTTCCGGCGGGCTGCTCGCGCTCATCGAAAACCCCGACCAGCTCGAGCGTCTGCGCAAGGATCCCGGACTGATGGGCACCGCGGTCGAGGAGATGATCCGCTGGACGACGCCGGTCAAAGAGTTCATGCGCACCGCCGCCGAGGACACCGAGATCCGTGGCATTCCCATCGCCAAGGGCGAATCCGTCTACCTGGCCTATGTTTCCGGCAACCGGGACGAGGAAGTCTTCGACGAGCCCTTCCGATTCGACGTCGGCCGTGACCCGAACAAGCACGTCGCATTCGGATACGGCGTGCATTTCTGCCTGGGGGCCGCGCTGGCACGCATGGAGATGAACAGCCTGTTCACCGAATTGATCCCGCGGCTGGAGTCCATCGAACTCGCGGGCGAGCCAGAGTTGGCGGCGACCACTTTCGTCGGTGGGCTCAAGCACCTGCCCATCCGGTACTCGCTGCGCTGACGACGGTCCACGGCCTCGCGCGGGCTCTATTGCTTGGCGTGGGTGGCGAGAAATCCGTCGACAGCGGCCTCGGCACACGCGCGATAGTCGAAATCGGCTACGGTGCTGAGCTTTCCCAGAATCAGCGGACCGATCAGCAGCGCGATCGCCTGAATGCGGTCGGGCACCTCGATCTCAGCGGCTGCCTGCGGGCTGTCGAAGATGGCGTCGAAGGGTGCGGCGTACAGCTGGATGATGCGGGCCCGTAACGGGCCTACGGGATCCGAAACCGCTTGGCGCACATCGGAGTAGTCGCCTGCGTCGGGTCCTGACGCAAGCCATGTCAAGGCGGTGAGCATGGCGGGCACTTCGACGATCGATTCGATCCAGCCCTCCACTACCGCGAGCAACTGCTCGCGCAGGCCGCCGTCGGTTGGCGGCATCGGCGCAGGCTCCAGCAGGCTCATGAAGGCCGCACCCACCAGATCGTTGGCGCTGGGGAAATGGCGATAGAGCGTGGCCCTGGCCACGTTCGCGCTGCGGGTGACCGCATCGATCGTCACCGCACTCGGACCGCCCGTACGCAGCAGGGCGGCCGCCGCCTCGAGCAATCGAGCCCGAGAGCGGGCCGGCCGCGGGTCCGTGTTCGGTAGGTCGCCGTGCGGGGGAACGGTCACCGTTTACACCACCTCCTCCGGGGGAACAAGACTATTGGTCTCGCTACGAGACTGTTAGTCTCGAAACTATTCTCCGCGGAAGGGAGCGCGATCCATGGTCGACACCCTCACCCCGCCTGACCAGAGTATCGACGCGAACCTGGCGAGCCTGTCCAAGTTCGGGCGCAATTGGCTGCTCACCGTCGCCGCCCTCGACGTGCTGCTGGTCATTTCCTCGATGGTCGCGCTCAACGCGGCACTGCCCGACATCGCGGTGGACACCGCGGCGACGCAGACCCAACTCACCTGGATCGTGGACGGCTACACACTCGTGCTGGCCTGCCTGCTGCTGCCCGCGGGCGCAATCGGTGACCGGTACGGGCGGCGGGGCGCGCTGGTGGCCGGATTGGCGATCTTCGCGATGGCCTCGATCGCACCGGTGTTCCTCGACAGTCCGGTTCAGATCATCCTGTCCCGGATGCTGGCCGGGGTCGGAGCGGCGTTCATCATGCCCGCGACGCTGTCCTTGTTGACCGCGGCATTCCCAAAAGCTGAGCGCAACAAGGCTGTTGGTATCTGGGCCGGGGTCGCCAGTTCGGGCGCGATCGTCGGATTCATGGGCACCGGCCTGCTCCTGCAGTTCTTCTCGTGGCAATCGATCTTCTACGCGTTCACCGTGTCGGCTCTCGCGCTGATTGTCTGCACGTTCACCATTCGGTCGTCGCGTGACGACACCGCCACCCCGATCGACGGTATCGGCGCGGCGCTGATCGGTTCGGCCGTCGCGGTTTTCGTGTTCGGTGTCGTGGAAGCACCGGTGCGCGGGTGGAGCCATCCGGTGGTGTGGGGCTGTATGGCCGCCGGTGTCGCGCTGGCCGTGGTGTTCGCCGTGGTCGAACTGCGCCGTCGCCATCCCCTGCTCGACGTCCGCCTGTTCGGCAGACCCGACTTCACCACCGGATCGATCGGCATCACCATTTTGTTCTTCGCCAACTTCGGGTTCTTCTTCATCGAGATGCAATACCTGCAGCTCGTGCTCGGCTACAGCCCACTGCAGACGGCGTTCGCCCTCGCGCCGCTGGCGGTGCCGATCATGGTCCTCGGCGCCACGATGCATCTGTACCTGCCGAAGGTCGGGCTACGCATCGCCGTCGCACTGGGCTTGTTCCTCATCGGGGTGGGGCTCTTCCTGATGCGCTATCTCGACGCCGGGTCGTCCTATCTCGATCTGATGTGGCCGATGCTGGTCACGAGTGCGGGCATCGGGTTGTGCGTCGCGCCGACCACCTCGGCGATCATGAATGCCGTGCCCACCGAGAAGCAGGGAGTCGCATCGGCGGTCAACGACACCACGCGTGAGGTCGGTGCGGCGGTGGGAATCGCGGTCGCCGGCTCCGTCTTGGCGGCGCAGTACGGTGCCGTACTGTCCCCGACGCTGACCGGCTTCCCCGAGCAGATACGCACGGGAGCGCTGGAATCCCTTGCCAATGCGCTGGCGATTGCCGAGGAGATGGGACCGCAGGGCACACGTCTGGCGGACCTCGCCACGGCCGCTTTCATCGACTCGATGAGCCTGGCACTGCTTGTGCTTGCCATCGTGTTGGCGCTTGCCGCCGCGTTCGTCGCGACCTGGGCCCCCGGCCGAGACGGCCAGCAGTCACGCCTCGCGCGCCGGATCACCGCGCGCTGGTCGGCGTCAGACGCCGCCGGCGGTGCCGGCAATTCAGACGCCGGCGGTGCCGGCAATTCAGACGACGCCGGCGGTGCCGGCAATTCAGACGACGAACTCGGCGGCCCGGTGGCCGAGCATGACGGTGGTGGCGTGCGGGCCTCGGCTCGTGATGCGGGGAAGCACCGACCCGTCGACCACCCATAGGGCGTCGATGCCGCGCACCCGGCACCGCGCGTCGACCACCGCCGATGCGTCGTCCTCGCGTCCCATCCGCGCGCTGCCGCACAGATGTTGCGACGTCGACCACGATGTCTTCTCGGATTGCGCATGCGCTCCGGCGAGTTCGCGTGCCAGCTCGGCACCGGCACGCAGCGCCGCGACGTCCGCGGGTTCACTGTCATACCGGTGCTCGATGACGGGGCCGACGTCCGGGTCCGCTGACACCAGCCGGACCCTGCCGCGCGATCGAGGCCGCATGAGGGCGACCCCGATGTGCGGGTGGTCGGCCGGGTCGTCGCGCCGACCGCTCACCATCGCGCCGAAACCCGCGGTGTACGGCCTGATTTCGAGCCCGTCATCGGTGGTCAGCACCGCCTCCAGGGGTGGCAGACCGTGCGTCTCGGTCCAGTCCACCGGAAGCACCCACTCCGGATGGTCCGCGGTTGCCGCACCCACCGGGAGGTCGGCCACCACGGGTACTCCCGCGGCGCTCAGCGTCTGTTGCGGCCCGATACCCGACAGCATCAGCAGATGCGCGGATCCGATCGCACCGGCCGACAACACGATTCGGTCGGCGGTCACATCGACAGATCCGTCGGGCCCGACACATTGCACGCCCACCGCGCGACCGTCGACGATCCGGATACGCGTCGCCCTCGTATCGGTCAGCACGGTGAGACCGGCGCGATCCATCGCGGGCTTGAGATAGGCGCCACCGGGACCGACCCGCGTACCGCCGTTGATGTTCAATGGCACCGGGCCGACTCCCGAAGGCAGCGGAGCCTCCGGCGCGGACCCGTTCAGATCGTCCACCCGCCGATACCCTGCCGTTTCCGCAGCGTTGACGAAAGTCGCGGTACAGCCGTCGAATTCGGCGACCCGCTGCACCTGAATAGGGCCGTCGCGGCCGTGCAGAGGACCGCCGAAGTCGAGATCGGTTTCGATGGCCAGGAAATGGGGCAGCACGTCGGACCACGCCCATCCGGGCACCCCCCAGCCGTCGAAGTCCGACGGCAGTCCACGGCAGAAATAGCCGCCGTTGACCGCACCCGATCCGCCGACGACCGCACCCCTCATGATCTGTGCGTGCCGCTCGGGGTCGTCGGTCAGCGTCGTCGGATAGCGCCGCACCACCGAACTGGCGGCGCCGATCGGCAACCGCAGGCCGTCGGTGATCTGCGTCAGAACGGACGGGTCGGATGGGCCCGGGCCTGCTTCGATGACCGTGACGCGGCGACTCGAGTCAATCGAAAGTCGCTCCGCTAATACGGATCCGGCGCTTCCGGCGCCGACGATCAACACATCGCAATGCAAGGCGGGGCTTCAGGTCCGAATCTGCGGCTTGAGCGCGCCGACGTGACGCTCCCGTACGACGCCGGTCCACAGTCCCGCACCGTACGCCATGTCGTCGAGCCGCTTGAGTAGGATGTAGGTGAGCAGCCCGACCGGTTTCGTGTCGTCCTCACGGCTGCCGTTGCGGGTGATCCAGTCCACCACTCCGTCGACGATGGCCGCCACCAACACCACTTGACGGCATCGTCGCGAAAGCAGTGCCGCGACGAACGCGACGGGCCAGTAGTGGCGGCAGATGGCCGACGCCAGCTGAAGCGCCGCGGACCACAATCCGTGGGCTGCCACCACGGCTACTTCCTTGGGTTCGGTCTCCACGGTGGACAGCGACCGTGCGATACGGCGCCCGGTGATCGTGGCGACCACCATCGACGCGAGGTAGCCGATTCCCGAGCCCATCGCCATCAGCATCCACGCGACCAGCGTCCAGCCCGAGATGACGAGCGGTGCCGTCTTGCCGGGGTGCCGGACCGACAGCGGTGCGGCGGATTCTCCGTAGAACGACTTGCGCGAGAGCCACTCTCGCAGTTGCGTGCGATGGTCGTGACCGACCAGAGCTACGGGTTCGTAGCGCAGCCGAGCTCCTGCCTCGATCAACCTCCAGCACAGGTCGACGTCTTCGCCGGACCTGAGCGTCTCGTCGAAACCGCCCAATTCCTTGAGCACGGCACTTCGGCAGATGATCGCGGCGCTTGGCACATAGGAGACGGTCCCGAAGGGTACGACGGGCGCTTCGCGCATACCGAGGTCGAGGGAGGACCTGACGGCTTCGTAGCGGGCCACCAGGTTTTCCGGCTCGCGCAGGCCGGTGATCCGCGGTGCGACGAGTGCCACCGCGGGGTCGCAGAAATGCCCGAGCAGCGCCTCCAGCCACCCGCGCCGCGGCACCACGTCGGAGTCGAGGAATGCGATGTAGTCGGTGTGGCACGCCGCCATGCCGGTGTTGCGGGCGGCCGCGGGCCCCTTGCTGCGATCGTGTCGCAGGATCTGGACATCGCTGTACATCTGGGCGAAGTCGGCCTGCTGAACCGGGGTGGCCGACCCGTCGTCGACCACGATGATTCGCATGCCACGAAGGGCTGCGACCAGGCGGCGGAGGCCAGAGATGTTGTCCCGCACAGGAATAACGACTGTGACATCGCGATGCGACGGTCCGGTCGCGGGCCGCGGATGCGCCACCGTCGCGTCGAGCAGCGTGCGCGCGAGCTGTGCGCTGACCGCGTCGTGCACCTCGAGCCGGCCGCCGGTGAGCATCGTCTGCGCCGCGGGCGCCAATCGCAGCAACCGGGTAGGCGATCCACCGAGCAACGCGGACCCCTCGCCGAGGACCTTCACCCGGCGATCCACCTGGACGGCGAACCCGTCGGGCAGCCGTGGTCCGCTCATGTCAGCATTCCGTTCCGGTCAGGCGTCCATCGAGTCACGCGCCGCAAACATCCGTCGACCATCTCGGCGAAGATGCGCGCGCCTTCCTCCGCGGTAGCGGTGGTGGGGTCACCGAGAATGCCCACGTCACTGACCGCGGCTATCCCTCCTTGACGCATTGCGGGCATCAACTGTCCCAGCGGGGCGCTGTTGCCGGGAACCCGCTCGGCGATCCAGACGTCGGCAGGCGAAATATGTAGCAATACAGAGGTTTCGGTATGACCGGCATGCGCGTCGGCGTTCTCCGCACTGCAGGAACACCAGCCCACGTCGCGGCCCTCGTACCGCAGCAATGCCGCGGCAGTGGCCAGCGCTTCCACGTTGCCCCCGTGTCCGTTGACGAAGACGAGGCGCGACGCCCAGCGCGACGCGGACCGGCCGAACTCCACCAGTAACAGCCGCAGGGCGGACGTGCCGATCGACACGGTGCCGCTGAACTCCTCATGCTCACCGCTGGCGCCGTATTCGATCGCCGAAGCAACCAACCATTTCGATTCATTCGCCGGCACGAGCTGGTCGGCCAGGGCACGCGCCACGGCGGTCGCAATGCGCGTGTCGGTGTCGAGCGGCAGGTGGGGACCGTGCTGTTCGGTGGAACCGACGGGAATGATCAACGCTGGTGACGTGCTCTGCAGCTGCCGCGACGTTGCGTTCGCGAGCTCGCTTCCATAGGGCACAGGCCGATGGTAGGCCGAATTCACCTGGTGTGCGCCAATTGTTGGCGCATGCGCAGCAATTGATTTCCAGAAATTTGCGCGTGCGACAACGAAGCATTCACGTCAGCCCCCTGAGCCACGCCCGTACCAGGAAACTCTGTGTGAAGGCGACAGCTCGCTCAGGCAGTGGGGCTGCCGGGCACCCCGAGCGCCCGAGCGAACCCGTCGGGCACCAGCACATCGTCGGGGCGGAGGTCGTGCACCGAAGCATGGCCGAGCCCCATCAACGCCGAATCGATGCCGCCCCGCAGAACGTCGAGCACGTTCTCGACACCCGCCTGCCCATTGGCGGCCAGGCCCCAGAGATACGCCCGCCCGATCATGACCGCGCGCGCGCCGAGAGCGACGGCCTTCACCACGTCGCTGCCACGTCGGATGCCGCCATCGAGCAGCACCTCGACGTCGTCTCCGACGGCGGCGGCGATCGCCGGCAAAGCCCGAATCGACGCAGGCGTGCCGTCGAGGTTGTTACCGCCGTGGTTGGACACCGAGATAGCCGAGACACCAGCGTCCACAGCACGTTTGGCGTCGTCAACGCGCATCACGCCCTTGAGCATGAACGGGCCGCCCCACAGCTCGCGCAGCCAGGCGATGTCCTCCCAGGTCGGCGGCGGGGTACCCATCCACTCGCCGTACGCGGCAAAGAACGGCGGACCCGCCTCGCCGCGCGCAGCCTGGTTGGGCACCCGCAAGTTCGGCGGCCGGAAGGTCTTACCCCATTGCCACAGCCAGCCCGGCCTGCTCAGCCCCGTCGGCAGCATCCGCACCGTGGTGCGGAGGTTCATCTCCTCGGGGATCTTGGGGCTCCCCCAGTCCCGGCCGTGCGAGAAGCTCCAGTCGGTGGTGACGATCAGACCGACGGCGCCCGCCTCGCGCGCGCGCTCAACCCGCGCCGCGATCGCGTCCCGGCCCCCGAGCCAGTACACCTGGAAGAAGAGCTTGGGGTTGGCGACGATCACCTCTTCAATCGGCTTGCTCGCAAACGACGACAGACCCATCGCGGTCCCTCGTGCGGCCGCGGCCCGCGCGACGGCGGTCTCTCCATCTGGGTGGACGGCCTGCACGCCGGTCGGTGATATCACGACAGGCATCGAAATATCTTGGCCCATAACGGTTGTCGCGAGGTCGCGCTTCTCGGTAGCGCCGATGACATGCGGCGCGAAGCCCAGCTCGGCGAATGCGTCGACGTTGTCGGCGACGGTGACGCCGCGCTCGCTGGCCGCGAGCAGCGCCGAGTACACCGGTTTGGGTAGCCGTCGCTTGGCCCGCTCTTGGGCGGCCGCGACAGTCTCGAACCAGATGTCGGCCATGAGTTACACCGGGCTTTCGTTACAGAGTCGCTTCGGAGCCGCTTTGGCGGCGACATCAGAGCGAGGCGGGGTTGTCAATAGTTTCAGCATGACCGGCCCGCCACGCGAGTGGTCAACGCTGGACTTGGGCTTGACGCGGTCGGCAGCCAACGCCGGCGCCCCATAGCCCTGCACACACTCGGGGTCCGGACCGTCCATCGGCAATCCGGTGAAGAACTTCGCGGCCATGCATCCGCCGCGGCAGCTGTCGTAGTGCCCGCAGCTGCCGCACGCTCCCGCCGACTGCGGTTCACGTAGCTCGCGGAACAGCGGGGCGTTCTTCCACACGTTGTCAAAACCGTTATCGGTGAGGATGTTTCCGGCAAGAAAGCGGTCGTGGATGGCGAACGGGCACGCATACACGTCTCCGACCGGGTCGATGAGGCACACCACCCGGCCCGCTCCGCACAGGTTCAGACCCGCCAGCGCGCCCGGCTCGCCCAGACCCGACAGGTGGAAGAACGAGTCACCGGTGAGGACACCGTCACCCTTGGCCACCAGCCAGTCGTACAGCTGCACCTGCTGCTCCGCGGTGGGGTGCAGTTCATCCCACACGTCGGCCCCGCGGCCGGACGGCCGCAGCCGCGTGATCCGCAACGTGGCACCGTAACGCGCTGCCAGGGCGGCGAAATCGTCGAGCTGGTCGACATTCTCGCGGGTCACGACGACGGAGATCTTCGCGTCCTTGAAGCCCGCAGCGGCGAGGTTCTCCAACGCCCGGATGGCCATCGCGAACGAGCCTGCTCCCCGGACGGCGTCGTTGACCTCGGCCGTCGCGCCGTCCAGCGAGATCTGCACGTCGACGTAGTCACTGGCCGCCAGCCGCGCTGCCACCTCGGGTGTGATGCGCACGCCGTTGGTGGAGAACTTCACCCCGACGTGATGTTCGGTGGCGTAGTCGACGAGCTCCCAAAAGTCCGACCGCACAGTCGGTTCCCCGCCGCCGATGTTCACGTAGAACACCTGCATGCGTTCGAGTTCGTCGATGATGTTCTTGCACTGCTGCGTGGTCAACTCGCGTGGGTCGCGCTTGCCGGAGGACGACAGGCAGTGCACGCAGGCCAGATTGCAGGCGTAGGTGAGTTCCCACGTCAGGCAGATGGGTGCATCCAGCCCGTGCTCGAACTGCTCGATGAGCCGCGGAACGGGCTGTACGGCAGGCGATTCCGATTCGATTGTTGTCATTGCGGCACCAACATCTTCGATTGAGCGAGCACGCGAAGGGCGTGAAGGTAGGGGGCCTGCTGCGTATCGCCGACGCCGGCGGCGCGGCAGGCGGACCGGACGTCGGGGTGGTCGGCCAATGTGTTGACCACCTCGACGATCGTCCGGTTCTTCAGGAACGACAGCTTGCGCGTACCGAAGTGATACAGCAGCGCACCGAACGGCTCGGGCCGTACGGCCACCTGTGGGTGGAGCCGCCAACCGAGGTCGGGATCGAACGCGATGTCGGTCCCGGTCTCAGCTGCTGGCGAGGTCACGGTCAGTAGACCCCGCACATCCCGTCGATCGACACCTCTTCGACCAAGGTTTCGGTGACGAGCTCGTCGCCCGAGGTTTCCGCTGTCTGATTCGGCTCCACTATCCGCACCTTTCCTTGACAGGATCTCGACAAACTGTGATCGAGATCGCAATAATATGGCATCGAGTGCCAGAATGAAAGCCGACCCCCGAAAAGGAGCTGACGTGCAACCGGAATCCCAGCACCGCGTTGGCCGCCGGCGGTCGACGAGCTGGGAGCACATCAGCAATGTGGCGATCGATCTGTTCGCCGCCCGCGGGTTCGACGACGTCAGCGTCGACGACGTCGCCGAGGCTGCCGGTATCGCGCGGCGCACGCTGTTCCGCTACTACCCGTCGAAGAACGCGCTGCCTTGGGGCGACTTCGAGGCACACCTGGCGCGGATGCGGGACCTGCTGTCAGATCTCGACCCCGACGTGGGGATCGATGCCGCGCTACGCACGGCGCTGTTGGCGTTCAACACATTTGACGACACCGAGACCGCACGGCACCGGCAGCGCATGCGGGTCATCCTGCAGACTGCCGAGCTTCAGGCGTACTCGATGACCATGTACGCGGGCTGGCGCGCAGTCGTCGTCGCGTTCGTCGCGCGCCGGCTGGGCATGAAGGAAGCCGATGTCGTCCCGCAGACGGTGGCCTGGACCATGCTCGGCGCGGCGCTGTCGGCGTATCAACTCTGGTTGGACGACGAGTCGGTTTCGCTTGCGAAGGCGCTCGGCGACGCCTTCGACACCGTCAGCGCCGGACTGAAGGCGCTGGACGATCGCGGCCGCTGAAAAAATCTCCGATTCGGGCGTCGGAGTTCGGACCTCCGCGGCGACGATAGGGGTGTGAGCGCCCAACCGGATGGCAACGACGCTCCGCGGCAGCTACTGGCGATGTACGACGAATCGATGCCGGTCGTGTACGGGTACTTCGTCCGGCGCTGCAGTGACCGCGGAACGGCCGAAGACCTGACGTCGGACACGTTCCTGGCGGCGATGGACGCCGCACGCAAGGACGTGCCCCCGGCGTTGACGTTGCCGTGGTTGCTCGGAGTAGCGCGCCACAAGCTGGCGGATCACTACCGCCGTCGCCACGACCGGTTCAACATCCCGGTCGCCGAACTGCCCGAGACCGTCGACCCGGGCGACGACTGGGATGCCGAGCTCGACCGCATCGTCGCGGAGGCCGTCATGGCCAAGCTGCCCGAGCACCATCGCACCGTGCTGGCGTTGCGCTACATGGATGACTGTTCCGTGCCTGAGTGCGCGGAGTTGATCGGACGGACCGTGCACGCCACCGAGGCGTTGCTGGTGCGGGCCCGACGAGCCTTCAGAGCCCACTATCCGGAGCCGGAAGGAGGGAAGTCGTGAACGACGGCATCAACAACAGCCACGATCCGCTGATCGTGCTGCACGGCGATGAGCTTGTTGCCCAACCAGATCCGGCGTTCGCGGCGCGGCTGCGCGCACGCCTGGAAAGCGCGCTGAACCTGCCCAAACGAACCCGAGGAGTTGACATGAGCGGCACCGATACCGCGATCGCCGAACTGGCCGAACCCACCGCGTCCTCCGCCGTCCCCCGATCGGCGGCACTGCCCTATCTCTCAGTGGCCAACGCGCGCGAAGCCATCGACTGGTACGTCGACGTGCTGGGCGCCACCGTGGTCGGCGAACCGATCGTGATGGACGACGGCCGCATCGGTCATGCCGAGCTGGCACTTGGCGGCGGCATGTTCTATCTCGCCGACGAGTATCCGGAGATCGGCATGAAAGCCCCTGCACCGCAGGCTGTTTCAGTCATGCTCGTGATCGCTGTCGCGGATACCGACATCGCGGTAGAGCGGGCCCGCGACCGCGGTGCCACCGTACGTCAGGAAACCCGCGAGGCTCACGGTTCGCGCAACGCCGCGATCATCGACCCGTTCGGGCACTGCTGGTCGCTCAATGGCCCGACGACCGGCGCGGCGGTGACCATCCAGCACGGTGACGTCGGTTACGTCTCGGTGTGGGCGCCGGACGCCGAGCGGGCGGCGGCCTTCTACGGTCACGTCCTGGGCTGGGAATTCGACCGCGCCACCCGTCAGGTCACCAACACCAAGCAGCGCATCGGCATCTACAGCGTCGACAGCCGACAAGGCATGCTGTGCAGCTATGCCGTAAACGACCTCGCAGCAGTACGACAAGCGATCGTGGCCGCCGGCGGGACAGCCGGTGAAGTCCGAGACTTCGACTTCGGCTCGGTGCTGGACGCCACCGACCCGTCCGGCGCGGCCTTCGCGGTGTTCGAGCCTGCACCGGGTATCGCGCGACCGGAGCTGAATGGCTCTGGGCCAGGCGAGCTTTCGTATATCACCTACGAGGTGCCAGACTCGGGCGCCTTCCGGGCGTTTTACAGCGGGCTGCTGTTCTGGTCGTTCGAGCCGGGTCGCATCGAAGACGGCTGGCAGATTCAGCACACCCACCCGATGGCCGGCGTCGCCGGCGGCAGCGCGCAGTCGGTCACGGTGCCGATGTGGACCGTCGCCGACGTCCACGCGGCGGTGGCGAGGGTACGCGAAGCCGGCGGCACGGTGATCGAGGAGCCGTCCACGCAGGCGTACGGCCAATCGGCACAGTGCACCGACGACCAGGGCACCCGGTTCTATCTCGGCCAGTTCTGACTGTGAATTCGGCGCGCTGAAGCACCCTCACGGTTGATTGGCGCGCCGAATTCGCCACTTAGGGGAGGACGTCGGCGATGGGTGCGCCGGCCGCGATCTTGGAGCGGGCCTTCATGACCTTTCCCGGCATGCCGCCGCCGACCACGCCGGCAACGACGCCGTCGCGCTCGTAATACGCCAGGAACTTGCGGCCGTCGTCCTCGACGACGTGCACGACGTCGTCGGCCTCGGGCTCACCGAGGCACTGGATCTTGACGTCGTACTGGTCGCTCCAGAAGTACGGGACCGACACCGTGGACGGTGCGTCCTGGCCCAGCATCGCGGGCACCAGCACTCGTGCCTGGTCGGCGACGTTACTCCAATGTTCCACGCGCACTTGGTGGCCCAGGGTGTGGCGCCAGGACGCGACGTCGCCGATCGCCCACACATGCGGTGCGCTCGACCGGCCATGATCGTCGCAGACGATCCCGTTGTCGATCTCCAGGCCGCTGCCGTCGAGCCACTCGGTGGCCGGGTGCGAACCGATACCGACCACGACGAGATCAGCCTCGAGTTCGGTGCCGTCGCCCAGGACCACCCTCTCGACCCGCTCGGACCCGCCGACCTCCGAAACCCCGACGCCGCATCGCACGTCGACGCCCTCGGCGCGGTGCAGTCGGGCGACCAACTCACCGATCTGTCCGCCGAGTACCGACGCCAGCGGCGAAGGCTGCGGCTCCACCAGCACGACGTCGACACCCATGCCGCGCAGGCTCGCCGCGACCTCGCAACCGATGAAACCCGCACCGACCACGACGGCTCGTGTCGCCGAACCCGCCTCCGCGCGCAGCGCAAGGCTTTCGTCGAAGTTGCGGAGGACGTGGATCCCTTTGAGATCCGGGAACGACGGGATGCGCTTCGGCACCAGGCCGGTGGCGATGATCAGTTCGTCGTAGGGCATCTCGGTGCCGTCGGCGAGCGTCAGTGTCTGGGCCGCGGTGTCGACCGACCGGGCTCCGTTGCCGAGCAACACGGTGATGTCGTTGTCTTCGTAGAACTCGGCAGGCTTGAGCGTGACGTCGTCGGTCTCGGCGCGCAGCACTTCCTTCGACAGCGGCGGCCGGTCGTACGGCAGATGGTCCTCGTCGCTGACGATGGTGACCGGTCCGGCGTACTCGGAGCGTCGAAGCTGTTCAGCCGTGCGGGCAGCGGCCAGGCCGCCGCCGACGATGACTACTCCCCCAGTGGTGGACATGCGCAGATTTTGCACGATGGCTCCCGCGATTGGTCGGCCACCCCGTCAGCTACGGTCCCGGTCGATGATGTTGGTCAGCACGACGATGCTTTCGCTGCGTTCGACGTCGGCGGCCACGCGAATACGCTCCAGCGCTTCTTCCAGATGCCGCATGTCTCGTGCGAGCACGTGCAGGATCGCGTCGGCTGTCCCGGTGACGGTGGCCGCGCCGATCACCTCGGGGATGTCAATCCAGGCCGCGCGCAACCGTTCTGGCGTAATCGTGCCGTGGCGGAACACCTGCACGTACGCCTCGGTGTTCCAACCGAGCGCGCTGCGGTCCACCACCGTGGTGAAGCCCCGGATGACGCCGTTGTCGAGCAGCCGATCGACCCTGCGTTTCACGGCAGGCGCCGACAAGCTCACCCGTTCGCCGATCTCGGCGTAGGTGGCACGCGCATCGTTGGCGAGCTCGGCCAGGATGCGCTCGTCTGTCTGGTCCAGACGGTCCATCATCACCTCCACGCAACAAATCACCGCTATTCTAGCTGTAGAACAATGAATCACGGGCCAATACGCAATAGACGGTGATTGATTGCAAAAATGCGGGACCATATCGTTGATTTATGACGATTGCAGATGTCGCCGCGACCCCACGCAGGCGCCTCGGCGCCGACAGAACCCCCGCGCGTGCGCCCTCGATACGGCGCTACGCCATGACGGCGCCGACGTTCTTCACCGTCGAGTACGCGATCAACCCGTGGATGGACACGTCGGTGGCTGTGGACACCCATCTCGCGTTCAGCCAGTGGGAAGCCCTGCGGCAGACATACAAGGAACTCGGCCACACCGTCGAGTTGATCGAACCCATCATCGGCCTTCCCGACATGGTCTACGCCGCCAACGGCGGAATGATGGTGAACGGCAGGGCCGTCACCGCTCGATTCGCCTATCCGCAGCGCGCCGACGAGTCCGCCGCGTATGCCGAATGGATGATCCGCCACGGCTATCGCCCCGCCGACACCCGGCACACCAACGAAGGCCAGGGGGACCTGCTCGTCGTCGGTTCGATCATGTTGGCGGGTTACGGCTTCCGCACGCAGCGGCAAGCACACGACGAAATCGCCGCCATTCTGCAGATGCCCGTCGTCAGCCTCGAACTCGTCGATCCGCGCTTCTATCACCTCGACACCGCGCTCGCCGTGCTCGACGCCACCACGATCGCGTACTACCCACCCGCATTCAGCGAGCAGTCCAGGACGAAACTGCTCGAACTGTTCCCCGACGCCATCGAGGTGGGCAGTGCCGATGCCTACGTCCTTGGCCTCAACGCGGTGTCCGACGGTCTCAACGTGGTGTTGCCCGCCGCGGCGACCGGGTTCGCCGAACAACTGCGCACCGCCGGCTTCCGGCCCATCGGAATCGATCTGTCAGAGCTGCTCAAGGGCGGCGGATCCGTCAAATGCTGCACATTGGAGGTACATCCGTGACCGTTGTCGACACCATGAGCAGCGCCGAAGCGGCGATCGCGGTGGACAGCCGCTATGTTGCGCACAACTACTCGCCGCTGCCGGTGGTCGCCACCAGTGCCGACGGCGTGTGGGTGACCGATGTCGAGGGTCGTCGCTATCTCGATTGTCTGGCGGCCTACTCCGCCGTCAACTTCGGCCATCGCAATCCGGAGATCACCGCGGTGGCCCACGCACAGCTGGACAGCCTGACACTGGTGAGTCGCGCGTTCCACTCCGACCGGCTCGGCCCGTTCTGCCAGGCGCTCGCCGAACTCTGTGGCAAGGACATGGTCCTCCCGATGAACAGCGGCGCGGAAGCGGTGGAGAGCGGTATCAAGGTGGCCCGAAAGTGGGGTACTGACGTCAAAGGCGTACCCGCGGGTCAGAGCAACATCGTGGTGGCGCACAACAACTTCCACGGCCGCACCACCACGATCATCAGTTTCTCCGACGACGAGACGGCCCGACGGGGTTTCGGGCCGTACACCCCCGGACTCCGGTCGGTGGCCTTCGGTGACGCCGACGCGCTGGCGGCCGCGATCGACGAGAACACCGTTGCCGTGCTGCTCGAGCCGATCCAGGGTGAGGCCGGGATCGTCGTTCCGCCCCGCGATTTCCTGCCCCGGGTCCGCGCACTGTGCACCGAACGCAACGTGCTCATGATCGCCGACGAGATTCAGTCGGGGCTGGCGCGCACCGGTCGCACATTCGCATGCGACCACTTCGGGGTGGTGCCCGACATCTATCTGCTCGGCAAAGCCCTCGGCGGCGGCGTGGTGCCGTTGTCCGCCGTGGTCGCCGACCGCGATGTGCTCGGGGTGCTGCATCCCGGCGAGCACGGCTCCACGTTCGGCGGCAATCCACTTGCCGCGGCCATCGGGACGACGGTCGTCGCAATGCTGCGGCGCGGTGAATTCCAGTCTCGCTCAGCAGAACTCGGAGATCATCTGCATGCCCGGCTGCGCACGCTCATCGGATCCGGGGTGGTCGCGGTTCGTGGAATGGGGCTGTGGGCCGGCGTGGACATAGATCCGGCGCTCGGCACGGGAAAGCAGATCACCGTCAAGCTGGCCGAACGTGGTGTGCTGGTCAAGGACACGCACGGTTCGACGTTGCGCTTTGCGCCACCGCTGGTGATCACCGGTGCGGAGATCGACTGGGCGATTGACCAATTCGCCGACGTTTTGGCCGACTCGGGTTCACACTTGTCCGGTACTGCGTTATAGCTCATAGGAGGCACTATGACCGCCCCATCGCTAAGCCTCTCCGCTCAGATGTTGCGGCGCCGACCGGTGATTGGTGCGCCGGTCGCACATGGCGCCTCCGACCACCTCAAACGAAGTATTGGCGTATTCCAGCTGACGATGTTCGGCGTCGGCGCCACCGTCGGCACTGGAATCTTCATCGTCCTCCAGGAGGCGGTGCCAAAGGCCGGTCCCGCGGTGCTGATCTCGTTCGTGATCGCGGGCATCGCCGCGGGCCTATCAGCTATCTGCTACGCGGAGATGGCTTCCGCCGTACCGGTTTCCGGATCAACCTATTCGTACGCCTACACGACGATGGGCGAATTCGTCGCGATGGGCGTGGCCGCATGCCTGCTTCTCGAATACGGCGTCTCGATGTCGGCGACGGCTGTCGGATGGAGCGGTTATCTGAACAAGCTGCTGGACAACTTGTTCGGCTTCACGCTGCCGCATTCGCTGAGCGCTTCGCCGTTCGCTGAGACACCGGGCATCGTCAACCTTCCCGCCATGCTCTTGATCGTCATGTGTGCGCTGCTGCTGATCCGCGGTGCCAGTGAGTCCGCCACGGTCAACACCGTCATGGTGATAATCAAATTGGGTGTGCTGGGGCTGTTCGTCGCGATCGCTTTCACCGCGTTCACCACCGACCATTTCGCCGGATTCTGGAATGCCGGCTTCGCCGGAATCACCGCGGGCGCGGCCACCATCTTCTTCACCTTCATCGGGCTCGACGCCGTCTCCACTGCCGGCGACGAGGTCAAGAATCCACAAAAGACCATGCCGCGCGCGATCATCGCGGCGCTGATCGCGGTCACCACCATCTACATTCTGGTGGCGTTCGCCGGCTTGGGCACTCAGGACGCCGAAGCATTCGGATCGGAAGGACAGTCCGAGGCAGGGCTTTCGGTCATCCTCGAGAATGTTCTCGGGGGCTCGACATGGGCCAGCACGATCCTCGCCCTCGGTGCGGTGATCTCGATCTTCTCGGTGACACTCGTGGTGATGTACGGGCAGACCCGCATCTTGTTTGCCATGGGCCGCGACGGGTTGCTTCCATCGATGTTCGCCAAGGTCAACCCTAAAAGCATGACACCGGTGAACAACACCATCGTCGTGGCCGTCATCACGGGGCTGCTGGCAGGCTTTGTACCCATCGACTACCTGTGGGATCTGGTGTCGATCGGCACCCTCGTCGCCTTCATCACGGTCTCGGTCGGCGTGATCATCCTGCGACGCCGCGAACCGGATCTGCCTCGTGGCTTCAAGGTTCCGGGCTATCCCGTGACACCTATTCTGTCCATCGCCGCCTGCGTGTGGATTCTGTACGGCCTGCCCCCGAACACCTGGCTATGGTTTGGCACTTGGGTGGTGGCAGTCCTGGCCTTCTATTTCCTGTGGAGTCGCCGCCACAGCGCGCTGAACGACGGCGGCGACGGTCTCATACCGGCCGCCGCAGCGCAGGAGGACGAGGTGTTGCTGCCACCGAAGGATCCTCAATGAGCGTCGCGGTCGGCTACCTGGCCGGCAAGAGCGGCCGGTCGCCGCTCTACCTTGCTGCGGAAGCCGCGAGAACGCTGCAGACGTCGCTGACCGTGGTGACCGTGGTGCCACGGCCGTGGATGACGCCCTCGATAGCCCGCATCGATGCCGAATACGCCCAGTACGCCGACCAGCTGGCCGCGGATTCGGCGAAAGAGGCGCAGGAGTGCCTGGCGTCGATCGGCGCCGGAATCAAGGTCGACTTCGTCAAGGTCGCGCACCGGTCGGCTTCCGGTGGCCTACTCGAAGCCGTCGATGAGCTGAAATCCGAAGCGCTGGTGCTGGGTTCGGCGGCCGATGGAAAGCTCGGGCAGGTCGTCATCGGTTCGACGGCGGATCGGCTGCTGCATTCCTCATCGGTGCCGCTGTCCATCAGCCCACGCGGCTACCGCGGCACGAAGGCCGGCGGATTGACCCGCATCACATGCGCCTATCCGGGCACACCGGACTGCGTGTTCGTGGTCGAACGCGTTGCGGCCCTTGCACAACGACTGGGTGTCCCGATGCGGGTCATCACCTTCGCCGTCAGGGGCCGCACCATGTATCCGCCCGAGGTCGGATTGCATGCCGAGGACTCGTTACTCGAAGCGTGGGCAGCCCAGGCCCGAGAGACGTTGGCCGAGTTGAACTCCAAGGGCGTGGTCGGAGACGACGTGGAGCTGCAGGTCGCCACCGGCAACGGCTGGGATCAGGCGATCGATGCCGTCGACTGGCAGGACGGCGACCTACTCGCCATCGGCACGAAACCGTCGGGCGGAATTGTCCGGGTGTTTCTCGGCTCCCGGGGGTCAAAGATCTTGCGGCACAGCCCGGTACCGGTCCTGGTGTTGCCGGGCTAGTGTGCGGTCAGATCGCAAATTCAGGCCAGTTGACGCGTTTTCACGATCTGAGTGCACACCAGACGGCGGGTAGCTAGTACTTCATCGTGCCGCGGTCGACGTTGATCTGGCTGCCCGAGATCGTCATCGACCCGTCGCCGGCCAACCACGCCACCACGTCGGAGACCTCTTCTGCGGTCATGAAGTCCTGCAGACTCGACGCGCCTTGCTGACTCACAGCGCGGAACGGGAAGGGCTTGAAGCTGTGGATGAAGCTCGGGAACTTTCCGAAGAGCTCCATCATCGCTTCCTTCTCCACCATCGGGGTGTCGATGGAGTACGGATGGATCGAGTTCACCCGAATCCCGTACTCGCCCACCTCCAATGCCAGCGAGTTGGTCAAGGAGGTCAGGCCGTGCTTGGACGCCGCGTAGTGACCGTTGCCCGGAGTGGCCTTCAGACCCGCCGACGAGCTCACGATGATGATCGAGCCGCCGTTGCCCGCCTCGATCATCGCCGGAACGGCGGCGCGGATCGTCTTCCACGTGCCGTTCAAGTTCACGTCGATGACGGCGTTCCACTGTTCCTCCGACATCTCGAAGAGACGGCCCCAGCTCAACACACCCGCGTTGGCCACCAGGATGTCCAGCCGACCGAACTGCTCGATACCGTCGGCGACCACCTGCTGCAGCGCGGTCAGATCACGCACGTCGACCTCACGGGACAGCACCTTGCGACCCGTGGCTTCCACCGCCCGTACGGTCTCGGCGAGCTCCTCCGAGCTACCGAGCGGGTAGGTGATCGTGTCGGAGATCGGTCCGCAGACGTCGATGGCGATGATGTCGGCGCCCTCGCCGGCCAACCGGATCGCGTGCGCCCGACCCTGGCCGCGCGCGGCCCCCGTTACGAATGCCACTCGCCCTTCCAGGGGCCCGTCAGTCGCCGTCACCGCTGCTCCTTTCGTGAAGCTGCGGACCAGGCTAACAGCCGAACTGGAACGTGTTCTAGTGACCGGTCAGTCGAGGCCGTCGCGGGTGATCGGACAGGTCATACAGTGCCCGCCGCCGCGGCCGCGGCCCAACTCGGCGCCGACAATGGTGATCACCTCGATACCCGCCCTGCGCAGCAGTGTGTTGGTGTGGGTGTTGCGGTCGTAGGCGAACACCACGCCGGGCTCGACGGCGACCAGGTTGTTGCCGCTGTCCCACTGCTGGCGTTCCGAGTCGTACTTCGTACCACCGGTTTCCACGACCCGCAGGGCGTCCAGTCCCAGCGCGGCGGCGACCACTTCGACGAACGGCTTCGTCGCCTCCTCCACCTCCACACCCGGGTCGGCGTCGCTGGGATGCAGCACGAACGTCTGCACCGAATCGACGATGTCGGGATAAAGCGTGACGACATCGCGGTCGGCGAAGGTGAACACCGTGTCCAGGTGCATGGCAGCCCGTAGCTTCGGCATTCCGGCGACGATGACCTTGGTGGCCGCGTTCTCGGCGAACAGCTTCGCGGCCACCTGTGTGATCGCCTGACGTGAGGTGCGCTCGCTCATCCCGATGATGACGACACCGTTGCCGGGCACCAGGACGTCGCCGCCCTCGATCGTCGACATCCCCCACGACTCCTCCGGATCGCCCCACCACACCGTCGAGCCGACGAAGTCGGGATGAAACTCGTAAATGGCCTTCATCAACAATGTTTCGTCGTGTCGCGCGGGCCAGAACAGCGGATTGAGCGTCAGGCCTTGATAGATCCAGCATGTCGTGTCGCGGGTGTAGAGCGTGTTCGGCAGTGGCGGCATCAGGTACTCGGTGACGCCGGTGGCCTCACGGGCCAGGGAGCGGTACCCGGACCGGATCTCAGACGGCAGGTCACGGGTCGACATGCCGCCGATCAGCAACTCCGTCAGTCGCTGGGGTTTCAACGAATCCAGGAAGCCACGCGTGTCGTCGACGAGCCCCAGGCCGACTTCGTTCGGCACGATCTTGCGGTCCAGCAGCCAGTCTTTGGCCTCGGGGATGTCCATCGTCTCGGCCAGGAGTTCGTGCAGTTCGACCACCTCGACGTCGCGCTCCCGCATTTTGTCGATGAAGTCGAAGTGGTCGCGACGAGCGTTCTGCACCCACAGCACGTCGTCGAACAGCAGGTCATCGCAGTTGGTGGGCGTGAGTCGCTCGTGGGCCAGACCCGGCGAGCACACCAGCACCTTGCGGAGCTTGCCGACCTCGGAGTGAACGCCGTAGTTCGCAGAAGGATTCGTCACTTCAGTTCCTCTCAACCGGTGGCCGCTAGATTTCGATCGCTCCAGTTGCCAAGGACACCACAGCTGCGACGGCGCCGAGGAGAATCACCCCGAACAGGACCGCCTCGGCAGGCCGGAAAACGCGAAGACCTCGTTCGCGTCGTGCTTTGAAGTAGAGCGCCGCCGCTGGTGCGTACAGGATGCATGACAGCAACAGCTTGTCGACGCCTGCCGCATAGACCAGGAACAGGGTGTAGACCGTCGCCAGGCCTGCGACCACCATGTCCGGCACCAGCGATTTGCCGTCCCCGTACGTCTCACGGGTGGCCGTCAGCTTGAGCGCGTAGGCCGCTGCGAGTAGGTAGGGAATCAGGGACAGCGCGGCGGTCAAATCCAGCATGAAATCGAGTGCGTCGGCGGCGAACAACAACGCCACGAGCAGCAGCGTGGTCAGCCCGGCGGCCATGACCAGCGCGGTAACCGGTGCGCCGTGGCTGTTGGTGCGCGCCAAGAACTTCGGCATGTCCTCGGATTTGGCCGGTATGTAGAGCACCTCGGCGGCCATGAGCGTCCACGCAAGATACGCGCCGAGCACCGACACGATCACGCCGACGCGAATGAATATGGAACCCCAGGGACCGACGACCGACTCCAAGACTGCCGCCATCGACGGCTGAGTGATGCCGGCGAGCTCGTCCTGGGGCATGACGCCGTAGGACACCAACGTTACAAGCGCGAAAACGCTGAGAACACTGAGGAATCCGATGATGGTGGCTCGTCCGACGTCTTCGCGCTTGCGTGCCATGCGCGAGTAGACGCTCGCGCCCTCGATGCCCAGGAAGACGAATACGGTGATCAACATCGTGCCGGTGGCCTGGTCCCAGATCGCCGACAACGAATATCCTTCTTCGCCACCCCAGAAGTTGTCGGCGAAGACGTCGGCCTGGAACGCAATGGCCGCGATCACGATGAAGGTCAGGATCGGCAGCACCTTGGCCACCGTGACGATGTAGTTGATGACGGCCGCATCCTTGACCCCGCGCATCACCAGGGACGCGAACAGCCACACACCGATCGCCGACACCACCACCGCGAGCACGGTGTCCCCCGCGCCGAATGCGGGTACCAATGCGCTCAACGTCGCCGTGATCAGCACCCAGTACGACGTGTTGCCCGCGCAGGCCGATGCCCAGTAGCCAATTGCCGAGTTGAAGCCGACGTAGTCGCCGAAACCGGCCTTGGCGTACGCGAAGATACCGGCGTCAAGTTGGGGTTTGCGAGTCGCGAGACGCTGAAACACGAACGCCAGCATCAGCATTCCGAAGCCGGCGATCGTCCAGGCGATGATCGCTCCGAGCACACCCGTCTCGGTGCCAAACCTACGGGGCAGGAGGAAGACGCCGGAGCCGATCATCGAGCCGACTACCATCGCAGTCAGCGTCGGGAGACTGACCTTCGGATCTTTCTTCGGTGCGGTCGTCTCGATATCGGTCATCGATCCACTCCTGCCGATTGACTACAGGTCGGCCAAGATCTGTTGACGCTTGGCCGTGTACTCGTCGTCTGAGATCGCACCGGTCGCGCGCAGGGTCTCCAGCTCCTGCAGACGCTGCGCGGTCGACGGTTCGGGTGGCGCGGACGCGAACTGGGCCGCCGAAGGCGCGGCCGCCTGCGCAGGCGCGGCAGGGGCTTGGGTTGCTGCAGCCCGCCGCACAACTGCCTGCACCTGTTGGCGGGCGGCCGGATTCGCACGCAGATCGATCATGTTGTTCAGGCCGATGTTGTTGGCCTTCAGGATTTGCAGGATCTCCATCAGTGGCCCGACCTGTCCGCTCAGGTCGTAGGTCCTGTTGTCCTCGGCGATGGTGAAGGTCGCAGGCGTCATGCCACTGACCAGACTGCTTCGTTCCCAATCGATTTGGTACTCGTTCGTGGCGGGGTCCACGAGTGCGACGAGCTTGCGGCTGGTGATCATCGGCAATCGCGAAATCGACGCGATCACCCTGTCCTGGCTGGCGAACGGCGCGATACCGGGCCCCGAGATCTGCAGATCGATCTTCACCAGCGGTTGCTCGTTGATCCGTGTCCCCGTCTCGTGGATACCGACGACCTGCGCGAGCGCCAGCACACCCGCTTGTTCGAGGGCCTGCGTCTTGGCGGCCTTGTTGGCGCCCATGCTGGTGATACCCAGGGCGATCAGGACGTCGAGGACGGTGATCGCCAGACCCGCCCAAAACATCCACTTCATGATCGGTGGCGCCCCGGAGGCGAAGTAGATGGCGAGGAAGATCGGTCCGACGATCCCGCACAACAGCACAAAGGCCTGAATCTTGACGTACCGCCAGAAAGTTGACATGAGGCCGAGCTCCTATGGACAGTGGTCGTCGCGTCGCGTGTCAGATTAGCCCGAATTCTGCGGTTGCGAGTCGTTGCGAGACTTACAGTCGTGCGGTGGTCGCGGGGTCGGAGTCGGCGGAAACCATGAAAGCCCGGTGGGTCCTGGCGGCCGTCTCGATGGCACTGTTCTGCGTGCAAATCGACTACTTCGCGGCCAATCTCGCGCTGCCGCGGATGGCATCCGACCTCAACAGCACACCGTCGGACCTGCAATGGGTGATCAGCGTCTACATGCTCACGTTGGGCGCCTTCATGGTTCCCGCGGGGCGGATCGGCGACATCTTCGGGCGCCGCAAGGCCTTGATGGCCGGCATCGCCTTGTTCGGCCTGGCGTCGGCGCTGTGCGCGATCGCCCCGTCCGTGCCGCTGATCGTGGCCTTCCGCGCGCTGCAGGGACTCGGTGCCGCGCTGATCTTCCCGATTTCGGTGAGCGTGCTCACCAACGCCTTTCCCGCGGTCAAGGCCAGCCATGCCATCGGGTTGGCTTACGGCATAGCGGGTTTGGGCAACGCCGCTGGCCCGCTGATCGGCGGCCTGGTGACCGACACCGTTGGCTGGCGGTGGATCTTCTGGCTCAACGTTCCGCTGACGGTGATCTCACTCGCGCTCGGCGCATGGAGCATCGGCGAGTCCTCCGATGAGACCGTCCCGCGTCGTCTCGACATCGCGGGGTTGGCGCTGATCACCGTCGGAATCGGCTTGTTCACGTTGACATTTGACCGAGCGCCGCACTGGGGGTGGGTCTCGGTGCCCACCGTCGTCGCGTTTGCGGGGTCGCTGGCCGCGTTCTCGCTCTTCGTCGTCTTCGAGAACCGGGTGCCATGGCCGTTGGTCAATCTGTCGCTGGTGCGCAACGCCCGCTTCGCGGTGCTCGTGGTGGCCGGCGCGATCGCGAACGTCGCCTACGCGGTGGCGATCTTCCTGTCGACGCTGAACCTGCAGCAGGTACGGAATCTGGATCCTCTGATGGCGGGTCTCGTCTTCCTCGGCCCTTCGGCCGGCGCCGCGCTGGGCGGCGTGCTGTCGGGTCGCCTGGCCGCCAACCGGCCGCCGTTGCTCGTGATGGGTCTGACAAGTGGAGCGGCCGCAATCTCGCTGGCCGCCCTGGCGGCGTCGGGCGAATGGATGGTCTATCTGCCCGCGTTGTCGGCGTGCGGGTTCACCTTGGGGTTGGTCTACGCGTTCACCACCGTCGCAACCCAGGCCGTCGTGCGCCCCGAACGGGCCGGCGAGGCGGCGGGCGTCACGCTGACGGCCTTGGTGACACTCGCCGGAGTCGGTGTCGCGGTGTCGGGAACGGTGCTGGAGATGCTCGAGCGCGGCGGTCAGTCGACGGCGAGCGCGATCGACACCATCCTCGGGGTGTTGGCGGCGCTGCTGGTGATCGCCAGTGCGTTGGTCCTGTGGATCGCCCGCGCGCCTACGACGTCGGTGCGCTCGCGCTGAGCGGGACGATCGGCTGGGCCTCGGGCGCCTGCGGCGCGGGTGCCTGTGCGTCGGGACCGCCGAGCAGGAAGTACAGCGGCGCCGTCCAGTCCAGGTCCGCCGTCGTGGCGTAACTGGTGTGAATCGCCACGCCCCGTGCGTACGACACCGAGGTTTCTTCGTCGTCGGGGTTGTAATCGCAGACGGCATCGCCGAGATCACAAACACTGATCGTGCGCGCGCCGATGGCCGGCGACATAGGGCCGGGTGCATGCGCCAGGATCGGCCAATCCTGCGCGGCCCCCTTACCGCGCTCGGGAATGCCACTGGCCGTCCCCAGGTTCAGGGTCGGATCCTCGGGCAGGCGGTCACCGTCGGCGACCAGCAACACCGCGGCGAGATTAGGGCTGGCTTCGAGCGCCTGCAGATTGCGGTGCACGACCATCGCGCCCTGTGAATAGCCGGCCAGCACCACCTTGGATGCCGGACAGCGCTGGACAAACCCCTCGTATTGCTTGCCCAACGCCGCCGCACCGGCATCCACGCTTCCGATGAAACCCAGCCACTCACCGACACCGCCGTCTTCACCCGGCGCCTCGACGGCGGGGTACTCGACTGCTTCGGCGGTCATGGTGCGACCGTCCTGCTGCACCTGGGCGGACAACTCCTGCAGGGACTGGTAGACCACGCGGCCCATTCCGTCGTTCTGCGCCAACTCGGCGGGCGTGCGTTCGCCGGAGCCTGCGGCGCCGATCCAGTGCACATCGGGGCAGGCGGTCTGCGCGTTGGCGGTACCGAGGGACAGACCGACCAGTGCGGCACCGGCGAAGGCGGCACACGCGAGTGTGGCGACGCGACGGAACATGAAATCCATACCCTTCTTGAGCCCCGACCAGGGCATACGCGAAGTACATCGCCTCGTCCGCCGCGGGTGTTACATGGTTTCCATCCGGAGGTACGACGGCATCGCCCGAGGTAATGTCCGCGACGTGGCCACGATGAAGATCGCCCGCATCCCCGCGGCGAATGCGAAGTTCGAAATCACCGACGTCGAGATCCCAGAACCAGGTCCGCGGCAAGTCCGAGTAAAGGTCCACGCCTGCGGCGTCTGCCACTCCGACGTCATGACCATGATCGGCATGCTGGGCAATTCGTTCCCGCGCGCGCCGGGCCACGAGGTCGCAGGCGTCGTCGATGCGGTCGGGGACGACGTCACGTCCTGGGCGGTCGGAGACCGCGTCGGCGTCGGCTGGTTCGGCGGTTGCGATTTCACCTGCGAGGCTTGCCGGCGCGGCGACTTCATCTCGTGCGAGAACGCTGAGATTCCCGGCATCTCATACGACGGCGGTTACGCCGAGTACATGGTGGCGCCCGCCGAAGCCCTGGCCCGCGTCCCCGACGACCTTGCCGACGTGGATGCCGCGCCGCTGCTGTGCGCCGGTATCACGACGTTCAACGCGCTGCGCGAATCGGTGGCGCGACCGGGCGACCTTGTCGCGGTGCTCGGCGTCGGCGGTCTAGGGCACCTCGGTATCCAGTTCGCGGCGAAGATGGGCTTCGAAGTGGCTGCCATTGCGCGCGGCACCGACAAGGAGCCGCTGGCCAAAGAGCTTGGCGCACATCATTACATCGACTCCAAAGCCGTCGATGTCGCCGAGGAACTGAACAAGCTCGGTGGCGCGCAGGTCATTCTCGCCACGGTCACCGTGGCCGACGCGATGGCGGCGACGATCGGCGGCCTCAAGGCCCGCGGTCAGCTGGTCGTGGTCGGCGCACCGTCCGAACCGATGGAAACACCGTTGGCGCCGTTGATCTTCAAATCCGCGGCAGTGCAGGGCCATGCCTCCGGGACGTCGCAGGATTCGGAAGACACGCTGCGCTTTTCGGCGATCACCGGCGTGCGACCGATGATCGAGACGATGCCGCTGTCGCAGGCTCAGGCTGCCTTCGACAAGATGATGAGCGGCGACGCCCGGTTCCGCATGGTGCTCACCATGACCTAGGGCCCAGATGCAAAGTGGCGCCCACCCTTTCGGGTGAGCGCCACTTCGGCGTTCTGGATCAGATCGTCACTTGACGATCTTGGTGACCCGGCCGGCGCCGACGGTGCGGCCACCCTCGCGGATCGCGAAGCGCAGGCCCTCGTCCATGGCGACGGGCTGGATCAGCTTGACGGAGATGTCGGTGTTGTCGCCGGGCATCACCATCTCGGTGCCCTCGGGGAGGGTCACGACGCCGGTCACGTCCGTGGTGCGGAAGTAGAACTGCGGACGGTAGTTGTTGAAGAACGGCGTGTGCCGGCCACCCTCGTCCTTGGACAGGATGTAGACGCTGCCCTCGAACTCGGTGTGCGGCGTGGTGGTGCCGGGCTTCACGACGACCTGGCCGCGCTCGACGTCCTCACGCTTGATGCCGCGAAGCAGCAGACCGACGTTGTCACCGGCCTGGCCCTGATCGAGCAGCTTGCGGAACATCTCGACGCCGGTGACCGTGGTCTTGGTGGTCTCCGGACGGATGCCGACGATCTCGACTTCCTCGTTCACGTTGACGATGCCGCGCTCGACACGACCGGTGACCACGGTGCCGCGGCCGGTGATCGTGAAGACGTCCTCGACGGGCATCAGGAACGGCTTGTCGGTCTCGCGGACCGGGTCCGGGATCGACTCGTCGACGGCGTCCATCAGATCCTCGACGGACTTGACCCACTCCGGGTCACCCTCGAGGGCCTTCAGCGCCGACACCTTGATGACGGGAGCGTCCTCGTCGAACTCCTGGGCGCTCAGCAGCTCGCGGACCTCCATCTCGACGAGCTCGATGAGCTCCTCGTCGTCGACCATGTCGGCCTTGTTGAGGGCAACGAGGATGTAGGGCACACCCACCTGACGGGCGAGCAGCACGTGCTCGCGCGTCTGCGGCATCGGGCCGTCGGTCGCGGCGACCACCAGGATCGCGCCGTCCATCTGGGCGGCACCGGTGATCATGTTCTTGATGTAGTCCGCGTGGCCGGGTGCGTCGACGTGCGCGTAGTGGCGCTTCTCGGTCTGGTACTCCACGTGGGAGATGTTGATCGTGATGCCGCGCTGACGCTCCTCAGGCGCATTGTCGATCTGGTCGAATGCGCGCGACTCGTTCAACTCGGGATACTTGTCGTGCAGAACCTTGGTGATTGCTGCGGTCAGCGTGGTCTTGCCGTGGTCAACGTGACCAATGGTCCCGATGTTGACGTGCGGCTTCGTCCGCTCGAACTTCGCCTTCGCCACTTCTGTGTCCTCCTGGACTTGTTGGTGCTTCTACTGACTGATGTGAAGCAATGCTTGATCTTTGCAGTTGTGCGGTCCCGCGAAACCAACGGGTCGAGTTACTGACCCGTCGCCTTCGCGATGATCTCCTTCGACACGTTCGCCGGAACTTCAGCGTACGAGTCGAAAACCATGGAGTAGTTCGCCCGGCCCTGGGTCTTCGACCGAAGGTCTCCGACGTAACCGAACATCTCCGACAGCGGCACGTGCGCCTTGACGACGCGTGCACCTGCCCGCTCCTCCATGGCCTGAATCTGGCCACGGCGGGAGTTCAGGTCGCCGATCACCTCACCCATGTACTCCTCGGGTGTGGTGACCTCGACAGCCATCACCGGTTCCAGGATGACCGGCTGCGCCTGTGCGGCAGCCTTTTTCAGTACCTGGGAGCCGGCGACCTTGAATGCCATTTCCGACGAGTCGACCTCGTGGTAGGCACCGTCGAGCAGGATGACCTTCAGGTTCACCAATGGGTAGCCGGCGAGCACGCCGTACTGCATGGCGTCCTGCGCACCGGCATCCACCGACGGGATGTACTCGCGGGGGATGCGGCCGCCGGTGACCTTGTTCTCGAACTCGTAGGTGGCACCGTCCTCGCCCGTGAACGGCTCGATGGAGATGAGCACCTTCGCGAACTGGCCCGAACCACCCGTCTGCTTCTTGTGGGTGAACTCGACCTTGTCGACCGTGCGCTTGATGGTCTCCTTGTAGGCGACCTGCGGCTTACCGACGTTGGCCTCGACCTTGAACTCGCGCTTCATCCGGTCCACCAGGATGTCCAGGTGCAGCTCGCCCATACCGCCGATGACGGTCTGGCCGGTCTCCTGGTCCAGATGCACCTTGAAGGTCGGATCCTCTTCGGCCAGCTTCTGGATCGCCGTGCCGAGCTTCTCCTGGTCGCTCTTGGTCTTGGGCTCGATGGCCACCTCGATCACCGGATCGGGGAACGTCATCGACTCCAGCACGACCTGCTGGTTGGGATCGGACAGCGTGTCGCCGGTGGTGGTGTCCTTGAGCCCGATGACGGCGTAGATGTGCCCCGCCGAGGCCCGTTCGACCGGGTTCTCCTTGTTGGAGTGCATCTGGAACAGCTTGCCCAGCCGCTCCTTCTTGCCCTTGGTGGCGTTGATGACCTGGCTGCCGGACTCGACAGTGCCCGAGTAGACGCGGACGTAGGTCAGCTTGCCGAAGAACGGGTGCGTGGCGACCTTGAACGCCAGCGCCGAGAACGGCTCGTCGGTCGACGGCTTGCGGATCAGGATCTCTTCTTCCTTGCCCGGCGCGTGTCCGGAAACGGACTCGACATCCAGCGGCGAGGGCAGATAGTCGATCACCGCGTCGAGCATGGGCTGAACACCCTTGTTCTTGAACGCGCTGCCACACAGCACCAGGTAGGCGTCGGAGTTGATGGTGAGCTTGCGCAGCGCACCCTTGATCTCCTCGACCGACAGCTCCTCGCCGCCGAAGTACTTCTCGAGCAGGGCCTCGTCGGTCTCGGCGACCGCTTCGAGCAGCTTGGTGCGATACTCGTCGGCCTTCTCAGCCAAATCGGCTGGGATGTCGACGGTTTCGTAGGTCTCACCGAGCTTGGTCTCGCCGCGCCACACCTTGGCGTTCATCTCGACCAGGTCGACGATGCCCTCGAAGTCACCCTCGGAACCGACCGGCAGCTGGATCGGGATGACGTTGGCGCCGAGGCGCTCTTCCATCGTGCGCACCGAGAAGTAGAAGTCCGCGCCGATCTTGTCCATCTTGTTGACGAAGCAGATGCGGGGAACGTCGTACTTGTCGGCTTGGCGCCAAACCTGCTCGGACTGCGGCTCGACACCTTCCTTGCCGTCGAACACGGCAACGGCGCCGTCGAGAACGCGCAGGCTGCGCTCCACCTCGACGGTGAAGTCGACGTGCCCGGGGGTGTCGATGATGTTGATCTGGTTGTCGTTCCAGAAGCAGGTGGTGGCGGCGGAGGTGATGGTGATACCCCGCTCCTGCTCCTGCTCCATCCAGTCCATGGTGGCGGCGCCGTCGTGCACCTCACCGATCTTGTAGCTGATACCGGTGTAGTAGAGGATGCGCTCGGTCGTCGTCGTCTTACCGGCATC
>JAIEPH010000049.1 GCA_019749805.1 Mycobacteriaceae bacterium | reverse complement strand
TTGATTCTTCCTCGCCCGAACACCGGGCAACAGAGTCGCACAACAACTGGACCACTACGAAGGGCTCACCTCACCAGCCGCAGCTTCGCCCGGCTTCTCGACGCGGCGACGCGGCCGTTCCATGCGATCAATTATTACGGGTCCTGCGCTGCAGCTCTGGTTTTCAATCGGCGGCGCATGGGCAAGAAGATGGACCGCGTCATCGAGAAGTTAGAGAGGTCCCTCGCCCGGGAGAGCGTCGACGCCTTTCGCCGTGGGATGCATCACCCGCGCGGGTGGGATCCGTACTTTCGCGATTACATGACCCTCGCGGACGTCTACGCCTATCCCGGCCGGCACTACGACCACCACCGCCGACAGTTGACGCTAAGCGCGATCGATGAGTCGCGACAGCCCCCTCCGCAAGGTTGACGCACCCGGGTGCATGACATCCGCTCCCATTCACTGTCGTCGTCAGTCCGCACGCCAAACCCTTGCTGTGTGAGGGTATCTCGCGCGATAGGCATCGGCGAACGAAGTGTGCAGTGCTGTCGATGCGATGGGTGATGCCGGTCCTCTCGGTGGTCCTGTGCGGTTACCACAGCCAGGGCTGCGCCGCGGAGGCCAAGGGCGGTTGTCGTTCTTTATCGAATCTTCACAGAACGACTAGTGGGGCCATATCGGCGGGGCGAACGCTCGAAGACACGTCGGGATGGGCCGCGCGTCGATCAGGTGCGCTGCAGTCGCGTCGACTGTGAAAACGAGGGAGGGACTTGTTGTGATGAAGAGGAAGACGCTGGCCGTCGGTGCGGCCACGCTCGCGGCGCTGGTCACCGTCGGTGCGTGTGGCAATGCCAGCACTACGCAGGGAGCTGATTCGTCGTCGGTGGCGGCACCGCCGGCGTCGGCCAACGAAGCCCATAATCACGCTGATGTGATGTTCAGCCAGCACATGATCCCTCATCATCAGCAGGCAATCGAGATGAGCGACATAGTGTTGGCCAAGCAAGGAATCGACCCGCGAGTTCTAGATCTGGCCAAGCAGATCAAGGCTGCTCAGGCTCCCGAGATCGAAAAGATGCAGTCCTGGCTCACCCAGTGGGGCGTGCCCGCGATGCCGATGATGCCCGGGAGGGATATGCCCGGTCACAGTGGGATGCCCGGTCACAGTGGGATGCCCGGCGAATCCGGCGTGCCGACTCATTCGATGATGCCCGGCATGCCGGGGATGGCCGGTATGCCAGGGATGGCCGGCATGATGTCCGAAGAGGACATGGCCGCACTGCAGAACGCCCAGGGAGTGGCCGCTGCCAAGTTGTTCCTGACCCAGATGGTGGAGCATCACGAGGGTGCAATTGTCATGGCGCAGAACGAGATCAAGGATGGTCAGTACCCCGACACGATTGCCCTGGCACACTCGATCGTCACCAGCCAGCAGCAGGAGATCGACACGATGAACAAGATCCTGGCCTCGTTGTAGAAGCCAGGGGTCACGGGGCGTCAGCGGGTAACAGGTAACTCGATTGTGAAGGTACTGCCCAGCCCGGGTCCGCGGCTGGCTGCCGTGATGCAACCGCCGTGGGCTTCGGTGAGGGCTTTTGCGATGGCCAACCCGATCCCCGCGCCGCCGTGGCATCGGTCGCGTGCGACATCGGCGCGGTAGAAACGTTCGAACACGTGCGGGAGGTGCTCGGCAGCGATGCCTTCACCATCGTCGCTCACCGTGATGATCAGTTTGCCGGGCTGCGCCGCCGCATTGAGCTCGACGTGACCTCGCGGGGCGGTGTGACGGAGAGAGTTGTCGAGGAGGTTTCCGACCACCTGTGCCAGGCGCAGCGGGTCTGCCCACACCTTGGGCAGCGGGTTGACGGCATCGAACGACAGCTCGACGTCCTTGTCCGCATATCGATCGGCTGCCGCAGCCACGGTGGTGGCGATCGCGGCCCGAGGATCGATCCACTGTGGTGCGACCGCACCGGGCCCTTCCTCGGCTTGAGAGAGCGCGGCCAGGTCATCGGAGAAGCGGACCAGCCGGCCGGCTTGATCGTTGAGCACTGCAACCGTCTCGGGGTCAAGGGCTTTCACTCCGTCCTCGACGGCCTCGACGTAGGCCTTGAGCACCGACACCGGTGTCCTGATCTCATGGGCGAGGTCACCGAAGAGTTGACGACGAGTGGTCTCGACCGTTTCGAGCCGCTCGGACATCCGATTGAACGCGCCGGACAGGTTCGCGAAATCTTCCCCCAGGCGCAGTGGCGACACGCGGATGTCATAGCGGCCGTCAGCGACCGCAGTGGCGGCGGAAGCGACTTCGGCGATTGAGCGCTGCAGGCGGCGGCTGAAGTACCAGGTCACGAGAAGGGCGGTCAATGCGGCCACCCCGATAGCGACCGCGATGGAGATGGCTGTGGCGTACCGGTAGGCCTGCTCGGCATGGAACTGTTCATTGGATGAATGGGGGAGCCCCGCCTGCTGCAAGTGGTCCCGGAACAGCGGTGGACCGACGATGACAGCGACGATCCATGTGGTTGCGCCGCCGGCGAGGAGCACCAAGGCCTGCGCCAGCAGTAGCCGGGCCCCGACTCCAGGACTGCGCCGTGACCGGGGTTGACTGCTCATTGCCGTCCTCACTGGCCGCTTCCCATTCGGTAGCCGACACCGCGGACCGTGATCACGTAGCGGGGATCGGCGGGGTCATCCGACAACTTGCGGCGCAAATGTCCGATGTGAACGTCGACTAGATGTTCGTTGCCACCCCAGTAGTCTCCCCAGACGGCCTCGAGGAGCTGGCGGCGAGTGAAGACCACAGCCGGCCGCGACGACAATGCGGCCAGGACGTCGAACTCGGTGCGGGTCAGCAGGACTGGCTCGTCGTCGATGAACACCCGGCGGCCCGCGACGTCGATCGATAATGGCCCGAACGACCGCGGTGGGGGTTCGGCGACGGTGCCCGCGGCATGTATCGGAGTTGCGACGGTGCGAGGCCGGCGCAGCATGGCCCGGATCCTCGCGACCAATTCGCGGGGACTGAACGGTTTGGTGACATAGTCGTCTGCACCGACCGAAAGGCCCACGACGGTGTCCAGTTCGGTGTCGCGTGCGGTGAGCATCACGACATAGGCATCGGAGAACGAGCGCAGTTGGCGGCATACCTCTAAGCCGTCGATGCCCGGCAATGCGAGGTCCAGAACGACAACGTCCGGGTCGATCTCACGAGCTTGCGTCAGGGCGTCGGCGCCGCTGTGGGCAAGGCTGACATCAAAATGCTCGCGTCTGAGGTAGCTCGCCACGACTTCGGCCAGAGCCACCTCGTCGTCGACCACCAACGCTCGATAACCCGCAGGGTGGGTGGCCGCAGGCTGGTCCATGCCTTCATCGTGCCGCCCTGAAGGAATTCAGGAATCCACGACCCAGGTCTTGACCGAATCTTCACAGAACCATCGTCGATTCTGCACCCGACCACCTCGATCTTCGTAATGTGGATAGCTTCGGGGCGCCGGCAGCGCTACTCGTATGTCGGCGCAGTCGACGTGGATGGTGGCTGTTTCGCTTTGGCACGCATGGCGAGCACACCACCCCCGATCACGAGCGCCATCCCGAGGTAGGTGTTCACGGTCGGCCGGTGATCCCACACGATCCAGTCGATGACCGCGGTGAAGACGATAACGGTGTAGATGAACGGGCCCAGTTTCTCCGCGGAGGCGTAGCGGTAGGCGACGACGATCAACGCCTGGGAGAAAAGTTGCGCAAAGCCGAGAGCAATGAGCCACGGCCAGCCCTGCGACGCGATCGGCTGCCAGTCTGTTATCGCGATCGGGACGGACATGACGGTCGCGAGCAGAAAGTAGTAGAAGAGGACTCTGGTAACGGGTTCGGTGGCGCCGAGCCAGCGGACCGACATCATGGCCACGGCGAGCAACAAGGCGCCGGCCAACGCCGACAACTCACCCGCCGAGAACCCGTGCCCTTGCGGCTGCAGCACCAGAAGTATTCCGACAAAGCCGATTCCGGCACCCAGCCAGGTCGGCACCGCGACGCGTCGGCGCGTCACTGCCCACGCGATCAGCGGCATCCACAGTGGCGCGCTGTAGGTGAGCAGCGTCGCATTGGCCAGCGGGATGTGTTTGATCGCGACGAACAGCGCATACCAACATCCCGTACCGGTAGCCGCGCGCAGCAGGTGCAGGCCAAGCCTTTTCGTACGCAGCGCGGCGACACCGCTTCGCCAGGCCACAGGGAGGATGAAGACCAGACAGATCGCATTCTGGAACAACAGCAGCACGCCGGTCGAGGTGTACTCCCCTGTAATTTTCGCCAGCATGCCGACCAAGGCCACGCAGAAGAACGCCGCGGTGGTGAGAAGCGCTCCTAGAACAAGGTTTTCGTCTCGGTACCCGACGTTCTCAGTCCCCACCGGTGACAGGTCCCAAATGTGGTGTCGAGCGCTTCATGACGCCGTTGAGCAGACGCGGCGACACAAGATCGAGCGCACGCAACGGGAGCATCTTGCGCGGAGCAATGCGCACCGGTCGGGTGCGCGCGGCGACGACCATCCACTCGGCGGCCTCGTCGGCACTCAGGGCGGCCAGGCCGTCGTAGGCGCGGGTGGGCGCGATCATCGGGGTGGCCACCAGCGGGTAGTAGATGGTGGTCGATTGCACGCCGGATTCGGCCAGCTCATTGTCGATGACTCGGCTGACCGCGCTCAGCGCGGCCTTCGAGGCGTTGTACACACCGAAGAACGGCGACGACTCGGGCATCACGCGCCAGCTCGAGATGTTGATGATGTGCCCGTCGCCGCGTTCGACCATTCCGGGCGCCAGTCCGCCGATCAACCGCAGCGGCCCGTAATAGTTCAGCGTGATGGTGCGTTCGACGTCGTGCCAGCGGTCCAGCGATTCGAGCAATGGTCGGCGGATCGACCGGGCCGCGTTGTTGATGAGGATGTCGACGGGTCCTGCGGCTCGTACGAGCTCGTCGACAGCGTCAAGGTCGGCCAAGTCGGTCGGGAGTGCGATCGCTTTGCCGCCGCGGGCGGTGATCCGGTCGACGACAGCGGCCAGCAGTTGTTCACGTCGGGCCACCACGATCACCGTCGCGCCCTGCGCAGCGAGTTTCTCGGCGGCAACCTCCCCGATACCCGACGACGCTCCCGTCAGCAGAATCCGCTTGCCGCGCAGATTAATCGGCGCACGATTCCGTCGGTGGGGCAGCGGCCGCATACCCGCCAGCCGTAACGCCCGGCGCAGGCTGGCCGGCGACACGACTCGCTCAGCGCTCTTGCTCATAGCCGGCCCATTACCCGGGCACCGCATCGCCTTTGCACAGGCCGCAGAGATCGCGCATTAGGAGACCGTACAGGTGTGCTCGTGGTCGCAGGCAGGCCAAGACAAATTGGGTCCTGGTGGCCGAAACGGCTCCGCGGTCACTTCCGGAATGGCATTGCTGAACTCAGCCGGCCGCGGCGAAAAGTCCCGGAGCTGGCATCGAACAAGGCCGTGAACACCACCGGGGCCAAGTCCCGTTTGTGTGCGCAGGTTTCTGATCCCGCTCGGTGGTAATCCAAGGGCGGAAGCACATATGACTACGCTGAGAAAACTGATGGGTTGGGCAAGGAACAGTCGTGAGCGATTCGTCGAACGGTGAAGCGTCCGATCGAAACGACGACGCGGACGCCGCCGGCACCAAGCGACTGGCCGGCGGCCGCGATCCGCTGTTCCTTGGTATCGCGGCGATCTGTGACACCGCGACGCGCTTGACCGGTGTGGACGGCGCCGCGCTCGCCGTGCTGACCACCTCCCGCGGCATCCGCGAATTGGTCCACGCCACCGATGCGGTGGCCCAGCAGCTCGACGAACTGCAGTTTGTTCTCGGGGAGGGCCCGTGCCTCGATGCCTATCGGTGGGTCCAACCGCAGATGTGTGCCCGTATCGACGATGAGAATTTTCAGCAACGGTGGCCGGTGTTCACGGCCGAGCTTGCGACGCTGGGAGTGCTGGCGGTGTTCGCTTATCCGGTACCTGGAAGGCTGCGCCCGTTGGGCGTGCTCGAACTGTACCGCCGCACGAGCGGTCCATTGAGCGAGCCCGAGCAGCAGTCCGCGCAGGTCTGTGCGGCCGCGCTGCAAACAACGCTGGAGAACAACTGGCGTGAACACTTGCAGCGCAACACATCTGAGGCTGCTGCACTGGAGGCGATCGCGCAGCAGGCAGGATCCGCGACAAGCTCGGATGCGTTCACCAGATTCCAGGTACACGTCGCGGCGGGGATGGTGGCGGTGCAGCTGGGCGTCTCCACCGGCGATGCGCTCGACCGGCTGCGGGCGTATGCGTATGCGCAGAACAGGTCCGTGCTCGCGTTGGCCGCCGATATTGTTGCTCGGCGGCTGTCGCTTTCCGGCCCCAACGGCGATGAAGAGCTGGAGTCATGAGGTCGACCTGTAGGACAGGGGAGGAGGTCCGCCATGATCGCCGCTCGTGATCGGTTGTCGGTTGCCGCCCTGACAACGGCATTGACGGGCGAATTCGACTTGCCGACGTTACTGGACACGGCCGCCAACGACGCACGTGCTGGGTTCGAGGCCGTGTCCGCTGCCGTGATTCTTCTCGATGAGCATCGTCGTGCCGGCGATACCGGGGTTGAGGTCGTCGCCGAGGCGCTGAGCAGTCACGCCGAGGTCGATTTGAAATTCCTGACCGACGGGCCTGCGCTGGACAGCGCCCTGGGCGGGGTGGTGACGATGATCGCCGATCTTGCAGACGCCGCGGATAGCAGGTGGCCGAGCTATCGACGCGATGCGATGCAGGCGGGCATACGCGCGATGCGCAGCTTTCCGGTGATCGTGCTCGGTGCGTCCGTGGGTGCACTGGTCGTACACACGCCCGATCCGTGGGGGTCACAGCGATCCAACGAGCTCGGCGTGATCCTCGCCAATCTCATCGCTGTTGCGATCTCGGTGGGAAACGACCGCGGACGACGTCGCAGCGACACCAGCGAGACCATTGAGACTCTGCTGCAGGGCACCGTGGCGATCGCCACCGCCACCGGCGTCATCGCTGAAAAACTCGCACTCGAACCCGCCCGGGCACGACTCCATTTGCATCGACTGGCCCGCGCGCATCAAAACACCGTGACAAACCATGCCGAGCAGATCATCGCCGCCCACGACGGTCAGTCCGATGACGCCCGTTTATCGGGCTTGCTCGCCGCGCCGACCTTGCCCCCCGCCCCGCCGCGCATCGACACCTGATCCACACCCACCGGCTGGCGATCGTCACCGCACTATGCTGGCCGCCGGACTACTGTGGGGACCGAAAAGTGCACCTTCGTGAGGGGGGCGGTACCGTGCGCTGCGACGACGACACCGAGATTGTCCGCGCTGCCATGGCCGAACTGGCCGCCAACCTGTCGACGCCCGCCGACATCACCGCGGTCCTGGAAGCGGTCACGTCGATGGCGGTCCAAGTCATTCCCGCGGTGGACTTCGCCGACGTGCTTCTCGTCGACGAGCACGAACACCGAACGGTGGCTCCGACCGACCCACTGGCGGTCGACTTGGACTCGCTGCAGCTCGACCTGCAAGAAGGACCGTGCCTGGGCGCCCTCGTGGAGGACACCACAGTCGTGGCACCCGACCTCGCCAACGAAGTGCGGTGGCCCCGCTTTTCCAAGGCGGCGGCGAGCCGGGGTGTGGCGAGCATGATGGCATTTCGGCTCTACACCTCTCCCAAGGCGACGCCGCGCGGTATCGGAGGCCGAGGCGCTCTGAATCTGTTCAGCCGCAACCATTGTGAGTTCGACCTGGAAGACCAGGCGCTCGGAGCGATGCTGGCTACCCACGCTGCCACCGCGCTGGTGGCCGCCGACCGCCAACGACAATTCGAGTCCGCGTTGGCCAGCCGCGACGTCATCGGTCAAGCCAAAGGAGTTCTGATGGAACGGTTCAAGGTCGACGCGGTGCGGGCCTTCGCGATGATGACCAAGATATCGCAGGACTCGAACACTCCAATCCGGATACTCGCGCAGCGGATCGTCGACTCCACCTAACGCGCCGAGTGGTTGCGCCGTCACGGTTGTCCCGTCGTCGCGTCGAGAATGATGCGCTGGCTCCGTCCTAGGGATGAGCGGCCACCAGCGGTCGCCTGACCAAGAAGGAGAACGACGATGAAGTACCTGATGCTCAAGCACTACCGCGGAGCCCCGGCCTCGGTAAACGATGTTCCGATGGACCGGTGGACGCCGGAGGATGTTGACGCGCACGTGCAGTACATGCGCGACTTCGCCATACGACTGCAGGGGACAGGGGAGTTCGTCGACAGCCAGGCGCTGACCCCTGATGGTGCGTGGGTCCGCCATGACGGCGAGGGGCGCCCGCCGGTGACCGACGGCCCGTTCGCCGAGACCAAGGATCTCATCGCCGGCTGGATGATCATCGACGTCGAGTCTTGGGAGCGCGCGGTCGAATTGGCGGGGGAGTTGTCCGCCGCGCCGGGCGCCGACGGCAAGCCGGTCCACGAGTGGCTCGAGGTGCGGCCGTTCCTCACCGAGACATCCAAGTTCACCGAGTGAACGAGTCGCTGCTTCGCGAGCTCGTGCCCGCGGTGATCGGTGTCCTCGTCCGACGCGGTGCCGACTTCGCGTCGGCCGAGGACGCCGTGCAGGAGGCCCTGATTCGAGCGCTGGAAACCTGGCCCGACGATCCACCTCGCGATCCGAAGGCATGGCTCGTCGCGGTGGCGTGGCGCAAGTTCATCGACGCCACCCGTGCCGAAACATCGCGGCGGGGAAGGGAACTCGCCGTCGAGGCCGAGCCGCCCGCCGGTGAGGTGCCCGTCACCGACGACACGCTGCGACTGTACTTTCTGTGCGCACACCCCACCCTGCCGGAGTCCTCGGCCGTCGCGTTGACGCTGCGCGCGGTCGGTGGCCTGACAACGCGGCAGATCGCGACGGCGTACCTCATCCCCGAAGCGACCATGGCGCAGCGGATCAGCCGGGCCAAGCGCAAGATCGCGGGGCTCACGCTCGACCAGCCCGGCAACCTTCCGACGGTGCTACGGGTGCTCTACCTCGTCTTCAACGAGGGTTACAGCGGAGACGTCGACCTCGCAGCGGAGGCGATCCGCCTCGCACGTCAGCTCGCCGCGCTGACCGACGAGGCCGAGGTCGCCGGCCTGCTCGCGCTCATGCTGCTGCACCATGCGCGCCGAGCATCGCGCACCGGCCCGGGAGGCCGGCTGATACCGCTTGCCGAGCAGGACCGATCATGCTGGGACACAACCCTTATCGCCGATGGAGTGACGATTCTGCAGGCAGCGCTGACCCGCGACCGCCTCGGCGAGTACCAGGCACAGGCCGCGATCGCCGCCCTGCACGCGGACGCCAGGAGTGCTGCCGAGACGGATTGGGTGCAGATCGTCGAGTGGTACGACGAGCTGCTGCAGCTCACCGACAGCCCGGTTGTGCGGCTGAACCGCGCGGTGGCGGTCGGCGAAGCGGACGGCGCACAGGCCGGCCTGGCCGCGCTGGCCGGGGTGAATGCGGACCTGCCGCGGTACGCCGCGGTGACGGCGCACCTGCGCGAACGCGCAGGTGACCTCGAGCGGGCCGCCGAGTTGTATGCCGAGGCCGCCCGCGCCGCGGCCAGCGTCTCGGAGCGCGACCATCTCACCCGGCAGGCCGCACGCGTGAGGCAACTGCTGCGAGCCTGAGCTCGACCGACCGCTCACGTTGGTATAAGCAGATGTCGCTAGACAAAGGAGTCCACCGCCTCGTGTTCAGATTCGCACTCAGCGTGCTGCTCGCCGCGTCACTTGCCCTGACCGGTTGTCAGCAGTCCGAGCAGACCTCCGAGGAACCGCCTTATCCGAGCGGACCCGTCACGATGACGGCGGGAGCCAACGCGGGCAGTGGTTTCGACATCACGATCCGAGCGGTGGTCGAGACGCTGCAGAAGGAACAGCTCGTCGATGTGCCATTACCCGTACAGAATCGGCCGGGAAACAGTGGAGCAGACTTCCTCGCCACGATGGTGGAGCAGTATCAGGGCAAAGACAACCAGGTTTCGGTGACCTCGCTGTCGATGATGATGAACGAACTGCTCGGCAAGTCGAAGTACGGGTACGACGACGTCACGATGATCGCGCGGCTGATCACCGAGTATTACGTGGTCGTCACCCGTGACGACTCCCCGTACAACAACCTCGGTGACGTCGTGTCGGCCATCAAGTCCGATGCCGAGGGCGTCGTGGTCGGCGCCGCCAACGACGATCAGGCACCTTTCGACCTGCTGGTCGCGTCGGCCGGCGGTGACCCCTCGACCATCAACTACGTACCGTTCGAGGGCGGCGGTGACCAGATCAGCGCACTGGAGAAGGGCGACATCAGCGTCGCAATCGGAGGTGTCAGCGAGTTCGTCGACCTGCTGAAGGCGGGAAACCTGCAGGCGCTGGGCGTGTTGTCCGAGGAACGGTTGCCCGAACTGGATGTGCCGACCGCCAAGGAGCAGGGGTTCGACGTCACCCTCTCCAATTGGCGGGGCCTTTACGGACCGCCGGACATGCCGCAGGTTGCCGTCGAGTTCTGGCAGAACGCGCTCGGCAAGATGGTGGAATCGCCGACCTGGCAGCAGATCGCCAAGGACAGACACTTCACCACGACCTTCATGATCGGCGACGAGTTCCAGACCTTCTTGGCGGAGACCCAGGCCGACGTCAAACAGGCGCTGGCGCTGTGATCAGTTCTTCGGCGTCGGGCTCATCGAGCTGATGTAGTACGTCTCGTCGCCGGTGGCATATCCGCCGCCCGCGGTCGCGATATGTACGTGGTCGAAGTGGTTGGCGGTCTCGTTGCCGTAGTCCGCGGTCCAACTCGGTGCGCCGATGCCGGGGTAGAAGCCCTGCCGCCAGATCACGTGCAGGATTCCCCAGCGCTTCGCGTTCGCCAACGCCAGCCCGGCGATCTGGTTGCCGAGTTCGATGCCCTCTTCGCTGCTGTGGTTCGGGATCATGACGTCGATCGCCAGACCTTCGGGATGCCATCGCAACGGGTCCTGTCGATGCCCGCCGATGGTGGTGATCTCGGGGAACATCACGCTGATCGCGCGGGCGGCCCAAATAGTCCTGACCTGCAAACCGTTCTCGGGCGCAACGCCCTTGGGCAGCTCGAACGGAAGCTCTCGCGCAGCGGCGGGCGCGCTCGCGGCCAGCAGTTCGGCCTCCGCGGGCACCGGGACTCTCGGCGCAGCGGGCGGAGCGGATTCGGGTGACATCGGCGCCACCGCCACCGGCTTTTCGCTGTGCGGCGCATCGGCATTCTGGGCGTACAGCATGGCGCCGGAGACGACCAACGAAACCACGATCGCCAACCAGCGGCCACGGCCGTTAGCTAACAGGTTTCTCGCCACGGGAGAGCACTTTACTGTCGTCTGTGAAACGGTAGTGCCGTCTTCGTGGTCTCGTAATGTTCTCTTAGGCCCCGGCGACCCGACGGCCAGCAAGTTCTACGCTACCGAAAATCCCAAAAAGTTCGCGAGCGCGGTGTGTTGGGCGCCAAGCGCGTAGTACTACTCATCCGCCGTTGTCCACGGCACGGCATCCTGTACGCATGACGCTCACCACGCCCGGGTCCCGTGCCGCCAAGGTCGCTGCCGAGACACCGGCCGACCGTGACCGCGCTGTCGACGTCGCCCGGCTCGCCGCCCTCGTGGTCGTCATGTTCGGGCACTGCGCACTGCTGCTCGCCACCATCGACAACGGGCTGCGGATCGGCAACCTGCTCGGCGAACTACCTGCGATCGCGCCCATCACCTGGATCGTGCAGGTCATGCCGCTGTTCTTCCTGGCAGGCGGTGCGGCGGGCGCCTACGGCTGGCATTCGGGCTCATCGTGGGGCACCTGGCTGGTCAAGCGCGCGCAGCGGCTGTGCCGCCCCGTCTTCTGGTATCTGGCCGCGTGGTCGATCGGCATCGTGGTGACCTACTACGTCCTCGGCGCCGATTCCGCGGCGAGCATCGGCCGCGAATGCGTGGCCCTGCTGTGGTTCCTCGGTGTCTACCTCGTGGTGCTGGCCTTCGTCCCCGCCCTGACCCGGATGTCGACCGGTCGCGCGGTCGCCGCCTTGGTCGGCGTGCTGATAGCCGTCTCCGCTGGATTCGACGCGATCCGATTCGCGGTCGGCGCACCGATGGCGGGCGTCGCGAACTTCGTCATCGTCTGGCTGATCCCGATTGTGATCGGGGTGGCCTACGCACGACACCTGATCGGCGCGCGCACAGCGCTCGTCGTCGCCGCATCCGCATTCGCCGCGCAATTGGTGGTCGCGGCCGTCGGACCCTACGAGGTGTCTCTCGTTGTCACTGGGACCGAACGCATCTCGAATGTGTCGCCGCCGACGCTGTTGCTCGCGCTGCACTGCACCTGGATGTCGTTCGCGTTCATCGCCCTCGCGGGCCCGATCCGGCGCTGGGCTCAGCGCCCGCGCGTCTGGTACGTCGTAGCGACAGGCAACGCGGGAGCGATGACCCTGTACCTCTGGCACATCCCCGCGATCGCGGTGGCCACCTTCACCCTGCACGCCTTCGGTCTGGACGCCTATGACGTTGACGCCCCGTACTTTTGGGCCATGCTGGCCCTGCGTGCCGTGGTGTTCGCGGTCGTGATGCTCGCCATGTTCATGCTGCTCTCGCCTCTCGAGCATCGCCGACTGCCGTGGTGGGACGCGCCCGTCGCCGCCACCGGCACCCGGTCGACCGCCGCCGGTGTGCTGATCGTCCTCGCCGGAGTGGCGCTGGTATTGCTCGCCAAGAACGGTCTGGGCGACCTCTATGGGCTCGTCACCCTCGCATGCTTCGTCACCACGGCCGCTGCCGCGCGGATCTGTGCCGGAGCGAAACAGCAGTCGCCGCAACCGGTTAGGGCCTAACGGTCGACGAGCTGCTGCTCCGGCGGTTTGGGCTTGGGCCACGGCACCGGCACCGGTCGGCTGCGCACCACCTGCGGCCACCAGAACCACTTGCCCATCAGCGCAGCGATGGACGGGGTCATGAACGCGCGGATCACCAGAGTGTCGAACAGCAGGCCCATTCCGATCGTCGATCCGACTTGCGCGACCACTGTCAGCTCGCTCACCGTCATCGAGATCATCGTGAAGGCGAACACCAAACCGGCTGAGGTGACGACAGACCCGCTCCCGCCCATCGCGCGGATGATCGCCGTGTTCACGCCCGCGTGCAGTTCCTCCTTCAGACGCGCGACGAGCAGCAGGTTGTAGTCGGCGCCCACCGCCAACAGGATGATCACCGCCATGGCCATGACCATGAACTGCAGTTCGATGCCGAGCACGTGCTGCCAGATCAGCACCGACAGGCCGAACGATGCGCCCAGCGACAACACCACGGTGCCGACGATGACCGCGGCGGCGACGACGGCGCGCGTGATGATCAACATGATGGTGAAAATCAGCGCGAGCGCGAGAATCGCCGCGATCATCAGGTCGTAGTTGTTGCCGTCCTGCATGTCTTTGAACGACGCCGCAGTTCCGCCGAGGTAGATCGTGGAGCCTTCCAGCGGTGTGCCCTTGATCGCTTCCTTGGCCGCGTGCTTGATGGCCTCGATGCGCGCGATGCCGTCAGCACTGAGCGGATCTTCCTCGTGCTGGATGATCATCCGAACCGCTTTACCGTTCGGTGAGATGAAGCTGTCCATGCCGCGCTTGAACTCTTCGTTGTCGAAGATCTCCGGCGGCAGATAGAACGTGTCGTCGTTCCACGAGTCGTTGAACGCGTCGCCCATGGCCGACTGGTTCTCCGACAGCGCAGCCTGTTGATCCTGCATGCCGCCCTGCGTGGCATGCATCGTCAGCATCATGTTCTGCATCGTCTTCATCGTCTCGATCTGCTGCGGCATCAATGCAAGCAGTTGCGGCATCAGCGAATCGAGCCGCTCGAGATCCGGGAGCAGGTCCTGGACGGCCTCGGTCGTGGTGTCAACGCCGTCGATCGTGTCGAACACCGACCGCATCGACCAACAGAGGTTGATGTTGTAGCAGTGCGGTTCCCAGTAGAAGTAGTTGCGAATGGGACGGAAGAAGTCGTCGAAATTCGCGATGTAATCCCGTAATTCGGCGATGTCGACGGTCATGGTGCGCGTCTTCTCGACCATGCTGTGCGTCGTCGCACTCATCTCGCCCATCAGGTTGGACATGCGGGTCATCGTGTCGATGGTGACCTGCATTTCGTCGGCCTGCTTCAGCATGTCTTCCATGCGGTCCTGCAGGTACTTGCGGTTCAGGTCCTGGCCGACGCCACCCAGACTCATCTGTGCCGGAATGGTGCTGAACTTCACCGGTTTACCGTCGGGGCGGGTGATCGCCTGAACGCGGCCGATTCCGGGCACCCGGAAGATCGCCTTGGCGATCTTGTCGATCACCAGGAAGTCCGCGGAGTTGCGCAGGTCGTGGTCGGTTTCGATGAGCAGCAGCTCGGGATTCATGGTCGCCGGCGAGAAGTGGCGTTCGGCCGCCGCGAAGCCCAGGTTCGCGGGCAGGTCGGGCGGAAGGTATTTGCGGTCGTTGTAGTTGGGTTGGTACCCGGGCAACGTCAAAAGTCCGACGAGGGACAGCGCGATCGTCGCGAGCAGAACCGGACCCGGCCACCGGACGATGGCGGCACCGATCTTGCGCCAGCCCCGAATGCGCATGGCGCGCTTGGGTTCCAGCAGGCCGAATCGGCTTGCGACGGTGATGATCGCCGGGCCCAACGTCAGTGCGACCAGCACGCCGGTGGCCATGCCCACGGCCAGTGGAACGCCCAGCGTCTGGAAGTAGGGCAACCGTGTGAAGGACAGGCAGAAGGTCGCACCCGCGATGGTCATACCCGAGCCGAGCACGACGTGCGCGGTGCCGTGGAACATCGTGTAGAAGGCCGACTCTCGGTCCTCACCGAGAGTGCGCGCCTCCTGATAGCGGCCTATGAGGAAGATTGCGTAGTCCGTCGCCGCGGCTATCGCGAGTGTGACAAGCAGGTTCGTGGCGAACGTCGATAACCCGATCAGTTCGTGATAGCCGAGGAAGGCCACCACCCCGCGCGTCGCCGACAGTGTGAGGACCACCATCACCAGTACGAGCAGAACCGTTCGTATCGATCGATAAACAAGCAAGAGCATCGTGATGATCACCGCGAAGGTGACCAGTTCGATCACCCGGACGCTTCGGTCGCTCGCGATCTGTTGATCGGCGACCAGGGCCGACCCACCAGTCACGTAGACCTTCACGCCCGGCGGCGGTTCCAGCCCGTCGACGAGCTTGATGACCTTGTCCACCGACTCGTTGGACAGCGCCTCGCCCATGTTGCCGGCGAGATACACCTGCACGTATGCGGCCTTGCCGTCGGCGCTCTGCGCGCCGGCCGCCGTCAGCGGGTCGCCCCAGAAGTCCTGAACGTGCTCGACGTGTTTGGTGTCGGCCTCGAGTTTGTCGACCAGTTCGTCGTAGTACTTGTGCGCATCCGCGCCCAGCGGCTTGTCCCCTTCGAGGAGGATCATCACCGCGCTATCGGATTTGTACTCCTCGAAGACCTCGCCGACCTTCTTCATCGCGATCACCGACGGCGCTTCGGCCGGGCTCATCGACACCGACCGCATCTGGCCGACCACTTCGAGTTGGGGGACGGTGACGTTGAGCAGGGCGACGATGAGGACCCAACCGATGATGATCGGCACGGAGAACACGCGGATCCACTTGGCAAGGCCTTTGCGGCGCTCCTGCGCGTGCGGGGCCAGCGGGTCGTGGGTCGGCGCGCTCATCGGAGTGTCGTCGGGCGCGACGGGGTGCTTCCGCTGCTATTGAGCCCAGCCTGAACACAGTTGGGCACCTCGCGGAGCTCCCTCCCTGAATTGTTAAGCTTGCCTTAGTTCCTACCAGATCAGGCCCGCTAGCGGCCACTCACAGCAGCCCCACAGCGAACGAAGCCGCCTGATCGACCATTCCCGACCGGACGTAGGCGCCATGCGCGCCCCAATCCCGTCCGCCTTCGGAACAAATCGGGTCGTTCGGCACGCACATCTCCACGGTCTTCCCGGCGTAGAGCGGCGCAACGCCGGGTAGCGGACCGGGCGACAGCGAATCGGCGAAGCTGCTCCTCGGACCGCCGAAGATCGCAGCCGCGGCGACGTTGTCGGCGACGGTCGGTGGCATCGCGGCGGTTGCCAGGTCGACGACCGCGGCCCCCTGGGAGTAGCCGCCGAGCACCATCCGGGTGTTCGGGCACGTCGCGGCCATCGACTGCACATGAGCGCTCACGTCGTCGCGGCCTGCGGGCGTGCTGCGGCGGAAATCCCGACTGGCCGGATAGTTGACCGCGTAAACCCCGACCGAGCGTCCGCCGAGTTGTGACCGCAGCGAGTCGACGAATGCCTGTCCAATACCGCCGACGCCGGGCGGTTCGGTGGTGCCGCGCGCGAACACGACTTCAACGTCGGGACATGGCGCCGCTTCGGCGGATGGAGTGGTGGTCAGTGCGATTGGCAGAGCGGTTGCTGTCAGCCCAAGAAGCCCGAAAATGCGCATTATGGTCGTCATACATTTACTTCGCTCTTCGGCCTCGAGATGTCACATCGGCATTGGAGAGCCAATCGCACACCACTGACGCGGCGCGTCGACACGAAGCCTTGTAGCAAACTTCGGCCCGTTACGTATGAGCATTCGCGTGACTGCCGGGACCGTAGTGGTGGGTGATCTTGAATGGGCTTTTCGGGGTCAGAGGGACGCCTGTTCGGTGGGCGCGGCCATCTTCGGATCGAGTGAACTGGTAATACATCGCGCGGTACGGCGATATTTGTCCTAGCGTGTGAGTTATCGCACGTCGCATTGACGGCGTCAGGTTGGAACAAGCAAATACTGCCTAGTGGTCTTCGCGCGGGGCGCGGCACCTGGGCATCGGTCGAATGACTGCGCCAACGAAGGTGGTGGTTAAGCGTGAAGACGGTACTAGGACTGTCCGTGACAACGAACAGCGTCGGCTGGGTGCTGCTCGACGGGCCCGGCGTCGACGCGGCCACGCTCGATCACGGCATCTTCGACGTTTCGCTCGGTTCGGTCGAGAACGGTGACACCTCCAAGTGCCTAACCGCTATCCAGGCGATACAGACGATCGCAGCGACGGGCGGCGATGAACTGAAGTCGATCGGCCTCACGTGGACCGCCGACGCCGCCACCGCAGCGAATACGCTGCTGACTTCGTTGCCCGACCTGGGTTTCGAAAAGGTGGTATCCGTCCGTCTTTCGGAGGCCGCCTCAAGGTGGGCGCAAGTATTCGGCGCTAGTCTCGGATTCGAGAGGGCGGCGGTGTGTGTGATCGAGTCGTTGGCCGTCACATTGCTGTCTGTCGGCCACGGCGGAGCTCACATTTCCGCAACCTATATGCGGGAAAGCGACGACGGTCTGGCCCGGTGGCTCAAAGACGAATTCGAAACCAACAATGTCGACCCCGAGCATCTGTTCCTCATCGGGTCGCGCGGAGAAATCGGACTGATGTCGGGACGGCTCGGCGCAGCGCTGGACATGTCGGTCACGGCATCGAGGGAAGCACAGTTGATCCTCGCGCGGGGTGCTGCGCTGATGGTGAGGTCGAACGCCAAAGCGGTCGCGGTTCGGTCGGGCGAGCAGCGCGCGACCCTGAAGGAAAATGCGGCCGCCCTTGCGGCGTGTGTGGGCATCCTTGTGCTGTTGGGTGTGGGCCCCATGCTCCACAGTCAGCTTGTGTCCCCGCCGCAGGATCTGCCCGTTTCGTCGGAGACCTCGATGAGCAGCCAAGCCGTTCCGCCCTCACCGGCGGCACCACCGGCGGATGAAGTCGCTGCGCCGATGGTGCAACCCGCGCCGGCGCTTCCCTCCAGCGCGCCGTCGCCTCCCGTCACCGAGGTGACCACGCCGGAGGCGTCGCTCGAACCGCTAGCCGATCCGGAGATGCCAGCCGCCGCGGTGCCAACCGAGACGCCGGCCACGGACCTGCCCCAGGAGCCAGCCGCGGAAGAGCTTGCCGACGGAGCAAGTCTGCCTGCGCCTGCCGAGGGAGCAAACGTGCCTGCGCCTGCCGAGGGAGCAAACGTGCCTGCGCCCGTCGAGGGAGCAAACGTGCCGACCGAGATTCCACACCTTCCGGCCGAAGGCACGCCGCATTTACCCGGGGCGGGCCCGCTACTTGCCGCGGAGGCGCCGGTAGCCGAGGCCACGCCTACACCGACACCGTAGAGCACGGTGCTGGACGTGCCTTGATCGAAACCGGCTACCAGGTCCAGACGGTCGGGTCGCTGGGTGGGTAGTTCATGCAGACTTCGGTGGCGTGGGCGACGACGCCTTTGTTGTTGAAGAACAACTTGGCCCAGTTACCCCAGCGAGTTGCCATGAACTCGTAGTAAACGTTCGTCGCGGTGTTCTCCGAATACTGCCGACGGCCTGCGTAATCCAGCGAGAAGAACCAGTAGATCCGGTTGCGGGCACCGGTCTGAACGTCTACCGGTCGGTTCTTGTAGTCGATCATGTAGCGCTCGTAGTACACCGGATCGGTGTCTCGCGCGGCCGCCATGTACTGGTCGACGGTGCAGGGCGTCTTCATGATTCGGCTCGGGATCGGATACTCGTCCGTCGCATCCGCCGAGGCGACGCCCGGAAAGATCATGGCCGCACAGCTCAGGGCGGCAGCCGCAACGCTCGCTTTGCGTAACACTTCGTTCTCCTCGCTATTGCCCGGCTTGGAGCAGAGGCAGCTTGTCGGGGCAGTAGAGGCGCAAACCAGCTCCAAGGAACTGCCATGCTTGCTCAGTGGTGGAGTCCTTCACCAACTGATCGTGGACGAATTTCGCTGACTGAGCCGCCGTGGTGTCCAGGCCCCTGTTCAACCTCTTGCAGGTGATCTTGGCGATCCAGGCGTTGTAGTCCTTCTGCCCGTAGATGCCGTAGATGTGCAGCTCGTTGGTGAAATCGGTGTCCACGTCGGCGTGCGCGGGCGCCGCGAGCACCAATGCTGCTGCGACGGCACCGATTCCGGCTAATAAACGCTTCACTGCTGTCCTCCCTCCGGGCCTACCTGTGCCATCTGCTGCGGCGGTTTGGGCCACGGCGACGGCACCGGTCGTGCTCGCACTCGTTGTGGCCACCAGAACCACTTGCCCATCAATGCTGCGATGGACGGTGTCATGAACGACCGGATCACTAGGGTATCGAACAATAGGCCCAGTCCGATGGTGGTTCCGACTTGTCCGATGACTGTGAGTTCGCTGACAGCCATTGACATCATGGTGAAGGCAAACACCAGACCGGCCGACGTGACGACCGATCCACTGCCGCCCATCGCCCGGATGATGCCGGTGTTGATGCCGGCATGCAGCTCTTCTTTGAGCCTGGACACCAGCAGCAAGTTGTAGTCGGCGCCGACCGCCAACAGGATGATCACCGACATCGCCAGCACCATCCAGTGCAGTTCGATGCCGATCAAGTGCTGCCAGATCAGCACCGAGAGCCCGAACGAGGCGCCCAACGAGATCACCACCGTGCCGACGATGACTGCGGCCGCGACCACGCTTCTGGTGATGATCAACATGATCACGAAGATCAGGCCGAGCGACGCGATCGCCGCGATCATCAGGTCGAACAGGCTGCCGTCGGACATGTCCTTGAAGACCGCCGCGGTGCCGGCCAGGTAGACCGTCGACCCCTCCAACGGAGTGCCCTTGATGGCCTCCTTGGCTGCTTGTTTGATCGCATCGATCCGCTCGATGCCTTCCGGCGTCATCGGATCGCCGTCGTGGGCGATGATGAACCGCACCGACTTGCCGTCGGGGGAGATGAAGTTCTCCATGCCCTTCTTGAATTCGGCGTTGTCGAAGACCTCCGGCGGTAGATAGAACGAGTCGTCGTTCATCGAGGCGTCGAATGCCTCGCCCATCGCCGACGAGTTGTCCTGCATCGCCGCCATCTGATCCTGCATGCCCTTCTGCGTGGCATACATCGTCAGCATCATGCTGCGCATGGTCTTCATCGTGTCGATCATCGGCGGCATCAACGTGACCATCTGCGGCATCAACTGATCCAGGCGCTCCATATCGGGGATCAGCTCTTGGATGTCCTTGGTCATCGTGTCGATGCCGTCAAGGGTGTCGAAGATCGACCGCAGCGCCCAACATATCGGGATGTTGAAGCACTTCGGCTCCCAGTAGAAGTAATTGCGAAGCGGCCGGAAGAAGTCGTCAAAATTCGCGATGTTGTCCCGCAGTTCGGCCACATCGACAGTCATGCTCTTCATCTTCGTCACCATGGAGTGTGTCGTTGCCGCCATCTCCTTGGTGAGGGCGGACATCCTCTCCATCGTCGCGATCGTCTTATTCATTTCATCGGCCTGGACGAGCATGTCCGCCATGCGGTCCTGAAGGTACTTCTGGTTCATCTGCTGGGTGGTGCCCTGCATGCTGATCTGGAACGGGATCGACGTGTGTTCGATCGGCTTACCGTCGGGCCGGGTGATCGCCTGAACGCGTGAAATGCCAGGTACCCGGAACACCGCCTTGGCGATCTTGTCGATCACGAGGAAGTCGGCCGAATTGCGCAGATCGTGATCGCTCTCGATCATCAGCAGCTCGGGGTTCATCCGGGCCTGCGAGAAGTGCCGGTCCGCCGCCGCGTAACCCTCGTTCGCGGGCAGGTCCGCAGGCAGGTAATTGCGGTCGTTGTAGTTGGTGCGGTACCCGGGCAGGGTCAACAGGCCGATCAGTGACAGGGCGATCGTCGCCACGAGGATCGGACCGGGCCACCGCACGACGGCAGCGCCGATCTTGCGCCACCCGCGCACCCTCAGCGCGCGCTTGGGATCGAGCGTCTTGCCGAACCGGCCCGCCACGGTGATGATCGCGGCGCTGAGCGTCAGTGCGGCCAGGACCCCGACCGTCATACCGATCGCCAGCGGCACACCGAGCGACTGGAAGTACGGCAGCCTGGTGAAGCTCAGACAGAAGGTGGCGCCGGCGATGGTCATGCCGGAGCCCAGCACCACGTGGGCCGTGCCGTGGTACATCGTGTAGAAGGCCTGCTCTTTGTCCTCGCCGGCCGCACGCGCCTCCTGATATCGGCCTATCAGGAAGATCGCATAGTCGGTACCGGCGGCTATTGCCAGCGTCACCAGCAGGTTGGTCGCGAAGGTCGAGAGCCCGATGATCTCGTGGTAACCGAGGAAGGCCACCACACCGCGAGCAGCCGACAGCTGCAGCACCACCATGACCAGCGTCAAGAGCACGGTGACGATTGATCGGTAGACAAGCAACAGCATCACGATGATGACCGTGAACGTGACGGCCTCGATCATGCGCATGCTGCGGTCGCCGGCGATGTGCTGGTCGGCGGCCAGCGCGGCCGGACCGGTGACGAACGCCTTGACGCCCGGTGGTGGCTGCATGCCGTCGACGATGTTCTGCACGGCCTCGACCGACTCGTTGGCCAGCGCCTCGCCCTGGTTACCCGCGAGGTAGACCTGGACGTAGGCGGCCATGCCGTCGTTGCTCTGCGCACCGGCGGCGGTCAGCGGATCGCTCCAGAAGTCCTGAACGCTCTGCACGTGCTTCGTGTCGGCTTCGAGCTTCTTGACCATCTCGCCGTAGAAGGCGCGCGTGTCCTCGCCGAGGGGCTTGTCGCCCTCCAGCACGATCATCGCCGAGCTGTCGGAGTTGAACTCCTCGAACACCGACCCGACGCGCTTCATCGCGATCATCGACGGCGCGGAATCCGGGCTCATCGAGATCGCTCGCATTTGGCCGACAGTTTCCAGCTGCGGCACGACCACATTCAGCACGGCGATCACGGCGATCCAGCCCAGGATGATCGGGATGGCGAAGGCGCGGATCATCCGGGGGATGAACGGCCTCGCAGCGTGATTGGGGCGGGGGAACGCGTCGGTCGGTGTTTCGTTCGTGGGCGCACTCATGCGGACTTAACAAAGCAGAAGGTTTGTGCGTTCAAGCCGTTCGAAGTTCTTTCGTCTTTGATCTCGTCATCGACGGTGATACGGCACGTGATCGAGGACCCGTCGCCCTGGGCGACGATGTTCGGGGCCGCCGACGGCGCAGTAGTTTGCAGCGTCAGTGACCACGGCAACCCGGCGCCGTCGATGCGCTGAGGTTTGGCGTCCAAATCCAAATAATTGATGTCGGCGTATGAGCCGGTACCGAAGATCTCGTACCTGACGACCTTGGGGTCGAAGGGCTCGGGATCGTCGGCGAAGACTTTCGGGGTGACGATGATGCCGTCAGCGCCGAAGAAGGTCCGGATGCGGTGGACGGTGAACCCTGCGACGGCCACCACGATCACGATGACAATCGGGATCCAGATTTTCTTGGCGAGGCCGATCATGCCGATCGCCCCCGACCCGTGCCACCCATATTTCGCCCTCGAGTTTCGTATCCGTCGCTGTATCAGATGTGCGTAACTTAGCCCGTATAAGTTCTCACCCGGCACAGGTTATCTCAAGTTTTTGTGCTGCTGCCCACCACCGTCTCAGCGGTGTGACCGGCGTCACAATGAGGGCAGTTCGAACCGCTCCAGATACCGCTCGATGAAGGCTTCGGCCTCGTCGTGACCTCGGGTGATGCCGAGCCCGCGTTCCAGCAACACAATCCGTGCCAGGCTGGTGACGATCATAGACATCACGACCGGCGGAAAGGCCTCCACGTCGACGCCGTGGGCACGCATCGCCAGCGTGACCGCGGCTTCCTCCACGTCGCCGAATCGCTGGGCATAGGCCGCGATCTCACTCCTGATCTCCTTGCGGTGACTGGCCAGCCCCATGAACTCCATGAAGAGCCGTGCCCCGTGGGTGCTGTTCAGGCGCCACAGTGCGTGTAGGGGCTCGTCATCGGCGAGGGCCTGGCGCTGGCGCTGGAGGTTGGTCTCGGCGCCGTCGCGCAGTACGGCGAGAAACAGATCGTCCATGGTCGGGAAGTAGTAGTGCACCAGTGCGGGCTTGACGCCGGCCTTGGCTGCCACCCGCCGCGACGTCGCCGCCGCGTAGCCCTCCTCGAGCATTACTTGGGCAGTCGCCTTGATAAGCGCATCGCGAGTCGCCGACGTGCGTCCACCTCTTGACCGCTCACCTGTGGTGCTGCTAGACATGGCCGCAGTCTAGATGTTGGGCGATCGCCCAACAAGTTGCCCAAACAGAGGGTTCGCCCAACAATCGAGGAGCGTCTGGATGGCTGGTCGGCTCATAGGCAAGGTCGCGTTCATCACCGGCGCGGCGCGCGGCCAGGGCCGCAGTCACGCGGTGCGGCTGGCCCAGGAGGGCGCCGACATCATCGCGATCGACATCTGCCGGGGCTTCGACGACTCGACAGCGCCCGCCGCCACGCCCGAAGACCTCGCCGAGACCGCGGACATGGTGAAGAACCTGGACCGTCGCATCGTGACCGCCGAGGTGGACGTTCGCGACTACGACTCGCTGAAGGCCGCGCTCGACAGCGGCGTCGAAGAACTCGGCGGGCTCGACATCGTCGTCGCCAACGCCGGCATCGGCACCACCGGCGTCAAGTTGCACAAGATGCGCGAGGACATCTGGGACGAGACCATCGACATCAACCTCGGGGGAGTGTGGAAGACGGTCAAGGCCGCGGTGCCGCATCTGCTTGCCCGCGGCAGCGGTTCGGTCATCATCACCAGTTCGGTCGGCGGGACCAAGGCCTACCCTCAGGTCGGCCACTACATCGCCGCCAAACACGGGGTCGTCGGCCTGATGCGGACATTCGCAGTCGAACTGGGTGCCAAGAACATTCGCGTCAACACCGTGCACCCGACCCATGTGTGCACGCCGCTGCTGATGAACGAGCCCACGTACAAATTGTTTAGGCCCGACCTGGAGAACCCGGGACCCGACGACCTGGCGCCGATCTGCCAGTCGTTCCACTTCCTGCCGATCCCGTGGGTCGAGCCCGTCGACATCAGCAATGCGGTGCTGTTCCTGGCCTCCGACGAAGCCCGTTACATCACCGGCGTCACCCTGCCCGTCGACGCCGGCAGCCTTCTGAAGTAAGGGATTTCACGTGGCCTTGCAAAATCCAGCTAATGACACCCAGGTGTACTACGACCCCTACGACGTCGACATCGTGGCGAGCCCGTATCCCACGTATGCGCGGCTGCGCGAGGAGGCGCCGCTCTATTACAACGAGCGCTACGACTTCTGGGCGCTGTCGCGCTACGTCGACGTCGAGAAATCCCTGAACAATTGGGAAACATTCTCCAATCAGCGCAGCGACATCCTCGAACTGGTGAAGTCCGATTTCGACATGCCCAAGGGCGTGATGATGTTCGAGGACCCGCCGATCCACACCATGCTGCGCGGGTTGATGTCGCGGGTCTTCACGCCGCGGCGAATGGCCGAGATCGAAGATCAGATCCGCAACTACTGCATCAGTTGCCTTGACCCCCTTGTTGGTTCCGAGAGCTTCGACATCGTGGCCGAACTCGCCGCGATGATGCCGATGCGGGTGATCGGGATGCTGCTGGGCATCCCCGAATCCGACCAGGTCGGCTTCCGGGACCGCAACGACGCCAACCTGCGGACCAAGCCCGGTGCGCCGATGAAGGTCGCCAAGGCCGACGCGATCGCCGACGGCCGGATGTACGCCGACTACGTCGAGTGGCGTTCGAAGAACCCGTCCGACGATCTGATGACGGCGCTGCTCAACGTCGAGTTCACCGACGAGGACGGTGTGACGCGCAAGCTGGATCGCAAGGAGGTGTTGCACTACACCCAGGTGGTCGCGGGCGCGGGCAACGAGACGACCGGCAGACTCATCGGCTGGCTGGCCAAGGTGCTGGCCGAGCATCCGGATCAGCGCCGCGAGATCGCGGACGACCGATCGCTGCTGATCCCCGCCATCGACGAGACACTGCGCTTCGAGCCGACGGGTCCGCACGTAGCCCGTTACATGGCAAAGGATTTCGAGGCCTACGGACAAACGGTGCCCGCCGGCAGCGCGATGCTGCTGCTCTTCGGGGCCGCCAATCGGGACCCGGAGCGCTACGAGAATCCCGATACGTTCAACATCCACCGCGGCGGTTCACACCTGACATTCGGTAAAGGTCTGCACTACTGCCTGGGCGCGAACCTGGCCCGGCTCGAGGGACGTGTCGCGCTCGACGAGCTGCTCAACCGGTGGCCGGAGTGGAACATCGACTACGAAACCGCACAGCTCGCGCCGACATCGACCGTTCGCGGCTGGGAAAAGCTGCGGATCGTCGTGGGCTGAGCGGAATCGCTGTCGGTTTGAAAGCGCCGAAATCAGGGCAAGCAAATAGGCATGTCAAAGTTACTTCGTCCGGCAATCGTCGCGGCTCTCTGCGCTCCGATCTTCGCAGTAGCGACGGCAGCCTCCGGCGGGGCGCAGCCCCAACCCATCAACTGCCCGCCCGGGCAGTACTGGGACCCGGGTTCCAATTCCTGCAAGAACGCGGTGCCGCTCAACTGTGCGCCCGGCCAGTACTGGAATCCAATCACCAATTTCTGCCGTCCGCTCGGCCAGTACTAGACGCGCGTATAGCGGGTGCCGCGGGGTTCGCGGACCCAGAGTTCGCCGTCGCCCGCGGTTGGCCCCTGCGCCGCGAGTTCGCGCTTGAGCACCTTGTGGGTCGCGGTCGTCGGCAACTCGCGTGCGATGCGGACGTATCGCGGCCAACCCTTGGGGGACAGGTCGGGCTGCGCGGCCAGGAAGGTCTCGAATTCCTCGGGTGTCAGGCTGGCGCCGTCGTTGAGCACGATCGCCGCCATGATCTGGTCGCCCACGCTTTCGTCGGGCACCGCGTAGATGGCGACCAGGTTGATATCGGGCAGTCGGATGAGAATGCGCTCGATCGGGGCGGCGGCCATGTTCTCACCGTCGACGCGTAACCAGTCGCCGCTGCGGCCAGCGAGATAGATCCAGCCGTCGGCGTCCTTGTAGGCCAGGTCGCCCGACCAGTACATGCCGTGGCGCATGCGCTCGGCGGTCGCATCGTCGGCGTTGTAATAGCCGGTGAAGAAGCCCTGCCCATCGGTGTTGACGAGTTCACCGATCGCCTCGTCGGCGTTGGTGAGTGCACCGTCGGCGTCGAACTGTGCCGGCGGACATTCGGTGACGGTCTCGGAGTTGTAGATCGCCACCCCTGGAAACCCTTTGCCGAGTGAGCCTTTCGGCGTGCCCTCCTCGCGGGTGATGATGACGGCGTTCTCGGTGGAGCCGAAGCCGTCCCACACCGTGCAGCCGAAGCGCCGCTGGAACGCTTCGATATCGCGGTCGCTGGCTTCGTTGCCGAACGCGATGCGCAACGTCGTCTCCGCGTCGCCGGGTTGTTCGGGCGTGGCCAGGATGTAGGCCAGCGGCTTGCCGACGTAGTTCATGTAGGTGGCGCCGTAGCGGCGGATGTCTGCGACGAAGCTCGACGCCGAGAACTTCGCGGGCGCCATCGCCGCACCCCTGGCCAGCGCCACGCCCCAGCCCGCCACCAACGCATTGGAATGGAACAGCGGCATCGACAGGTAGCACGTGTCGTCCTCGTAGACCTCGAATTTCTCGACGAGGGCCTGGCCCGACATCAACACCATGAAATGTGACACTCGCACGGGCTTCGGGTTGCCGCTCGTCCCCGACGTGAAGATCAACATGTAGGTGTCCATCGGTTCGACCTCGCGGAAGGGCGTGAGGTTGCCGGCGGACTCGAGCATCCGCGCCCAGTCGTCGGTCGAGGTGTCGAGGACCTGCACTCCGTCGAGGTCGAGACCGTCGAGTAGGGGCCGATGTTCGGCATCGGTCACCACGATCTGACAGTCGGCGCGCCGGATGTCGGCCGCCAGCGCATCGCCGCGCCTGGTCGAGTTGATGCCGCACAGCACGTAGCCGCCGATGCCCGCGGCAGCCATCTGGTTCAGGAATTCCGGGCTGTTGCCCATCAGGACGCCGACGTGCAGTGGGCGGTCGTAGTCGGCGATGGCGAGCAGCGCGGCGGCGCGGGCCGACGCGTCGCTCAGATGTTCACGCCAAGTCCATGTGGCGTCGCCGTACTTCACCGCAACGGAGTCGGACGTCGCGCGTTCGCGAAGCAATTGCTGGATGGTCTCGCTTGGCATGCTGGTAGTTCTAGCATCCACCAATGAGGATCATTGACGCCGACGGTCACGTTGCCGAGGGAGCGTCGCTTGCGGTCGAGGCGATGCGGCGCTGGCCCGAACTCATCGTGCCCAGAGAAGACGGACGAGCCGTCGTCATCGAGGGCCGCAATTACCCGGAGTCCGACGGTCCGGGCGCCGGTTGCCCGCGAGAGCACGGTCTGTCGACGGCGCCGGGCATCGACTACTCATCTCCTGAAGGCGTGCTCGGGGACGCCGACCGCGACCAGATCGACACGATGGTGCTGTATCCGAGCTTGGGACTGTGCGTGCCGACGCTGGAAGACCCCGAGTTCGCCGCGGGCTTCGCGCGGCTGTACAACCGGTGGATCGCCGACTACTGCCGTTCATCGGGCGGGCGGTTGCGCGGAATCGCGGTGACCCCGATCGAACACGGCGCGGTGGCGGTCGACGTGATGCGTGAGGCCAAGGACCTCGGACTTGTCGCGACCCACGTCCCGCCGGCGCTGAAGACACGCAACCTCGACCATCCCGACCTCGATAGGTTCTATGGCGCCGCCGTCGAACTGGACATGCCTCTGGGCATCCACGGCGCCCCGGGCATGCACTTGCCGAAAGTGGGCGTCGACCGGTTCACCAACTACATCCAGGTGCACTGTGTGAGCTTCCCGTTCGACCAGATGACGGCGATGACCGCGCTCATCTCCGGCGGCGTCTTCGACAGGCATCCCGACCTGCGGGTCGCGTTTCTCGAAGCCGGGGTGGGGTGGGTGCCGTTCTTCATCGACCGGCTGCACGAACACTTCGAGAAGCGTGGCCATTGGATCGACGGCGGCTGGCAGCGCGACCCGGGCGAGTATCTGCGCGCGGGCAATATCTGGACGACGTGCGAGCCCGAGGAGCCGATTCTGCCCGGTGTCATCGATGTGCTCGGGGACGACTTCATCATGTTCGCCAGCGACTATCCCCACTGGGATGGTGAATGGCCGCACAGCACAGTGCATTTGAGAAACCGGCCGGATATCGGTGAAGACTCTCGCGCGAAAATCGGCGGGCTGAATGCCCAGCGGTTCTACTCCCTGAACTGAACCGCTGCGATCTCAACTCTGTTGCCGTGCGCTTCAGGCCCGTCTTGCTATTTTTGCTAAGATAGGAAAACTGGCCGCGGGGGCGTGATGGGGTGAGTGCATGACTGATGTGGAGTGGACACCGCTGCCGGTGCCGTGGGCGGTGCGCAGCGTGGACCGCATCTCCAAACAGCGGTATTACGACCAGGACTTCTATGCGCTGGAGACGGAGCTGTTCTGGCCGCGGGTCTGGCAGATGGCGTGCCGCCTCGAGGAGATCCCCAAACTCGGCGACTTCGTGGAATACGAGATACTCGACCAGTCGATCATCGTCGTTCGTGTCGATGACAGCACCGTGCGCGCCTACTACAACGCCTGTCGACACCGTGGCATGAAGCTCGTCGAGGGTAGCGGGGCCCGACGCAGCTTCGTCTGTCCGTTCCACGGGTGGTGCTGGGGACTCGACGGCAAAAGCACGTTCGTGTTGCGCTCAGAGATGTTCGACGACACCAACCTCGACGCCGACGATCTCGCTCTGACGCCGGTGCGGTGCGAGCTGTGGGGCGGATGCGCGTGGATCAATCTCGACGACGATGCGCCCCCGCTGCGTGACTGCATCGAGCCGTTCGGGTCCCGCCACGACGAATTCAAGGTGGAGGCGCTACGCACCGAGTGGTGGAAATCCTGCCTGCTACCGGTGAATTGGAAGCTGGCCACGGCGGCCTTCATGGAGGGCTACCACGTCCCGCAAACGCACCCGCAGCTGTTGCCGTCGGCGTACAGCCCGGAGTCGTCGTCGGTGCATCCGGCGGTGCAGGCGAGCCTGTACTTCATGCGAACGCTGGGGTCCGGCATGGGCGGTATGACGCACGAAAACGACATCCGCATCGCCGAAGGCCTGCAACACATGTCGCTCCCGGACGATCCCGCCGAAGCGATGGCGACCTGGCGCGGTGCGGTCAACGATGCGGTCACAAGTTGGCACAGGGCGCGCGACTGCGATTTTCCCGACCTCAACGATCTGGAGCGGCGACGCGTCATCGACCCGATCGGGTTCTGCTTCCCGCACTACTTCATTCTTCCTCAGTACAGCAGTGCGTCGTCGTATCGCATTCGTCCGCTGGGGCCGGAGGAGACGCTGTTCGAGGTCTGGTCGCTCACCCGCTACCCGAACGACCAAGCGCCCGGCAAGCACACCGCGCCGCAGCCGCTTGCTCCCGACGATCCGAGCTGGCCGATGATTCCGGCCCAGGACTTCTCGAACCTGCCTCGGCAGCAGAAGGGGCTGCACGCCAAAGGATTCGAGTACATGCGGCTGTCCAACCAGATCGAGGGCCTGATCTCGAACTTCGAGCGAGTCATCGATGGCTTTCTCGCCGGCCTGCCGTACGACCAGCTGGTGCCAGCCATACAGCGCACCAATACGACGATCGACGTGCCCGTCGCCGAGCTCGGGCTGGCGGAGAAGGTTCGCGCATGGTGAATTGGGACGCGTCCGTCGACTTGCTGATAGCGGGAAGTGGCGGTGGCGGAATGGTTGCTGCCCTGGCCGCGCTCGATGCGGGGATCGAACCGCTGGTGGTCGAAAAGCAGAGTCTCGTCGGCGGATCGACCGGAATGTCGGGCGGCATGGTGTGGCTGCCCGACAACCCGCTGATGCGTGCAGGCGGAATTGCCGACTCCCACGAGGACGGCCTGGCCTACTTCGATGACGTTGTCGGCGATATCGGGGAGGCGTCGTCAGCTGCGCGCCGTGAGACATTCCTGACCGCGGGCAGCGCGATGATCAACCTGCTTGTCGACAACGGTGTTCGGCTTGTGCGGTGCCCGGGTTGGAGCGATTACTACCCGAACCACAAGGGTGGAAACGCCGCCGGGCGCTCGGTCGAGGGCATCCCGTATGACGCAGCGCACCTCGGGGACTGGAGCGACAAGGTCCAGCCGTCGATGGCCAAGAACTACGGGTTCGTGATCAAGACCAACGAGTTGCGCGCGGTGCAGTACTTCAACCGTTCGCCCCGGGCGTTTGCGGTCGCGATGCGAGTATTCCTGCGCACCAGGGCAGCTCGCCTCCGAAACCGCGAAGTCCTGACCAACGGTGCATCGCTGATCGGGCAGATCTTGAAGGCGCTGATGAACTTCGACGGCCGGCCGTCAGTGGGAGGAAGCGGCGAGCCACCGATTTGGACCGACACCGCGATGGACGACCTCATCGTCGAAGACGGTCGGGTCGTGGGCGCGCGCGTGACACGTGAGGGTACGACGATGAACATCGAGGCGCGCAAGGGTGTGTTGCTCGCCGCCGGCGGGTTCAGCCGCAACGCCGATATGCGCCGCCGGTACAGCGGCGACCAGCCCAACGAGGGCAAGTGGTCGATCGCCAACGCCGGCGACACCGGGGAGGTACTGCAGACCGCAATGGCGCTGGGTGCGAAGACGGACCTGCTCGACGAAGCATGGTGGCTGCCAATGGTCTTCATTCAGGATCCCGGGGCGGCGTCGCTGGGATCTGGACGGCAGCGCCCCGGCGCCATCTACGTCGACGGCACCGGCAAGCGGTTCTGCAACGAGTCGAACTCCTACGTCGAAGTCGGTAAGGCGATGTACGCGAACAAGGCGGTGCCCTGCTGGCAGGTGTTCGACGAGGGCTATGTCCGGCGCTACGTGTCGGGGGCGAATCCGCTGAAGAAGCGCAGCCTGTCGGAGTCGCTGATCGAACAGGGCGCCGTCAAGCGGGCCTCGACGATCGGCGACCTGGCACGGCAAATGGATGTGCCTGCCGACGCGTTGGAGCAGACGGTCAAGCGGTTCAACGAATTCGCCGCCAAGGGCCTGGACCCCGACTTCGGACGTGGGCAGTCGGCGTACAACGTCTGCCTCGGTGATCCGGGCTACAAGCCGAACGCCGCGGTCGGACCGCTCGACTCCGCGCCGTACTACGCGACCAGGGTGTTCCCCGCCGACGTCGGGACGTGCGGGGGAGTGATCACCAACGAGTATGCCCAGGTGTTGAACGAGCAGGACCAGGTGATCGAAGGTCTTTATGCGACAGGCAATATCACCGCGACGGTGATGGGCCGGAACTATCTGGGCGCCGGCGGCAGCATCGCCAACACGATGATCTTCGGGTACGTCGCCGCCCGCCATGCCGCCCGCGGGTGAATCCGGCGCGCTGACGCACCGCCGCGGTCGGTTTGCGCGCCGAATTCGCTAGGAGTCGTCGATGAAATCCCTTGGCTTCTTGCCGGATTCGATCAACAGACGCCGTCGCTCCTGAACATCGGTGGCCGCGCCGACCATGTTCGTCAGGATGTGGCTGACCTGTAGATGCACCCGCATACCCATCAGCTCGTAGGCCCGCTTGACGTTGTTCTTCACCGCCATTGACGTGGTCAGCGGAATCCGGCCGATCTTGCGGGCCATCTCCTCGACGGTGTCCTCGAGCTGATCGCGGGGCACCACCTTGTTCAGCAGGCCCCACTCCAGAGCCTCCTGCGCGGACAGCGTGGGCGCCAACAGCAGCCAGTCCATGGTGCGATGCCAGTTCATCAGAAGCCACGGCTCGATCATGGTGTGGCCACCGGGCTCGCCGAGGCTCTGCGCGAGCGGCATCTGGAAGTACGCATCCTCGGACGCGACGCAGAAATCGGTGAGCAGCCCGAGATAGATGCCGCCGCCCATGCAGTAGCCGTGGATCTGCGAGATCGTCGGCTTCGGGAACTCCCACAGGTACAGCGTCGGCCAGAGGAACAAATCGGCGGTGCCCTTGTAGAGATCCTCGAACGTGTCCCCGAAATCGGGGTAGGGATTCTCGTCCGGACCCCACCGCGCGACGTGTCCGCCGCAAAACCCGTTGCCGTTGGCCTTCAGGATGACGACCTTGATCTCCTTGTCGCGGTCGGCCTCCCGCAGGCAGGCGTCGACCTCCTGCACGAGCTGCGCGTCCTTGGTGTTGGCCTTGTCGGGGCGGTTGAGGATGATCCGCGCGATCGGCGGCTCACGTTCGTAGATGACCGCTTCGAGCTCCATTGCCGTCTCCTAGAGAATCGCTCCGCTGTCCTTGGCCGCCGAGATGTCGTCCCAGTCGAGGTCGAGCTCCAACAGGATCTCCTCGGTGTGCTGTCCATGTTCGGGAGCCCGCGCGGCCGTGGGCGGGGTTTCGTTGAATTGCACTGGCGCGGCGACGATCTGATACTCGTTGCCCTGGTCGTCCACGTTGCCTACGACGTAACCGTTGGGCCTGACCTGCGGATCGTTGAGTGTCTCCTTCGGCGTGGCCAACGCGGCCCACACGCCGGGTTCGTCGGCGAGCACCTTGCGCCAATGGTCCAGATCCTCGCTGGCGAACTTCTTATCCATGATCGCGCCCGCCTCCTGGGCGTTGGCGATCAGATTGCTGGACGGCACGAAGCGCTCGTCGGTCGCGAGTTCCGGCAGGCCGATGCGCTCGCAGAACCCCGCCCAGAATTTGTCGGGCTGCAGAAAGACCAGCTGAATCCACCTGTCGTCGCGGGTTTTATAGCGAGCGACGAGCGGATTGATCATCAGACCCGGTGGTGCACCGGGAATGCCGTCGATATCGAAGAGGTCGGCGACCGAGATCGAGGGAGCGATCGACCACATGGCTTGGGCCAGCAGGGATGAATCGACGATCGACGGCTCGCCGGTGCGTTCGCGGTGGAACAGTGCGGCGCACACACCACCCGCGAGCGTGATGCCGCCCTGCAGGTCCCCGAATGCCGGCCCCTGCACGGCGGGTGTCTCCGTGCCGAACGGCGTAAGGGTGTAGGAAACGCCGCCACGCGACAGGTAGGTGGCCGCGTCGAATCCTCCCTTGTCGCGGTCGGGTCCGCGTACTCCGGTGCCGGTGCCGCGCGCGATGATGATGTCTGGATTGAACGAGCGGATGTCATCGACGGTCAGCCGGGCCCGTTCCAGCGCTCCGGGCAGCCAGTTGGTGAGGAAGACGTCCGCGGTGGCCAGTAGGCGTCCGAAGTACTCGCGGCCGGTGTCGGACTTGATGTCGATGGCGACGCTGCGCTTGCCCCGGTTGCCGATCTCGAGGATGAAATCGATGTGCGCGCGGGCGTTTTCCTTCGTGAAGCCGCCGATGACCAGCGCCCGGCCGGGATCACCCGCCTTGACGTCTTCCACCTTGATGACATCGGCGCCCCAGTCCACCAGTGCTGCACCGGCCGAGGGCACGTATGTCCACGACGCCAATTCGACGACGCGCACACCACTGAGAACTCCGGTCACAACAACCCCTTCCCGATCTCCTCGAGATACCGGTCCGGTGCACCGAGGAATCCGCTCCAGCCCAACAGTCGCTTCAGATAAAGGTGCGCATCGTGCTCCCACGTGAAGCCGATACCACCGAACACCTGGATCGCCGTATCCCCGACCGCGGTCAGCCGGCCGGCGAATGCCTTCGCGCGCAGGGCGGCCAGATGGTGCTCCGTGGGGTCGGCCGCATCGGCGGCCCACAACGCGTGAATGACGCCGCTGTGCGCGAGTTCGGTCGCCTCGTACATGTCGACGCACAGATGCTGGACGGCTTGAAAGCTTCCGATCGGCTGATCGAATTGCTTTCGCACCTTGGCGTATTCGATGGCGAGGTTCATCACGGCGGTCGCCGCACCGAGCGCGTCGGCGGCGTACGCGATCACGACGTCGTCGACGACCGCCCGCAACACGTCCGCCGGCACCGACGCGAGGCGCCGGGCGGAAGTGCTGTCGAACGTGACGTCGGCCAGCACGCGCGTCGGGTCGACGTGCCCGCACGACGCCATCGTGATGCTCTCGCACGAGGTGTCGACGGAATACAATCCGATGCCGTCGCGTTCGTCGGCGAACACCAGGATGACGTCGGCATCGTTGGCGTCCGGCAGGCCGGTGACGCTGCCGTGCAGTCTGGGGCCGTCTATCGCTGCCGGCCTGCGACCGAACAGCGGCCCGACGGCGGTGACGGTGGAACCGTCCGCGATGCCGGCGAGCAATACGGCGGCATTCCCCTCGGCACCGGTGCGCACCAGGGCTCGCGTCGCCGCGACGGCGGTGGACAACCACGGACCCGGGTACAACGCGGCCCCCAGTTCTTGGGCGACCACCCCGGCCTCGACCATCGTCATGCCCGCGCCGTCGCGCTCCTGCGGGACCAGCAAGCCCGTCAAGCCCATCGCCGCCAGCCCGCGCCAGACCGCATCCGCTCCAGCGACCCCGTCGTCGAGCAGGGGCCGGACATATGTTGCCAGGCTTGCCTTTTCAGACAGATAGCGTCGCAGGGTGTCCCGTAGGGCGGTCTGCTCGTCGGTGAGTTCGAGGTTCATCGCCTTGGCAGCCCCAACACGCGGGTCGCGGTGATGCCCTTGTTGATCTGGGTCGTCCCACCGGCGATGGTCAGCGAGCGCGACGAGAGTCGACGGTCCATCCATCGGCCGCCACTTCCGAGCGGCCCGAACACGTCGAACGCCAGCTCGGCGAGGTCCTGCCCCAGTTCGGCCCACACACTCTTGGCCAAGCTGGCCGAGCCGAGTGCATCGCCGCCGTGCAACATCGCCGATATCGCGCGCTTGCACAACAACTCGAGGTACTTGATGCGGACCGCGACGTCGCCGAGCCGGCACAGCGTCGCGCTGTTGTCGAGCGCCGGCTTGCCGTCGACGACCTGTTCCCGGAGGTCGGCGACCAGGTCGGCCAGCTGCATCTCCATCTGTGCGTACAGCCTCGCCGCGCCTGCCCGCTCGTGGCTCAGGGTCGTCGTGGCCACCTGCCATCCCGCGTTGAGCGGCCCGAGCAGGGCGTCGGCGGGCACCCGGACGTCGGTGAAGAACACCTCGGCGAAGTCGGCGGCACCGTTGATGGTCACCAGTGGCCGGACCTCGATACCGGGCGACTTCATGTCAACGATGAGGCAGGAGATGCCCTTGTGTTTCGAAGCGTCCGGATCGGTGCGCACGTACAGCTGACACCAGTCGGCCCGGTGGCCCAACGAGGTCCAGATCTTCTGGCCGTTGACGACGAAGTCGTCACCGTCACGCGTCGCACGGGTACGCAGCGACGCCAAATCGGATCCCGCTTCGGGCTCGGACATGCCCTGACACCAGATGTCGTCGGCGCGCATCATTCGGGGGAGGAACCGCCGCTTCTGGTCTTCGCTGCCGTATTGCATGATCGCCGGCGCGATGTTGTTCATGCCGATCACGTTGAGCGGCATGGGTGCTCGCGCCCGCGTGGTTTCCTCGGCATAGACCAGTTGCTCGAGCACCGTCGCCCCGCGGCCGCCGTACTCCTGCGGCCAGGAGACCGCGCCCCAGCCCGCGTCGGCGAGCGTCGCATCCCACCTCCGAAGCGTCTCGAACGCCTCCGGATCGCGTCCGCGATGCCGGTCGGCGGTCTTCACCTCGTCGGTCAGGTTGGCGGATAACCATGTCCGCAACTCCTTGCGGAAGGGCTCTACCTCCGCTGGATATGAGAAGTCCACGGTGTCCTGTTCGCGCAGATTGGTTTCTTTATAATTTTAGGTAGTATAGCCACCGCTGGCGTTACAGTCGCAGCAATGTCGCGGCGCACGCAGGGAGGGTCGGGCATGGGCAGGGTGACGGGCAAAGTGGCCCTGGTCAGCGGAGCTGCCCGCGCCCAAGGGCGTTCGCACGCGCGCACACTGGCCGCCGAGAGCGCCGACATCGAGACCAACGACTACCCCCTGGCACGGCCATGATCCAGGGGATGCCGATTCCATATGTCGAGGCCGAGGACATCAGCGAGGCCGTGCTGTTTCTGGCCGGCGACGCCGCCCGCTATGTCACCGGCCAGCAGTTGCGCGTCGACGCGGGTGGCTTCCTGAAGATCAAGCCGTGGTCGGGCCCGTAGGAGAGGGGAGCAGCACAGGTGCCCAGAGGGATCATGTACGTCGAGACGATGCCGGCGTCGCCGGATCGTGAAGCCGAGTACCACAAGTGGTACAACGACACACATCTGGCGCAGATCCTCTCGGTGGACGGCATCGTGTCGGCGCGCAGGTTCGCGCCCAACGACGGCGACGGCCCCTTCATCGCGATCTACGAGCTCGACTGCGACGACCTCGACGCCGCCGTGCAGCGTCTCGGAGAGCTCGGTGCCACCGGGACCATGACGGGATTGGACAACCTCGCCATGGATCCGAAGCCGATTCCCAAGGTGTACCGCGAGATCGGGTCGCTGGGCCCGTGACTCATTCGGCAGATCTGCAGCGCCGTATCTATGCCTTGATGGTGCTGATGAAAGCCGCCGACGACAGGCTGTCCAAGGGTATCGGCACCGGGGAGTTCATGTGCGTGTACTGGCCGTCGCGCGGCCAGGAGGCCATCGCGGCCGCCATGGGTGTCGCGCTGCGTGAGGACGATCAGCTGGTGACGACCTACCGCGGGCTGCACGACCTGATTGGCAAAGGCGTTCCGCTGGAAGAGATCTACGGCGAGATGATGGGGCGCACGGTCGGGGCGGCCCGCGGTAAGGGCGGCACGATGCACATTGCGAACCCCGACAAGGGCGTGATGCTGTCGACGGGCATTGTCGGCGCCGGACCACCCGTTGCGGTCGGGCTCGCGATGGCGGCGAAACGCAAAGGCATCGACCGCGTCACGGCCGTGAGCTTCGGTGACGGGGCGACGAACACCGGATCGTTCCACGAGGCCGCGAACATGGCCGCCCTGTGGGACCTGCCGGTGGTGTTCGTCTGCCAGAACAACCTCTACGCGGAGATGACGCCCACTCACGACACGATGAAGCTCGGCCGTGTCGCCGACCGCGCCGCGGGATACGGGATGCCCGGCATTCAGGTGGACGGCAACGACCCCCTCGCCGTGCTGGATGCGCTCGCCGAAGCGATCGGTAAGGCGCGCAACGGCGATGGTCCCACCTTCGTCGAGTGTGTGACATTCCGCTTCCGCGGCCACTACTTCGGCGACCGGATGCCGTACATCCCCAAGGATCAGTTGTCGGCGGCGATGGATGCCGACCCGGTGCCGCGGTTCCGGAAACACCTGATCGACAACGGCATCTGCACCGACGACGAGCTCAGTGGTATCGACGAGGGCGCCCTCATCAAGGTGCAACAGGCCCTGGACACAGTCATGAGTGCCGAGGCGCCGTCGATCGACGAACTCGACCGCGACGTGTACGCGTCGCCGATCCGCTATCCCGTCTGAGGAAGGCGTCATGGACGAGAAGGAAATGACGATGCGTGAGGCGCTGAACCTCGCGCTCGACCAGGCGCTGGCGGCCGACGACCGGGTGTTTTTGCTCGGCGAGGACATCGCCGACCCCGGCGCCTCCGGCCCGACGGCGGGGCTGTCGACGAAGTACGGGCGCGACCGCGTGCTCGACACCCCGATATCAGAGGCCGCCATCGTCGGCGCGGCGATCGGCGCCGCGATCGACGGACTGCTGCCGGTCGCCGAGATCATGATCATGGACTTCATCGGCATCGCTGCGGACCAACTGATCAACAACGCCGCCAAACTGCGGTTCATGACGGCGGGGCGAACGACGGCGCCGATCACCGTGCGCACCCAGGTGTACGGCGGACTGGCTACCGGCGCAACGCATTCGCAGACCCTGGAAGCCTGGTTCATGCACATACCGGGGATGAAGGTCATCGTCCCGTCGACCCCGCGCGACGGTAAGGGCCTGCTGACATCTGCCATCTTCGACCCAGATCCGTGCCTGTTCGTCGAAACGATCCGCCTGCAGGGTCAGAAGGGGCCCGTACCAACAGACCCCGGCTTCGCCATTCCGCTCGGACAGGCAGACGTCAAGCGCCCCGGATCCGACGTCACGCTCATCAGCTACGGCCGCAGCGTGCTCGAATGTCTCACCGCCGCCCAACGATTGCAGGACCAGGGCGTGAACGCCGAGGTCGTCGACCTGCGGACCCTGGTGCCACTGGATGTCGAGACCATCGTCGATTCGGTGCGGCGCACCCGCCGCGCGGTGGTCGTGCACGACGCCGTCCAGTTCGCGGGACCGGGTGCGGAGATCGTCGCCACCCTGCAAGCCGAATGCTTCGGCGAGCTCACCGCCCCGATCGAGCGCGTCGGCGCACGGTTCGTTCCCACGCCGGCGGCGGCGGCGCTGGAGGCGCAGCTCTATCCGTCGGCAGCACGGATCGTCGACGCCGCGCAACGGACACTGGCCACCGCGGGCGCGCATGGCTGAGTTCGTCATTCGCATCCCCCGCACGTCGGTTGCGGTGTCCGAAGCGGAGCTGACCGAGCTGCTGGTCGACGACGGCGAGCACGTGGAGGAAGGTGCCCCGCTCTTCACTGTGGCCACCGAGAAGGTGGAACAGGAGATCGAAGCGGGCGCATCGGGCACGGTCAACTGGACCGGCGAGATAGGGACCAGCTACGACATCGGCGCTGAAATCGGACGGATTGTGTCATCTTAAAGCACAGAAAGGTTGTTCATCCATGGACGTCAACGAGACTCGCGAACGGATCATCTTCGAAAAGAGGGGTCCCATCGCGTCCATCACCTTGAACTGGCCCGAGAAGGCCAATGCGCAGGACCAGAAGCAGGTCGAGGAGATCGACGATGCGCTTCGGGACGCCGACCGCGATTACGACATCAAGGTTCTGATCCTGAAGGCCAACGGCAAAGGCTTCTGCTCGGGGCACGCCATCGGCAACAACGCCGTCGACTACCCCGAGTTCGTCGAGGGCTTCAAGGCCACCGGTATGCCGTGGAAACCCCAGACCGACTTGTTCGTCAAGCCGATCCTGAACCTATGGGAATTCTCCAAGCCCACCATTTCTCAGATCCACGGGTACTGCGTCGGTGGCGGCACCCACTACGGACTGACCACCGATATCGCGATCGCTTCCGACGACGCCTACTTCTCGTACCCGCCGCTGCAGGGGTTCGGGATGCCGTCGGGTGAATGCTCCATCGAGCCATGGGTTTTCATGAACTGGCGCCGTGCCTCCTATTACCTCTACACCGCCGAAACCGTCGACGCGAACAAGGCACTCGAGTACGGCCTCATCAACGAGGTGGTCAAGCGCGAAGATTTGGATGCGCGGGTGGAGGCGATCGCCCGCCACATCGCCCAGGCTCCGCTCACCACGCTGCTGGCCACCAAGGCCAACATCAAACGGGCGTGGGAGATGATGGGCATGCGGGTGCACTGGCAGAGTTCCAACGACCTCGTCGCGCTCGCGTCGGTCAGCAGGGACGTCCAGGAACTCATCCAGCGGGTGTTCGCGGACAAGATTCTGCCGTCGGAGATGGCCGAGCGCCAGGCGGCCGCATCCAAGAACGGCGACGCCGCCACCTAAGGGTGTCCGTTGAACATCTCTGACCATGCGACAGAGGCCGCGGACTCACCGGCCGTGATCGTTGCAGATGGTGAGACCGTCACCTACGGCGACCTCTACGCGAGTAGCCGGCGGGTGGCCGCCCTACTGCACGAGGCCGGCCTGCGGCCGGGTGACGGCGTCGCCCTGTTACTGCCGAACCGTCCGGAGTTCTTCGAGATCACCTGGGGCTGCCAGCTTTCCGGGCTCTACTACAGCGCGGTCAACACGCACTTCACCTCAGCCGAGATCGCCTACGTGATCGACGACTCCGAGGCCAAGGCGGTGTTCGTCGACGAGTCGATGACTGAGCTGGCAGCCCACATTCTCGAGGCCAACCCGGGCGTCGCGGTGCACATCAGCGTGGGTGCCGCGCTGCCTGGCTGGACGGCCTACCGCGAGGCGCTGGCATCGGCGGGCAACGCACCGTCGATCAGCGACGGTACCGAGATGCTCTACTCCTCGGGAACCACGGGGCGACCCAAGGCCGTTCGCCGGCCCCTGCCGACCGACGGCCAGGGGTCGTGGGCGCAAAAAGTCCTCGAGTACTCGCTCGGCCAGCGCTACGGCATGACCACGTCCAGCGTCTACCTCTCCCCGGCACCGCTGTATCACGCGGCGGGCATCAACTACACGATGGCGGTGCACCGGGTGGGCGCCGCCTCGATCCTGATGCGAAAGTTCGACGCCGAGGCCGTACTGCGGCACATCGAGACGTACCGCGTCACGCATGCGCAATTCGTGCCGACGATGTTCGTGCGGATGCTCAAGCTGCCCGAAGAGGTCCGTGCCGCCTACGACATGTCGAGCCTGCGGTGCGTGATCCATGCGGCCGCGCCGTGCCCGGTCGACGTCAAGTACAAGATGATGGAGTGGTTCGGCCCGATCATCCACGAGTACTACGGGGGCACAGAAGGATTCGCGGGCACCGGGATCGGGCCCGAAGAATGGCTGGCGCACCCGGGCTCGGTGGGCAGGCCCATCACCCCTGTGCATGTGCTGGATGCCGACGGGATCGAAGTTCCCGTCGGCACCGCCGGGGAACTCTACTTCGAGGGGGGACCGGCGTTCGAATACTTCAAGGACCCGGCCAAAACCGCGTCGGTGTCCAACGACCGCGGCTGGCGATCGCTCGGCGATATGGGGTTCGTCGACGAGGACGGCTACCTCTATCTCACCGACCGCTCGACGTTCATGATCGTGTCCGGTGGGGTGAACATCTACCCGCAGGAGGTGGAGAACCTGCTCGTGATGCATCCCAAGCTCGTCGATGCCGCGGTGTTCGGCGTTCCGAACGAAGAGTTCGGCGAGGAGGTCAAGGCGGTTGTGCAACCGATCGGTGGCATCAACGCGGGACCCGCACTCGAAGCGGAATTGATCAATTACTGCCGTCGCAACCTAGCGACCTACAAGTGCCCTCGCACCATCGAGTTCGACCAGGAACTGCCGCGCGATCCCAACGGAAAGCTCTACAAGCGGCGTATCCGCGACCGCTACTGGCAGGGCCGCACGTCGCGCATCGTGTGACTCAATCCAGGCTGAAATCAATGATGCCGCGCACGATCTCGCCGTTGAGCTGGTCGCGGTAACCGTCGTTGATCTCGTTGAGCCGGTAGCGCCGGGTGATCATCTCGTCGAGTTGCAGCTGCCCCGATTCGTAGAGCTTGATGAAGCGGGGCACGTCCACCCGGGGATTACATGATCCGTACACGGTGCCGACGAGGTTCTTGTTCCACAGGATGAACTCCTGCAGGTTGATCCCGATGGAACTCGTGAGCTGCCTCGTCATTCCGGTCAGCACACAGGTTCCGCCCTTGCGCGTCAGGCTCAGCGCGGGCTGCACATCGTCCTCGGTGATCAGCGATGGGGAGACGATAACGCTGTCAGCCATCACGCCGGCGGTCAGATCACGAACCAGATCGGCGGCTTCCTCGGCGGACGCGACGCTATGTGTGGCGCCGAACCTCAGCGCCGATTTCTGTTTGAACTCCACCGGATCGACGGCAATGATCTGTGCGGCGCCGTTGATGCGCGCGCCCTGGATGGCTCCGGTGCCGATACCGCCGACCCCGATCACGACGACGGTGTCGCCGGTGCGCACCTTCGCGCGGTTCTCCGCGGAACCGTAACCGGTGGGAACTCCGCAGGACAGCAGCGCCATCGGTAGCAGGGGCAGGTGCGGGTCGATCTTGACGATCGAATCCGGTGACACCACAGTGTGTTTCGAGAACGCCCCGACCTTGGACAGATGGCCCAGATTGCGGCCGTCGGATGTGTGATGACGAAACGTGCCGTCGGTGGGCATGCCGGGAATCATCACCTGGGCGCCCATATCGCAGATGTACTCCATGCCGGAGTTGCACCAGCGGCAACTGCCGCACACCGCGACGAACGACGTCACGACGTGGTCGCCCGGTTTGAACTCGGTGACGCCCGCACCGACTTCGAGGACCACGCCGGCACCCTCGTGGCCGCCGATCAACGGGAACATCGACGGCAGCCCATAGGACTGCATCACCTCGTTGGACGCGGACATGTCACCGTTGCGGATGTGCTCATCGGAGTGGCACAGCCCGGCGGCGGCCATCTCGAGGAGTACCTCGCCGGCCTTGGGCGGGTCGAGCTCGAACTCCTCGACCGACCACTGCTGACCCATGTCATGCAGGATCGCTGCGCGAGTTTTCACGAGGCCGGCCGGAATGTGACGGGCAGATGCTTGGGGGATCGGAACGGCATGCCGACAATCTTCGTATCGTCGTCGGCGATTAGTTCGAAATCGGTCAAACGGTCGAAAAGACTCGTCAGCATCGCCTTCGTCTCGACGCGGGCCAGATGCATCCCGAGGCAGCTGTGAATGCCACCGGCGAACGAGATGTGCGCCCGCCGCGGACGGTGGATGTCGAACACATCGGGATGCTCCCACCGCTTGTCGTCACGATTGGCCGCGCCCATACACAAGGTGATCGACGCGCCCTCCGGGATCGTCATGCCGTGCATCTCGACATCACGGGTGGTGTTGCGCGCCACCAGCACAAGCGGGGTTTCGAAGCGGATCCCTTCCTCGATCGCAGCCGGGATGAGACTGCGATCCCGTTGCAGCGCCTCGAGTTGGTCTGGGTGGGTCAGCAACAGTTGCAACAGATTTCCTGATGACCGGTAGGTCGTCTCGAGCCCGGCGGGCAGCAGCAGGCGCAGGAACGAGATGATCGCCTCATCGGTGAGCTTTTCCCCGTCGATCTCCGCGGCGACCAGGTCGCCGATGACATCGTTGGTCGGTTGGCTTCGACGTTGATCCACCTGCTGCTGGAAATACGTACCCAGTTCGACCGACGCCGTCAGCCCCGCTTCGATGTCCTCGGTGATCGAGATCAGATCCAGCGACAGCTTCCGGAAGAAATCCAGATCCTCCTGCGGCAGCCCGAGCAGCGCGGCAGTGACCCTGGTGGGGAACTCGAACGTCACCGCCTTGACCAGATCGACCTGGCCATCGTCGGAGAACTCGTCGACCAGCTGATCACAGATCGGGTCGATCACCTCGGGTTCCCACTTGGACAGCGAGCTCTGCTTGAAGGCCTTGCTCACCAGGCTGCGATGGTCGTGGTGCTGCTTGCCCGCCATGCCGAGGATCGTCGGCCCGAACACCAATCCGATGGTCTGGTTGTACATCTCCGAGGCGAACACCGTGTCTTCGCGAAAGGCGGTGAAGACGCTGTCGAAGTCGAACAACGTCCAGTTCTCGGGGTTCTTGAGCTCCTCGGGCATCAGGTCGCTCTCCATGAGCGTCCCGCGCCACACCGGCGACGTCTTCCGCATGTGCTCGAAGTAGGGGTAGGGATCGTTCACCAAATCGGGGGCGGTCGGCTGATCATGCGAATCCGTGCTGGTCGTCACACATGCCTCCCGGCGCAAGCATTGGCAAGTCGTTCGCTCTATCTTTACTATTTTAGTATTCTAGGTCAAGGGAGAGGAGGTCCTATGCAGCGCCGAGCGGTGTGTGCGATCGAAGACCTGCCTCCGGGAACGATGAAGCTGGTCCCGGCCGGAAAGTTCGGCGTGGGGGTCTACAACATCGACGGGTCGCTCTACGCGATCGCGAACTACTGCTCACATGAGGGCGCACCGCTGTGCCTGGGCTACGTCAGGGGCACCACCGAGTACGACCCGGAGATGCCAGACCAGATCCGCCATGTGCGTGAAGGCCAGATCGCGCGTTGCCCCTGGCATCAGTGGGAGTTCGACATCACCACGGGAGAAAGCCTCGCCGATCCCAAGAAGAAGGTGCGTACGTACGAGGTGGACGTCGCGGACGGACAGGTGTATCTCACGGCATGAGCGAAGCTTGCGAGCGAATCAACAATTTGAAATGCGGCGGCCGAGCCTGCGAGGAGGCCGCATGACGATCATCGATGCGAATGTGCAGCCGCACTTCCGGTTCAACTCCGAGATCCGGCGGTATCTGTCGGCGCCGCACAAGCTGCGCGCTATCCCCGACGTCGAGCAGCAGTGGTATCAGGCGCCGGGTGGGGACTACCGCCACGACCTGTACGGCGACGGCTATCCGGGGTCGGATCCAGATACCGTGGCGCATCATCTCTTCGACGGCAGCGGCGTTGACTACGCCATCCTCAATCCGCTGACGCGCGGCAACATCGCCGACTATCTGCTGAACAGCCGGATCTGCGCGGCGGTCAACGACTGGCTGCTCGACCGTTGGCTGGATCCGGACATGTCGAACCGGTTCCGCGGCACCATCCGGGTCAACCCCGAGGACGTCAGGGGAGCGGTCGCCGAGATCGAGCGACTGGCCGGCCACCCGAAGATGGTTCAGGTGGGCGTTCCGATGCAGTCGCGTGAGCCCTACGGCAAACCGATGTTCGAGCCGATCTGGGAGGCCGCCGCCGCCCACGGGCTGCCGGTGGCCGTACATATCAACGGCGGCAACGGTGTTGACCATGCGCCGACGTTCGCCGGTCATGCCCACACGTATCCGGGCTACGCCGCGTTCATGCCGCTGAACTCGTTCGTCCATCTGGCGACGCTGATCGTCGAGGGCATGTTTGGTCGCCACCCCGATCTGCGATTCGTCTTCGCCGACGGCGGCTACGACATTCTCACGCCACTCATGTGGCGCCTCGACACGTTCTGGATGTCGATGCGGGATCAAACTCCGTGGGTGGACCGGTTTCCCAGCGAGTACCTGCGCGACCATGTGCGATTCTGTTCGTCGGCGCTCGACGGTCCGACGGACGAGAGCCAGGCCGAGCAGTGGATGGACTTCACCGACAAGGCCGACCTGCTGATGTACGGGTCGAGCTACCCACACTGGTCCGCAACGGGGCCGGACACCGTCGTCGCAGGTCTCAACAGTGACCAGCGGGACAAAGTGCTGTGGCGCAACGCAAGTGAGCTCTATGGCGTCACGCCGGCCGAGCCGGCAATCCAGGCACGGAGAGGAGCCTGACATGACGACCGTCGAGAACGTTCGGGACAGGACCGCCTCCGCGGACATCGCGGTGACGATCGTCGACACCGACGTCCACCCGCTGCCGGTGTCGGCCGACGTGCTCAAATCGTATGCGCCCGCGGAATGGAAGGACAAACTCTGGCCGGCGGGTAATGCGGTCTCGCCGGTCCCGCATTTCTACGACACGCCGGACTCGTACAAGACGAACTCACTGCGGGTCGACGCCGGCCCGCCGCGCGGCGGTGTCGCGGGCAGTGATCCGGACTTCGCGGCCAAGCAGCTGCTGGTCGACGCCGGCGTGAGTATCGCTGTGCTGGAACCGATGTGCGACGCGCAGCTGCCCCAGGCCGAAGACGTCCTGAAGGCCACCCACAACGACTGGCTTGCCGACGTGTGGTTGGGCGAGGCCAACTGGCACGGCCGTTGGCGGGGCGCGATCAGTGTCACCGCCCAGGATCCGGCAGCGGCCGCACGTGAGATCGAGCGGTGGGCCGGGCATCCGTACATGGCCGAAGTGCTCATGACGCCGCAGACCCGCGGGATTCCGTTCGGTAGCCCGCACTTCGATCCGATGTATGCGGCCGCGGCACGCAATGGACTTCCCGTCGCGACCCACCTCATGGGGCAGACGCCGTTCGAGTTGATTCCGATCTACCCGGTCGGCAACCCGGCGCACTGGCACGACTTTTTCGCGTCCTGGCCGCTGCTGTACGTGTCGCATCTGATGAGCCTGGTGTTCGACGGCGCGTTCGACCGTCATCCCGATCTGCGGGTGGTCTTCGTCGAAGGTGGCTTCACGTGGGCGTTGCCCGTGATGTGGCGGATGGACCGAATCTGGGAGCAGCGCAAGGCGGATCTGCCGCATGTGCGCCGAAAGCCCTCGGACTATGTCCGCGAGCACGTGCGGTTCACGACCCAGCCACTCGAAGAGGTCGACCTCGGCGAGTACCGCAAGTACCTCGAGATGATGAATCTCGGCGACAACATCATGTTCTCCACGGACTACCCGCACTGGAGCTACGACTCGCCGGACTGGGCGATCAGACGGTTCCCGGCGGACCAGCGTGAGCGAATCATGCGCGGCAACGCCACGGCGCTGTACGGCCTGCCCGCCACCGTCAAGGCGTTGCCCTCCGAGTGATTTCGGTGCGCTGGCGATCGCCTAGGGGTCGTATGCGCACCGAAATCACTGCTTGGCGGTGCGTCGCTCGGCTTCCAGCGGAACCACGGGCGTGCGGGCGTGCGGCCCGCGTGTGATTGCGTGCAAACGGATTTCGGGCAGATCGACCGACGGGTCGAGGGTGTCCAGCCAGGCCACGGCGTCGGCGACATCGGCGGCACGGATCGCGTACATCTCGAACGGCACATCCTGCAACATCTCGGTCTCGACGGGCCCGGGGGTGACGATGTGTACGTTGATGCCGTCGCGATCGACCTCGCGCGCCAGCGCGCCTGCGAACGCGTTCATGCCGGCCTTCGACGCCGAATACGCCGTCCGCGCCATCATCGGTTCGTGGGCGGCCGATGACGAGATGAACACGAAGCGTGAGCCTTGCCTCATCTTCGGCAGCGCTGCGGATGTCACCACGAAACACGAGTCGAGGTTCGCCGACATCGTCGCGCGCCACTGATCGAAAGTCTGCTTGCGGGCATAGGTTCCGCCCAGAATGCCCGCGGCATGCACTACGAGGTCGATCTCGTCGAGCGCGTCCACCGCGGGTGCGAACGTCTCGGGTTGCGCCGCGTCGGCGACGGCATAGCGCGCACCGATTGCTGCGGCCGCGGCGCGCAGGGGCTCTTCACGCCTGGCGGTCAGTACGACGTCGTAGCCGAGCTCGACGAGCTTGCGCCCGCAGGCGTTTCCGATTCCGCCGCTGCCGCCGGTGACCAGGGCGCTACGCACAGCCACCCGTCATTACTTGCGTCGGGCCAGTGCCTGCGGCGACAGTGCCACGATCCGCTGTTCGGGATCGGCTGCACTGAAGTAGGTCTGGGTGTCGGCGATGTGACGGGCCGACAGCTTGCGGGCACGCTCGCCGTCGCCGGCTTCGATGGCATCGGAGATCTTGTTGTGAATCGACATTGCGATGCGGCGTTGACTCATCGAAGGGTATTCGCCGCGCGCCGTGGTCTCCTGGGCCCACCAGTTCAGGTGACCGGTCCACAGTGTTTCCAGGCTCCCCACGACGGCGATCATCGTGTGGTTGCCGCAGCCGCGGACGACCTCGTCGTGGAACTGCCCACCGATCTCGGTGAACTGCGGTCCGTCCTCGATGCGCTCGGCCATCAGCGCGTTGATCTCTTTGAGCTTCGGAACGAGCTCTTCGCCGCGGTCGGGACGCCGGGCCGCCAGCGCCGCGCACATGGGCTCGAGTTCCTGTAGTGCAGCGCCCAGGTCGGAGAGGGGAACGGTGTCGCTCTGCAGCAGGAGTCCGAGCATGTATGCCGCGCTGGCCTTGGCGGGCGCGTGCACGACGGCACCGCCGCGGTTGCCGCGGCGCACCGAAACCAGACCCTCGGTTTCCAGGATCCGCAAGGCTTCCCGCAACGACACCAGGCTCACCCTGAACTGCTCGACGAGTACCTCCTGGCGGGGCAGCAGGTCACCGTCAGCGAGTTCACCGTCGATGATCTGCCTGCGGAGTTCGTCGGCGACGATCTCGGCCGTCCGCCGCGATCCAAGCCGGCGGCGAGCCTCGGGGCCAATTCCCAACGTGGTCATATCGCCGACAATGCTAACAGTGAAACGTCCGCTACCTGGGGTGTACGCAATCGCCATCTGACAAAAGTTACTAATATGACAAAGAAACCAGGGAGGCTCCAGCGGGTGAGTGACGTAGAGGATGTAGCACCTACGCCGCTGCACGATCTGCGCGTCGTCGAGATCAGCGATCGTATCGCGGGTGCGTATTGCGGAAAATTGCTGGCCGACGCGGGAGCCGACGTCATCAAGGTGGAACCGGCCGGCGGTGACCCGCTGCGCCGCTTCACCGCGTCCGGTTGCGTGCCGCGCGACGGTGCGGACGCGCCGCTGTTCGCGTACCTGAACGCCGGGAAGCGCAGCGTCACAGGCATTTCCGACGGGCTGCTGACCGGCGCGGACATCGTGATCGTCACCGGAACCAAAGCCGCGGCGGCCGCGCGGGGAATCGACCCGAAGCGCCTGCTCGAAAATTCGCCGGGCCTCGTCATCGTCACCGTCTCCGACTTCGGCTGGACGGGTCCGTGGGCCGAACGCCCCGCATCGGAGTTCACCTTGCAGGCCGACTCCGGGCTTACCGGATTTCGCGGCGATCCCGCGGGCCCACCGATCTCCGTCGGCGGCGACCTGGGGGAGTACCAGGGCGGTGTGTGGGCAGCCTACGGCGCACTGGCCGCTCGCCGCGGGGTCAGCCACGGAGGTCGCGGGGCGCACCTCGACATGTCGATGCTCGAGGCGATCACGCTGATGCAGAGCGGCGAATGGCTGCATTCGCAACTGCTCAAGGCCCCACACGTCCGGCGCTCTGTCGAAGTCCCGTCGATCGAACCGGCGAAAGACGGTTTCGTCGGCATCAGCATGGTGACGGGGCAGCAGTGGCTGGACTTCGCTGCGATGGTGGATTGCCCGGAGTTCACCGAGGTGCCCCAGCTGCAATTCCAGATCGGGCGATGGGATTACCGCGATTGGATCCGGGAGCGTATCCACCCGTGGATGCGCGAGCGCACCGTCGCGGAGATCGTCGAACTGGGGCAATTGTTCAGGTTGCCGCTCGCCGCGCTGGGAAACGGCGCCACCGTCCGTGGGATGGATCATCTGCAGGAGCGCGGTGCGTACGTCGACAACCCGGCCGGGTTTGCGCAACCGCGTCCGCCGTGGTTGATGTCTCTCGCCGCACCGTCGCCCATCCGGACCGCACCCGGGGTCGGCGACTCCGACAACGAACCTCTGTGGGAACCAAGGCAATCAACACCTGACGCGAAGGCAGGTCGCCCGCTGGCCGGTGTGCGGGTCATCGACTTCACCGCGTTCTGGGCGGGCCCGTCGGCGACGCATTCACTGGCGGCGTTCGGGGCCGAGGTGATCAAGATCGAGTCGATCCAGCGGCCCGACGGCATCCGCTACTCCGGGGGGATGCGCAAGGACGTCGACGACTGGTGGGAGTACGGCTGGGTCTTCCACGCCATGAACACGAACAAGCGATCGGTCACCCTCGATCTGCAGTCCGAGGCCGGACTCGGCCTGATCAAAAGGTTGATCGCGCAGGCCGACGTGGTGATCGAGAACTTCTCACCGCGAGTGATGGATCAATTCGGGCTCGACGCAGAGGGGTTGCTCGAACTGAACCCGCGGCTGGTCATGGTGCGTATGCCGGCTTTCGGGCTGACCGGGCCGTGGCGAGACAGGGTGGGCTTCGCGCCCACCATGGAGCAGATCGCGGGCCTCGCCTGGGTGACCGGCATGCCGGACGGACTCCCGGTCGCCCCGCGTGGCGCTTGCGATCCGCTAGCGGGGACGCACGCGGCGTTCGCGCTCACGGCGGCACTCGAGTTCACCGAACGCACCGGTCGCGGTCAGCTTGTCGAGGTGCCGATGGTCGAGAGTGTGCTCAACGTGACCGCCGTGCAGCCAATGGAATTCGAGGTGTTCGGGTCGATCCTGGAGCGGCGCGGCAACAAGGGGCACCACCCCGGCGAGATGCAGGACATCTACCGGTGCGCCGGCGACGACAACTGGATCGCCATGACCGTCCGCACCGATGCCGAACGGGACGAGCTCGCCGCACTGATGAGCGGTGAGGACGACCCCGCGCCATGGCTCGCCAGACAGGACGCCGTGGCCGTCGTCGAGCGGCTGGTCGCGGCCGGCATCCCAGCGGCCGTGGTGATTTCACCATCCGTGGTGATCGACAACCCACAGCTGGTACACCGCGGCTTCTTCGAGCCGCTCACCCATCCGAGCACCGGACCCGGACTGTACCCGTGTCCGCCGTTCGCCCGGCTCGACGGCATGGACGCCTGGCTGCACCGTCCACCACCACGGCTGGGTCAGCACAACAGCGAGGTGCTGACAGAACTGTGCGGGCAGACGGAGGCGGATCTGGAACGCCTTGCGGCCGAGGGCGTCATCGGCACCAGACCGAAAGGGCTCTGACTCTCAGCGGGGTGTCAGCGATATCGACATCGCGTCGAAGATCGACATGTTGTTGGCCAGGGTCGGGTAGGTGACCTTGGGGGCGCCGAGACTGATGTCGTCGGCGCGCACGAGCAACTCGTCGAGCGCCGCGCGGATCTCGGCGCGTGCGAGCATGGCGCCGAGGCAGTGGTGCGGCCCGCCGCCGCCGAAGGTGACGTGGGGATTGTCGGTGCGGCCGACGTCGAAGACGAACGGGTCGGCGAACACCTCGTCATCCCGATTGGCCGAGCGCAGCATCGACACCACGCGATCGCCCTTGGGAATGGTGACGCCGTCCATCTCCACGTCCACCTTCGTGGTGCGGGTCCAGAACGCGACCGGTGACGACCAGCGCAAGACCTCTTCGACCGCGCGCCCCCGGATCGACTCGTCGTCGCGATAGCGCTGTATTTCAACGGGATTGGCCACAAAAGCCTGAAGTCCGGCGGCCAGCGCGTTCTTCGTCGTGTCACTGCCCGCCAGCGTGAGGACGAAAAAGAAGATCTCGAGTTCGTTCGCGGGGATGGACAACTCTTCGCCGCTCTCATCGGTGACCACCGCGGTGGTCAGCGTGCTCCAGATGTCGTCCGTGGGGTTGCGCCGCTTCTCCGCGGTGAGCTCGAGCGCGTAGGTGAAGATCTCACCGAAAAGCGCCATGTGCTCCTGCTCCTCGGTATTCGTCTCGCTCCCGCCGGCGCCGCCCTTGAGGATGCGATCGAGCGTGTCGAAGATGCGGGGCCGGTCCTCGTCGGGGATCCCGACGATGTCGCCGATCACCGACATCGGCAGCACGTCGGCGACGTCGGTGATCCAGTCGCCGCCGCCGGATTCGAGTAACCCGTCGACCATCGCGGCGGCGCGCCGCCGAATGCCGTCCTCCAGCTTTCCGATGGCCTTGGGAGTGAACGCGTGCGACATCACCCGACGGCGCTTGGTGAGCACGGGCGGATCCATGGTGATGACATTCGGAAACGACCCGATGGGCCCGATTCCCTGAATCAGGGGTCCGTCGGCAGCGGTGAAACTGTCGGTGTCCCGGTGGATGCGCTGCGCGTGGCGATGCTTGGTCGTCATCCAGAAGTCCCGTTTGACCGTGCTGGCGACGCCGTCGGTCAGCTCGTGGTGGAAGATCGGCATCTCACGACGTAATTCGGTGAACAAGTCGTCGGGAAAACCGTTCTGCCACAGCACAGAATCCGACAGATCGACCGGAGTGGTCGTGGGCATGCCTTCTCCTCGCGTCGCCGTCCTTGACCTAGAATGCCTAAAATAGTAAAAATAGGCAACGGGCAGGTTCAGCGACCTGCGGTTATGGTGCGCTCGGATGGAGATACGGCATGACGGCAGGGTCTTTTCAACAAGAACAAGTTCACGACCCGCAGATCGATCCGTCTGAGCGCGAGTTCGGCCCGACTGGGATCAGCCTCTCGACGTACCGCTTTCCGACGGGTTGGTTCATCGTCGGCTTCGCCTCGGATCTGGAACCCGGTCAGGTCAAGCGCGCGCACTACTTCGGCGAGGAACTGGTGATGTTCCGCACCAAGTCCGGCAAGGTGAACGTGCTCGACGCCTACTGTTTGCACCTCGGAGCGAACATGGGCGTCGGCGGCACCGTCGAGGGTGAGCACATCGTCTGCCCGTGGCACGGCTGGGAGTGGCGCGGTGACGGCACCAACGCACTGATCCCATACAGCAAGATCGGCTGCAAGCAGAACGTGAGGATCAAGTCCTATCCCACCCAGGAGTGGTACGGCTTCATCGTGGTATGGCACGAGCGTCACGGCCGCGCGCCCTACTGGCAGCCACCGGTGCTGCCCGAGCTCGAGACCGACGAGTACTACCCGCTGCATCCCCATTCGCGGATGCTCAACCGGGTCAAGGTGCACGCGCAGATGATCATCGAGAACGCGGCCGACCCGTATCACGTGCAGTTCGTGCACAAGGCTGACAGCGCCGCCAACACCACGTCGTTCGACGCCAACGGCTACCACCTGCACGCGACGGTGACCGCGAACTTCGGCGGCGGGCGCCCGTCGACGTGGCTCACCCCCGATGGGCCCGTCGACGCCAACATCATCTACGACAACTACTCGCTGGGCCTCGGCATCGTGCGCTTCCCGAAGGAGCTGGTCGCGACCATCGAGGTCACGGGTCAGACACCGGTCGACGAGGACTACACCGATTACTTCTACACCCAGGCGTCGGTGCGAGAGCCCGGCGACACCGGCGACAAGCCGGCGGGCCGCGCCGCGAAATTCCTTGCACTGCAACAGGAAGTCATCAAGCAGGACTTCTTCACCTGGGAAAACATGAAGTACCTCGAGAAGCCCAATCTGGCACCGGAGGAGGCGCGCGACTACGCGGCGTTGCGCCGGTGGGCACACCGGTTCTATCCGGGCGAAGAACCATCGCCGATCGACTTCGGGTACACCGCCGACGGTGAGCCCGATCCGGCGGCAGTGGGGGCGTGATGCCCCGTGGCCGGGACGCCACGCTGAACCCTGCGGCCTTCGGCGTTGAATGCTTCAGCGTCCCTGAGGTGCTCGACCGTCGTGCAGATCAATACGGCGACCGGGTGATCATGTCGATCGCCGGAAGCCCGGTCTCGTTCGCGCAGATGCGCGACCGTTCGCGCGCGGCCGCCCACGTCCTCTACGACCTCGGGGTCAAGCGCGGCGAGACGGTGGCGCTGTTCACCGGGACATGTCCGGAGTGGGTGTACTTCTGGCTGGGTGCCGCCCGCATCGGCGCGGTCTCCGCCGCGGTGAACGCCGCCGCCAAGGGCGAGTTCCTCGCGCACGCACTGAATCTGTCCCGTGCCGCGGTGGTGATCGTCGACGCTGACCGCCAGGATCGACTGACCCAGGTCGCAGACGACGTCGTTACCCTGAGATCGGTTCTCGTGCAGGGTCGTTCGCTCACCGAGGCGCTGGCGGCCGCCCCGGTGACGGCGCCCGACGTCGACCCCGTCGGACCGGACGAGATCGGCGCGCTCTTCTTCACCTCCGGTACCACCGGACCGTCGAAGGCTGTCGCCACCACCTGGGGATACCTGTTCACCGCGGCGGCGACCGTCGCATCGTCGTGGGAACTGCGGCAGGGCGACACGCTGTGGACCGCGATGCCGCTGTTCCATCTCAGCGCGGCGCCCACCGTTCTGGCGCCCATGCTCGTCGGCGGCACCAGCGTGCTGGCCGCGGCCTTTCACCCCGGCCGAGTGTGGGATGAGATACGGGGCTGCGGTGCAGTGGGTTTCGCGGGAGCAGGCGCGATGGTGTCGATGCTCACGCGCCTGCCCCCGGAGCCGCGAGACGCCGAGCTCGGCATTCGCTTCATCTCGGCGGCGCCGATCACCGCCGACATGTACCACGCTATCGAGCAACGCTACCGCTGCCGCATCGTGACGATGTACGGCTTGACCGAAGCGTTCCCGATCGCCTACAAGGGCGTTTCCGACGATGGCGAACCGGGTACCTCTGGTCGGGTCAACCCGGCTTTCGAGGTGCGAATCATCGACGGCCAGGGGCGGCCAGTGCCCACCGGTATGGTCGGCGAGATCGCCTGCCGAGCGCGGGTGACACATGCGATGAGCGAGGGGTATGTGTCGTCGGCGCCCGGCAGCGCCGGTTTGAGCGTCGATCCGCACCCCGAATGGTTCGGTACCGGTGATCTGGGCTCGCTGGACGACGATGGCAACCTTACCTACGTGGATCGCGCCAAGGATTCGTTGCGCCGCCGCGGCGAGAACGTGTCCTCCGTCGAGGTCGAACAGACCGTGATGAGCCACCCGGCCGTGGCCGAGGCAGCGGCGGTCGCAATACCGAGTGACCTCGGCGAGGACGACATCCTGGTGGTCGTGACGTTGCGTGACGGTGCGGCAGTGGATTTCGCCGAACTCCTGGACTTCTGCTCGGCGCGCATGCCGTACTTCTGCGTGCCGCGCTACCTCGAGACCGTCGAGGAGATTCCGAAGAACGTCATCGGACGCGTCCGCAAGGATGTGCTCCGCAGCAGGGGACTGGGCCCTGGCGCCTGGGACCGTGAAGCGCACGGCTACGTGCTCACCCGGTAGGAGATCAGAATGTCGTTGACATACCAACAGCAGTTCGTGATGGACGGACTCGCGGGACGCGCGGCCATCCTCAACCTGGACGCACGACACAACCGGCTGTACTCGGACGGCGATCTCGTCGGCTGGATCACGACGTTCCGTCACGCAGGCGCCACGTATGTACGGGCGGGGGAGGTGTTCACCGACCTGCGTAAGGCGTTCGACGGCGGAGGCGGGGCGCGGCTGGTGACCGCCGACCACGAGATCAACGTCGACGGGGTCGACGCGACCCAGAAATGTGTGGCATTGCTGCTGCGCGACAACCAACTTCAGGCCTGCGGGATGTTCACCGACCGGCTCATCTACGAGCGCGGTGGCTGGTACTTCACGTCACGCGAGCTCGACTGGGATCACGTGCCGCACGAAAGTGCGCTACCCGTGTGAACGACGGCATACGGTACGAGTTCGCCTACGGCACCTACGAGGACGCCCTGCGCATGGTCGGCATCCGGACGGAGCCGAGATATGCCGGGACGGCGGTCAGCGGCGCGCGCATTCAGCAATTCGCCTCGATGGTGCAGGATCCGAACCCCGCCTATTGGGACGCCGACTTCGCCCGCGAGGTGTGGGGCGGTCTGCTCGCGCCGCCGGCGATGTTGATGGGCTGGCTGATCCCGCCCCCGTGGTTGCCGACCGGCGAGCCACCGCAGCCGTCGATCGCGATCCGGGTGCCCCTGCCCGGAACCACATTCATCAACGCGTCCAATGAAGTCGAGTTTCCCGCGACCATCCTCGAAGGAGATCGCCTGCACGTCGTCGAAGAGGTTGTCTCGGTGTCGCCGGAGAAGACCACGCGTGTCGGCACCGGACATTTCGTGCAGACCTGTGACCGGTTCCACCGCGCCGACGGGGCGTTGGTCGCCATCAACCGAAACACGTTGTTCCGGTTCACCCCGGCGGTGGCGTCGTGAAACCGTATGGCGGGCTGACGTGGGACGAGATCGTCGTGCCGACCGAGCTCGCCGAGGTCGTCGACCCGATCGACTATCAGCGCGTCGTGATGAACCCCGGGGCGACATGGGATTACTTTCCCGGCCATTACGACCCGGAATACGCGCGACGGCACGGCCAGCCCACGATTTTCGTCAACACGATGCACACCGCGGGCTTCGTCGATCGGATTGCGACCGGGTGGGCCGGCCCCTACAGCAGGGTGGTGCGGCGCAAGGTTTCGCTGCTGGGCTCGTTCTATGCCGGCGATTCGATGGTCGGCCGCGGCCGGGTGGTGGACAAGCGCGTCGAATCCAACGGTGACGTACACCGACACCTCGTCGACCTCGAGATCGCGGTTTACAACCAGCGCGACGAACTGTGCTGTCCGGCAGAGGTCACCCTCGAGTTGCTGAGCTCAAGCCTGAGTGTTGGCTTATTGCACACTGTTCGGCGTGAAGCGGGACATAACCCGACACTCGGCGAGGAGCCCTAAGCCAAGTCGGGCAGCTTGCTCGCGCTCACCGTCGACTGCAACTCGACATACTCCGACAGTCCCTCGGATCCGAATTCGCGACCGATTCCCGACTGCTTGAATCCGCCGAACGGCGCGGTCGTGTCGAGCGTGTACATGTTGATGCCGTACGTACCCGTCCGGACTTCCGCTGCGATCTCCAGACCGCGGGCCACGTCCGCCGTCCAGACGGAGCCGGCCAGGCCGTAATCGGTGTCGTTGGCGATCCGCACGGCGTCGGCCTCGTCGCGGTACTTCAGTACGGTCAACACCGGACCGAAGATCTCCTCCCGCGCGATCTTCATGTCGTTGGTTGCGTCGGCGAACAGCGTCGGCTGGACGTACCAGCCGCGGTCATACGGTTTGTCCTTGCCGCCCAGGATCATTCGCGCACCCTCGTCGAGCCCCGCCTGGATGTAACCCTGCACCTTCTGCTGTTGGCGCTGCGCAACCAGCGGCCCGATGTCGGTGGCGTCGTCGGCGGGGTCGCCCACCTGCAGGCCGGTCATCATGCCGGCGAGCGCGTCGACGACCTCGTCGTGTTTGCGCTCGCTCACCAGTATCCGGGTCTGCGCGACGCAGGCCTGTCCGTTGTTCATCAGGCTGGCCATCTTGAGGTGTTCGACGGTGTGCTCGATGTCGGCGTCGTCGAGGATGATGGCCGCGGATTTGCCGCCCAGTTCGAGGCTGACGCGCTTGAGCTGTTCACCGCACAGCGCAGCGATGTGCCTGCCCGTCACCGACGATCCGGTGAACGAGATCTTGTCGACGCCGTGGTGGCGAACCAGCGTCTCCCCGGTCTCCCTGCCGCCGGGGACGATCGACACGACACCTTCGGGCAGGTCGATCTCCTCCAGCATCTCGGCCAACCATATGGCGTCCAAAGGTGTTTCGGGTGCCGGCTTGACCACAACCGTGCAACCCGCGATCAGCGCCGGGATCATCTTCGGCATGATCAGGAACTGCGGCACGTTCCACGGCACGATCGCACCGACCACACCGACGGGGGCGCGACGTACGTGAACATCGCCGAACAATCCCGGGCGTCGCTCGACCCACGGAAACTCTTTGGCCGTCGCCATGTTGAGGTGCATCTGGGCGAGAGCGCCCGCGCCCTGCCCCAACCTGCTGAAGCTCTTCGGTGAGCCCATCTCCGCGGTGATCAGGTCGGCGATCGCGTCGGTCTCGGCCAGGTAGATGGCGGCGAGCTTCTCGATCTTCTCCATGCGTTCGCCCACACTGAGCCGGGGCCACGGTCCCTCGTCGAACGCGGTTCTGGCGGCGGCGACCGCCTTGTCGACGTCCGCGGGGGCCGCTTCGGGCGTCTCGCCGATCGATTGCTCGGTGTGTGGGGAGATCACGGACAGTCGCTGCCCCGTCGATGGTGTCTGCCAGCGGCCGCCGATATAGAGCTTGTCGTAGTTGAGGGATCGCATGTCGCCGCCTGTCCTACCGCCTAAAGTTGTTATTAATATAAACATAGTGAAAAAGGCAGGGCCCGTGAACCACCCGCAGTCAGACGATTGGCGCCGATACCCGTTCGCGCTGGTACCGGAAGACCGTCAGCTCGATTTCCCGGCTGCTGAGGCCAACCACCGGCAGTGCGAGTCCGACACGTGGTTCCTGGCCGGCGAACTGACCGGGAAGAGCGGCCGCGGCTACGCGTTTTTGTCGATCTTCAACAAGAACCGGCCAGGGCTCGGGGATATCGTCGCCGACTTCTACACGTTCGCGCTGTTCGATCTCGACGCAGCCAACTATGGCACGTACACCGACTACGACATGCCGCCCGCGAACATGGAACCCGGCGCCGTCGCGAAAATGACATTCGCCGACGAATGTCTCGACATCAGCTTTGACAGCGGGGCCGGTCGCGCGGTTTGGCGTACCTGTCGCGACGACAACGACGACCTGGTGCCCTACACCTATGACGTGACGCTCGTCGGCGCAGATGCGGCCGGTGCCCAGATGCGGGTCGACCTGCATGTGACCCCGACGAGGGCGCCGGTGCCGTTGGGCGCCGCGGATTTCGGCGGCAGAATCGAATGTTTCGGCCAGGCGGACACCTACTCCTATCTCCAGACGGGGCTGACGATGACGGGAACGCTGACGTGGGGCTCGTCGAGCGAGCCGGTCAGCGGCGCAGCGGGCCACGTCGACCGGCAGTGGTTCCCGCTGATCGCCAACAGCGGTGGCGCGGACGGCGATGTCCGCTGGCGCGCCCACGAATGGCGCACGATCAATCTCGACAACGGCGTGGACATGAGCATCTGGCGACAGTTCGATCGCACCGATCGCAATTCACTGCAACCCTTTTCGGGCGCCACCACCAGCTCACCGGAGCGCGACGTCGATCCCGAGTTCGCCGACGACATCGAGGTGACGATCGAAAGCTACGTGCGCTGGCCCGAAGCGGTTCGGACCTTGTACAAGCCCCCGGCGAAGGCCAGATATCTGCCGGACCGGCACCGACTGACGTCGCGCAAGCTCGATCTGGACCTGACGGGTGAACCGATGGTGCCGGCGCCAGGACACGGCCTACCCCTGGAATACATGGAGGGCCCGTTCCACTACCGCGGTACCTTTCGCGGTGAGCCGGTGAGCGGGTTCGCCTTCTACGAAAGGTCTTTGGCGCTCTACCGCGACTGGGAACTCGTCGATGTCCTCGCCAGCACCGTGGGTGAGGAGCGCGTGACGACACTGCGCACACTCGTCGAGGACGGCCGACGCGACGAAGCCGTGGCACACCTGCGCAACGAGATCCTGCCGTCGGGAGCCGGGATCACCGAGCTCGTCGACGATCTGATCGTGGCGCTGTCTAGCTGATCGCCTTGGCCCACGTCGTGTGGCGGTGCTGCAGTCCGGGCTCATTGCGGCCGAAGACCAGGTGCTCGCGCACTCCTGAGTCGAGGTTGGCCTGCAGTCCCGCGACGAGCGCGTAGTCCTCGTCGCGGACCGTCGAATGCGCGTATTCGAATACCGCCGCCGCGCCCGCGGCCGTCGATTCGTCCGACAGATCCAGTGGAGTCGAGTTCTGGTGCACGGTGATCGAACGGCCCGGCACATCGCCGGGATAGATGCGGAACAGCTCACCGTTGGCCACGGTGCACGAGATGACGATGTTGGGATGCAAAGCGTAGATGACGACCATCGCCTGCAGTGGCTCCCATTGTTCCTCGGGGAGCTCGTCGAGGTCGAGAATGCCGTTGAGTGGGAACACAAGTCGGTGATGGGGCCCGAACGAGTCGAAGACCGTGCAGTTGCTGCGGGCGATCGTCGCGAACGTCGTCTTGTGCACCGTTGCGAAGTGGTAGTTCTCGGCGAACGTGTCGATGGCCAGCTTCCAGTTGATCGGGCAGTCCAGCACCTTCTCGCCCAACGGCGACCAACGGCCGATGCCCCAGGAGTCCAGTTCCTCGGCCAGCGGCCCGAGAAACGCGGGAATGTCCAGTGTGGCGTCGCGGTCCAGCGAGATCCACAGGAAGCCTGCACATTCCGCGGCCGGCAATTCGGTCAAACGTGGTGTGCCCGATAATGTTTCGGGAAAGCCCTCGTTGCCTGGTACACCGGCTAGATTGCCGGTGAGATCGTAGCTCCACGAGTGATAGGGGCAGGCGAGCCGGCGGGCGGCTCCGCACCCGTCGGTGATGCGCGACTGCCGGTGCAGACACACATTCTCGAACGCGCGTACCACTGAGTCGGCGGCGCGAGTCAGCAGGATGGACCGGCCCATCACCGTCTTGGTGCAGTACGTGCCGGGCCGGGGTAGTTCTGAGACGTAGGCGACCAGTTGGGGGCTTGCCATCAGCATCGCGACATCCTGGGCATGGCGCTGCGCCGACGTGTACGCCTCGGCTGCGACGGTGCTCTCCGTCGGCATCAGGTCGGTGGTCTTGTCCCGCGCGAGCTTCAATGCGCGGCGGGTGAGATCGATCAGCTGGTCGCGGTCCATCACCGTTCCTTGGTCGTCGCCTGGGGGACCATCTGCCTATTTTTATAATGATAGCGACGGTATGTCAAAATTCGCTGGTGAGTCACAGGCCCCGCGTATCGTCCGGGCATGCGCGCAGAGCGGATCCTGTCCGAGGACATACCTGCGCCGCCCGACGACGTGCGGGCGTTCTACGTCGACCTCGACAACATCAAGACCGTCCATCCGCTCGTCGTCTCGGTGCACAGGACCGAGCGGACGGAATTGGTGGACGGCTACTGCCAGAGTTACCGCGTGAAAGACCGAATCCCCTTCGGTCCGTTGACCCTGCCGACGAGCTACACCGCCCACCTCAGAGTGGCGTCAGTCGGACCGGTGATCACTCAGGCACGCCAGTTTCCCCGCGTCCGCCTCTACGGTGTGGTGTCCTTCGAATCCATCGCCTCCGGAACCAGGCTCGTCGAGCGCCTGACGATCGACGCTCCGCGACTGCTCCACGCGACGACGCTCCGTGAGGCGGTCAAGGCGCATACCAAGATGCTGGCGGGCATCCGCCGCCAATTCGGTGGTTAGGCGTCCTCGGCCGGGGATTCGGACTCCGTCGGTGATTCGGATGCGTCGAGCACACTGACCGCGATGCCGTAGGGCAGGAAGCGCACCTTGCGGGTGGGGTCGGTGTTGTTCTTGTTCGCGCGTAGCGCATCCAGTTCGGACGGATACACCTGCTCGATATGGGCACCGCCGTCACTGTCGACGGTATAGATCGCCCATACGCCGTCACCGGTCTCGCCGGTGGTCTCCGGCTCCCGTTTCGGCCGCGAATAGCGGGTGAATTCGTCGACCAGATTGGCCCAACCTGCGCGTTCGCCGGAGGTATTGAGGAACCTGCCCACACCGTCCAAGGCGTCACGCAGCCCTTCACCCGCCTCGCGGACGACGCGGTCGAACTCTTCGGGATCGATCCCGAACGGCCCGTTCCTGCTCATAGCGGTTCCTCCTCACGCCCGCGCGCTCCCGGCACGGCGTATCCCCAGTGTGCCTGCAGGTGGCGAAGTAGTCGACTGGGGCCGACGCGGGTGGTAGGCAACGGTATGGCTTTCACACGCTCGGACGTGCTGGCGACCGCCGAGCGGTCGCCCGCGGCGGCCGGTGCCCGCGACAAGAACGAGTGGGTGGGCCTGTTCACCGCCGACGGACGAGTCGAAGATCCGGTTGGCTCGCAGCCCCACCAGGGCCTCGGCGCGATCGGAGCATTCTTCGACACGTTCATCGGGCCCCGCCACATCACCTACCGCCCCGACGCCGACATCGTCACCGGCTCGACGGTCCTCCGCGACGGCGAACTCGACATCGCGATGGGACCGGTGCAGTTGCACGTGCCGGTCTACATCCGCTACGACGTACGCGAGGGCGACGACGAACTGAAAATTGCTGGGCTGTCGGCTTTTTGGGAACTTCCAGCCATGGTTGGTCAGTTCATGCGCGCCGGGGTCGGCGGCCTTCCCGCCGGTCTGCAACTGTCGAGGGCCCTGCTCGTGAACCAGGGCTTCGTCGGAGTCCTCGGCTACCTGGGAGGTCTGCGGGGGACCGGGCCGCAGGGCAAGCGGCGGATACAGGAGTTCCTCGATGACGCACGCGCGGGCGACGAGGTCGCGGTGCGCCGTTGGCTCGGCAAGGGAGCACGCGTGACGAGCGGCGACGACCTCCCGTTGACGACCGCGGAACTGCTGTCGCGCATTGCAGCCGCGCGCCCCCGCAAGATGATCGCCTCGGGATACAGCGTGGTCGTGGGGTTGGACCGGGAGGGGCGCCGTGACGTGATCATCGTCGAGGTGACCGCCAAACCGTTCGCCATCCGCAGAATTCGGTACTTCACCGAGGATCCCGTAGACGGCTGAGCTGATTTCACCCCTGCGGAGCTCGCAACCGATGGACCCGGACCAACCGACACGGGGCCTTGTCGCGCTGCGGCTGGTGCCGGGCCGAACATCGTTTGAGCACGTCGACGCCGGGTAACCGCAACGCATGAGCCCACGAGACGACAACAAGTCCGAATCCGACGTCGACAACGACGACCACGTCGCCGGGTCGCGCGCGGGAAAGGACGGCGCTTACGTCGGTCAGACGGCCTCCGACGACGCGCTGGATGTGGGGGAGACGGGAGCTGAGGCGCGCAGCGAAGCGGAGCGCTAGCAGCGGTGTTGTCTCGATTCGGTCGCGTTGGGCGCGGCGCGAATACCGGACGTGAGACGGTATGAGCACCATGCCCGTCGACGATGAGATGACCTACGAGGAATTCGGTCGCCAGTTCTTCGAGATCGCCGTGACCGAACAGCGCGTCGGCGGTGCGATCGCCGCCATCGCCGGCGACGAATTCGAGATGGGCCCGATGGCCCAGGGGCCCGGCAAGGTCGCCAAGGTGACGGCGAAAGTCAGGATTCAGGAGCCCCGCCTGACTCGCGACGTCGGTGACCAGATCACCTTCGCCATCCGGATTCCGCTCGAGATCGACCTGGTTGTCGACCTACGGATCGACAAGCCCAAGTTCATGGTTTTCGGCGAGATCGCCCTGCGTGCGACCGCGCGTGCCGCGGCACCGCTGCTGTTGATCCTCGACGTGGAAAAACCCCGGGCGTCCGACATCTCGATCCACGTGACGTCCAAGTCGCTGCGCGGAGAGCTGGTGCGGATACTCGGGGGCATCGACGCCGAAATCCGGCGCTTCATCGCGGCACACGTCGCCGGGGAGATCGACAGCCCGGCCTCGCAGAAGGCCAAGATCATCGACGTTGCGGACAGCATCGACGGCGCCTGGTCGAGCATGTGACACTCGGGCCACGTACGCTCGCACCGTGCATCGCAGACTCACCACCACCTTCGCCCTGTCCACCGGATTACTTACCGCCGCCGCCGTCGCGGCCTCTCCGGCCCAGGCCGAACCGGTCGATGGCGCGTTCGTGGCTGCACTGGCCGAGGCGGGTGTCACCGCGGTGGATCCGGCCAGCGCCGCGGCGCTCGGCCAGCAGGTCTGCCCGATGCTCGCAGATCCCGGTCAGACCGCCGCCGACGTGACCAGCAAGGTTGCCGAGGCGGGCGGAATGTCGCTCGGGCCGGCGACCATGTTCACCGGCGTCGCGATCTCCATGTTCTGCCCGGCGATGATGTCGTCGATCGGAACTCCGGGCTCGCTCGATTCACTGCCGATCCCACTGTCGATTTTGGGGTTATAGCTAGGCTGGCACGCTCTCGAGCTGCGGACGTTTGGGGCCGCGGCCGTCGCCGGCCGACTTGCCGCGAACGTGGTACCAGAGCCAAGGCATCAGCATGTTCTGTGTCCACAACATCTGTGACACCGCTTGCGACCGCAGCGACGGACGCTGTGGGGGACCGTCGACGAGCGCCCAGTCGTGGTTGCTGCCGGGCAGCTCCAGCGCCTCGGCGGCCGCGGCGGCGAACAGCTCGTGCCCCTTGGCCGAGCCGTGCACCCGGTCCGCACTCCACGTGTCCGGCATCGTCATCGACGGCGCGTTGTAGAGGTCGACGAGTCTAAACCGATGTCGCACTGCGGCTTTGCGGATATCGTCATTGATCTGGTGCACGCGTGCGGCGATCACCCGTCCGATCGGCAAGATCTTTGCGATGTCCGGGAACGTGGTCGTCAGAACGGTCGCGCCCGACGCGGCAAGCTGCGTGTACAGGTCGTCCAGCTCGGCGAGGGCAGTGCCGAAATACGGGCCGGGGCGCGTCACGTCGTTCATCCCGATACACACCGAGATCAGATCAGGCGCCAGCGCCAGCGCCGCGGGCAGCTGCTCGTCGAGCAGGTCTTTGATCCGCCGCCCGCGGATGGCCAGGTTGGCGTAGGTCACGCCGGGGTGATGGGAGTCGAGCATCGTGGCGAGACGATCGGCGAAGCCGACCAAGCCGTTGGCGTCGTCACCGTCCCACAGCCCCTCGGTTTGACTGTCGCCGATCGCGACATATCGGGAGTACCCGGGCACACCGGAACTCTAGCGGCGAAGCGCCGCCTCGACCTCCGACACCCCGGCCTGCGTTGCGAGTTCGCGGTGTCGCTGCGACACCGCGGCCCCGCCTGAGCGCAGCAGGTCGACCACGTCGGCGACGGCTGCTGCCCGGTACGCATTGAACGCGGCGCCGACGGCCCACCACGTCATCAGCGCGTCCAGGCCACGCACCGGGTCGGCGCCGAGCTCGACCATCGCGGCCACGGTGGCGGGCAGAACCTGGCGTGCCGCGAGTTCGATCGGGTGCGTCCCGCTCGGCAATGGCGCGTTGACCGACGCGCCCGCACGCGCCAATGCGCGCACGATCTCCGGGTTGACGTTGTCTGCCGAGTCGCTGAGCACGTGCAGCGGGGTGGCCCCTTCGGAATCGACGAGGCCCGGATCGACACCGTGCGCGAGGGCGTGCTGGAGCGCCACGGCGCGTCCGCGTCTCACGATCTCATGGAGAATCGTGGTGAATTTGTCACCCCGAGCGGACAATTCGATACGGCGGCCGGGATCGGCATCGGCGTCGATGAGGGCAACCGAGATGCCGACGGCGAGCGAGCGCACCGAGTACCACAGTGGTGTGGCTCCGCACGGGTCCACGGGGTCGGGATCCGCACCCATCGCCAGAAGTTCGATGACCCCGGTGTCACCGCGATGCGCCCGTTCGAACAGGTCCAGGTCGCTGCGCGCCAGTGGTTCGGTCCACGCGGGGCGACCGGCCCCGAGCGCGTCGAGCACCGTCAGGGCGCCGGTGCGTCGGGAACCGAGGTCGAACCACGGCCACGGCCCCATTCCTTTGAGGACGAAATCGCGCTCCGGGATGCGATGTTTCTCGGTGACGGTCCTGCCGAAATCCTCGTACGCCGAGGCGAACGTCAGATCGTCGCCGTCGCGCGAAACCATGACCTCCACGGGCCCTTCTCGGTAGCGCGCGATTTCCGTCACAAGAAACGCATTCTCGCAAAATGAGGGAGGGGCACCCCATGGGATGCCCCTCCTGGTGGTCTACGGGTTACTTCACGTCGACGTAGACGATGTTGTCTTGAACCGTGGAGTAGTTGGTGTTGCTACCGTAAACCGCTTGACCTGCGTTGATATGGGTATAGGTCTGACCTTGGCGAACCGCGACGACCTCGGCCTGATCCAGCGGGGTGTTTCCGAGCCGGTTCACGATCACGGTGTAACCCTGCGACCGCAACTGACCGATGGTTTGTACGGCGTTGTCCGAGCCGCTCGGCGCGGCTGCGGCGGGGGCGGCCAATCCGATGATCGCTGCGGCCAGCCCGCCGATTACGGCGGAGGCAAATCCAATCCTGTTCACGACACTGCCTTCTTTCTTGCTTTCCGAGTTCCTCAGGTGAACTCTGAATGCTTAAACCGGCAGTTCAGCGGTTTAATTCCGCTGGCAGAATTTGATCCGTGGTTGGCAGAATCGCCTATGCGTCAACAACATTGACGAGTAGCTAGAGAAGGCGCGTCAATCTCGTGAGGTTGAGTGGTACCCCGGCAACGCTGAGCTGACCGAGAATGTCCTCGAGCCGCGAGCGCGGCATATCCATCTGCCATTCCGACACCGACGCCGACAGGCACACCGCATCGGGGGCGAAGCGGATGCCGGTGAGCCGCAAACCGTGCGGCAGCTCGGGCAGGTGCACCGGATAGGCCGGTGTCTTGGCCGGCAGCGCCATCCGAGAACGCCGGACGATGAGGACGCGCGGACGAAGCCACAGCGTCGAACCGTCGAGGCGCGCGTCGATCTCCAGGTGGCCGACCATTGGGCGGCGGGCCATTCGCAGCCGCGCGATGCCGTCGCTGCCGACCTCGCCGGACAGTCGCGGTGCCGCCCAGCGGAACAGATCGTGCAGGGCCGACGTGGGCACCTCCAGCGTCAGGTCGACAGGAGCAGCCACCATGACTGGCGGCGCGGCCGGTCGCATGTGCACGTTGTGCAGCACCGCCGTCGCATTGTCGAACGTGTGGTCCGCCCAGCGGATGTCACGCACAGCGATGCGGACGTCGTTGAGTTGTCCCACCGCGAGGCCGCGTACGTCGAGCCTGGAGTCGAATTCCGTGACCGTCACCGTGAGCACGCCGTCGTCGAGTCGCAGGGCGAGCCGGCGGCCCACCACCATCCGGCGCACGGTCGTGAACAGCGTCCGGTACGCCATCGCCGCGCCGCTGCTGACCGGGCCCGTCGCGGCCGATGACCACAGTGACGTCAGCATGTCGATCGGTCGGAACGGATCGAACCGGCGCAGGGGACCCGTCATGTCATCCAGCATCCGCTATCCGTGCCGCGAAACGAAGGGGACGCGGGTGAATCATGATCGGCAACAGGGGACTAGGGCGCCGTGACCTCGTTCCGTAAGGTGGGAACCAATGACTTCAGTGGTGATAGTCGGCAGTGGATTCACCGGCTTCGAATGCGCCCGTCAGCTGGCGCGAAAGATGCGCAGACAGGCTGGGGCTTCGGTCGACATCACGATCATCTCGCCCGTCGATTACATGCTCTACACGCCACTGCTGCCCGACGTGGCAGGTGGGCTCGTCGACGCGCGCTTCGTCGCCATACCGCTCGCCAACGCGCTGCGCGGCGTACAGGCGATCAGGGGCAGAGTCGACGAAGTCGACTTCGAGGGACGGACGGTGACGTTCACCGACCCGGAGGAGCGCGTGCGCAGCCTGAGGTGGGACCGGTTGGTGCTGACGCCGGGCTCGGTCACCCGGCTGTTCGACATCCCGGGGCTGGCCGAACACGCCCGCGGTCTCAAGTCGACGGCAGAGGCGCTGTATCTACGCGACCACGTGCTGGAACAACTGGAACTGGCCGACGTCGACGACGACGCCGGCCGGGCCGAGGCGCGACGGACGGTCGTGGTGGTCGGCGCGTCGTACTCGGGTACCGAGCTGGCCGTACAGCTGCGAGCTCTTGCCGATTCGGCCGCGAAACAGATGGGGTTCGACCCGTCCGCGGTGAAGTTCGTCCTGCTGGACCTGGCCGAGCAGGTCATGCCCGAAGTGGGCGAGAAGCTCGGCGCGGCGGCGCAGCGGGTGCTCAAAGCGCGCGGCATCGACGTGCGGCTCGGTGTCACGCTCTCCGAAGTCCACGCCGAACACGTTGTGCTCAGTGACGACTCGCTGATCCGCACGCACACCGTCGCATGGGTGACCGGAGTCACCGGTGCGCCGTTGATCGAGAAGCTCGGGCTGCCGACCGAACGTGGTCGTCTGAAAGTCACCACCGAGCTGCAGGTTCCCGGCCACCCCGACGTGTTCGGGGCGGGCGATGCGGCAGCGGTCCCGGACGTCACGCAGCCGGGCAAGATCACCCCGCCGACCGCGCAACATGCCACTCGGCAGGGAAAAGCGTTGGCCCGCAACGTGGCAGCGAGTCTGGGCTATGGGAAAGCCAAGCCATACAAGCATCGCAACATGGGCCTGGTGGTCGACCTCGGACCGCGCTACGCCGTCGCCAACCCACTCAACGTGCAGTTGTCCGGCTTCCCGGCCAAGGTGGTGACCCGCGTGTACCACATCTACGCGATCCCGCGATCTGTCAATCGGTGGGCGGTATCGCTGGCATATCTGACGGATGTGTTCTTCGACAGGTCCGTCGTGTCCTTCGGGCTCTCGACACAGGAGGATGCGCGGTTCTCCACCAGCGAGGGCATCCCGATGCCCAAACCGGACTGATTGGAATCGCCCGGAGCGGGAACGTTAACCGGTATGGCTACATATCGCGTTCTGAACCCCAAAGGTGACGTCGTCGACACGAAGGACATCGACAGCGCCGACGACGCACACGCATGGTTCGTCGACCAGAAGGCCGATCCGGAACTCGGATGGCGCATGGAGGTCAAGTCCGATGACGGTGACTGGGCGTTCTTCGACAGCAGCGAGGGTGACCGCAAGTACTGACTAGCGCGAGTACTTACTAGGCTCGAGCGGTGCCCAAACTCAGTGCGGGGCTGCTGCTCTACCGCGTCGTCGACGGTGAACTCGAAGTGCTGATCGGCCATCCCGGTGGGCCCTTCTGGGTGCACAAGGACGACGGTGCGTGGTCGATACCCAAGGGGGAGTACACCGAGGACGAAGACCCGTGGGCGGTCGCGCAGCGGGAGTTCTCCGAGGAGCTGGGCAAGCGGGCACCCGAAGGGCCGCGCATCGACCTCGAACCGGTGAAACAGCCGAGCGGCAAGGTGATCACCGCGTTCGCCGTCCGCGGCGACCTCGACCTGGAAGGCACGTTCTCCAACACCTTCGAACTGGAGTGGCCAAAGGGGTCGGGGAAGGTCAGGGAGTTTCCCGAAATGGACCGGGTGGGTTGGTTTCCCGTGGCGCAGGCTCGGTCGAAGTTGCTGAAGGGCCAGCGGCCGCTGCTCGACCGTCTGGTTTCGGTGCTCGAAGGCGACGAACCGGCCGCGTCTCGATAGCGTTGATCGTCAACGCACGGCCGTGAATTCGCCACCCGGCCGGTGTCCGCAGGTATTCGTCGTCGTAGCGCAGATGCCATACCAGGTCGGTGATCTGATCTCCTGCGACCGTCCAGTGGTGCGCGATGCACGTGATCCGGCCCAGCGCATAATCGGCGCCTTCTCCCGCGGCGTACACCTCGCCGACGATTGCGTGCTCGGTGCGGGTCACGGTGGCCAGCGCCGCCATCGCGGACCGCACACCGTCGCGGCCATGGTGGCTGCGTACCGGCTCCAATGAGCGGGGTGGATCAGGTAGCCGCAGTTCGGCTGTGTGCGTGAACAATTCGACCACGTCATCGAAGCGTCGGTCGTCCACGGCTGATGCGTAGAGATGCACCAGGTCGGCGAGCGCGAAGCGGTCGGAAGTGGTCAGGCTCATGGCAGCACAGGTAATCCGTTGCTTTCCCGAATATCCCTGCGGCATTCACGGCGGGTCTGCCCGGTCTGTTGCATACACATCAGTACCGGGGACTCTTCGGCGGCCGGCAGCGGATCCTCGGTCGGTTCGGTGGTGACCGTGGGACTGGGGACGTCGCCCTCGGTGAGTGACCAGACAGAGTCGCCCGTGGGCTGCAGGGTCGAGCAGTACGCAGTGGAGCCGTCGGCCGTCGTGGAAGTGCTGCCGACGGGGGAACAGTTCGCCCCGATGACAGCGGCGGTGGGTGCAGGCGTGATGGTGGCCGTGGTGGTCGGCGTCGTTGCCGATGGCGGTTCCGGCGGTCGGGGCAGTGGCGTGGACGTCGGCCTGGTGAGCGTCGGTGAGGTTGTGGTCGCGGCGGATGCCGGGCGGTCTTCGTTGTCGGCGCGCCCGGCCTCGAACACAGCCACCACGATCGCTGCGAGCAGCAGTACCGCCAGGATGGCCGGGACGATGATTCCGGCGCGCATCAGGGATCGTCGGGGCGCTTTCGCGGACGTCGGCACCCCGGCGGCGAGGCTGGTGCCCACATCGGCCGGTGCGTCCGACCCGAGTTGATGGGCGAGCGCTCGCGCGAAATCGGAGCACCGCTCGAAACGGTCGGCCGGGGACTTCGCCAGTGCCTTGGCGAGCACGGGATCCAGCCCGGCCAGCTCCGGGCACTGATCGCCGATCGCCGGCGGCGTCGCCGACAGGTGCTGGCTGATGACGACAGCGGGATTCGAATGCTGGAATGGTGGCCTACCGCTCAGCAGGTGAAATGCGGTGGCTGCCAACGCATATTGGTCGGCCCGGCCATCGAGCCGCTCACCCATCAATTGCTCGGGTGCGGCGTAGGACACGGTGCCGACCGTCATGTTGGTCGCCGTCAAGCCGCTGATGTCGTTGGTCCAGCGGGCGATTCCGAAGTCCGCCAGCAGAATCCGTTGATCGTCGGCCTCGGGATTGGCGAGCAGGATGTTGGCGGGTTTCACGTCGCGGTGCAGCAGGTTGCGTTGATGGGCGTAGTCCAAGGCGTCGGCCACGGCGGAGATGATCTCGGCGACTTCGCCTCTGGGCATCCCGTCGGGATAGCTCTGACGCAGCAGGCATGACGCATCGGTGCCCTCGACATAGTCCATCGAGATCCAGAGCTGGCCTTCGAACTCGCCGCGGTCGTGAACGCCGACGATGTGTGGATGCCAGAGCGTGGCGGCGATGTCGGCCTCGCGGTCGAATCGTTCCCGGTACTCACCGTCAGCGGACACCGACGCCGGCAGCACCTTCAGCGCGTCGCGGCGCGGCAGCCGCGGATGCTGCGCGAGGTAGACCTCGCCCATACCGCCCGCGCCGAGCAGTCGCACGATGGTGTAACCGGCGAACGTCGCGCCATCGGCCAGCGGCATGGGCGAATAGTACGAGATACCGCTAGAGGTCGAGCGTGAGACGCGACCCGTCGGCGGCGCGGGATATGCAGATCAACATCATCCGGTTCTCGTGTTCGGGTTCCGTGAGCAGGGTGTCGCGGTGGTCGACGGCCCCCCCAACAACACCGAGGACGCGCGTGCGGCACGTCCCGCAGAAGCCCTGCTGGCAGGAGTACGGAGCGTCGACGTCGGCGCGCTTCAGCGCTGCGAGCAAGGTCTCGTCGGCGGCCACGCGGATTTGTTGTCCGGTCGACGCGACCGTGACGTCGAACTCCGTGCCATCGACCACCGGCGGCGCGGCGAACCGCTCGAAGTGGAGTTCGATCTTGTCGCGGCCCGCCAGTTCGGACCGGATCGCGGTGAGCATGGGGGCGGGTCCGCACGCGTAGACCGCGGTGCCGTCCGGGCAGTCGCCGAGCAGATCGGCCGCCGACGGCAGCCCGGCGTCGTCGTCGGTGTGGATACGGACCTGATCGCCGTACCCCTCGACGTCGTCGAGGAACGGCAGGCTGTCACGGGTACGTCCGGCGTAGACCATGGACCAGTCGACGCTGAGGCGCCGGGCCACAGCCAGCATCGGCAGAATCGGCGTGATCCCGATACCGCCTGCGATGAAACGGAATTGCCGTGTCGGCGAACCGTAACCCGGCACGGTCAGGGGGAACGCGTTACGGGGACCCTGCGTCGTGACGGTCGCACCGACCTCGAGAGCGTCATGCACCTCGATCGAACCTCCGCCACCGTCAGGAATCCTGCGCACCGCAATGCGGTACACGTCGGCGCGGTCGGGATTCCCGCACAGTGAGTACTGGCGCACCCGTCCGCTGGGTAGGCCGACATCGATATGGGCACCGGGATGCCAACGGGGTAACGGCTCGCCGTCCGCGGCGGCGAACGTCAGTGCCACCACGTTCTCGTCGTGTGCCACCGTCTGCCTGTCGACCACGCGCAACAGCCGGGTCTGGTCGCACGCTGCCGGCAGAGCGACCCGCCTGGTGGCGCCCGCCAGCGCGTCCATACCGGAGATCACAGCGTCGGCGAAGCCCAGAATCACGTCACGGCGTGCCGGCCGGAACGGATTGGCGGGCAGCTGCCGGTATCTCTCTCGCAGGCCCATCAAAGGTGAGCTGCGCGGGCAGCGGGGGAGGTGGCCAGGTAGGCGACGGCCTGCGCGGTGGAGCCCATCTGCTCGGGTGTGTAGGCCGGCCGGAAGTACGTCAGTGTCTGCGAGCCGAACAGTATCCGGAACCTTGGCAGCAGCCCGAGTTGCGAGTCGCGAATCCGCAGGCGCTGCATCTTCCACCAACCGATGTCGGTCGCGGGATCAGTTTTGAACAGGTACCGCGTACCGCGCTGGAAGAAGACGAAGATCCCCGTTGCGGCCACCGTCATGGCCCTGATGCGGTCGAGGTAGCTGTCGTGGAAGTAGACCGCCACGTCGTGCGCGACGCTGCGATGCTCGACCTCCTCACTGCCGTGCCACCGGAACAGGTCGACCATCGTCGGGTCGGCGCGGTGCTCGTCCCAGGTGGAGTTGAGCGCGAAGTCGCCGAGGACAGCGGTGTAGTGCTCGATGGCCGCGATGATCCAAAGACGTTCACAGAGGTTGCTCAGCCGACGCTTCGGATTCGTGGAAGTCGTTGGTGCCAAGACCTTTCCGAACAGATACTCGACCATCTCGAGGATCGGCGCGGGGTCTACGCCGTTGCCGACGAGGAAGTCGCGGATCACGTCGTCGTGGGCGGCGGCATGCGTGGCTTCCTGGCCGATGAAACCGCGGATGTCCTCGGCGAGCTTGGGATCCTTGACCAACGGCAGCGCCTCGTTGAACGTCTCGACGAACCAATGTTCGGCGGTGGGCAGCACGACGTTGAAGAGGTTGATCATGGTGGACGCGACCGGGTGAGCTGGGATCCACTCCAACGGGACCTCCGCGAGGTCGAACTGCACCTTGCGGGCCTGGATCTGTACCGGTCCCGGATCGATCTCCCGGGCAGGCAACGTTGCCATGGCGGACTCCTTCACTAGAAGGTGGTGCACGGGAGCTTACCGGAAGTAGGTGGGAACGCCGGTATCGGGTTCTTGGCGGATTTCGAGTTTCAAGCGCCCGTCTGCGGTCAATAAAACCGCTATGGCGGTGCTCGGCGACGTACTGAACTGGACCCGGCACCAGGTTGCCTCCCGCGTGCCCAGGGCCGACCTCGACCAACGCGATCCCGACTACATCCGCGAGCAGCTGCCGGGCCTGTGGCTGCTGGCGTCGTTGTACTTTCGTGCGGACGTCCGCGGTCTGGACCGGATTCCGACCGACGGCCCGGTGCTGATGGTCGGCAACCACAGCGGCGGCAACCTCCCGCCGGACACGTTCGTCTTCACGCTGGCGTTCTGTTCGTACTTCGGCGTCGAGCGACCGTTTTATCAACTCGCCCACAACCTCGTCGTGTCGATGCCGGGACTCGGCTCGCTCCGCAAGTTCGGCACCGTGGCCGCCAACCACGAAAACGCCGAGCTGGCGCTGAAGTCCGGTGCCGCGCTGCTCGTGTATCCCGGCGGTGATTACGAAGTGTTTCGACCGTCGTGGCAGCGGCACAATGTGGATTTCGGCGGCCGCAAGGGCTACGTCAAGCTCGCTCGTGAGGCGGGGGTCCCGATCGTGCCGATCGCCAGCGTTGGCGGGCAGGAGGCGGCGCTGTTCCTCGACCGCGGGCAGTGGCTGGCCAAGCTGCTGATGGTCGACAAGATGGCCCGGCTGAAGAGCGTCCCGATTCTGCTGGCGCCACCGTGGGGTCTGACGGTCAGCGACATGGTGCCGCGCTTGCCCCTACCGACGAAGATCGCGATCGAGGTGCAGGACCCGATCGCGCCGGACGACATCGCCGGCAGCGATGACCGCGACGTGCACGAAAAGGTGGAGGCCGCGCTGCAGGCCGGGGTGGACCGGCTCGCGGCAGAACGACGATTCCCGGTGCTGGGCTGATGAGAGCTTGCGCGAAGAAGAGACGGTACTGATGCGGGTGCAACGGCAGTGCGTGGTCGACGCCGACCGCGAAGCGGTGTGGAAGGTGGTCAGCAACCCCGACTGCTACCCGGAGTTCATGGCCAGCCTCGAACGGTGGGAAACCGCGGACGACGAGCCGGCCAGTCTGGGCGCCCGCTACACCGTGCATTGGAAGGTGGGGTCGGTGCCCATCGGCGGCGTCATCGAGGTCGTCGAGTTCGACCCGCCACGCGAGTTGTCGTGGGTGGGACTCACCGGTGTCTCACAACGCGGACGGTTTCGGTTACGCGAAACGGTCGACGGCCGCACGAAAGTCACCTTCCGGCTGGCCTATGAATCGGCGGGCAACGTCCTCGGGCTGATCGCGGACCGCGTGGCCGCCGGCCAGGTCGCCCGCAATATGGGTGAGACGCTGAAGAACCTGCGTCACATGGTCGAAAGCTAGGCCGGCGGAGGCGCGGCCGGAGCACCTGCGCCAGGAGCGCCCTGGATCGGCACGACCGGCGTCGGGGTCACGGTGGTGACGCCGTTACCGCCGACACGGGGACCGCCCGACGGGCCCATCTGCTCGAGCTGGTCGGCTGCTGCCTGGCTGCAGTCCAGCATCAGCAGGATGCGACCGCCCGAGGTGACCTTCTGGCTGTCGACGAGGCAGTTGGCCTGGGACAGCACGCTGCCGAACGATCCGCCGAAGTAGCCCTTGTAGCCCTGGGACTTCAAAATTTGCAGGGCCTTGTTATAGGGCTCACCGACGACGTTCATGTAGTTCGAGCCGCCCGGCTGTGACATGGCGATTCCCGCTCCGACCAGCGCGGCGGAGCCGACTGCGACGAGTCCACCGCTCAGCACAACGAGCTTCTTCACGTGAAATGTCTCCCTATGTCGATGCGGTGCGAACATATCGCAGACGTGACGAATGTGAAACCGGAGAAGAAGAGCTTCGTGTTACATCTGGGGTTACACCTGGGTGTTCACCGCGGCCCGCATGAGCTGGCCCAACGCGGCCGCTCGCGGGTCGGCGAAAACGTCTTCGAGCAGCATTTTCTTGCCGTCCGGGCCCGTCAGCGGCACTCTCCAGTTCGGGTATTCGTCCGTCGTCCCCGGCTGATTCTGGGTGCGGAGGTCCCCGACCGCGTCGGCCAGCGAGAGCGCCAGCAGCCGCGACCGCGTCCGGCCCAGGTACTGGTACAGCGCGCTGACCACCTGATCGACCCCGACCTCGTCAAGATCGCCGCTCAACAACCCGACTCGACGCAGCTCGTCGAGCCAAGCGGCCTGCTGGCGACGATCGGCGGCCAGTTCCTCCTCGGCGGGCCGCGTCAGCAGACCGAGCTCGTCGCGCAGCCGGACATGTTCGCCCGCGAGGTAGCCGGGGGTCGGGGGGAGGTCGTGGGTGGTCACCGAGGACAGGCAGAACTCGCGCCAGCGCTCAGCGCGCAGCGGCGCGCCGTCACCGTCTCGGTCGAACTCGAACCACAAGATCGAGGTGCCGAACAGGCCGCGCTCGCGCAGATAGTCGCGCACCCAGGGTTCGACAGTGCCCAGGTCCTCGCCGACGACGACGGCACCGGCTCGGTGGGCCTCCAGCGCGACGATCCCGATCATCGCCTCGTGGTCGTACCGCACATAGGTGCCCTCCGTCGGCGGGGCGCCCTTCGGAATCCACCACAGCCGGAACAGTCCGATGATGTGATCGATCCGCACGCCACCCGCATGCCGAAGCAGCGTGTTGACGAGCGCGCGGAACGGCTCGTAGGCCTGGTTCGCGAGTTCGTCGGGTCGCCACGGCGGCTGTGACCAGTCCTGGCCGAGCTGATTGAACTCGTCCGGCGGCGCGCCTGCGGTGACGCCCAACGCCAGCACGTCCTGCAGGGCCCACGCATCGGCCCCGTTGGGGTCGACCCCGACGGCGAGGTCATGCATGATGCCCAGACCCATGCCCGACGCCACCGACGTCGCCTGCGCCGCGGTCAACTGATCGTCGAGTTGCCATTGCAGCCAGCGATGGAAATCGACGGCCGCCGCGTTGTCGGCGGCGAACCGGGCGACGGCCGGGCTTTCGGGATGACGCAGCTCCTCGGGCCACTCGTGCCAATCTCCGCCGTGTTTCTCGGCCAGGGCGCACCACGTAGCGAAATCGTCGAGGTTGCGGCTCTGACGCTCGCGGTAGGCCTGGTATGCCAGTTCCCGGCCCGCGGATCGCTGCACACGGTAGACGGCCTCGAGGGCGGCGCGCTTGTATCTCCAGACGCGGTCACGGTCGATGAGGGGCGACTTGTGTGCGCGCGCCTGCGCATTCGCCCGGGCCTTGACGATGCGTCCCCGGTTCTCGACGTACGCGAACTCGGGGATCGCCTCCACCCGCAGGTATATCGGGTTGACGAACCGCCGTGAGGTCGGCAGGTAGGGCGACGGCTCCATCGGCGGGGTGGACGCGGCGGCGTGCAACGGGTTGACGAGGACGAAGCCCGCACCGTGCCGAGACGCCGACCATACGGCGAGATCGGTGAGGTCGGTCAAATCACCGATGCCCCAAGAGGTTCGCGATCGGACACTGTACAGCTGGGTGGCCAGACCCCACGTGCGTCCCGTCGGCGGTTCCAACGATGCGGGGGAGACGACGATCGGTGAACTGATGTCGGACGTTCCCAGCTGCAGATGCAGTTCGTGATAACCGAGCGGCAGGTCGGCGGGTAACTCGAAGCTCGCTTCGCCGACCAGACGGCCACCGAGATCATAAGGGGGACAGTTGTTTTCGAGCTGGCGCAAACCCGTCCGGACGGATCCGTCCTCGAGCCGGATCCACAACCTCACCGGATCGCCGTGTGTGACGTGTACCCAGAACGACGACGTCGACCCGGCGCGGCCGACGATCACCGGCGGCAGCGCGCGAGACCAGTGGTCACGATCGTGTTCTGCCAATGCCGCGGTGCGCCGATAGTCGGTGGCGGCCTGCACGCCGAGGGCGTCGAGCACGCCGACCAGTGTGGATTCGGAGACCGTGATGCGCCTTCCGGTCCAGTCTTCGTATTCCGTTGCGACGCCGTACCGTCGCGCCAACTCGACGAGCGACTCGGGGAGTTCGGTCATGCGACTATCTTGCCCGCAATCAGTCGACGTCACGCATCAGCAGGTCATCCCAGGTGTCGCGGCGGACCACCAGCCGCGCCGCACCGGCGCGGGTGAACACCACCGGAACCCGGCGGGCGCCGTTGTACTGATTGGACATCGTGTAGCAGTAGGCCCCGGTGACGGGCACCGCGAGCAGATCGCCGATCGACGGTTCGCGCAGTGCGACGCCGTCGACCAGTTGGTCGCCCGATTCACAGTGCCGTCCCACAACGCTGACGGTTTCGCCGCCACCGACCCGATTGACGATCGTCGCCTCGAACCGCTGACCGGTGAGCGAGACCTCGAGGTTGTCGCCCATGCCGCCGTCCACCGCGACGTGGGTGACGAAGCCCCGTTTGAGGGTCGTGATGCGATAGAGCGTGCACGCGCTGTTGGCGACCATGCTGCGGCCGGGCTCGACGATGATGCGGCTGCCCGACGGTAGCAGCGCCGTCGCCTGAGTCACCATCGCGTCGGCGTAGTCGTCGAGGGTCGGCGGGTGCTCGGCGTAGGTGTAGCGCACGCCGAGCCCACCGCCCAGGTCGTACACCTCGAACGTGCCCAGCTTGGCGATGGGCTCGACCGCCTGGGCGAGCTGCTCGACGTTGAGCAGCTGCGAGCCGACATGGGTGTGCACGCCGTCGAGCCGCATCTTGGCGCTGCGCTCGATCCGCGCGATCGCGGCACGGGCATCGTCCGGTGACAGGCCGAACTTCGACCCCGCATGGCCGGTCGCCTGCGAGGCGTGGGTGGCGGCGTCCACACCCGGAATGACCCGGACCAGGCAGGGCTGCTGATGCCCGGTGGGAACGATGCGTTCGAGCCGGTCGATGTCGTCGAAGTTGTCGACCACCACGAGGCCGACGCCGCGGCTGACCGCGAGTTCGAGTTCCTCGTCGGACTTGGCGTTTCCGTGTAGTACGAGTCGCGCCGGGTCTGCGCCCGCTTTGAGCGCCGTCAGGATCTCGCCGCCGCCGGCGACGTCGATGTGCAGACCCTCCTCGACCATCACCCGCTGAACCGCCGTGCACGGGAACGACTTCGAGGCGAACGCCACATCGCAGCGCGGCCAGCGAGACCGGAAGGCGCTCAGGTAGTCGCGGGCCCGCTGACGCAACGCGTCCTCCGATACAACGATTGCCGGCGTGCCGAACTGCGCGGCCACGTCGTCGAGTCGGCAACCGCCGACCACGAGGGTCCCGTCGCTGTCGGTGCGGGTGCCCGGCGGGAAGAGGCCGACCAACTCGTCGGCCGTCACCTCGGCCTTCCTCTGCTCTTCGCGCGGGCGCTCATCGCCGTGGATCGTCATCGCCTCAGCGTCTCACCGCGTGTGCGCACGTGAACGTGGTCGACAAACTTTGCGAACTCGCCTAGGGTATGTCTGTAATGATCCTTACAGAGCGACCCCCGACGAAAAAGCAGCAGCAGGGCGAGCAGTCCCGTGAGCAGATCCTCGACGCGACGGAAAAGCTGATGGCCTCACGCGGCTACGCCGCGACGTCCATCAGCGACATCCGCAAGGCCTGCGGCCTTCCGGCGAGTTCGATCTACTGGCACTTCGGGTCCAAGGACGGCGTGCTGGCGGCAGTCATGGAACGCGGCGCCCAGCGGTATTTCGCGGCCATACCCGCCGAGGCCACCGTCGAACGGCAGCTCGACGCGGTGGTGACCCAGCAGTCACAGCATCCCGATTTCCTGCGGCTGTTCCTGCTCCTGTCACTGGAGCGCAGCGATGATCCCGCAGTCGCCGAAGTGGTGCGACGGGTCCGCGACACCGCGATCGCGCGGTTTCGCGACGCGATCGCACAACTGCTTCCTGCCGGCATCTCCGACCACACGGCGCAGCGCGTCCTGGATGAACTCGCCGCGGTGGCCGTCGCACTGTCGGACGGCATCTTCCTCGCGGTCCATCTCGAGCCCGAGACAACCGACGTCGACCGGATGTACCGGCGGCTGCATCAGACCGTAACCGCCTTGATTCCGACTCTCTTGGAGGAAAAGTGACCACACTCCCGAACAAGACAGCGATCATCACCGGTGCCAGCGCCGGGCTCGGATTGGAATGCGCGAGAGCGCTTCTCGCGAGTGACCCGACCTGGCACGTCGTCTTCGCGGTGCGTGACGTGGCGCGCGGCGCGCAAGCGGTCGAACAGGCCGGCCACCCGGCGCGGTGCACGGTTCTCGAAATGGACCTCGCGTCGTTGACGTCGGTCCACGCCTTTGCCGACGACTTGCGCGGCCGCGGACTGCCGCCGCTGCACGCGATCGTCTGCAATGCCGGCCTTCAGGTGGTGTCGGGCACCGAACACACCGCCGAGGGCGTGGAGATGACGTTCGGAGTCAACCATCTCGGACATTTCGCCCTGGTGCGGGACCTGCTCGCGGACCTGGCCCACCCGGCGCGCATCGTGGTCGTCGCCAGCGGCACTCACGATCCGGCGAAGACCACGGGTATGCCGGCACCGCGGTACACCAGGGCCGCCGACCTCGCGCACCCCGCGGATGACGAACCGGTCGACGGCCGCCGCCGGTACACCACGTCGAAGCTGTGCAACGTGCTGTACGCATACGAACTCGACCGCCGGCTCGGTTGCGGCGCCAACGGAGTCACGGTCAACGCGTTCGATCCCGGCCTCATGCCCGGCTCCGGCCTGGCCCGCGACTACTCGGCGATCGGGCGGTGGGTGTGGCGGTATGTATTCCCACTGCTGCGGGTGCTGCCGAACGTCAACAGCACCCGGTCCTCGGGCGCGCGCCTGGCGGCGCTGGTCTGCGATCCCCGGTTCGACGATGTCAGCGGGTCGTACTTCGAGGGGAAGCGGTCGATCGCATCGTCGACCGATTCCTACGACCGTGAAAACGCGCTCGACCTGTGGGAGACCAGCGAGCAACTACTCGAACCCACCGATCATCAGGATCAGCCCGGCGAACCCCGCGGTCGCGCAGCCAAGTAGGACGATCTCGGCCTTCGGCGAGACCATGAAACGGTGAGCCCGTCGACGACCCAGCCAGACGATCAGGACCGCCAACAGGGCTCCCACCACGGGCAGTGCAATCCGCCCGTCGTCCAACGGGCCCCGACCGAACAACGGCAGCGCTCCGGCGACCAGGAAGCTGATCGCGGTTCGCTCCCAGGACAATTGGGTGCGTTCGGCTTGTAACCCTGGCTTCTCCGGTCGAGGTGGCATGGTCTACGGCTGCACCGCGATCACAACGATCAGCGCGATGGTGAGTACGACGATCGCGCCGCCAAGCAGCGCCGGCATCCGGGATCGGGGCAGTTCGCCGCCCTCCTGCATGGCGGTCTGCACCGCACGCCAACGCAGAACCGCCAGCACCGCAAGGGCGCCGCCGGATGCGGTCAGCACCATCCCGAGGGCGTGGCGCACCCCGGGGATGGTCAGAGCGGGCACCAGTTGCACGACCGCGACGCCGCCGGCGATCAGTGCCAGCGCGGTGCGGATCCACGCGAGGAAGGTGCGCTCGTTGGCGAGCGTGAAGCGATAGTCCAGATCCTCGTGATCGTCGGTCACTGCCACGACCAGTCAGCCTAGAGTCCGGGGTCGGTAGTGTCCCGGACATGGCGCCTGAATCGGTCGACGTCGTTGTGGCGCAGCACCGAAGGGCCCGAATCGCCGTCGCGGCGCTGTTCCTGAGCAACGGAGCGTTGTTCGCCAACCTGCTGCCCCGCTACCCAGAAATCAAGACCGACCTGCAGTTGTCCAACACGACGTTCGGAATGGCGATCGCGGCGTTCTCCGCGGGCGCGTTGGCGGCCGGCCTCTCCGCGGCGGCGTTGATCCGGAGGTACCGATCGTCCCGGGTGGCGGTCGTCAGCACCCTCGGCCTCGCGGGATTCGTTGTCGCTGCGGCCCTGGCAGGAAGCCCGTTGATGCTCGCCGCGGCGTTGTTCATGGCGGGAGCCTGCGACGCGGTCACCGACGTGGCGCAGAACGCGCACGGGCTGCGGTTGCAGCGCAATTACGGCCGGTCGATCATCAACTCGCTGCATGCGGTCTGGGCGGCGGGAGCCATCATCGGCGGCCTGATGGGTGCCGCCGCGATCGCGCTGGGCATATCCCGGTCAACGCATTTGGCGATCGCGGCGGTCTTGTTCGGCGGCGTCGTGCTGATCGTCTACCCGTACCTGTTGAAGGGAGCCGATCACGACGACCATCCGGCGCGGCCGGCAGGGCAAGGATCTGGTGCGGGTTTGGCGGTGTACGGGACGCTGGTCGCGCTGGTCGTGCTCGCCATCGCGGGAGCGACCGTCGAGGATGCGGGAAGTTCCTGGGCGACACTGTATTTGCGCGATAGCCTCGGTGCACCCGGTGCGGTCGCGGTGTTCGGCTATGTGGCACTGGTCGGATTCATGTTCGTCGGCCGGCTGATCGGGGACCGTCTTGTCGACAGGTTCGGCGAGCGCAGGGTGGTTCGCGCCGGTGGCGTCCTCGCGGCCGCGGGAATGGGGGCGGCGCTGGCCTTTCCGTCGATTCCCGGCACCATCGCGGGGTTCGCTGCGGCGGGCTTCGGAGTCGCGACCCTGATCCCGGCGGCGATGCACCGCGCCGACCAGCTGCCTGGCCTGCGCTCGGGCAGCGGATTGACAGTGCTGACGTGGCTGATGCGGATCGGTTTCTTCGGCGCGCCTCTGATTGTGGGCGTCATCGCCGATGCGACGAGCCTTCGGATCGGCCTGCTGTCCGTGCCTGTCGCCGGGCTGGTGGCGATCGCACTGGCCGGAGCGCTCAGTGCGCGACCCCGTTTGAAGCACCGGCTCAGGCGGCGGTGACCAACTCGATCGTGAGCACGCCGCCGACGATGAGCACGATGCCCAGCGCCATCATGGGAGTGAGGGGTTCGTTGAACAGGAACCGCGCGATGACGGCCACCAGCGCGATGCCGCACGCCGACCACACGCCGTACGCGATGCCGACCGGCATGCCCAGTCCCAGCGACACGTACAGCAGGTAGAACGACAGGAGGTAGCCGGTGATGATCGGTGCGATCCACGCCCTCTTGCGGAAACCGTCGGACGCGCGTAGCGACAGGGTCGCGACGACCTCGACGAGTATGGCGCCGGCGAGCGCGAGCCACATCACGGAGCCGCCCCGGCGGTGACATCCGGTCCCGGCTCGGCGGTCGCGGCGCGATGCGAACCGAACTCGATCAGCAACACCCCGGCGATGATGAGCCCGATGCCCGCGACGATCGGCCAGGTGAACGGGTCGCCGAAGAGGACGGCGGCCAGAACCGCGGTGACCGCCGTGCCCAGCGCACCCCAGATTCCGTACGCGATGCCGACGGGTACACCGGCGCGTAGCACCATCGTCAAGAACACGAACGAGGTGAGGTAGCCGGCGACCACGACCGCGAGCCACGCCGAATGATCCTGTGAGGCACGCAGAGACAGCGTGGCGGCGACCTCGGTCGAGATTGCGCCCGCAAGCAGCGCCCACTTCAGCACGGCACCAAGCTATGCCATGGCCCTCAGACGGCGCGTTCGACCATGGGTGTGAGCACCTCGTGCGCGAACTGCCGGAGTTCGGCGTCGTCGCTGAAGTCGGGATCGTCGGGCGGCATCGAGATATAGGTGATGAACAACCGGGCGAACACGTCGGCGACCCAGCGGACCTGTCGTGGCGGTGTGCCCGGCGTGTCACCGTGGATGTAGTTGGCGATGAATGCCGACCCCATCTTCAGCAGTTCCGCCGAATCGATCGGTGCGGGTTCGACGTGACCGGCGCGACGCAGCATCGGATGCTCGCGGGCGAACGTGACCGCAGCGATGAACGCGGCGGCCACCCCTTCGTTCGGATCTTCGGTGGCATCGATGGCATCGGCGACAGCGCCGAGGAACCGTTGCGTCTCCCGGCGAACCAGCGCTTCCACCAGATCGTCGCGACGGGGATAGCGGCGGTAGGCCGTCATCCGTGACACACCCGCGCGGCGCACCACGTCCTCGACCGTAATCCGTTGCAGCCCGACTGCTGCCGCCTCCTGAAGCGCGGCGTCGAGTATCCGTTGGCTGGTCCGGTCGGCCGCCTCGTCCACGTTGCCGCCCGCCTTGCCGATGGACGCGGCGCCGCCGATGACCTCGATGAGCTGGGCGTCGATCACGATACCGCGACCTTCGGACGCGCACCTGCCGCACGTTCGCGGGCGAGCGCGGCGTACCGCGGTGTCCCGAATGCCCACCGCACGTGCCGGGCGTCGAGGTGCAGTGCGGGTTCGATGAGCCGACGGGTCAGCGCGGACGGGCGGTCATAGCCGATGAGCTCGCGTGCCCACGCCGGGGCGCGGCTCATGCCCGCGTAGATGGCGAACCGGTGCAGTTGGCGGTCCACCGGCCGTGGCAGGTCGGGGAAGAACGGCGATGTCGTCAAGAAGTCGATGAACTCACGCGTCTGCCCGTTCACGCTCAGCTTCGGTCGCATGGTCTCGACGTAATCGTCGAGTTCGGCGGCGGTCGTCGGGACCCAGTCGGCGCCGCCCAACCTGCCGATCACCGCCTGTTCGGTCAGATACCGGTCTTGCTCCTCGCGGGTCAGCGGGCGTTTGGTGTGTTCATAGGTCCGCAGAATCATCCACGGGATGCACGTGTGCACCCAGGCGATCAGCTCGGGATCCAGGGCGCGGTACGGCACGCCGTCGGGGCGAGTGCCGTTGACGAACGAGTGCACGTGCTTGACGCGTTCGATGACGCGGGTCGCGGCCTCGGTGTTGCCGAACGTCGTGGTCAGCACGTAGCCCAGGGTCGCGCGGGCGCGCTGGAACGGGTCTTCCCGGTAGTTGGACAGATCCTGAACGCCCGCCACCACCGACGGATGGAGGATTTCCAGCACGATCGCGGGCAAACCGGCCTGCGAGACCGATGCCAGGTCGGCGTTGATCTCCCACGAAATACTGCCGGGCCCGATCAGCCCGGGATCGCCTGGTGGCCCACCGTAGACCGCCGGATCATCGTGACGACCAGCGCTCTTCTCGAAATCTTTCACGATGCGGTTGCGAAGCTTCTCGGCCGTGACGACCCGCTTCGGTATAAATGTGACACCCACACCACCATATATACCATTTGGCAGCGGGGGGATGCGGTACGCGCGCGTACTGTGGAGTGGTTGTTTTCCCATCGAGGAGGTCAATCGGTGACAACAGAGGCCAATACGCGACGCGCTGCCGACGACCGGCCAGCGGCGGTGCCGGCAGTCGAGCCCCTGGTCGTCGACACCAGTTACGGACCTGTACGCGGCGTCGACAACGGAACGGTCAAGGTGTGGAAGGGCATTCGCTATGCCGCGGCGCCGACCGGCGACCTGCGGTGGCGGGCACCCCAGGCGCCCCAACGGTGGTCGGAGCCGGCCGATGCGACGCGGGTGGGACCCGTCTGCCCGCAGCCCACCGATCCGAGGATCCCGATCGACCTCGGCGCGCCGCAGGGTGACGACTGCCTGACGTTGAACGTGTGGGCGTCGTCGGATACCGAGGCGGGAGACGGCAAACCGGTGATGGTATGGCTGCACGGCGGCGCCTACATCCTGGGCTCGTCGGCGCAATCGCTGTATCACGGTGGCGCACTGGCGAGCGGCGGCGACGCACTGATCGTCACGGTCAACTACCGGTTGGGCGCACTCGGGTTCCTGGACCTGTCCTCCTTCGGGGCCGGGTTCGATACCAATCTCGGCTTGCGCGACGCGCTGTTCGCACTGCAATGGGTGCGCGACAACATCGCCGGATTCGGGGGCGATCCGGGCCGCGTCACATTGTTCGGCGAGTCGGCCGGCGCAGGCATGGTGACCACGCTGCTGGCCAGCCCTGCGGCCGCGGGACTGTTCTCGGCGGCCATCGCCCAGAGTTCGCCGGCAACATCGATCTATGACTCCGAGCGCGGCCGTCGCTTCGCCGAGCTGTTCCTCGATGCGCTGGACATCGGGCGGGGCGAAGTCCAACGCCTGCCCGCAGTTCCGATCGACGCCGTGTTGGCGGCCTCCAAGAAGGTTTTCGACGAAGTGCCTGCCCGCTGGCCGGGAACACTGGCCTTCGCTCCGATCATCGACGGTGACATCATTCCCGCGCACCCGGTGAAGCTGGCCCGAGAAGGACGCACGCATCCAGTCCCGTTGATCATCGGCACGAACAAGCACGAGGCCGCGCTGTTCCGGTGGATGAAGTCGCCGTTGATGCCGATCTCGCCGCAGGCGCTGCGGGCGATGTTCACCGAGATCGCCGCCGAGCAGCCGGCGCTGCAGTTGCCCAATGAAGCGCAGATCCGCACCGCGTACCGGGGGCGGCCCAAGACGATCGGCATGGGGGTGGCCCGCGACATCGGTTTCCGGATGCCGTCGATCTGGTTCGCCGACGGCCACCGGGAGGTCGCACCCGTCTACCTCTACCGGTTCGACTTCGCGCCCCCGATGCTGCGCCTATTGCGCCTCGGCGCGGCGCACGCCACCGAGTTGCCGTACGTATGGGGCAACCTGGTCGGCGGGCCCAAGGACCCGACGTTCAAATTGGGTGGGCTCAAGGCCGGCAAGACGGTGTCGGCGCGGCTGCGCAGGCGCTGGGTGAGCTTCGCGGTGGACGGCACGCCGTCCGCGTCGGCCGGGGATCCCGAGTGGCGTCCGTACCGCAAAGAGGATCGGGCGTCGCTGATCATCGACGCGTCCGAGCGGGTGGTCGACGATCTGGACCGTGACCTGCGGTTGGCTTGGGGTGAGGAGGTACTCAGCTTTCGCTAGGTCGTAAACTTTGCCCGGGAGGTGTCACCTTGGACGTGAACGGGGCCTGGACTCCGATTTTGACCGACGTGCTACCGCCGCTGATGCACGACCCGGTGACCTTCGCGATCCCGTTTTTCCTGATCATGCTGATCATCGAATGGGTGTCTGCGGGCAAGCTCATGCACGACGAGGCAGAACGTGCGCCTGCGGGGTCGTATCTGCGGCCCGATGCGTGGGCGAGCATCAAGATGGGGCTGGTATCGATCCTCACCAGCGGCGTGCTCAACGCCGTCGCGCTGATCGCGTACGCCGCGCTCTTCGTCTACGTCGCGCCGTGGCACCTGCCTTCGAGCGCTTGGTACACCTGGGTGATCGCGATTGTTGGCGTCGACATCCTTTACTACTTCTATCACCGGATCGCCCATCGCGTCCGCCTGATCTGGGCGACCCATCAAGCACATCACTCCAGCCAGTACTTCAACTTCGCGACCGCGCTGCGCCAGAAGTGGAACATCAGCGGCGACGTGTTCCTGCGGGCGTTGCTGCCTCTGCTCGGTGTGCCGCCGTGGATGGTGTTCGCCAGCTTCTCCATCAACCTCATCTACCAATTCTGGATCCACACCGAGCGCATCGGAAAGCTCTGGCGGCCAATCGAATTCGTCTTCAACACGCCGTCGCATCACCGCGTTCACCACGGCATGGACCAGCAGTACCTCGACAAGAACTACGGCGGCATCTTCATCCTCTGGGACCGGCTGTTCCGCAGCTTCAAGGAAGAGAACGTGCGCCCGATCTACGGGCTGACCAAGCAGGTCGACACCTACAACATCTGGACGCTGCAGACCCACGAGTACGTGTCGATCTTCCGCGACGTCCGGCGCGCGTCTCGGTGGCGCGACAAGCTGGGCTATGCGTTCGGTCCGCCGGGCTGGGAGCCCGCCCGACGCCGCGTCGACGAGGAATCGGCCGAAGTCCGCGTATAGATTGGCGCTCCACCCCGCAGTATGGAGCCATGGATGTCAGAGAGGTTCTGCTGCCCGGCGTCGGGTTGCGCTACGAATTCGACAACCGTGACGGCGACCGCATCGGCGTCGTCGCACGACGCACCCGTGACTTCGAAATCGTTGTGTACCCAAAAGAGGACCCCGACCAGGCACGGCAGGTTTTCCGCTTGACCGAAGACGAGGCAGAAGCCCTCGCTCAGATCCTGGGTGCACCGCGTATCGCCGAACGATTCGCCGACCTCACCCGCGAAGTCCCGGGCCTCGATGCCGGACAGGTTGTCCTCGAACCCGGAAGTCCGTTCGTGAACCGCCCGCTGGGGGAGACCCGGGCTCGGACGCGCACTGGCGCATCCATCGTCGCGATCGTGCGCGACGACGCGGTCCTCGCTTCGCCAGGTCCAGCCGAGATTCTCCGCGCCGGTGACGTTTTGGTGGTGATTGGCACCGCCGACGGCATCTTGGGCGTCGAAGACATCGTGGCAAGAGGCTGACAGTGCAGATCTCGGCGACGTTGCTGCTTGAGCTCGGCATCATCCTCACGGTGCTCACCGTGCTGGGCAGCGCTGCGCGCCGGTTCGCACTGTCGCCCATTCCGCTGTATCTCCTCGTGGGCCTGGCACTCGGGGATGGCGGCGTCGCGCCCATACCCGCTGCCGGGGAATTTGTTCAGGCCGGGGCATCTATCGGTGTGGTCCTTCTACTGCTCGTGTTGGGCCTGGAGTTCTCGATCGGCGAGTTCGCCAGCAGCCTGCGCAGACACCTGCCGTCGGCGTGGGTGGATCTGCTTCTGAATGCGATACCCGGAGCGATCGCGGGCTGGCTGCTCGGCCTCAACACCGTCGGGATCCTCGCGTTGGCCGGCGTGACGTACATTTCGTCGTCGGGCGTCATCGCCAGGCTGCTCTCCGACCTGCGCCGGCTCGGCAACCGCGAGACCCCGGCCGTCCTGTCGATTCTCGTGCTCGAGGACTTCGCAATGGCGGCCTACCTCCCACTGCTGGCGGTCCTGGCGGCAGGCGGAACCTGGTGGCAGGCGATTCTCGGCGTGACGTTCGCCGTCGCCGCGTTGGTTGTCGCGTTCACTGCCTCCCTTCGCTGGGGACATCACCTCGGCCGACTGGTCGCCCATCCGGACAACGAGCAGCTGCTGCTCCGAATCATGGGCCTGACGTTGATCGTTGCCGCGCTGGCGGAGTTTGTGCATGCGTCGGCCGCGGTCGGTGCGTTCCTGGTGGGCCTTGCGCTGACCGGTGAAGCCGCCGACCGCGCGCGGATCGTGCTGAGCCCGCTGCGTGATCTGTTTGCGGCAATCTTCTTCCTGGCCATCGGATTCTCCGTCGACCCAGCCGAATTGGTTCCGATGTTGCCCGCGGCTGTGGCACTCGCAGCGGTGACTGCCCTGACAAAGGTCTTGACCGGCGGGTTCGCCGCCCGTCGCGACGGGGTCGCCGGGCCTGGGCAGTTGCGCGCGGGTACGGCGCTGATCGCTCGCGGCGAATTCTCACTGGTTATCATCGGCCTGGTCGCGACGTCGATCCCACACCTCGGTGCGGTCGCGACGCCCTACGTATTCATCCTCGCGATAGTCGGGCCGGTATTGACCCGCTTCAGTGGAGGCGGCCAACGCCCCGCGTTCAGGCAGATCGGCGAAACACCGGCGGCCGACCGGCCATAGCGACGCCGGCCGACCGCACCACAGCGGACCGGTCTCTGCCGCCCTCATGGGCCCGGCGCTGGTTTTTTCGACACCGCAGCGCGCAGCCCCGTAGTCTCCGCGATGTGGACACGGTGTTTGACGCTTCCGTTGACCCTCAATTGATCGAACGTTCGCTTGCGGCAAGCTCCTTCGGTTCGATGTGGCTGGACATTCCCCGGCCCGCCTACCCTCAGCTGACCGCATTGATCACGTGTGACCTACTCGTGGTCGGCGGCGGCTACACCGGGCTCTGGACGGCACTGCATGCCGCCGAGCGCAATCCGGATCGGCGCATCGTCCTCATCGAGGCCAACCGCATCGCATGGGCGGCATCGGGACGAAACGGCGGATTCGTCGACGCCAGCCTGACTCACGGAGCCGAGAACGGAAAAACACGCTGGCCCAAAGAGATCCACGCTCTGGACGAGATGGGCATCCAGAACCTCGACGGCATGCAGGCTGACATCGACCGTCTGAGGCTGGATACGGAATGGCAGCGCACCGGAATGCTTTCGGTCGCCACCGAACCGCATCAGGTCGACTGGCTGCGGGACGCCGCGACCGGGGGAGAGGGCCGCTTCCTCGACACGCAGCAGGTCCGCGCCGAGGCGAACTCACCGACCTACCTGGCGGGGTTGTTCAGCGCCGACACGTGCGCCATCGTCCACCCGGCCAAGCTGGCGTTCGAGCTCGCCCGCGCGTGCACGGATGCGGGCGTGCAGATCTACGAGCGCGCCAACGCCACCCGGTTGGAGTCCGCGGGCCTTGCGTTGCGCGTGCACACCGCCGTCGCGCCCATCACCGCGCGCCAGGTGGTGCTGGCGACGAACGTCTACCCGAGCCTGTTGCGCCGCAACCGGCTGCACACCATTCCGGTTTACGACTACGTGCTGGCGACCGAGCCGCTGACCGACGCGCAGCTGGACCGCATCGGCTGGCGAAACAGGCAGGGAATCGGCGACTGCGCCAACCAGTTTCACTACTACCGGTTGACCGTGGACAACCGCATCGTATGGGGCGGTTATGACGCGGTGTATCACTTCGGAGGCAAGGTCGACCCTGCCTACGAGGACCGGCCGGACACGTATCAGCGCCTCGCCGCGCACTTCTTCATCACGTTCCCTCAACTCGACGACGTCCGGTTCTCCCACCGCTGGGCCGGAGCCATCGACACCAACACTCGCTTCTGCGCGCACTGGGGTCTGGCCCACGATGAGCGGGTCGCGTATGTCAACGGGTTCACCGGTCTTGGCGTGGGCGCGGCGAGGTTCGCGGCCGACGTGTGCCTGGATCTGCTCGACGGAATCCCCACCCCGCGCACCGAGTTGGAGATGGTGCGCCGACGCCCGTTGCCGTTCCCGCCCGAACCGATCGCGAGCATCGGCGTCCAGGCGACGCGATGGTCTCTGGACCGCGCCGATCATTCGGCGGGGCGCCGCAACATTTTTCTTCGCACACTCGACGCGCTGGGCCTCGGCTTCGATTCCTGACGGCCCCTTGTCGAATCGGGCGCGCGTATCAACCGGGCCGGTCGATATGCGCGCCCGATTCGACAAGAAGGGCCGCCGTTGCCACTCTGTAACGCTTCTGTGATCCTTGCCGATGGGCTGAAGTAGGTACGCCAGTTGTGTGATTGCTCCTGGTCGGGCGCGGGTATCACTTCTCGCACTCGGCCTGTGGGCATCTCTTGACGCCGGTACCCTTTACACACTTGAGACCCAAGGGGGCGACGATGCGCCGACGTTCGTTACGCATAATCGCGACAGTGGCGGCGTCACTCGGCGCGCTCGCATTCCCCGGGGTGCCGGTGCAAGCCGATCCGGGCGTCATCGTGTTCCCGGGCATGGAAATCATCCAGGGCACCAACGCGTGCACATTGGGATTCGTCGACCCCGGCGCGCGCGTCGCCTACACCGCGGGCCATTGCCGCGGCGACGGCACGGTGCAGGACCGTGGCCGCAGATACATCGGGCAGCAGGCGTCGTTCCGCGACAACACCCCCGACGGCGCCACCATCGACACCAACCATCAGATCACCGACTGGGAGGCGATCAGCCTCGCGCCCGACGTCGCTGTCAACAACGTCCTGCCGCGCGGCCTGGTGCTTGTGTCCGACCCCGGCGTCACGCCCACACCCGGTCTGCCGGTGTGCCATTTCGGCGTCGTCACGGGCGAGAGTTGCGGAAACATCCAGGCGGTCTACAACGGCTGGTTCACGATGGCCAACGGTGTGGTGAGCCAGAAGGGCGACTCCGGCGGGCCGGTCTACTTCATCACGCCCGACGGCAGGGCCGCGATGGTCGGGATGTTCAACAGCACCTGGGGGCAGTTCCCCGCCGCGGTGTCCTGGCATGTCGCGAATCAGCAGGCGAGCCAGGACGTCATCTCGGCGGCGTCGGCGCCGGTGCCCTAACGCTGGAGCTCGAACACGGAAATCGACGGCGCTGTCGCGCTCACCTCCGCGTCTGAGGATTCGGGTGTCAGTCCGCCGACGTGTCCCTTCACCTCCTAGAACCACCGATCAAGGTAGCGCCGCAACAGTTCCGGCTTGGCGACGTCGGCGACCTCGGTGATGCGCACCTCGTGGCTACGCCAGCGCGGACCCTGGTGATCGAGCTGCTCACAACGATAATTCAGTATTGACTTATATAAGTTGCTACTTTATTTTAGTGCCGTGCACGCGTTCGACGTCCTCGGTGACCCGGTGCGTCGGCGCATTCTCGAATTGCTCGCCGAGGGCGAGCAGTCGGCGGGGGCCATCGGTGCGCAGATTCAGGGAGAGTTCGCGATCAGCCAACCCGCGGTGTCGCAGCACCTCAAGGTGTTGCGCGAGAACGGATTCACCTCGGTACGGCCGGATGGGCAGCGCAGGCTCTACACGGTCGACGGCGCGGCGCTACGCGACGTCGACGAGTGGCTTGACGGCTTCCGCCGGTTCTGGGCACCGCGACTCGACGCCCTGGCGACCGAGATCGCACGAGGTAAACGACAACGCAGAAGCCAAGGAAGGCAACATGACTGAGGTTGACATCGAGCATCAAATCAACGCCGTCGAGCGCAAGCTGGGATCGCGCATCATCGATGCCAAGGAAGCGCACGTCGTCACCATCAGCCAGTCCTACGACACCGATCAGAACGACCTCTGGGACGCCGTCACCAACATCGAGCGCATACCCCGGTGGTTGATGCCCATTTCCGGCGACCTGACCGTCGGCGGTTCCTACCAGTTGGAGGGTCAGGCGGGCGGCACCGTCCTCACCTGCGATCCGCCCAAAAACTTCACCGCGACTTGGGAATTCGGCGGAGGTGTCAGCTGGATCGATGTCACCGTCAGCGCGGACGGCCAGGACCGCTCGCGCTTGGTGATCGAGCACATCGCCCACGTCGACGACCACTGGGACCAGTTCGGGCCCGGCGCGGTCGGGATGGGCTGGGATTCGATGGTGCTCGGGCTCGCGATCCACGTGGCCACCGGGGAGGCCATCGATCCGTCCTTCGGTGAACAGTGGATCGTCACCGACGACGGTCGGCGGTTCCTGACGCTGTCCGGCGAGAGGTGGTGTGACGCGAACATCGCGTTCGGAACCGACCCGTCGACGGCGCGCGAGATGGCACAGCGATGCCTGGCGGCGTACCTCGGCGAGGAAAACTAGAACACGTTCTAGCCATCCGGCGCGGCCGGGGATATCCTCGACCCGATGCATGCCCAGACACCTGTCCAGATTGCGTGGGTGACGCGGGACCTCGACGTCACCGAAAAGGCGCTGACCACCATGTTGGGGGCCAAGAAGTGGGTGCGGATACCGAACGTCCACTTCGCGCCCGACACGTGCACCTTCCGCGGCGTGCCCGCTGACTTCACCGCCGACATTTCGTTCAGTTACGCCGGTGACACCCAGCTCGAGTTGATCGCACCGGTCACCGGCGGCCAGAGCGTGTACACCGAGTTCCTCGACGCCTGCGGACCCGGTCTGCACCACATCTGTGTCGAGGCGCCCGACTCCGCAGCGTTCGACGCTGCACTGCGCGACGCAGCGGCCAACGGGACCCCCGTCGTGCAACAGGGGATCATGCCCGGCGGGATGAGGTTCGCCTACCTGTCGGCCGTCGAGGCCGGCGCCCCTTACATCGAGATCGCCGTCATCCCCGACGAGATCAAGTCATTTTTCGACTACGTGAAACAGGAGCAACAGTGAGCGCTCTCGACATCCCGGACACCGTCGACGCGGCCGATGTTCAATCATGGTCTGACGAGGTCGATATCCTGGTCATCGGATTCGGCATGGCCGGCGGCTGCGCAGCGGTGAGCGCCGCGGCGGCGGGAGCCAACGTTCTGGTTCTCGAGAAGGCGGCCGCGGCAGGCGGCACCAGCGCGATGGCCGGTGGCCACTTCTATCTGGGCGGCGGCACAGCGGTGCAGCAGGCCACCGGACACGACGACAGCGCCGAAGAGATGTACAAGTATCTCGTGGCCGTCTCGGCCGCCCCGGATCTCGACAAGATTCGCCTCTACTGCGACCAAAGCGTCGAACACTTCGATTGGCTTGAGGCGCTTGGCTTTCAGTTCGAACGCAGTTTCTGGAAGGGCAAGGTGGTGGTGCCACCCGGCACCGAGGGGTTGTCCTATACCGGTAACGAGAAGGTATGGCCGTACTGCGAGCAGGCCAAACCGGCGCCGCGCGGACATTCGGTTCCGGTTCCGGGGGAGTTGGGCGGCGCAGCGATGGTCATCGACCTGCTGGTGAAACGTGCGACCGATCAGGGCGTGCAGATCCGTTATGAGACCGGCGTGACCAATCTGGTGGTCGACGACGGCCGCGTGGTCGGGGTCCGCTGGAAGCACTTCGGCGAAACCGGGGCGATCAAAGCCAAGGCCGTCGTCATCGCCGCCGGCGGATTCGCGATGAACGCCGAAATGGTCGCCGAGCACACTCCAGCGCTTGGTCAGAAACGCAAAACCAAACACCACGGCGAGGTGGAACCCTACATCCTGGGCAACCCCTACGACGACGGGGTGGGCATCGCCCTCGGCGTATCGGCCGGTGGCGAGGCGGAGAACCTCGACGGGCTGTTCATCACCGCCGCCGCGTACCCGCCGGAGATTCTGCTGACCGGCGTCATCGTCAACAATCGGGGCGAGCGGTTCGTCGCCGAGGATTCCTACCACTCACGCACATCGGCGTACGTCCTGGAACAACCCGACCAGCAGGCATATCTGATCGTTGACGAAGCACACATGCAGATGCCCGAGATGCCGCTGATCAAGTTCATCGACGGATTCGAGACGGTCGCGGAAATGGAAGAGGCGCTTGGCATTCCGGCGGGCAAGCTCGCCGCCACGCTCGACCGCTACAACGAGAACGCCGCGCGCGGGGAAGACCCCGACTTCCACAAGCAGCCGGAATACGTTGCGGCACAGGACAACGGCCCTTGGGCTGCGTTCGATCTGTCACTGGGCGTGGCGATGTACTCGGGATTCACCATGGGCGGTCTCGACGTGTCGATAGACGGACAGGTGCTGCGCTCCGATGGCAGCGTCATCGACGGCCTCTATGCCGCGGGCGCCTGCGCGTCGAACATCGCGCAGGACGGTAAGGGCTATGCCAGCGGCACCCAGCTCGGCGAAGGTTCGTTCTTCGGCCGCCGTGCGGGTACGCACGCCGCACAGGCTTAGACCGGCGCGGGCTCCTTGCCTCCGACCCGGCCGAACCGCCATTCACCCTCGCCGAGCAGCTCGAGTTCATGGGAGTGATGCTGCTCGAGCGCCTTACGGTGGCTGACGCTGACCAGAATGGTGTCGGGCAGCTCGGTGCGAATGAGGGTATACAGCAGGTACTCCAGACCTTCGTCGAGTGCCGAGGTCGACTCGTCGAGGAACACGGCCTTCGGCTTGGTCAGCAGAATGCGGGCGAACGCAATGCGCTGCTGTTCGCCGGGGGAGAGCACCTTGGCCCAGTCCTCGACTTCGTCGAGTCGATCGACCAGGTGCGGCAGTGCCACCTGTTCCAGCGTGCGCTTCAGGGTCCGGTCATCGATGTCGCCTTCCTCGCTCGGATAGCTGACGACCGCGCGTAGATTGCCGAGCGGAACGTACGGCATCTGGGACAGGAACATGGTCTCGTTGGGCCCACACGGCCGGGTCAATGTGCCGGTGGTGAACGGCCACAACTCGGCGAGGCTACGCAACAGCGTCGTCTTGCCGGAGCCGGATTCACCTTTCACCGCCAAGGTGTCGCCCACCTCGAGGCGCAAATCGAGTGGTTTGACGAGCTGCTTACCGTCCGGCGTGCGTACTTCTATGTCGTTGAGTTCCACAGTGCCGTCCTGGCACGGCGTGGTCGTGATCTCGGGCAGCGCCCTGCCCTCTTCGTTCGCGGTGAGCAACCCGTCGAGGCGGATGATCGACGCGCGGTAGCCCGCGAACGCGTCGTATGCGTTGCGGAAGAAGGACAGCCCGTCCTCGATACTGCCGAACGCCGACGCCGACTGGGTCATGGCGCCGAGCGTGATCTCACCGCTGAAGAACCGGGGGAATTGGAACAGATACGGCGGCACGACGATGATCTGGCTCATCGACAGGTTCCAGCCGTAGAAGCCCAGCATCCTGTTGATCCAGCGCTTGTAGTTGGCGACGATCGGTGCGAAGAGTTTGCGTAACCCGGTGCGCTCGGCGACTTCGCCGCGGTAAAAGGCGACGGCCTCCGAAGCATCACGCAGCCGCACCAGCGCATAACGAAAGGCCGCATTGAACTTCTCGTTGCGGAACGACAGCCAGATGATCGGCCGTCCCACCCAGAAGGCGATGATCGATGCAAAGAGCACGTAGGCAATCAGGATGAAGAACATCGCCTTCGGGAGTTCGAAGTTCACGAAGGGAATCGTGAGTGTCCCCGACAGGTTCCACAGGATCAAGGTGAACGCCCCCATCGAGGCGAGCGCGTTGACGCCGCCGAACAGCAGCGTTGATGTCGACGTGTTGCCCGGTGTGTTCGGAAGTCCACCGACGCCCGCGGTGAAGATGTCGATGTCGTACTGGATTCGTTGATCGGGGTTGTCGATCGTGTCATCGACGAAGCGGCCGCGGTAGTACGCCTTGCCGTCGAGCCAGTCCCCCGTCAGCCGGTCGGTCAGCCACGCGCGCCACGCCAGCATGAAGCGCTGCGTGATGAACAGATCGAACATGATCCGTGCGACGTGCAGGAACGCCAGCACCGAGAACACGATGATCGACATGTAGAAGCCGTCGCGTCCGGAGTTCCTGACCGCGTCGTCGCCGGTCGCCAGCCCTCCCGCGACGGCCTGAAGGGCGGTCATCATGTCATTGCCCTGGAAGCTGAAGAGCACGGTGAGCCGAACACCGACCATCACCGACGCCAGTATCACCGCCAGCTGCAGCCATACCGTGATGCTTTCCGGGCCCTTGAAGTAGTCGCCGGTGATACGCCAGAACTGCCGACCCCACACCGTGAAGTTGGCGATCAGCACGCAGACCAACAGCGTCCCCGCCGCGGCGACGACCCACCAGAAGCCGATCCACTGCAGCGACGTCAGGAGCTCATGGCCCCAGTCTTTCGTGGGGACGAACATTCCCTCTTCCACTGTGGCAAGGTACCTCGCGAGCCTGTTACAGGCGTTACCAGTGGTCTCGGGTCTCGTGGGCGAGTCTGTCCAGCCGCCATTCGCCGTCGCCCCTCACGCGAACCGGCCTGCGGCAAAGCGACCGCAAAGCGACCGCGCTCAGTTGAACGTCTTCCGCAGGTGCGCCGTCACAGCGTCGACATCGTCGTGCGCACCGGCGAATCCGAGGTATCCGTCGGGCCTGACGAGGAAGCCGGAATGACCCCTCGCCGAGTACGCCGTCGCGAAATTCGACTCCGCATCGCGCACCACCGGCAGTACCGTGCCTGCGACGTCGGCGCCCGGCGCGGCGACCAGATACACGTCGAGATGGCCGTCGGCGATGGCCGTCGCGCCATCGGCGGTCCGCTCAAACTGCTCCACGTCGGCGGATCCTGCGCGGCCATCCGCATACAGCAGCAGCGTGTGCCCAGGCCCGAACAGCGAGAAAAGCCGCAGCGGCCCGGTGACCGCGGCGCGCGTCAGACCCGTCGCATCGGGCGCCCGCCCGCCGGCGTTGGCTCCCACGATGGGACTCTCGGCGTAGTTGATGAGCAGCTGAGCCTCGCGACGGATGACGTAGTCGACGTCGGTGGAGTCGGCGCCGATGCCCTCACGCGCACTGCGCACCGTCCGGCCGACAACCTCCTCCCCGACGGGGCGCCGCTCGGCGTCATAGCTGTCGAGCAGCTCGGGTGCCGCACGTCCGGCTGCCACGAGCGCCAGCTTCCACGCCAGGTTGTGCGCGTCCTGAATTCCGGTGTTCATCCCCTGCGCACCCGTCGGGGGGTGGATGTGTGCGGCGTCGCCCGCGACGAACACCCGGCCCCGGCCGTAGGCGTCGACGATGCGGTGGCTGATCCGAAAGACCGAGGACCAGCGCATGTTTCGTGCTGTTGCCGGCTCGGGGGAGAGCCTGTCGAGCACCGCCTGCACATGGCTCAGCCCGGGCTTACGGTCGCCCTCGAAGCCGTGCGCAATGCCCTGCGACGGCGCCGCGGACAGCTCGGGCGGCACGAGCATCGACATGCGGTACCGGCCGCGGCCGGGCAGCGGAATGCAGACCAGGACGTCGTCGGTCGCGCCGTCGGTTTGATGCATTGCGCGCAGCGCCCAGCCACGTGGCAGGGACCAGTCCACCTCGACGTCGCCGAGCATGTACTGCTCCTCGAACGCTGCACCCTCGAACGTCAGGCCAAGGGTCTTGCGAACGATGCTGTGCGCACCGTCGGCCCCGATGAGATAGCCGGCGCCGACGGTCAGCTCACCACCGTCGCCAGCCAGTGTCACGCTCACACCGTCCGTGTCGTCTTCGAACCCGGCGACGCTGACCCCCCGCTCGACCTCGACGCCACGTAGGGCCAGGTCCTCGCGCAGGATTCGTTCGGTGGCGTACTGCGGAATCGCGATGAACCCGAACGGCACGTCGGGCGGAATCGCGAACTCGGCTTGGCCGACCTTCTCGCCGTTGACGTACACGATCTGCCCGTGCATCTCGATGGCCGCGTCCAAAATGCGTCCCAGCAGACCCATCGATTCGAAAACTTCGAGCGTACGTGGTTGCACACCAACGGCTTTCGCATACGGCACCGGTTCCAGCAGCGGATCGACGATGCGGCAGTCGACACCGCGGCGCGTCAGCTCGATGGCCGCGGTGAGTCCGACGGGGCCGGCGCCGGCGATGAGTACTTGCGTTTGCGAAGAGTTCGGCACGCGCTGATTATGCTGCCTCCATGAGCAAAGACGCTCCCACATCCGATGACTCTTCCGTCAACGCCGGACACCTCATCGCCCGGCGACTGCGGGCCAGCGGAATCGACACCATCTTCACGCTGTCCGGCGGACATCTGTTCTCCATCTACGACGGCTGCCAGGCCGAGAACATTCGCCTGATCGACACCCGACACGAACAGACCGCGGCGTTCGCCGCCGAGGGTTGGTCGAAGGTGACCCGCGTACCCGGCGTGGCGGCACTCACCGCCGGACCCGGCGTCACCAACGGGATGAGCGCAATGGCCGCCGCTCAGCAGAACCAATCGCCACTGGTGGTGCTCGGTGGCCGCGCACCCGCGGCGCGCTGGGGACAGGGTTCCCTGCAGGAAATCGACCACGTGCCGTTCGTGGCGCCGCTGACCCGGTTCGCGGCAACCGCGCAGTCGCCGGACGCCGTCGGCTCGCTGATCGACGACGCATTGCGCGCAGCGGCGGGAATCGGCGGCCAGTCGACCGGGGTGTCGTTCGTCGACTTCCCGATGGACCACGTGTTCGGCACCGCTCATGACGATGGCGCACCGGGCGCGCTGGCAGGTCCGTCCGCGCCGGTGCCGCCCGACGCCAATGCCGTCGACGTGGCCGTCCGGCTGCTCAGCGAGGCCCAGCGGCCCGTCATCATGGCGGGCACCAACGTGTGGTGGGGCCATGGCGAGACCGCACTGCTACGCGTGGCCGAAACCCTTCGTATCCCGGTGCTGATGAACGGCATGGCGCGCGGCACCGTGCCCGCCGACCACGACCTCGCATTTTCGCGAGCGCGGTCGAAAGCGTTGCGGGAGGCCGACGTTGCCGTCGTGATCGGTGTGCCCATGGACTTCCGGCTGGGCTTCGGCGGAGTATTCGGACCGGAGACCACCCTGCTCGTGGCCGACCGCGTCCAACCCGACCGACCGCATCCTCGCGAGGTCGCCGCCGAAATGTACGGGGATCTGACGACCACCCTGGCCGCGCTGGCGGGCGCGAGGCGATCCGACCACGAGGCCTGGATCGCCGATCTGCGCACCACGGAAACCACCGCGCGGGCCGCAGAGGCTGCCGAGTTGGCCGATGACCGCACGCCCCTGCACCCGATGCGGGTGTACGCGGAACTGAGCGAGATGCTGGACCGCGACGCGATCGTCGTCATCGACGCCGGTGATTTCGGCTCGTACGCGGGCCGGGTCATCGACAGCTATGTGCCCGGGGCCTGGCTGGACAGCGGCCCCTTCGGCTGCCTGGGGTCGGGACCGGGTTATGCGCTGGCCGCGAAGCTGGCCCGGCCCGACCGGCAGGTCGTGTTGCTGCAAGGTGACGGTGCGTTCGGGTTCTCCGGTATGGAGTGGGACACGTTGGTCCGGCACGGAGTTCACGTGGTGTCGATAATCGGCAACAACGGAATCTGGGCGCTGGAAAAACACCCGATGGAGATGTTGTACGGCTACTCGGTGGTTGCGGAGTTGCGGCCCGGCACCCGCTACGACGAGGTCGTCACCGCGCTGGGTGGCCACGGTGAACTGGTGGCGACGCCGGCCGACCTGCGGCCGGCGCTGGAGCGGGCCTTCGGCGCCGGACTGCCCGCGGTCGTCAACACGCTGACCGATCCGACGGTGGCATACCCGCGCCGCTCCAATCTGGGCTGAGCTTTCGCCGCAGCGCGTCTTCGAACGGCTGACGTGTGGTCACGCCCGCCGGGGCGGGCCGCGTACCGTAAAGCTGTGGCGAAGACCAAAACCCGCACCTCAGGTCGTGTCAGCAGTCGGTTCTGGCGGATGCTCGGGGCGAGCACCGACAGGGATCAGGCCTCGTCGATGGCCCAAGTGAGTGACTCGGCAGAGTTCGACGCGAAGGCCGCTGACCTCGACGACGAGCAACTGCTCAAAGCCGCCAAACTGCTGAATCTCGACGACCTCGCCGATTCCGCGGACATTCCGCAATTCCTGGCGATCGCGCGCGAGGCATCCGTCCGGACCACCTCACTGCGGCCATTCGACGTGCAACTGCAGGCCGCCCTGCGGATGCTTGCGGGCGATGTCGTCGAGATGGCCACCGGTGAAGGCAAAACCCTCTCGGGCGCCATAGCCGCAGCGGGGTATGCGATCGGCGGCCGGCACGTGCACGTCATCACGATCAACGACTACCTGGCTCGCCGCGACGCCGAGTGGATGGGCCCGCTGATCGAAGCGCTGGGCCTGACCGTCGGCTGGGTCACCGCCGACTCGACGGCCGACGAGCGGCGCAAGGCATATAAATGCGACGTCACCTACGGTTCGGTCAACGAGATCGGGTTCGACGTCCTACGGGACCAACTGGTCACCGACGTCGACGACCTGGTGTCGCCGAACCCAGATGTCGCGGTGATCGACGAGGCCGACTCGGTGCTCGTCGACGAAGCTTTGGTGCCGTTGGTATTGGCGGGCACCACGCACCGCGAGACCCCCAAAGTCGAACTGATCCGGATGGTCGGCGAACTGACGGAGGGCAAGGACTACGAGACCGACTCCGACAGCCGCAACGTCCACCTCACCGAGAGCGGTGCGCAGAAGCTCGAAGCCAAGCTCGGCGGTATCAACCTGTACTCCGAGGAACACGTCGGCTCCACCCTGACCGAGGTCAACGTCGCGCTGCACGCCCACGTGCTGTTGCAACGCGACGTGCACTACATCGTTCGTGACAATGCCGTACACCTCATCAACTCCTCGCGTGGCCGCATCGCCCAGCTGCAGCGCTGGCCGGACGGACTGCAGGCCGCGGTGGAGGCCAAAGAGGGCATCGAGACCACCGAGACCGGCGAGGTGCTCGACACGATCACGGTTCAGGCCCTCATCGACCGGTACCCGACGGTGTGCGGCATGACCGGCACCGCCTTGGCGGCCGGCGAGCAGCTACGCCAGTTCTACAAACTCGGTGTGTCGCCGATTCCGCCGAATACTCCCAACATTCGCGAGGACGAAGAGGATCGCGTGTATGTCACTGCGGCTGCCAAGGCCACCGCGATCGTCGAGCACATCGTCGAGGTGCACAAGACCCGCCAGCCGGTGCTGGTCGGTACTCGCGACGTCGCCGAGTCCGAGGACCTGCACGAGCGACTGGTCAAGGCGGGGGTGCCCGCCGTCGTGCTCAACGCGAAGAACGACGCCGAGGAGGCCGCGGTCATCGCCGAGGCCGGCGCGCTCGGATCGGTGACGGTGTCCACCCAGATGGCCGGTCGCGGAACCGACATCCGGCTCGGCGGGTCCGACGAAGCCGATCATGACGACGTCGCCGAGCTGGGCGGGCTGCACGTCATCGGCACCGGGCGGCACAACACCGAGCGGCTGGACAATCAGCTGCGCGGACGCGCCGGACGTCAGGGCGATCCCGGATCGTCGGTGTTCTTCTCCAGCTGGGAAGACGACGTGGTGGCCGCGCACCTCGATGCGAACAAATTGCCGATGCAGACCGACGAAGACGGCCGCATCGTCAGCCCCAGGGCGGCCAGCTACCTGGACAGCGCGCAGCGCATCGCCGAGGGCCGCATGCTCGACGTGCACGCCAATACGTGGCGCTACAACCAGCTGATCGCTCAGCAGCGCGCCATCCTGGTGGAACGCCGCGACACGTTGTTGCGCACGCCGACCGCGCGCGACGAGCTGCGAGAGCTGTCGCCGGACCGCTACGACGAGCTGGTGGAGCAGGTCGGCGAGGAGAAACTCGAGAAGATCTGCCGGCTGATCATGCTCTACCACCTCGACCGCGGCTGGGCCGATCACCTGGCGTTCCTCGCTGACATCCGGGAGAGCATCCATCTGCGGGCCCTCGGCAGGCAGAACCCGCTCGACGAATTCCACCGGATGGCCGTCGACGCGTTCGCCTCGCTGGCCGCCGACGCGATCGAGGCCGCACAGCAGACCTTCGACACGGCGCCCTCGATCGAGGACGAACCAGGCGTCGACCTGTCCAAGCTGGCCCGGCCGACCTCGACGTGGACGTACATGGTGCACGACAACCCGCTGGCCGACGACACCTTGTCGGCGCTGAGTCTGCCGGGGGTATTCCGCTAGGTTCTATCCATGCAGGAGCAGCGCGACCGGGTACTGACGGTGCCCAACGTGCTCAGCGCGCTACGTCTGGTGCTGGTGCCGGTGTTCCTCTGGCTGCTGCTGGTGGTGCACGAAAACGCATGGGCCGTGGCCGTGCTCATGTTCAGCGGCTTCTCGGACTGGGCCGACGGCAAGATCGCGCGCTTGGTCGATAATCAGTCGTCGCGGCTCGGCGAGCTACTGGACCCGGCAGTGGACCGCATCTACATGGTCGCCATCCCGATCGCGTTGGCCGTTCACGGATCGGTGCCGTGGTGGATCGTGCTGACCCTGCTCGGTCGCGACGTCGTGCTGGCCGCCACGCTGCCTCTGCTCCGCAGTAGGGGACTGACTGCGCTGCCGGTCACCTACATCGGCAAGGCGGCGACATTCGCGCTGATGTCGGGCCTTCCGCTGATTCTGCTCGGGCAGTGGGATGCGTTGTGGAGCCGGGTGATTCTCGCGTGCGGCTGGGCGTTCCTGATCTGGGGTCTGTTGATGTACTTATGGTCGGGCGTGCTGTATCTGATCCAGGTTTCGATGGTGATGCGTCAAATGCCCAGAGTGGGGCGTTGAGGTCCCCGGAAGGTGATGATGAGTCAGCTCGGCGGCTACGACCCGGAAGCCGGACGAAGCGCCCACGTGGCGAATCGGCCGACGTTGATTCCGGTTCCGTCGTTGCTGCGCTCCCTGTTGTCGGACCATCTGGATCCCGGCTACCAGGCGGCCGCGGATGCGAAAGAACAGGGGGAGCAGCGCAAGCGTTGGCAGTCGTGGGCGTGGCAGATCACGGGCGCGGTGTTGATTGCGCTGGTGTTCATCGCCGCGGTCGGCCAGGCCCGGTCCACCGCACCCGGCGTGCGGGAGACCCAGCACGTGCTGTCCGGCAGCGTGCGTTCCGCCGAGGCGGCGGTGGCCGACGCCTCGAGCCGACGCGATGCGCTGGCCGCCGAGGTGGATACCGAACAGCGCCAACGCCTGGAGGGTGACGCGCGCGGTCAACAGCTGCTTGGCCAACTCGACGAATCGAACCTCGCCGCCGCGGCCACCGCGGTGATCGGGCCGGGTCTCGAGATCACCGTCACCGATCCGGGCATGTCGGTGGACCTGTCCGACGTGTCGAAGGAGCGGGTGCCCGGCAGTCAGCAGGTGATCCTCGACCGCGACCTGCAGCAGGTGGTCAACTCGCTATGGCTCAGCGGCGCTGAGGCGGTCTCGGTCGGCGGTGTGCGCATCGGGCCTAACGTGACGATCCGGCAGGCGGGCGGCAGCGTCCTCGTCGACAATCAACCGATCAGCAGCCCATACGTCATTCTCGCCGTCGGACCGCCCCACGCGATGCAGGACATCTTCGATCGCAGTGCCGGACTGCACCGGCTTCGGCTGCTGGAAACGTCGTACGGTGTCGGAGTCCAGGTGAGCACCTCCGAGGCGCTCACCCTGCCGGCGAGTCCGATTCGGGAAGTCAACTTCGCCAAGGAGATTGGGCAGTGATCAGCAGATGAAGCCACAGTCGTGATCGGGATCGCCGCACTTGTCATCGGCATCGTCCTCGGGTTGGTGTTCCACCCGGACGTGCCCGAGTTCGTCCAGCCGTATCTGCCGATCGCCGTCGTCGCCGCACTCGACGCCGTGTTCGGCGGTCTGCGCGCCTATCTGGAACGCATCTTCGACTCGAAGGTGTTTGTAGTGTCCTTTGTGTTCAACGTATTGGTCGCCGCGCTCATCGTCTACCTCGGAGACCAACTGGGGGTCGGCACACAGTTGTCCACCGCGATCATCGTGGTGCTCGGCATCCGAATCTTCGGGAACGCGGCCGCGTTGCGGCGCAGACTGTTCGGCGCGTGACCTCTTGACCGACGACACCCCTGCGCACTCGGCCGAGCCCGATCAGCACGGCCGCCACGAACTGCCGCCGGATGCGCCGTCGCCCGAGATCGGCGAGCTGCATCGCGGTGGGGTTGTCGGCGTCGTGGCGCGCGGTCGGTCGCAGATCGTGTTCGGTGCACTCGCCGTGGTGCTGTGCGTGCTGCTCGGGCTGGCGATCATCACGCAGGTGCGGCAGACCGAATCGGGTGACTCGCTGGAGACCGCCCGCCCCGCCGACCTGCTGGTGCTGTTGGACTCCCTGCAGCAACGCGAGGCGACGCTGAACACCGAGGTGGCCGACTTGCAGCGCACGCTGACGCAATTGCAGGCCTCCGGCAGCAGCGATCAAGCGGCGATCGAGAACGCGCAGGCTCGGCTGGCCGCCCTGTCGATCCTGATCGGCACGGTGCCGGCGACCGGCCCGGGCGTGACGCTGACCATCACCGACACCACACCGGGAGTGCCGGCCGAAACGATGCTCGATGTGATCAACGAGCTGCGCAACGCCGGGGCCGAAGCGATGGAGATCAGCGGGGGAGGATCGGCGGTGCGTGTTGGTCTGGACACCTGGGTCGTCGGGAGTCCCGGCGCGCTGGTCGCCGACAGTGTGACGCTCAACCCGCCGTATTCAGTTCTGGCGATTGGTGATCCGCCGACACTGGCTGCGGCGATGAACATTCCCGGCGGCGCAATGGACAGCGTCGAGCGGGTCGGCGGCTCGATGGAGGTGCAGCAGACCGACCGAGTGGACATCACCGCCTTGCGGCAACCGAAACCTCGCCAATACGCTCAGCCAGTCAAGTGAGATGTGCGCGAGGCAGTAGCGAAAATGCGGACCACAACACCGCGGTGAACCGCGAATGAGACCAAGCGGTGAACCGCGAATGAGACCAAGCGGTGAACCGCGAAAAAGACAAAGGAGCGCCGTGAGCGAAATCCCAGCCGACCTGCACTACACCGAGGAACACGAGTGGGTGCAGCGCACCGGTGACGACACCGTCCGGGTTGGCATCACCGACTACGCGCAGTCTGCGTTGGGCGACGTCGTTTTCGTCCAGCTGCCGGACGTCGGCGCCGACGTGACCGCGGGCGAGTCGTTCGGCGAGGTGGAGTCCACGAAGTCGGTGTCGGACCTGTACGCGCCGCTCAGCGCGAAAGTCCTTGCGGTGAATGGTGATCTGGAGGGCAATCCCCAGCTCGTCAACTCCGACCCCTATGGCGCAGGTTGGCTGCTGGACCTGCAGGTCGACCCCGGTGCGCTGGCCGACGGCCTTGGCAAGCTTCTGGACGCCGACGGCTACCGCGCCACAGTGAGCGAATGACGGGTTGTTAGGGTTCTGCAGACCGGATAACCAACCAGAGGCGGATCCGGCGGTGGTGGACACAACGAAGTCCGCCTCGCGGTACGGTCGACACAAGACGAACTTTCGGCTGAGGGTTGGCCTGATATCGCCATATCGCCACAGCGGCCAGTGAGGAGCAGCGGGTGACGGACAAGGACCAGAATTCCGGGGCGGACCAGACGTCTGACGATGTCACCGTGGAAACGACATCAGTCTTTCGCGCGGACTTCCTCAACGAGTTGGACGCCCCGGCAGCGGCGGGCGCCGAAGGCGGGGTCACGGGGGTCGAGGGCCTGCCCGCCGGTTCTGCCCTGCTGGTCGTCAAGCGCGGCCCCAACGCCGGCTCACGATTTCTGCTGGACCAGCCCACCACGTCGGCGGGTCGACATCCCGATAGCGACATTTTCCTCGATGATGTGACGGTGAGTCGTCGTCACGCCGAGTTCAGGCTCGAGAGCAACGAGTTCCAGGTCGTCGACGTCGGCAGTCTCAACGGCACCTACGTCAACCGGGAGCCCGTGGATTCCGCGGTGCTCGCCAACGGTGACGAGGTGCAGATCGGCAAGTTCCGCCTGGTGTTCCTGACCGGGCCCAAGGGTGACAACGACGGTGGGACCGGCTAGTGGTCGATGAGCGCTTGCGCGAAGAGCGTGACGCCGATGAGCGCGCTCGCGACGAGTAAATGAGTCAGCCCGACACCCCCGCTCTGACTGGGATGTCGATCGGAGCGGTCCTCGATCTGCTGCGACCGGACTTCCCGGACGTGACCATCTCCAAGATCAGGTTCTTGGAGGCCGAAGGACTGGTCACGCCAGAGCGCACGGCCTCGGGCTATCGGCGGTTCACCGCCTACGACTGCGCCCGTCTGCGGTTCGTGCTGACCGCCCAGCGCGACCAGTACCTGCCCTTGAAAGTCATCAAGGCGCAGCTGGACGCCCACCCCGACGGCGAGTTGCCGCACACCGGATCCGCTTACGGGGTACCGCGTTTGGTGCCGGTGTCGGGCGACGATCCAGACTCGAGCGCCGGAGTATCAGGCGTCGCGCCGACGCAGGTGCGGCTGTCACGCGAGGACCTGCTGAAGCGCTCTGGCGTCGACGACGAACTCCTCACGGCACTCGTCAAGGCGGGCGTGATCACTCCCGGCCGGGCCGGCTTCTTCGACGAGCACTCCGTGACGATCGCCCAGTGTGCTCGCGCGCTGGCGGAGTACGGCGTCGAAGCGCGTCACCTCCGTGCGTTCCGGTCGGCGGCCGACCGCCAGTCCGACCTGATCGCACAGATCGCGGGGCCGGTGGTCAAGGCGGGTAAGGCAGGTGCCAGGGACCGCGCCGACGATCTGGCGCGTGAGGTGGCGGCGCTCGCCATTACGTTGCACACGTCGTTGATCAAGTCGGCGGTGCGCGACGTTCTTGATCGCTGAGGATTAGACTCAAATTTTGCAGGCTATCGGCGCGAAGGGCGGACACAGATGGGTGAGGTTCGTGTGGTCGGCATTCGCGTGGAGCAGCCCCAGAATCAGCCGGTGCTGCTGCTGCGCGAGTCCAACGGCGACCGCTACTTGCCGATTTGGATAGGTCAGTCGGAGGCCGCGGCCATCGCCCTCGAGCAGCAGGGCGTGGAACCGGCGCGACCGCTCACCCATGACTTGATCAGAGATGTCATTGGGGCCCTTGGCCATTCGCTCAAGGAAGTGCGCATCGTCGACCTGCAGGAGGGCACCTTCTACGCAGACCTGATCTTCGATCGGGACATCAAGGTGTCGGCGCGTCCGTCGGATTCCGTAGCGATCGCATTGCGGGTCGGGGTGCCGATCTATGTCGAAGAGGCGGTGCTCGCCGAGGCCGGCCTGCTGATTCCCGACGAGAACGATGACGAAGCCACCGGTGCGGTACGTGAGGACGAAGTCGAGAAGTTCAAGGAGTTTCTCGACAGCGTGTCGCCCGACGACTTCAAGGCCACGTAGCTTTTTGTCGCGTTTCCGAGTGGCCTTTGTCACGGAAGAGTCTCGTAGTCCTCGACACGCGGCGTGGGTTTCTCCAAACCGTTAATCGGGCAGCCATACTTTGGTGGTCGGACCTGCTGATGGGCAGTCGCGGGCCCGGCGGAAGCGTATGCTCGACACATTCGGGCTTGGGCAAACGTGCTGCCATGCAGGTCACAGACGCGAGTTCGACCGGCGAGAGGATTCGAAAGTGGGAGACACGCCACGTCAAGAGGAGTTTGATCTCTCCTCGACCAGCGGTCCCGCCGAATCGGGAATCACCGTTACCAGCGCACCCGTTCAGGGGGGTCTTTTCCCCGATGACTCGGTTCCCGACGAGCTCGTCGGATACCGGGGTCCCAGCGCATGCCAGATCGCCGGCATCACTTACCGGCAGCTGGACTACTGGGCCAGGACGTCGCTGGTGGTGCCGTCCATCCGCAGCGCTGCCGGTTCGGGTAGCCAGCGGCTGTATTCGTTCAAGGACATATTGGTCCTCAAGATCGTCAAGCGGCTGCTGGACACCGGGATCTCGCTGCACAACATCCGGGTCGCCGTCGATCACCTGCGTCAGCGCGGTGTTCGGGATCTGGCCAACATCACGCTGTTCTCCGACGGCACCACGGTTTATGAGTGCACCTCGGCCGAAGAGGTGGTCGACCTGCTACAGGGTGGCCAGGGCGTCTTCGGTATCGCGGTGTCCGGCGCGATGCGCGAGCTGACCGGTGCCATCGCCGACTTCCCGGGTGAACGGGCAGACGGCGGCGAGTCCATCGCCGCACCCGAGGACGAACTGGCATCACGGCGTAAGCACCGCGACCGCAAGATCGGCTGACTTTCCTCTGGAGTACCCGCAGTCTCGGCGTGGGTATGAAGCCCGTCCCGGTAAACTCGTGAGCGCATCGCCCTTGTGCGGGAGAGTTCCGTAGCGGCCAGCCACGGACGCCGAAGGAGCAACACCTCTCCGTCAACCTCTCAGGCACCCAGGACCGCGCATGGCCCCGATGCCTCTGGAAAGTGGTAGGTCCACGCCTGCCCGCCCATGGGGAAAGGCATTTCTCGTGTTCAGCGCGGGTTCGCCGAATCTCTCAGGCACCGACGACAGAGGGAGAGGAACCCAACGGTTCGTCAACCTTCACGCGTCTGGAGCAATCGCAGGTGTCCGACTCCGAGAACTTCACCTTCGCCGCACGTCACATCGGACCTGATGCTGACGCCGTCACCACCATGCTCGCGACCATCGGCGTGGGCTCGCTGGACGAACTCGCCAAGAAGGCGCTGCCGGCCGGCATTCTCGATTCGCTGGATACCGAGCAGGTGGCGCCGGGACTGGATCAGCTGCCGCCGGCCGCCACCGAGGACGAAGCGCTGGCAGAACTGCGCGCGCTCGCCGATACGAACACCGTCGCGGTGTCGATGATCGGGCAGGGCTACTTCGACACCCTCACGCCACCGGTATTGCGCCGCAACATACTTGAGAACCCAGCGTGGTATACCGCCTATACGCCTTACCAGCCGGAGATAAGCCAGGGCCGGCTCGAGGCGCTGCTGAACTTCCAAACCATGGTCTGCGACCTCACGGGGCTCGAGGTCGCGAACGCCTCGATGCTCGACGAGGGCACCGCGGCCGCCGAGGCGATGACCCTGATGCACCGTGCGGTCCGCGGATCGTCGAACCGGCTGGTCGTCGACGTCGACGTGTACCGGCAGACCGCCGCCGTATTGGCCACCCGCGCCGAGCCGCTGGGAATCGAGATCGTCGAGGCCGACCTCACGCAGGGCCTGCCGGAGGGTGCGTTCTTCGGAGTCATCGCGCAGTTGCCGGGGGCCAGCGGCGCGATCGTCGACTGGAGCGAGATGGTGACGCAGGCGCATGACCGCGGCGCGCTCGTCGCCGTCGGCGCCGACCTGCTCGCCATGACGCTCATCACGCCGCCCGGTGAAATCGGAGCCGACGTCGCCTTTGGCAGCACCCAGAGATTCGGCGTCCCAATGGGATTCGGCGGACCGCACGCAGGGTATCTCGCAGTTCACGCCAAGCACGCCAGGCAACTTCCCGGCCGCCTGGTCGGAGTCTCGCTCGACGCCGACGGGGCACCGGCGTACCGGTTGGCGTTGCAGACCCGCGAACAGCACATCCGGCGCGACAAGGCCACAAGCAACATCTGCACCGCACAGGTGCTACTCGCGGTGATCGCGGCGATGTACGCGAGCTACCACGGCGCGGACGGGTTGTCCGCGATCGCGCGGCGGGTGCACGGACGTGCCCGCGCGATCGCCGCGGGGTTGACCGCCGGCGGTGTGGAGGTCGTACACCGCGCGTTCTTCGACACCGTGCTGGCCCGGGTTCCCGACAGGGCGGCGAAGATCCGCGATGCCGCCAAGGCTCACGGTGTCAACGTCTGGCTGGTCGACGACGACCACGTGTCGGTGTCCTGCGACGAGGCCACCACCACGCAACACGTCGAGGCCGTGCTGTCGGCTTTCGGAGCAGCGGCCGGTGGCGCGTTCGACGGACCGGACATCGCAACCCGCACCTCGGAGTTCCTGACCCATCCCGCGTTCACGAAGTATCGCACCGAGACGGAGATGATGCGATATCTGCGGTCGCTGGCTGACAAGGATATTGCGTTGGACCGCAGCATGATTCCGCTGGGATCGTGCACGATGAAGTTGAACGCGGCCGCCGAGATGGAGCCCATCACGTGGCCGGAGTTCGCGCGCCAGCATCCGTTCGCTCCGGCATCCGACGCACCCGGGCTGCGGAAGCTGATCGCCGACCTCGAGACGTGGCTGGTCGCGATCACCGGCTACGACGCGGTGTCCTTGCAGCCCAACGCCGGATCGCAGGGGGAGTACGCCGGACTGCTGGCGATCCAGGCGTATCACGCCGAGCGCGGCCAGCCCGACCGTGACGTGTGCCTCATCCCGTCGAGCGCGCACGGCACCAATGCCGCATCGGCGGCGCTCGTGGGGATGCGGGTCGTCGTGGTGGCGTGCCGGGCGAACGGCGATGTCGACCTCGATGATCTGCGCGCAAAAGTGAACGAACATGCGGATCGGTTGTCCGCGTTGATGATCACCTACCCGTCGACGCACGGTGTGTTCGAGCACGACATCGCCGACATCTGCGCCGCCGTGCATGACGCCGGCGGTCAGGTGTACGTCGACGGCGCCAATCTGAACGCGCTCGTCGGCCTCGCCCGGCCCGGCCGGTTCGGTGGCGACGTCAGCCACCTCAATCTGCACAAGACGTTCTGCATTCCGCACGGCGGCGGGGGTCCGGGTGTCGGACCGGTCGCGGTGCGCTCCCACCTGGCCAAGTACCTGCCCGGCCATCCGTTGGCCGACGAACTACCGGACAAATATGCGGTGTCCGCGGCGCCGTATGGTTCGGCGTCGATCCTGCCGATCAGCTGGGCCTATATCCGGATGATGGGCGCCGGCGGTCTTCGTGCCGCGTCGCTGACCGCGATCGCGTCGGCCAACTACATCGCCCGTCGACTCGGCGAGCATTACCCCGTCCTCTATACCGGTGAGAACGGCATGGTCGCGCACGAGTGCATCCTCGATCTGCGGACCATCACCAAGGAGACGAGTGTCACCGTCGACGATGTGGCGAAACGGCTGGCGGACTACGGCTTCCACGCGCCGACGATGAGCTTCCCGGTAGCGGGAACATTGATGGTCGAGCCGACGGAAAGCGAGAGCCTGGCCGAGGTCGACGCGTTCTGCGAGGCGATGATCGCGATCCGTGGCGAGATCGATGCCGTCGCCGCGGGCACGTGGCCGGTGGACGATAACCCGATGCGCGGTGCTCCGCATACCGCAGAATGCCTGCTGGTGTCCGATTGGGACCATCCCTACACCCGGGAGCAGGCGGCCTACCCGCTGGGCAAGAACTACCGCCCGAAGGTGTGGCCGCCAGTACGTCGCATCGACGGCGCCTACGGCGACCGCAATCTCATGTGCTCGTGCCCACCGGTGGAATCTTTCGCGTAGCCGCTGTCAGGCGAAGCGGTCGATGATCGCCTCGGCGATCTGTCCCGGTGCGTCCTCCTGCATGAAGTGGTTGGCCTCCGCCAACTCCACGACGACGTGATCGGGGAATGCCGCGCGCATGCGCGGAAGGTTCGGTCCGGGCCGGAACGCGAAATCCTTCATGCCCCAGACGAACAGCGCCGGTTTCGCTCCGAGTTTGGCGGGCACGTCGCGGCTGAGCTTTTCGAGCAGCGGACGGGCCGCCAGAATCTCCTTCGGCATGCGCGCCACCCCAACACGGTCCTGTGGCGTCGGCTGGACCCCGCGGTAGTGCTGCATCACCACGTCGTTCAATGATGTGCTCGTGCCCGCCGGAATCATCCGCTCCACGAAGAAGTTCTGCTTTGTGATCGCCCATTGCATCGGCGGACTGCCCATCACCACGCTGAATACCTTCGTGGACAACTCAGAGGTGGGCCAAAACCAGGTGTTGCCGAGTACGACACCGCGGACCCGATCAGCGCGGTCGGTGCCGACCGCCATGCTGATCGGGCCGCCCCAGTCCTGGCCCATGCTCAGATACTGATCGAGTTCGAGGTGGTCGACGAGCTCGCCCATCACGGAAGCGTGCTCGTCGATTCGATACGTGAACTCCGATGGGCGTTCGGAGAGCCCGAAGCCGAGGTAGTCGGGCGCGATGCACCGGAACCGATCGCGCAACCCGGCGATGATGTTGCGGTAGAGGAAACTCCATGTCGGATTGCCGTGAAAGAACACGATCGCCGGACCGGTACCTTCATCGATGTAGTGCACCCGGCCGCGTGAACTGTCGAACCATCGCGACGTGAACGGGTACAGCTCAGGGTCAGGTGTGAACTCGCTCGGCAATTTCGATCCCTCCGCCAACGCCATTGATTACGGTTCGTCAGGTGTTACCCCCCAGCGTGACAGAGTGGCGCGACGACGGCAGCTGGATGAACACGCCCGCCGGTCGGGTGTTCGTTCGCTCGGCGCCGGGCGAGGGCCCGACCATACTGCTGCTGCACGGCTACCCGTCGAGTTCCTACGACTACCACCGGGTGGTGCCGCACCTGGGTGGGCGGGCCTGGGTGACGCTGGACTTCCTCGGCTTCGGACTGTCGGACAAGCCGCGTCCGCACCGCTACAGCCTGCTCGAGCAGGCTGACATCGTGCAGACGGTGGTCGCGGAGACCACCTCGGGGTCGGTGGAGTTGGTAGCGCACGACATGGGCACCTCGGTGGCCACCGAACTGCTGGCGCGAGATCTGCAGGGGCAGTTGCCGTTCGACCTGCAACGCGCCGTGATCGGCAATGGCAGCGTGATCCTGCACCGGGCCAGCTTGCGCCCGTCGCAGAAGCTACTTCGTGGTCCGCTGGGTCCGATCCTGAGCCGGCTTTCCAATGCGTCGTCGTTCCAGCGCGCCTTCGGCAGGTTGTTCAGCGCCGAGCATCCGATGAGCGAAGAAGAGGGGCAGGCGCAGTGGGCGCTGTGGTCGGCCAACGACGGGCACCGCATCGCCCATCTGTTGATCGCGTATCTCGACGAGCGGGTGAAATACGCGTCGCGATGGCACGGTGCCGTGCGGGACTGGCCCAAACCGTTGAGCTTCGTCTGGGCACTCGAGGACCCGGTGGCGACCGCGAATGTGCTCGACGGGTTACGCGAGCTGCGCCCCGCCGCAGCCGTGGTCGAGCTTCGCGGCGTAGGGCACTACCCACAGGTGGAGGTGCCGGAGGAGTTCACCCGGGCCGCGCTGAGCCTGCTGGCCGCGCACTAGCTCATGGCCTATCAGCCCACGAAGGTCGCGACCGCCGACGTCAACTCCGGGCCCGTCGAGCTGGCCAGGTTCTGATAGCTGCCGCCGCTGATCTCGGCGACCGCCTCCCATGTGGCGCGGTCGGAGTCGGGGCCGAAGTCGATGATGTTCACCTTGACCGGCCGGGCCGGGTCGACCGCTCCGCGGATGAACTGCTCGAGCCCCGGACCGTTCAACGACTGGTCGGTGTGCGGACCGGCGGTGATGACCAGGACCGAATTGCTCTGGCCCGCACGGAAATTCTGCTTGGCTTGGCCGTACACGAGGCGCAACGTGGTGAAGGAGACGGCGCCGCCGTTCGATGCCGTCTGTCCGTCCAGCTCCGCGGTGAGCGCCGCTGACCGGGGCCTGCCGTCGACCTGATCCGACAGCGGACCCGTCGGAATCTCCGAGCGTCCCTCGACACCGTCGAACGTCCAGAGGCCAACCGCGGAATTCGGCGGCAGTGCCTGCAGCCGGGCATTGAGCGCCGCCGCCACATTCCCCAGTCGCGATTCGCCGCCCTCGTCGGTGGGCATCGACTGATCCAGCATGATCGTGACCGCGGGGTTGGTCACCGGTGCGGTCAGCGAGTCGGCGAGCGCGACGCGCTCCGCGTTGTCACCGACCGACAGTGGGGCGCCCAGCGGTGGGAAGTCGGTGACATCACTGTCCGGCGGTGTACTGCCTTCGGTGCGGAAGCCTGCTTTCGACAGCTCGGCCAGTTGTTCTGGTTCGCGCATGAAGCGTGCGAACTCGCTGGCCGCGGACACCTGTTCCTGCGACAGCCAATCGCCGGCCAGCAGGGCCGTGGGGTAGTCCGCCACCGCCTCCGGTCCCGGCGGCAGCCACGACGCCAACACGCTCTTCGCATCGGGCAGTGCGGCGGCGCGCTGGAAGAGCTGCTGTTCGGTGGCGACGACCGCGTGCACCGGCGCGGTCGCGGGATCGCCGGCGTTCAGCAGCGCGTCCATGGCCGTCGAGGCTTTCTTGTCGGCGAGTTTGGGCTGGCCTGCAACCAGCGAGTTCACCGCGCCGATACCGGAATTGGGGGGTGCCCCAGCAGGTGCGGACGCCGCTGCCACCGCCTCGGCCGCCAGATATGACGCATCGCTGTCACCGGACAGCGGTAGCGCCAAACGCAACGGACCCCAGCCCGGAAGGCCCAGCCCGTCCAACGCACTGGGGTTGGTTTGCAGCGTCGGCAACGAGGCCCAGTTCTGTTGACCCAGAGCGGATTTGAGCTGTGGCCGCATCGCCAGCACCACGGGGGAGGTGACCAGTGAGCGGCTGTCGCTGATCGTCTTCTCGCCGGCACTGGCCTCGAGGCGGGCCGCCGAGATCGAACTCGCCGGGAGCCACAGGGCTGGCCGCTCGCCGAGTTCGGCGGGCCATTGGCCGATGAATCCGTTGACGACCTGATCCGAATCTGCCGGCGTGACCCCGACCTTCACGCAGCGGTCACCCACCGGCGCAGCGCTGCGGTTGTAATTGTCCGCCAGGACCTTTATCTGGTCCGACACCGAGGGGTCGGCGACCACCGCGACGGCGAGTTCTCCGTCCACGCACCGGGCGGCGGCTACATCACTGCGATCGGACAGCGCATCGCCGAAGAAACGCCACAGGATGACCGCGCCGACGACCACGACGACTGCGACCAGGGCAGCGATCACGCTGATACTGACGCCCCGCCTGCCGGGTGTCACCGCCCGGTGACTGCCCGTCCATTCGCCGCCTTCCCACTCACCGCCGTGCGCCGGGCCCGAGCGCGGACGACCGGGCGGCGGTGGGGTCGACGAGGCCGGTTCGTCGAAGGTGTACTCGTCGGGGTCGGACTCGCGGTCCTGCGGCGCGTCGTAGTCCCGCTCGCGATATCGCGGTGCGTCGTACTCCGGTTCGCGGTAGCCAGGACCGAAATCCGGCTGGTAGTCGCCGGACTGGCCGAAGCGCGTGGTCTCCGGTTCGTCGTGCTGCTCTTCGCCCGCCGAATCCTCGGGGTCGGGAATGCTATGCCTGCCCACGGAAGCCCTTGTGCTCGCTACGTCGACGGGTCATCGGATCAACCACCGTTATTTGCTGCTTTGAACTCTCGGCGCTTGCGGTGGAGGATCGGCTCGGTATAGCCGTTCGGCTGAGCCCCCCCGGCCAAGATCAGCTCCTGCGCGGCGGTGAACGCCACGCTGCCGTCTGGGTCTGGTGCCATGGGCCGGAATTCCGGATCCTTCTCATTCTGCTGATCCACCACCGCGGCCATCCGCCGCAGGCTGGCCTTCACATCGTCCTCGGTGATGACACCGTGGCGCAACCAGTTCGCCAGCAGCTGACTCGAGATACGAAGGGTGGCACGGTCTTCCATCAGCGCGACATTGTGGATGTCGGGCACTTTGGAGCAGCCGACACCCGCGTCGATCCAGCGCACCACGTAGCCGAGGATCGACTGGCAGTTGTTGTCGACTTCTTCGCGGATCTCCTCGGGCGCCCACGCGAGTTCCTTACCCAGCGGCACGGTCAACAGCTCGTCGACGGTGGTCCGCGTTTTGCCCTGCAACTCCTTCTGCACGGCGAACACGTCGACTTCGTGATAGTGCATCGCGTGCAGGGTGGCCGCCGTCGGCGACGGCACCCACGCGGTCGTGGCGCCGGCCTTGGGCTGACCGATCTTCTGCTCGACCATGTCGGCCATCAGGTCCGTCATGGCCCACATGCCCTTGCCGATCTGAGCGCGCCCGGAGAATCCGGTGGCCAAGCCGACGTCCACGTTCTGGTCCTCGTAGGCCAGGATCCACGGCTGCGTCTTCATGGCACCCTTGCGGATCATCGGGCCGGCCTCCATCGACGTGTGGATCTCGTCGCCGGTGCGGTCAAGGAAGCCGGTGTTGATGAACACCACCCGGTCGCGTGCCGCTTTGATGCAGGCCTTCAGGTTGAGGGTGGTGCGTCGCTCCTCGTCCATGATGCCGACCTTGATGGTGTTCGGCGGCAGGCCGAGCACGTCCTCGACCCGGCCGAACAGCTCGACGGTGAAGGCCACTTCGTCGGGCCCATGCATCTTGGGCTTGACGATGTAGATCGAGCCGGTGCGGCTGTTGACCGTTGGGCCGTTCCCGTCGCCGGAGCGCAGACCGTGGATGGCGATAAGGCTGGTGAACAGCGCATCCTGGATGCCCTCGGGAATCTCATTGCCGTCCGAGTCCTCAATGGCGTCGTTCGTCATCAGATGACCGACGTTGCGTACGAACATCAGACTGCGGCCGGGCAGCGTCAGCTCGCTAGGCCCGTCCGGGCCCGGATTCGGCCGAGTGTAGGTGCGGTCCTCGTTGAGCACACGGGTGAACGTCTTGCTGCCCTTGGCCACCTCTTCGGTGAGGTCGCCGCGGTTCAGGCCCAGCCAGTTGCGGTAACCGAGCACCTTGTCGTCGGCGTCGACGGCGGCCACGGAGTCCTCGAAGTCCATGATCGTGGTGATCGCGGATTCAAGGACGACGTCCTTGATGCCCGCTGAATCGGTGGATCCGACGGGGGAGTCCGGGTCCACCAGGATCTCGACGTGCAGCCCGTGGTTGCGCAGCAGCACCGACCAGGAGGGCGAACCGAGTTCACCGGTGTAGCCGACGAACTGCTCGGGCGTCGCAAGGCCGGTCGACTGCCCGTCGCCCAGCTCGACGATCAACTGTCCTTCATCGATCTTGATGCCGGTCGCATCGCTCCAGGCGCCGGTCGCCAGCGGGGCCGCGCCATCGAGGAAGCGGCGGGCGTACGCGATGACCTTGTCGCCGCGAACCTTGTTGTAGCTGGTGCCTTTCTCGGCCCCGTCGTCTTCGGAGATGACATCGGTGCCGTATAGCGCGTCGTACAGCGAACCCCACCGGGCGTTCGCGGCGTTCAGCGCGAAGCGTGCGTTGAGGATCGGGACCACCAGCTGCGGGCCCGCCGTCGTGGTGATCTCGTCGTCGACGCCCGCGGTGGAGATCGTGAAGTCGTCGGGCGGGGGCAGCAGGTACCCGATCTCGGTGAGGAACTGCCGATAGGCCTCGGGATCGATCGGCTCGATGACGCGCTGGCGGTGCCACTTGTCGATACGTGCCTGCAGATCATCCCGGTAGGCGAGCAGTTCCTGATTCTTCGGTGTCAGGTCGGCGACGACCTTGTCGACGCCCGACCAGAAGGTGTCGGGATCGAGGCCGGTGCCAGGAAGTGCCTCATCGTTGACGAAGTCGTACAGCACCTGAGCAACACGCAGGTTGCCCACTTTCACGCGATCGGTCATATTTCCTCCCTCGCCGCAAAGGCGCGTCGAACGCAGTGCCGTCGATCCAGCTTACCCGCGGGTAACGGCGCCTAACTCTGATGTCGCCGCCGAGGCGGCTCCGGTTCCCTCGTGCACCACCCCGGCGCCTTCCGCTTCGGCCGATGCGCGGTCCACCGCGGCGAGCAACTGCTCACACGCCTTGGTCAGGCGCTCTCGGAGCGGTGCTGCCTGCTCGGCAACCTGCTGCTGGATACGAACGTATTCGGAGCGCCCTGCGGGCGTTTCGATCGCGATCGGCTCGAATCCGTAGTCGCGAAGATCATAGGGACTGGCGCGCATGTCGAGCTCACGGGCTCGGGTGGCGAGCTCCAGACACTCCATCACCAGCGCCGAGTCCACGAGGGGTCCGAGCTTGTAGGCGAACTTGTAGCAATCCATGGCCGCGTGTAGACAGCCGGGTTGTTCGGACCCGACCTGGCCGTCGCGGGTCAGTTGCTCGCTGTTGCGTTCGGTGGCCGGTTTGGTGAAGAAGCGGAAGGCATCAAAATGGCTGCACCGCAACGGCATTGATTCGACGACCGCATCTGTTTCGGCGGCGCCGAGTCGCAGCGGGACGCGCTCGTGGCGCACCGTGGGCGCCCGGTAGACCATTGCCCACTCGTGCAGCCCGAAGCAGTTCAGTCGCGCCGGCCGCGACCCCGTCGCGCGCAGCAGCCCGGCGATGAAGCGCACGGTGTCGGCGCGGCCGGTCAGGTATTCACGACTCACCGTCACACCGGCGGGGGTGCGTCCATAGCCGCTGCGTCCGAGGTAGCGCGCCGCCGAATCCCCGGCGAGCGCCACGCCGAACCCTGGGTGCCACGTCCGCAATTGCCGGGGACGCAGGCTGTAGTAGGTGAACAGGAAATCCCAGACGGGATGGGCCTCGGAGGCCGGTGCGCGGACCGACCGCAGGAAATTGTCGACCCGTTCACGGTGACGCTGCTCTCGGCGGGTCCAGTCGTGCTCGTCGAGCACCGAATTGCACACGTCGGTGTGCGCAGGCTCACACACGGTGTGTTCCGTCACGCACGGTGCCGACCAAGTCTTCCACCAGGTCCTCCAGTGCCACCATCGCCGACACGCTGCCGTCGGGCGCGGTGACGAGTGCCAGGTGCGCGTTGTCCCGCCGCAGCCTCGACAGCGCGTCGGGCAGCGACATCGATGCCGGCACCCGTGGCAGCGGCCGCACCATCGAGGCGTCCAGCACCGCCTGGTCGTTGGCGGGGTCGTGGACCAATGGCAGGACGTCCTTGATGTGCAGGTACCCGACGTAGTCGCCGGCCGGATCGCTGACCGGGAACCTCGAATAGCCGGTTTCGGCGAGCGCGTCTTCGATCGCACCCAGGGTGGGGCCGGAGCCCGCGCGCGCGACCGGAACGGCGCGGATCTTGCTGAGGGGCATGGCTACGTCGTTGGCGACGCGATCGCGGATCTGCAGTGCGCGGGTGAGCCGCCCATGCTCCTCCTGGTCCAGCAGACCCTCGGATCGCGATTCCGCGATCATCTCGGAGAGTTCGACGGTCGAGACCGCGACATCGAGCTCGTCCTTGGGCTCGACGCCGAACGACCGCAGCGTGATGTTGGCGCACCAGTTGTAGAACGCGATGAACGGCCGGGCCAGCCGGATGTAGACCAGGTACACCGGAATCAGCAACATCGCCGACGATTCCGGTCCTGCGATCGCGATGTTCTTCGGCACCATTTCGCCGAGCAGGACGTGCAGCGTCACCACGATGCCGAGCGCGACGAAGAAGGACACCGTGTGCAGCACGGTGTCGGGGATGCCGACCAGCCCGAACGGCTTCTCCAGCAGATGTGCGACCGCCGGTTCGCCGACGCGGCCCAACAGAATCGAACAGATCGTGATGCCCAACTGCGCGCCGGCCAGCATCAGCGACAGGTTCTCACCGGCGCGGATGACGGTCACCGCGCTCTTCTTGCCCTGCTCGGCGAGCGCTTCGAGGCGGTCGCGGCGCGCGGAGATCAGCGCGAACTCCGAGGCGACGAAGAACGCGTTGGCACCGAGCAGCAGGAAGGTCAGCAGCACGCCGAAGATGTCGCCGCCCATCAGCCGTCATCTCCTGTGTTGTGGCGGCCCAGTTCGGTGAGCTCGAGCAGGTCGATGCGCCTGCCGTCCATGCGGACGACCGTGGCCAGCCATCGGATGGGATCGTCGAGCGCGACGCCGTCGGGGTCGAATGCCGTCAACTCGACTGACTCGGATTCATCCGGAATGTGGCCCAGCTTTTCGAGCACCAGTCCGCCGATGGTTTCGTAATCTCCCTCGGGCGCACGGAAACCGGTGGCGTCGGCGACCTCGTCGATGCGTAGCAACCCGGACACCTGCCAGCCTCGTCCCGCGGGCACGACATCGGGCGGCTCGAGGTCGTGCTCGTCGCGCACGTCGCCGACGATCTCCTCGATGAGGTCCTCCATGGTGACCATGCCAGCGGTGCCGCCGTACTCGTCGACGACCAGCGCGGTCTGTAGGCCGTTGGCGCGGATCTGGGTCATCACCGCGTCGCCGTCGAGTGTGGAGGGCACCGTGGCGACCGGCAGCGCGAGGCGAGCCAGGGGGGTGGTGGCCCGCCGCTCCGGCGGCACTTCGAACACCTGCTTGACGTGCGCTATGCCGATGGTTTCATCGAGGTCGCCCTCGATGATCGGGAAGCGCGAGTGGCCGGTCTTGATGGCTGCGGCGACCAGGTCGGCGGCGGTGTCGTCGGATTCCAGCGCCTCGATCTTGGATCGCGGAGTCATCAATTCCTCGGCGGTGCGCTCGCCGAACTGCAGCGAGCGGTCCACGAGCACGGCGGTAACCGGGTCCAGTGCGCCGCTGCGCGCGGAGCTGCGCACCAACGACACCAGCTCCTGGGGTGAGCGGGCAGAGCGCAGTTCCTCGGCCGGTTCGATTCCCAGCCTGCGCAGAATCCAGTTGGCGGTTCCGTTCGTTGCGCGGATCAACGGCGTGAACAGCGCGGAGAACAGCAGCTGCGGACCCGCCGACCAGCGCGCCGTCTGCACCGGCCGGGCGACCGCCAGGTTCTTGGGCACCAGTTCGCCGAACACCATCGACAACGACGTGGCGATCACGACGGCGCCGAACAGGGCCAGCCCACCCACGAAACGGTCGGGCACGCCGATCGCCTCGAGCCCGGGCCGGATCAGCCGCCCAACGACGGGTTCGGCTAGATAACCGGTGGCCAGCGTGGTGATCGAGATGCCGACCTGTGCGCCGGAGAGCTGAAACGACAGCGTCCGGTGGGCCCGTCGCACCATCTGGTCACGACGGGCGCCACTGCGCGCATTGGATTCCACCGTGCTGCGCTCGAGCGCGGTCAGGGAGAACTCCGCGGCGACGAACACCGCCGTTCCGGCGGTCAGCAACACGATCGCGCCGATGGAGAGCAGGGACATCGTGAGGGTCATCGAGAACTCAGCGTCCACACCGATGGGGCGCCGGGCCTGTTGCCCGGCCGACTAGGGGAGGGCTCGGCGTCGTTCGGCTCGTTGCCTGGCCGCTCTGCCCCCAAGCTCGCGGCCTCAACGGGTGCCTGCGGCACAGGGTCCCTTTCGAATAGACACGTCAAGAGTGGGGTCCATGTTAGCCGTTGGCGACTTGCCGGCGGATTCACCAGCCGGTCGGCAGTGGATGACCCTCGGCGAACCCCGCGTGGGACTGCACCCCCAGCACAACCTTCTCGGGTAGCTCGGCGAGGCTGCCTGCGCCCACATAGGTGCACGTGCTGCGCACCCCGGAGGTGATGTGGTCCAGCAGGTCCTCCACGCCGCCCCTGGACGGGTCCAGCCCCATCCGCGACGTGGAGATGCCCTCCTCGAACAACGACTTGCGGGCCTGGTCGAACGGGTCGTCGGCGGCGGTACGGGCCGCGACGGCGCGCTTGGACGCCATGCCGTAGCTCTCCTTGAACGGCCGATCCTCGCGGTCGCGCATGAGGTCGCCCGGCGATTCGTAGGTGCCGGCGAACCACGAGCCGATCATGACGTTGGAGGCGCCCGCGGCTAGGGCCAGCGCGACGTCGCGAGGGTGACGGACACCGCCGTCGGCCCACACGTGACCACCGAGTTGTCTTGCCGCCGCAGCACATTCGAGCACCGCCGAGAACTGTGGCCGGCCCACGCCGGTCATCATCCGAGTGGTGCACATCGCACCGGGCCCGACGCCGACCTTCACGATCGACGCGCCCGCCGAGATCAGGTCTCGGGTGCCTTCGGCGGACACGACGTTGCCCGCCACCAGCGGCAGCCCCAGCTCCAGTGAGGCGACCGCCTCGATGGCGTCCAGCATCCGCAGCTGATGTCCATGCGCGGTGTCGATCACCAGCAGGTCGACGCCCGCCTCGGCCAGACCGCGCGCCTTCGCGCCCACGTCACCGTTGATGCCGACCGCCGCGGCGATCCGCAACCGGCCCGTCGCATCCACGGCAGGTGTGTAGATGCCCGCACGGATGGCGGCGGTCCGGCTGAGCACACCGGCCAGGGTGCCGTCCGGTTCGGTCAGTACCGCGACGTCCACGGGCGCGTGTTCGAGCAGGTCGAACACCTTCCGTGGGTCGGTGCCGGCGGGCGCGGTGACGAAATCGGTGATGGCGATGTCGCGGACCCGGGTGAACCGGTCCACGCCCACGCAGCCCGCCTCGGTGACCAGGCCGATCGGCCTGCCCTCGAACAGCACCACCGCGGCACCGTGGGCGCGTTTGTGAATCAGCGCCATCGCGTCCGACACCGAGTCGTCGGGGGAGAGCACGACCGGGGTGTCGACCACCAGGTCGCGACTCTTCACGAAGTCGACTGTCTGCTGCACGGCTGAAATCGGAAGATCTTGCGGCAGAACGACAATGCCACCGCGACGCGCGACCGTCTCGGCCATCCGCCGACCCGCCACCGCGGTCATGTTCGCCACCACCACCGGGATCGTGGTGCCCGAGCCGTCCGACGTCGAGAGGTCGACGTCCATCCGCGACATCACGTCGGAGCGTCCGGGGACGATGAAGACGTCGTTGTAGGTCAGGTCGAAGGCGGGCTGGTGGCCATTGAGGAACTTCATGTCAGGCCAATACTAGGCCTCGACCTCGCTGCGGTCGCCGCTCCACAGCGTGTGGAACCGCGCGGACGGATCGGCGTCGATGCGGCCGTAGGTGTGGGCGCCGAAGAAGTCGCGAAGGCCCTGGGTGAGCGCCGCGGGCAACCGTTCGGTGCGCAACCCGTCGTAGTAGGACAGCGCCGAGGAGAAGCCCGGGATCGGGATGCCCAGTTCGGTCGCGGTCACCACGACGCGGCGCCAACTGTCGATCGCGGCCTCGATCGCCTCGCGGAAATACGGAGCGACGATCAGCGACGGCAGATCCGGCGTCTCGTCGAACGCTTCCTTGATGCGGTTGAGGAACTTGGCTCGGATGATGCACCCGCCACGCCAGATGGTGGCCATATCACCCGGGGTGATGCCCCAGTCGTATTCGGCGCTGCCTGCCTGAATCTGGTTGAAGCCCTGTGCGTACGCGATGATCTTGGAGGCATACAGTGCCTTGCTGACGTCATCGATGAATCGTGCTGCATCACCCGGCTTCTCGCCGAGATCGCCGGACGCCAGACCCGTGGTGGCCTTGCGCTGCGCCACCGAACCCGACAGCGCGCGGGCGAACACCGCTTCGGCGATCCCGGTCACCGGCACCCCGAGGTCCAGCGCTGACTTCACCGTCCACCGCCCGGTGCCCTTCTGCTCGGCCTCGTCGAGGATGAGGTCGACAAGCGGCTTGCCGGTCTTGGCGTCGGTCTGCCGCAGCACGTCGGCGGTGATCTCGATGAGGAAGCTGTCCAGGTCGCCGGAATTCCATTCGGCGAAGACGTCGGCGATCTCGGACGCGCTCAGTCCCAGCGCATCGCGCAGCAGCTGGTAGGCCTCACCGATCAGCTGCATGTCGGAGTACTCGATGCCGTTGTGCACCATCTTCACGAAGTGCCCTGCGCCGTCGGGTCCGATATGCGTGCAGCACGGCACGCCGTCGACGTGAGCGGAGATCTCCTCGAGCAGCGGGCCCAGCGACTTGTAGGACTCGGCCGGACCGCCGGGCATGATCGACGGGCCCTTGAGCGCGCCTTCCTCACCGCCGGAGATGCCGGCGCCGACAAAGTGGAGTCCGCGCTCGCGGATCGCCTTTTCGCGGCGGATGGTGTCGGTGTAGAGCGCATTGCCGCCGTCGATGATGATGTCGCCTTCCTCCATCGCGTCGGCCAGCTCGTTGATCACGGCGTCGGTCGGGTCGCCCGCCTTGACCATGATGATCACCCGGCGTGGCTTCTCCAGCGCGGCAAGGAATTCGGCGATGGTCTCGCTGCGCACGAAATTGCCCTCGGAGCCGTGTTCGGCGAGCAAGGCGTCGGTCTTGGCGACGGACCGGTTGTGCAGCGCCACGGTGTATCCGTGGCTGGCGAAGTTGCGTGCGAGGTTGGATCCCATGACCGCGAGGCCGGTGACCCCGATCTGAGCGGTGCCGTTCGTGGGATTTTCAGACGAGCTCATTCGGGCAGCCTTTCGTTTTGGTCGTGCAGGGATGGCCTACTACACAGAAGTGCTACGCAGTGAACAAACGATTCAACTCGGTCAACCAGGGCAGGACCACCGCTACGGTGGGCACCACCAGAACGGCGGCGGCGGCCACATAGGCGCATGCAGCCACACCCAGGCTGTTGCCGCGGCCGCTGAGACGGCGCACGCGGGTCACGGTCGTGGGTCCGCCCGCGGCCAGCGCTCCCGCGGGTGTGCGGCCCGTGGCGCAGGCGACCAACGCGCGAGCCAACGGAGTGGGACCGGCCGCACGCACCGCGGCGTCATCGGCCAGCATCTCGATGAGCAACCGCACGGCATCAAGTGCGCTGGCGCTACGGACGAAACGCGGGAACGCGGCATGCACCGCGGTGAACATCTCGAGCACCAGGTCGTGCCGGGCCCGCAGATGTGCGCGCTCGTGCGACAGGATCGCGGCGATCTCGTTGTCCGCCAGTGTCGTGAGGGTGCCCTCGCTGACCACCACGCGACTGCGCACGCCCGGCAGACAGTAGGCAAGGGGCTCGTCGACGTCGAGAATGCGCAATCCGGATTTGTGGGACTTGCCGACGAGGTCGACAACCATCCGGTGGTGTGCGCGCCTGCGCCGCGTCGCTATCGCGACCTGGACGACGGCCACCGCAAGACGCGCCCCCACCATCAGCGTGAGCGCGAATACCGCCACGTAGGTAATCCACAGCGGCCAGCCGAGAACGTCGATCTCGCCGGCCAACGTCGATGTCGGCCTGCCGTCGGGTCCGGGCGCGAAAAGCCTGCTGGCGATGGCGATTCCGGCGGAAAAGGCCGAGAGTACGGCAGCCAGCGCTATGGATTGCCACAGCACGATCGCGGCCCGCGGTGCCCGCGACGGCCACTTTGCCCGCGCCAGCATCGCCGGCACCGGTCCCGACAGGACCAGCGCCATGATGGAGAAGGCCAGCGCCGACACGCTGTAAGTGTCTCTCAGCCGGTGCCCGGCTCGCCAGCGGGTGGCGATATCCGGTGCTTGCTCTCCAATTCGGACAACGCGCGACGCAGCGCCGCCGCCTCATCGGCGTTGACGCGCTCGACGAAATGCACGAGCGCAGCTTCGCGGTCACCCGAATCCGCAGCTTGGTCCAGGGCGTCGACCATCAACCCGGCGACGAGTTCGTCGCGTCCGTGGGTCGGGGCGTAGCGATGGGCCCGGTCATCGCGGTGCTGGACGACGAGATTCTTCTTCGCCAGCCGTTGCAGGACGGTCATGATCGTCGTATAGGCGAGGTCGCGCTGGGCCGCGAGTGCCTCGTGGACCTGGCGCACGGTTTGGGGCTCGCGCGCGGACCACAGGTGGTCCATCACAGCGCGTTCGAGTTCCCCTAAACGCGTCAACTTGGCCATCTTCGTTCATCTCCTAGAGACGGTAGGTCCAGCGTACTACGGGTTTACTACCGTGTGTCGTATCGCGCAGGGCTACCCCGTTCGGCGCGTGGTCGCGCACACCCGACGGAATGTTCCGGCTTCGTTCCCTCCGAGGTCACCGCCCCTTCGCCTGCCCTTGTGAGTCCAGTCACAGGGTATGGCTCCAACGGTCAGCCTGACTATAGTAAGGCTATCCTAAGTCAATCTCGGGAGGTCCCATGACGGTTGTGGTCGACGACCCGCTCATCTCGAGCATGGCCATCGCACAGGCGCTGCCATTACACGAATCGAGCCGCCGATTGCGCGAGCTGTATCCCGAATGTCCACGCGTCTTCGGTGTCGCGGTGATCGGCGATCTGTCACGCCGGCGCTGGTGGCCGTTGACGCAGGCCTTGACGACCGATCGGCTGCATTCGATGTTCAAGCTCGCGGCCGAGGAGACCGAAAGTCGTCCCGCGGTGGCCCAGCAGCTTGCCGCGACCCTGGCGCACGTGGTCGTCGGACGGGTGGTGCCGCTGCTCGTGCTCGAGGGTCGCGCCTGGGACACGGGACTGGAGAATCTGTGGGTGCATGTGGATTCCGAGGGCGCGATCGACTGGGTTGGCGTCGTCGACCCCACGCTGCGCGCACTGCCCGACGACCCGTTCTTCGGTGCCCGTCCGAATACTCGGTCGAACAACGCCATCCGGGATGGAATCGTCGCCCTGCCGAACGAGGCCGCGCTGACGACGTGGATCGCCCACCGAAGTCATCGCACTCTTGCGCCGTTGTTCGGCAAGCTTGCCGAGGTCAGCGGTTCGGCGATCTCGATCGCGGCCATGTGGCACATCGTCGGCGCCGCGGTGGTGGGCGCGGCGACGCAAGTGCCGCTGCTGGCGGGGACCAGCGAGCTCACCAGCATGCGGCGGGGCCAGGCTGTGCTCGACGCGCTGGTCGGCTTCGGGCTGCCCGTGCGGGGCGCCACAAGAATTCCGCCGGTAGCCGCAGGGAAGGTATTGCTAAATTAGGGCAGCCTTGCCTATGCTGTTGTTCAAGCAAGACACGTACCACCGGACCGCGCCGGAGTCCTGAGGGCTGCAGTGACTCCCGGTCCACACGAAGGAAGGGCCCCGCACCATGTGCGGGGTCCTTCCGCATTTCCAGGTCTCGACCACAACGATCAGCACATCACCGTGTAGACAATCTGGGTGAGCACAGACATCCCGGCCGGCCTTGGTGCCGGATTCGACTCGGCAATCGGCCTCGAATTCCTCGAGCTGACCCCCGACGGCGGAACCGCCCGTCTCGAGGTCAACGACAAGCTGCTGCAACCGTGGGGGATCGTGCACGGTGGCGTGTACTGCTCGGTCATCGAGAGCCTGGCCAGCGTGTGCGGGCAGGTCTGGCTCAGCGAGAACGGCGGCGGCCACGTCGTCGGCGTCAACAACAACACCGACTTCCTGCGCGCCATCTCCGCGGGCACGGTCACTGCGGTGTCGGTTCCGATCCATCGCGGCCGGCGCCAGCAGCTGTGGCTGATCACCATCACCGACAACAACGAGCGTGTCGTGGCGCGAGGCCAGGTGCGGCTGCAGAACCTGCCCCCCGAGTAACGCCGCTTTCCTCGCGCTGCTGAGGTGTGCGGGGCGTGGCAGTATCCCCGACTATGCGATTAACGCCGCATGAACAGGACAGGTTGCTGCTGTCGTATGCCGCGGAGCTGGCGCGCAGGCGTCAGGCGCGCGGGCTGAAACTCAACCACCCCGAGGCCGTTGCGGTGATCACCGATCACCTCCTGGAAGGGGCGCGCGACGGTCGCACGGTCGCGGAGTTGATGGCCAGCGGCCGCGAGGTTCTCAGCCGCGACGACGTGATGGCCGGCGTTCCGGAGATGCTCGACGACGTCCAGGTGGAGGCGACGTTCCCCGATGGTACGAAACTCGTCACCGTCCACCATCCGATCCCATGACGGGCGAACATGCGTCGTGGGCGCCCGGCGAGATCGTCTACGGCACCGGCGATATCGAGATCAACCAGGGCGCGCAACGGGTCGAGATCGACATCCTCAACACCGGCGACCGTCCCGTCCAGGTCGGTAGCCACGTGCACCTACCGCAAAGCAACGCCGCCCTGCAATTCGATCGTGCCGCCGCCCACGGACATCGGCTCGACATTCCCGCCGGCACCGCGGTGCGGTTCGAACCCGGTGTTGCCCAGCGGGTCTCATTGGTACCACTGCGCGGATCACGCGAGGTGTATGGGTTGAGTCTTCAGCCGCCGGGTCGATTGGATGATGCGCGATGAGTGCCATTTCCCGAGCCAGGTATGCAGCGCTCTTCGGGCCGACGACCGGCGACCGCATCCGATTGGCGGACACCGATCTGTTCATCGAGATCACCGAGGATCGCAGCGGCGGGCCGGGTCTGGCCGGCGACGAGGCGGTCTTCGGTGGCGGCAAGGTGTTGCGCGAGTCGATGGGGCAGGGCCGGGCAACCCGGGCCGACGGCGCACCCGACACCGTGATCACCGGCGTGGTGATCATCGACCATTGGGGAATCATCAAGGCCGACATCGGTATTCGTGACGGCCGGATCGTCGCGATCGGCAAGGCCGGCAACCCCGACATCATGTCCGGGGTGCACCCAGAACTCGTGGTCGGTCCGTCGACCGAAATCATCGCCGGCAACGGCCGAATCGTCACCGCCGGTGGCATCGACTGCCACGTCCACTTGATCTGTCCGCAGATCATGGAGGAAGCCCTCGGCGGTGGGATCACGACCATCATCGGCGGCGGTACCGGACCCGCGGAGGGCAGCAAGGCCACCACCGTGACACCGGGAGCCTGGCATCTGGGCCGCATGCTGGAGGCGCTGGACTCCTGGCCGATGAACATCGCGCTGCTCGGCAAGGGTAATACCGTCAGCGCCGAATCGATGTGGGAGCAATTGCGCGGTGGCGCTTCGGGTTTCAAGCTGCATGAAGATTGGGGGTCGACCCCCGCGGCGATCGACGCCTGCCTTTCCGTCGCCGATGCGTCCGGCGTGCAGGTTGCCCTGCACTCGGACACGCTCAACGAGGCGGGCTTCGTCGAGGACACGATCGGCGCGATCAACGGTCGGGCGATTCACGCCTACCACACCGAGGGCGCAGGCGGCGGGCACGCGCCGGACATCATCCGCGTCGCCGCCGAACCGTACGTACTGCCGAGTTCGACCAATCCCACACGTCCGCACACCGTCAACACCCTCGATGAGCACCTCGACATGTTGATGGTGTGCCATCACCTCAACCCCTCGGTGCCAGAGGATCTCGCATTCGCCGAAAGCCGCATCCGGCCGTCGACGATGGCTGCCGAGGATCTGCTGCACGACATCGGGGCGATCTCGATGATCGGCAGTGACTCCCAGGCGATGGGCCGCATCGGCGAAGTGGTGATCCGCACCTGGCAGACCGCACACGTGATGAAGCGACGCCGGGGTGCATTGGCGGGGGACAAGTCCGGCGTCCACCAATCCGACAACAACCGCGCCCGCCGGTACGTCGCGAAATACACGATCTGTCCGGCTATCGCGCACGGCCTCGACCATGAGATCGGCTCGGTGGAAGTGGGTAAGCTCGCCGACCTCGTGCTGTGGGAGCCCGCGTTCTTCGGTGTGCGCCCGCACGCGGTGCTCAAGGGCGGGATGATCGCCTGGGCCGCAATGGGTGACGCGAACGCATCGATCCCCACACCGCAGCCCGTACTGCCGCGACCGATGTTTGGTGCGCTTCCGGCCGCGGCATCGGCGACCTCGGTGCATTTCGTATCCTCTCAGGCCGTCGATGACGGGCTTGCCGACCGGCTCGCCGTCAACCGCAGGCTCGTCGCGGTCAAGGATGTCCGCAATGTCGGCAAGGTCGACATGCCGTTCAACGACGCGCTGCCTGAAATCGACGTCGACCCCGACACCTTCACGGTCCGTATCGACGGCGACGTGTGGCAGGAGGACCCCGCCGTCGAGTTGCCCATGGCGCAACGCTATTTCCTGTTCTGACAGGTTGATTCGATGAACCTGGCGATGCTGCTGACACTGTCGGACTCGCGGCTGCCGACCGGCGGTCACGTGCACTCCGGAGGTGTCGAGGAGGCCGTCACCGAGGGTCTGGTCCGCGACCTCGTCACGCTGCGGGCCTTCCTGCTGCGGCGAATCCGCACCACCGGGTTGGTGACCGCATCGGTGGCCGCGGCCGTGCACAGTGGGAGCCTGCCGGTCGCCGGCGCGGACGCCGAGATCGACGCCCGCACACCGGCCCCCGCCGCGCGTCAGGCATCCCGCGCGCAAGGGCGCGGTCTGCTGCGGCTCGCCCGACGGGTCTGGCCGGCCGAAGACTGGGAATCGCTGGGTGCCGCGCCGCACCTCGCCACCGTGGCCGGTGCCGTCGGCGTCGCCAGCGGACTCGAGCCCCAACAGACCGCGCTGACGGTCGTCTACACGACGATGACCGGAACGGCTACGGCCGCCCAACGACTCCTGGCGCTGGACCCAGGTGACGTCGCGGCGCTGACCTTCGAGCTGGCCGCGTTGTGCGACCAAACCTCCGCGACGGCCTGCAAGGAGTTGGCCGACCTGTCCGATCCGCTGCTCGACGTGCTGGCCCAGAGGCACAGCCAACGCGAGCGACCCCTGTTCGCATCATGAAGGAGAGTTCGCCCCATGCCGCCCCTGCCACCGCATTTCCTCGACGGCCAGCCACACGGTCACACCGACCGACCCAAACGCCCGCGGACACCGGGGGAGCCGTTGCGCATCGGCATCGGCGGGCCCGTCGGCTCGGGTAAGACGGCGTTGGTCGCCGCGTTGTGCAGACAACTGCGTGACGAGCTGTCGTTGGCCGTGCTCACCAACGACATCTACACCACAGAAGACGCCGACTTCCTGCGCCGTCACGCCGTCCTGCCCGATGGCCGCATCGCCGCGGTGCAGACCGGCGGCTGCCCCCACACCGCGATCCGCGACGACATCACCGCCAACCTCGACGCGATCGACGATCTCATCGCGGGCAACGATCGGCTCGACCTGATCCTGGTGGAATCCGGTGGCGACAACCTGACGGCCACCTTCTCGTCCGGGCTGGTGGACGCACAGATCTTCGTCATCGATGTCGCCGGCGGCGACAAGGTGCCCCGCAAGGGCGGCCCGGGCGTCACCTACTCGGATCTGTTGGTGGTCAACAAGACCGATCTGGCGCCGCTCGTCGGGGCCGACCTCGAGGTGATGCGCCGCGACGCGGCCACCGTGCGCGGTGACCGTCCGGCGGTGTTGATCTCGCTGACCGAAGACCCGGCCGCGACCGCTGTACTCACGTGGGTACGCGAGCAGCTGAAGGTCGCGGTCTGATGCGATCCGACGTGCTCGTCGTCGCGCATCGCGGCCGCCGGCCACGCATCGAATCCAGCGGCGGTATCGCGGCCCGGGAGACCGAACCCGACACCGTGCACCTGGTGTCGGCGGCGGCCACCCCGCTCGGCGGAGACTCCATATGTGTGCGCATCGTGGTGGAACCGGGCGCGCTGCTCCGGGTGCGCACCGCCGCGGCGACGATGACGCTGCCCGGACCAACCACCCATGAGTCACACGCGAATTGGCTTCTCGAGGTCGCCGGCGAGCTCGATCTGGACCCGCAACCGACCGTCGTTGCGGGCGCTTCAAGGCATATCACGTCGACACGGCTGGCCGTCGAAGGATCCGGCCGAGTCAAGCTGCGCGAGCGAATCCAGATCGGGAGAACGGATGAACGGCAGGGCTTCTGGTCCGGATCGCTACACGCCGACGTCGACGGGACAGCGCTACTGCGGCATCGCATCGAGCTGGGTCGCGGTGCGGTGGCCGACGACGAGTTGGCCGCGCCGATGGCTTGCATCAGCGAATTGCACTACCCACAAACGGAAGTCGACACCGCGGGCATGACGCTCGCGCTGGCGCGTGGCGGCTGCCTGTCGACCTGGCAGGGCGAGCGGCTCTAGACCGCGGCTCTCTCTTCCGGATCCTGCACCAACGCCGCGATCTCCTCGAGCTCTTCGATTCTGGTGCGGGCGTACGCCTGCTGCTCGGTGATCGTGAGGTTGCCGCGCTTCTTCGACAGGAACGTCACCGTCCACATCAGCAGCGTGGTGATCTTGCGCCGGAATCCGACCAGATACACCAGGTGCAGCACCAGCCAAGCCAGCCAGGCGATGAAGCCGCCGAACTCGACCGGGCCGATCTTCGCCACCGCGGAGAAGCGCGACACCGTGGCCATCGAACCCTTGTCGAAGTACTGGAAGGGTTCGCGCTCAGCGGGATTGGCGCCCTTGAGCTCGGATTTGATCGCTTTGGCGGCATACCTGCCGCCCTGGATGGCTCCCTGAGCCATACCGGGAACGCCTTCGACGGCGGCCATGTCGCCGACCACGAACACGTTCGGATGACCGGGAACGGTCAGGTCGGGGAGCACCTTCAGCCGTCCCGCGCGATCGACCTCGGCGTCCGACTGATCAGCGATGTCGCGGCCGAGCGGGCTCGCCGAAACGCCCGCCGACCACACCTTGGTCGCGCAGTCGATGCGACGGAACTTGCCGTCGGGATCCTTGACCGTGATGCCGTTGCGGTCGACGTCGGTGACCATTGCCCCGAGCTGGATCTCGACGCCCATCTTCTCCAGGCGTGCCTTGGCCTTGTTGCCGAGCTTCTCGCCCATCGGGGGCAGCACGGCGGGTGCGGCGTCGAGCAGGATCACCCGGGCAGTCGTCGAATCGATGTGCCGGAACGCGCCCTTGAGGGTGTGGTCGGCGAGTTCAGCGATCTGCCCGGCCATTTCGACTCCGGTCGGACCGGCACCGACGACGGTGAAGGTCAGCAGCTTCTCGCGGCGGGCGGGGTCGCTGGATCGCTCGGCTTGCTCGAACGCGCCGAGGATGCGGGCACGCAACTCCAGTGCATCGTCGATCGACTTCATGCCCGGCGCCCATTCCGCGAAATGGTCGTTGCCGAAGTAGGACTGGCCCGCGCCCGCAGCGACGATCAGTGAGTCGTACGGCGTGACGTAGGTGTGCCCGAGCAGCTCCGATCTGACGGTCTGATTCGCCAGATCGATGTGCGTCACGTTGCCCAGCAGTACCTGCGCGTTCTTCTGGTTGCGCAGGATCATCCGGGTCGGGGGAGCGATTTCACCCGAGGAGATGATGCCGGTCGCCACCTGGTACAGCAGCGGCTGGAAAAGGTGGTGAGTGGTCTTGGCGATCATCTTCACGTCGACGTCGGCACGCCTGAGCGCTTTGGCAGCGGTCAGCCCGCCGAACCCTGAACCGATGATGACGACCTTGTGCCTATCGGTTGCAGTGGCTCCGGGATGGCTCATTGTCGGGCTCCTCGACGGTGCTTCACGTGCTATTTCTACCCACTACGGTAGTCGCCCGAACCTCCGATAGACGCACGGTTTGGCTGTGTTATTTCCCACGTCAGCGCGGGGAATCACCCGGCGAGAACCGGTTTCAACGCCTCGCCGACGGCGGTGACGTGGCCGGGGTGGTAGCCGTCGAGGCTCGTCACCGGGCTGAGGATCACGCCGGTGACACCCGCGTCGAACACCTTGGTCTTGATCTGGTCGGCGACCTGATCGGCGGTGCCGTACACCGCCTGCTGCTTGAAGTCGTCGGGAATCAGGTCCTCGGTGATGCCGTCGCCGATGAGCGCGATGACCAGCATGCTCGTCTCGAGCGTCGCCGGATCACGGCCGATCTCTTCGCAACGCTCCTTGACCACCGCCAGCTTGCGGGGCAACTCGTCGAATCCCGCGATGATGTTCAAGTGGTCGAAGTGCTTGGCTGCCAGCGGGATCGTCTTCTTCTCGCCGCTGCCACCGATCATCAGTGGGATGTGGTCGCGGAAGCGGGGTTCGGCCATGGCCTCGACGGTGCGGTAGTACTTCCCGTTCACCGTGGGCCGCTCGCCCTCGAGCATCGGCAGGATGATCTCCAGCGCCTCGCCGAGCTTGTTGAAGCGGTCGGTGAACGTCCCGAACTCGTAGCCGAGTGAGTCGTGCTCGAGCTCGAACCAGCCGGTGCCGATGCCCAGGATCGCCCGGCCCTGGCTGATGACGTCGAGCGTCGTGATCGCCTTGGCCAGCAGTGTGGGGTTGCGGTAGGTGTTGCCGGTCACCAACGTTCCGAGCTGTACGCGTTCGGTCGCGGTGGCCAGCGCGCCGAGGGCGGTGTACGCCTCGAGCATCGGCTGGTCGGGCGTTCCGAGGCCGGGCAGTTGATAGAAGTGGTCCATCACGAAGACGGAGTCGAAGCCTGCGGCTTCGGCTTCCTGAGCCTGCGCGATGACGGTGGGGAAAAGTTCGGTGACGCCGGTGCCGTAGGAGAAGTTGGGGATCTGGAGTCCGAGTTTGATGGTCACTCCTTCACGTAACCACAACTAACCGGAGCGGTCACCCCGCTTTAGCTATCGGCGAACGAAGGAATTTCAGCCGAAGTTCGCCAGCGCACCGTGACTGACGTGCATCGTCTGACCGGTGATGTGCCGGGCGGCCGGCGTTGTCAGGAACAATGCGAGCCGGCTGATCTCCTCGGCCACCGAAAGTGGCGAGTGCGAGAGACCGTCGTAGCCGGGTTCGGCATTCCGGCCCGCCGCGACCGCGTTCACAGTGATGCCGCGGATGCCGAAGTGCTGAGCCTGCCCCGCCGTCCAGTCGGACACCGCGGCCTTGATGGCGGCCTCGGCACTGCCCTCGGCCGGGTGCTCGGGTACGACGGTGATGATCGAACCCCCCGACCGCAGGTGGTCACCCAGAATCTGCACGGTGAGGACGGCGGAAAGAATTGTCGAGTCGAGCGCATTGCGCCACGCCGTCGCCAGATCGGAGAGGGAGTACGTCCGCGGATCGCCGGCCTGCCAGCTTGGCGCGGGCACATTGACGATGGTGTCGAGGTGGTGCGGGAATTGGTCCCGCGCCGTCTCCAGGTTCGCCGCATCGGTGTTGTCGAACACGATGGCGTCGACTTCGAGTTCTTTGGCGGCGACGTCCAGTTCGTCGCGGCGTGCGCCTGCGATCACGACCTGATGCCCCGCGTTGCGAAAGTTCTCCGCGATCGTGCGTCCTAGGTCGGTGTCGCCTCCGGTGACAAGCACGTCCATCGCAAGGACCTCCTCTGTGTTCGACGCTGAACCCCAGCCCGTGCACGAAATGTTACTGGACAGTAGCTATAGGAAGAAACGCGGCACGCGCACACGGCACCACATCGCCGCCGAAGTGCCATAGGGTCGTGATCTGTGAAGCCCGTCGCGGCGGTGACCACCTCGAAGTCCAGCGCGATTTCCCCAGTTCGCGCCTTGCCGTGAACCCGTCGGCCGTCCTCCCTCGGTGGATCTACGTCCCGGCTGCGCTCGGGGCTCTGTTCGTCGCGGTTCCTGTCGTCGCGGTGGCCGCGAAGGTCGACTGGGCGCGATTCTGGTCTCTGATCACCAGTCCGGCGTCGGTGTCCGCGCTCGAGCTGAGTTTGCGTACCGCGACCGCCAGCACCGTGTTGTGCCTGATCCTGGGTGTGCCGATGGCTCTGGTGTTCGCCCGAAGCGAGGCCCGGATGGTACGGATGACGCGGCCGCTGATCCTGCTCCCGCTGGTGCTTCCACCGGTGGTCGGGGGCCTCGCGCTGCTGTACGCATACGGCCGGCTCGGGCTGATCGGGCAGTACCTGGACGCAGCGGGTATCCAGATCGCCTTCACCACGACAGCGGTCGTGCTGGCGCAGACATTCGTGTCGCTGCCGTTCCTCGTCATCGCGCTGGAAGGCGCGGCCCGTACCGCGGGGACCGACTACGAGGTCGTCGCCGCGACCCTCGGCGCCCGGCCCACCGCTGTCTGGTGGCGGGTGTCCCTTCCGCTGCTGGCCCCAGGCCTGGTGTCCGGCGCAGTACTGGCATTCGCGCGATCGTTGGGCGAATTCGGCGCCACGCTCACGTTCGCCGGTTCGCGCGAGGGCGTCACCCGCACCCTCCCGCTGGAGATCTACCTACAGCGGGAGAGCGACGCGGACGCGGCGGTCGCGCTGTCTCTGCTCCTCGTCGTGGTCGCTGCCGTTGTGGTCATCGGGCTCGGTAGCAAGCGGTTGCGGGCCGGCGGCGCCAATGCGTGGTGAATCAGCGTGACGGACGTCAGTGTGCGCGCGGTTGTCGAGAACCGCGGTGTGGATATCGAATTCATGGTGGACGCCGGCGAGGTTCTCGCCGTACTCGGTCCGAACGGCGCGGGTAAGTCGACGGCGCTTCATGTGATCGCGGGTCTGATACGGCCCGACCACGGCGTCGTCCGCGTCGGCGATCGGGTGCTGACTGATACGGCCACGGGCACGCATGTCGCCACCCACGACCGCCAGGTCGGGCTGCTGATGCAGGATGCGCTGCTGTTCCCGCATCTGAGCGTGGTCGCCAACGTCGCCTTCTCACCACGCAGCTCACGGGCGGATGCGATGCGCTGGTTGGACGAGGTCGGGGCCTCCGACCTCGCCGATCGTATGCTCCGGCAGCTGTCGGGCGGGCAGGCGCAGCGCATCGCGTTGGCTCGCGCGCTGGCCGCCGATCCGGATGTGCTGCTGCTCGACGAACCATTGGCCGGTCTGGACGTTTCAGCGGCCGCCGCGATGCGCAAACTGCTGGGCCGTGTTCTCGTGCGCGACGGCCGATCTGCGGTCCTGATCACCCACGACCTGGTCGACGTCCTCACCCTCGCCGACAAGGTTCTTGTCCTCGAGGAGGGCAGAGTGGTCGAAAAGGGTTCCACCGCAGCGGTTTTGACTGCACCGCGCAGCAAGTTTGGCGCACGCCTCGCCGGCGTCAACCTGGTGGCGGGCGTCGCGGGCCCGCAGGGGGTGTTGATGACGCCGTGGGGGGTTGCCTGGCATGGCGTCGCCGAACCCGACAGCGTCGCCGGGCAGTCGGCGGTGGCGTTGTTCTCGCCGGCCGCGGTCGCCGTGTATCGCGACAAGCCGCACGGCAGCCCGCGCAACACCGTGGCGGTGACTGTCGCCGAGTTGGACAGCCGTGGGCCCGCGATCCGCGTCCGCGCCGAGGAACAGCCGGACGGCGCACCGGGACTGGCCGCCGACGTCACCGCCGATTCGGCCGTCGAGCTGCGGCTCGCGCCGGGGGAGCGCGTCTATTTCTCGGTCAAGGCGCAGGAGGTCACGCTTCTCCCGAGCCCGTAACGACGCGGCTCGCCCGTGCGAATTACCAACTGGATTGTCTGTGAGAGCCGTCACCACCGCCGTGAGCGCCCCGCGCCATACGTGGGGCCTAGCCGGAGCAGCAATCTATAAAATGCTGTCTAGCTGCGGTTTAGAAGCTTACAGCAATGTCACAATTGAGCACATTTGGAGCAACTCGCACTTGCGTCACGGCGGTAACACGGTATTTTCTTCCCCATGGATGAGCGAGACGCGTTACGCGAACCCCGCAAGGGCCTCTCAAAGTCGCTGATGATCGCGGCGGTGACCGGTGCGACCGCGGTGGCGCTCACACTGCCTTCGATCGCGCAGGCGCAACCGGAGCCGACGCCGGCGCCGCCACCTCCGCCACCGACCGGCAATACGTTCATGCAG